>JBBABZ010000025.1:0-3787 GCA_041657385.1 Minisyncoccota bacterium | reverse complement strand
ATCTATGGCACACTCATCCCCTGGGCAGCGGGCATCGCCCGCTCCTCTTCCATAACCGATTCCTTAACCGAACGGGCTAAATGGAAAATCAAGGTAATTGATTGGTATAAAGCGCACGGAAATGATCAATCGCTGACTGCCCGGCATTGGGGTATCGGCAGAATGACGCTTTACCGATGGCTGAAGAAATTCAAGCGCTGCGGCATTGCCGGGCTGAATGATAAATCCCGCAAGCCAAAGCATTATCGTAAGCCGACAACTGATTGGCAGACAACCTTGCGGATCGTCCAGCTCCGCAAACAGTATCCGGCCTGGTCAAAACGCAAAATTAAAGCGCTGCTGCTGAGGGAAAACATCCAGATTTCGGAGAGTACGGTTGGACGGATATTGAAACGAAAATGCTTGATTGATAAGAAAATTTCCGGGAAGAGAAGGAAGGCGGCGCTGCATCCGCGAGCCCGCTTCCCTAAAGGATTAAGGATCGCCAATGCCGGAGATATGGTTCAAATTGACACCAAGCATATTATGCTAACCGGCGGCAGGAAATTTTATCAGTTTACTGCCATTGATGTTTTAACCAAGCAGAGAATACTGCGGGTTTATCGTTCAGAATCTTCTTGTAATGGAAAATTGTTTTTGCAAGAGTGCCTGCGGCATTTCCCCTTTCCGATAAAAGCGGTGCAGACGGATAACGGCGCTCCGTTTCTGAAACACTTTGACGAATATTGCCGGGGAATATGCTTGGCACATTACTTTATCTGCCCGAGAAGTCCCAAACAAAATACCTATGTTGAAATTTCGCATGGCGCGGATGAACGGGAGTTTTACCAGCAAGGGGGTATAAGCTCCGTATTGGAGGCAATGCAGATGAAGATCAGAGAGTGGGAAAATATCTGGAACAACATCCGGCCGCACGAGGCATTAGGCCAGCTGACTCCCAGCGAGTATTACTGGAAAATACAGCTCAACGGACTGCCGACAAACAAAGTAATTGTGCTGCAAAATTAATCAGGCAGGTGTATCACATGTATCTGAACCTGGACACCCCGTTAGAAATTCGGCAAAGTTTTTTCACTGCTGAAAAGTCGATAAGCGAATCCGCCTTACGGCTTGGCTCTTTTGTGATACAAGGCCCAGTTTCAAATTTCTAACGGGGCCAAGCATTTTTAACGAACAAGGCCTTAAAATAATGGAAATTTTGTGTTAATCTTAGAGCTATGATAATTTTAGGAATTGAAACTTCCTGCGATGATACTTGCGCAGCGATAATTGAGGTTGAATTAAGCAAAAAAAACGGCGGGGGGTCCCCTTCTTTCGATTTTAACGAAGATGGCTTCAAAATTTTAAGCAATATAGTTTCTTCCCAAGTAAAAGTCCATAGAAAATACGGCGGGGTCTTCCCTAGCCTGGCCAAGAGAGAGCATCAAAAAAATCTGGCCCCGGTTATCGCAAAAGCGATCAAGGCCGGTAAAATAAAAAACGAAAAAGGAAAGGAACGTCCGGAGGAAATAAAACAAAAAGAAAAAGAGCTCAAGGATATTTTTACCAAAGATGACGGCTTTCTAAAAACAGTTTTGTCTTTCCTTAAAAAAACAAAAAAACCGAAAATTGATGCTTTGGCCGTAACAATAGGCCCGGGCCTGGAACCTTCGCTTTGGCAAGGAATAAATTTTTCCAGGGCGCTGTCTCTTTGGTGGGACTTGCCGATCATTCCTATAAATCATATTGAAGGCCATATTCTGGCGAATTTTATAATCGACCGAAAAATCTTACCAGAAAAGATAGACGATCTTTTCCCTGCTATTTGCTTGATCGCTTCGGGCGGACACACGCAACTGGTGCTAATGGAAGGGATTGGAAATTACAGAACGCTGGGAGAAAGCCGGGACGACGCGGCTGGCGAATGCTTGGATAAAACCGCTCGGATCCTAGGGTTAAGCTACCCCGGCGGCCCGATAATTTATGAAATAGCCAAAAATTTCAAACCGGAAAAAAGCAAAATAACGGTCAAGCTGCCGCGGCCTATGATCTTCTCAAAAAATTACGATTTCAGCTTTTCCGGTTTAAAAACCGCCGTGCTTTATGAATTCAAAAAACGGGAAATAAAAACCCAAAGATCCAAAGAATATATCCGGGCCATGGCTTACGAAATCCAAAAATCGATAATCGATACTCTGACCTATAAAACCTTGAAGGCCGCCAAACTTTTTCAAGCAAGATCCATAATCATGGGCGGAGGCGTAACCGCTAACGAAGATCTAAAAAAACGCTTTTTGGAAGAAACCCCGAAGCTCTATCCCCAGGCGCTGTTTTTATCCCCCGCGAAAAATTTATCCACCGACAATGCCGCGATGGTCTGTATTGCCGCTTTATTTAATTTAGACAAAATAACCAGCTGGAAAAATTTAGAAGCGGATGCTAATCTAAGGATAAGATGACCTACGATATTTTGTTTTATACTGTGCTTGCTATTCTGCCAAGCTACATCTGGCTGCTCTTTTTTTTAAGGCAGGATAAAAATCCAGAACCGAAAACAAGAATTTTAACTATTTTTCTGCTGGGAATCGTTTCGGCCGTGCCGGTAGTCGCGGCAGAAGAAGGATTGCTTGGTTTAGCGGCAAATTTTTTTAATCCGGAAAATCCCGGATTTTTTATTGCATCGCTGACGGCTTTATTTAAAATTTTCATAGCAGTGGCTCTGGTTGAAGAAATTTTTAAATATTTTGTCGTAAGGCTGGCCGTTTTTGGCCATCAGGATTTTGATGAACCGATGGATATTCCCGTTTATATGATAGTCTCGGCGCTTGGATTCGCTGCCGCGGAAAATATTCTGATCATGAACAATACTCTTTATGAAGCCTCTATCGACCCTTATCTTTTAATGACAGCAAGATTTTTAGGAGCTACCTTTTTGCACGCTCTCGCTTCGGCCCTATTCGGCTGCTTCATCGCTTTTTCTTTTCACAGATTGAAAAAAAGAAATTTTTATTTTTTTTGCGGGCTGGGAGCTGCGACCTTGTTGCACGGATTCTATAATTTTTTTATAATGAACTCCAGAGAGCATTCCCAACTTGAATCTTTGTTCTTGCTATTGGTGGGAGTGGCGATCTTTCTTTTTGTTTTCTTCCGAAAAATCAAAAAATTAAAAAGCGTTTGTAAAATAAACTAATAACAAAAATGGCCGAAGGGAACCCCCTCTCCCCCAAGCTGTGTGAGTTATAGAAAAAATATGGCCTTCCTTGAAAAAATAAAAGATTCCGAAGAAAAAAATGAAAAAGCAGAATCAAAAAGAGATTGGAAAGCTACCGAAGGACAGCTGGCGGTAGATATTTATGAGACAGAAGAAGACTTGGTCCTGCAAACCGCTATTGCCGGAGTGGAAGCCGATTCTTTGGACATTTCCATGGAAAAAGATCTTTTGATCGTTAAGGGAGAACGGAAAAATCCGGCCAAAGAAACCAAAAAAAATTATTTTGTGGAGGAATGCTATTTTGGCTCTTTCTCTCGCGAGGTCATCCTTCCCAGGGAAATAGACCCGACCCATACCAAAGCGTCTATGGAAGAAGGCATCCTGACCATCAGAATGCCTAAGATAGAAAGGGATAAAAAAAGAAAGATCGTAATAGAAAAGTAGTTAAAGTACCAAAAACAAAAACCGCGAAATGATCTGTACCCCGTTTAGTGGACACGGTTTAAAAACCGCTCTAAACGGTTAGGGCGAGCAAATGATCCCTGTATTCAACAGGGGTCATTTTGTTTTTGCCCCACTGCGCGCGTTCATTATTGT
>JBBABZ010000024.1:0-4071 GCA_041657385.1 Minisyncoccota bacterium | reverse complement strand
AACGATTCTCTTTGGTAAACTGAAGATGCATACTCGCTTGGTTTTTAGTTGTTAATAGCTTATCAACTATTCTACCTTACGCGAGTATGTTTTTTTATGGGTGGTGCAATTCAGATTAGAATGCACGTGAGAAACATTGACAATGATGGCTAAAAATGGGATATTTAAAGTGCTAATTTTGTTATGAAGAATAAAAATTACGCCATTGGCGTTTTTTCTTTTTTATCTCTTATCTTCAAATTTTTATGGAAATTCGGAATATCGCCATTATCGCTCATGTGGACCACGGCAAGACCAGCTTGACCGATTCTTTGTTGCGCCAAGCCGGCGTAGGAGGAGACGGCGTAAGCATGGATATGAACGATCTGGAAAGAGAACGCGGTATTACTATTTATTCCAAAAACGCTTCGATATTTTATAAAGACACGAAAATAAATTTAGTGGACACTCCCGGACACGCTGATTTCAGTTCGGAAGTGGAACGCGTTTTGCGATCTATCGATTCCGTTCTTTTGCTGGTAGACGCCCAAGACGGGCCGATGCCGCAAACCAGGTTTGTGTTGAAAAAAGCCTTACAGCTCGGTTTGAAGCCGATCGTGGTCATCAATAAAATAGACAAGCCGGCGGCCAGGCCGGATTGGGTGCAGGACGAGATATTTTCTTTATTTATGGATCTGGGAGCCAGCGATGAGCAGATCGATTTTGCCGTTGTTTATACTATTGCTAAAAATGGCATCGCCAAATTGAATTTAACCGATGAGTCAAGCGACCTTGTTCCATTGCTTGAAACTATTTTAAAAAAAGTGCCGGTTGCTTCTTCGGAAGAGCTGAATAAAAAACCGTTTAAATTCCAGCCGTTCAATTTGGGTTATGATGATTTTTTGGGAAGACTGGCTATCGGCAGAATTTACCAGGGAACCATTAAACCCGAAACTAATGTGTTTGTAAAAACACAGCCATCGCCGGATGCCAGACCTGGAAAAGTGATTAAGATTTTCAGCTTTCGCGGATTGGAAAGACAAGAAGTAAGCGAAGCGCAAGCTGGAGATATTGTAATGCTTGCCGGATTAACGGATATTGATATCGGCCAGACGGTTTGCGTTGATCCGGCAGAGGAAACCTTGACTGCTATCACCGTTGACGAGCCGACCATTTCCTTGAATATTTTTGTGAACGGTTCGCCGCTTTCGGGCAGGGACGGAAAATTTTTCACTTCGCGGCAGATAAAAGACAGATTGGCAAAAGAGCTGGAAATAAATGTGGGATTAAGAATAGACTTTTCTTCCAATGAAGACTTTAAAGTTTTCGGTCGCGGTGAATTGCATTTGGCGATCTTGTTGGAAAATATGAGGCGCGAAGGCTACGAACTGCAGATCTCCCAGCCGCAAGTTGTTTTTAAAGAAAAAGACGGGAAAAGGCTTGAGCCTTTTGAAGAAGTGACTGTGGATGTTCCGACCGAAATGATGGGAGGAGTGATCGAAAAAATGGCGAGAAGAAAAGGCCTGGCCATGGATATCAAAACAGAAGAAAACCACACCAAGCTTATTTTTGAAATACCAACCCGCGGATTTTTAGGCTATCGCGGAGAATTTATAGTTGATACGCGCGGCGAAGGAATAATTTGCAGCCAATTTATCGGATTCCGTCCGCATATCGGCGAAATAGAACATCATTCTGTCGGCTCAATGGTTTCAATGGCTACAGGCAAAGCTTTGACTTACGCTTTGGGAGGGCTTCAGGATAGAGGTACTTTATATATCGGCCCCAGCGAAGAAATTTACGAAGGCATGGTAATTGGAAATGTTGCCAGGGGAAACGATCTGCTGGTAAATCCGACCAAAGGAAAAGTGCTTACCCACGTGAGGTCCAAGGGCGCGGATGAAGCGATCATTCTTATGCCTCGAGTTAATCTTACATTGGAAAAAGGGATGGAAATAATGAACGAGGACGAGTATCTGGAAATAACGCCCAAGATCGTGAGATTGAGAAAAAAGATTCTGATCGAGGTCGATCGTATTCGGGCCAAAAGGCTGGAAACCCAGAAAAACGGATAGCATCTAGTATTTTTTCTAGAAAAGGAGTATATATTCTCTTATAAGGTTAAAAGACGGGGTCGGGTTTTTAAACAAATAAAAAGTTAAAAGTAAAATAGGATCAAAACTATGACAGGTACAATCAAAACCATGACAGATAGAGGATTCGGTTTTATTGCTTGCGAAGGCGAAGCGAAAGATATTTTCTTTCATTTCAAAAATTTGCAAGGAGTAACATTCGAAGACTTGAAAGTCGGAGACTCTGTCACTTTCGAAATCGTTGACGGTGAAAAAGGCCGCAGCGCTACGGATGTGAAAAAAGTCTAACGATCAAGAGCTTAAAAGCTTATGAAAATCCGCCTCTGTAAAGGGGCGGTTTTTTGTTGGGTAAAAATTTTTGCATGCCATGCAAGATGCGTTTTATTGCATATGCAATCGTATATTTTTAAGATATAATCATTAAAAATAAATAATAGAAGCAAGAAAAGTCTAAAATTTTAAATAGAAAGCTGAAGGCAAAGTATAATTTTTTAACAGCCGCAAGAAAGGGTAATGTTATGCGAGAGATCAAGAGAGACAAATATTTCAGAGACAGAGAAAGCACCTTTGTTATTTTGAGCATTGGCTGCGCCAAGTGCGGCAAGAGAATTTTGCTTTATCAAAAAGATGGCCGCGGCGGATTAAAAAGGTTGTATCTTAACCGCATTTTAGCTCCGGAAATCCTTGCCTCACTGCAAGACGCTATTAGAGATGCGAAAGAAATGAAAATACTTAAATGCGAATGCGGAGCTGATATTGGCATTCCAATGTTGCACCGAGAAGGCAGGCTGGCTTTTTGGCTTATTCATGGCGCTTTTAGTAAAAATAAATATAAGGAGGAGCAACAATGCCCCAAAGGTTAGAGTTTTAGATGGAAAGATCTTTCAGCATGCGTTCTTTAGGGATTTTTATATTTCATATGAAAGAGCGTAGTAGAGGATATTTGGCAGTTTTCGTGTTCAAAAATGTTTGACAAAAATGCAATAATGTTTTAATATACTTCTGTTCTTTTCAATATGGAAACCCCGTATTGGATTTGAAGTAAAAAAGATTAGAAGTTAAAGGTTCGATCTCTAAAAGGTCAAAACCTTAACTTTAAACATCCGTTTTTGCTTCAAATTTATTTTTGGGGCAAAACGGAAAATCACAAAAATGAAAACTTTTGTAGGGCTATTAATGCTTTTCTTCGGAATACTTTTTTTGGGGTTTTTGATCTTCCAAGGGGCGATGGGATTCTATCTTTACGATAAAATTATTTATTCGAATTGGTCTTTGGCTGAGAAAGCCTCAACCATATCCCAGAAATCCGAGTATATCGACAAATTTTCTTCAGCTTTGGAGAATAGCGATTTGGATAACAGATATAATACTCTTTTCTTTCCTACTCCCGACAATAGCTTTGACGAAAATTTCAAAGCTTTAACCAGTTTGCAGGACAGATTGCACGGTATCAAGGGGTTGGAAGAAAATACGCCTGCTTATCAAATTGCTATGCAGCAAATAACAGAGCAGCAAAGCCAAGCCGGTAGGATGCTTTCAGTTTTCAGCGGTTCTTGGTGGCAATCCAATTACTATTATCTTTGGAATACCTATATTACTACTATCCTCATCACATTGAGCTCCATGCTGATAATATTTGGAATGGCAGTAACATTTGGAAAGGCAGAACCTTACGACGAATGATTTTCCGAAAACGGCGATTATTTAAATCGCCGTTTTTGTTTATAAAGTAAAAAAAATTATTTTATTCTAAACCTGTGGACAACCCTGCCTAGCCCTTCCCCTTTTTTCTACATATAATTAAACCAACATGAACCTCTCCAATCCTTTCAATCCTTTCCCTCTGCCGTCCCTCAAGCAGAAAGTTAAGCCTGGAAACTCCAAAGCCTTCACCCTCGTCGAGATCCTCATCACCATCACCATCCTCGGCATCCTGGCCTCCATCATTTTGGTTTCCACCGTCGGCACCCGGGAAGCCGCCCGCGACGGCCGCCGCCAG
>JBBABZ010000023.1:0-6005 GCA_041657385.1 Minisyncoccota bacterium | reverse complement strand
AAAAACCATATTTGGTACAGGTAAAACTTCTAGTTCGGGCCAATTAAGCTACGGCACCCAATACTATTGGCAAATTAAGGTATGGGACAGCGCTGGGAATAGCTCCTCCGGCTGGAAACAGTCCTCATTCATGACTCCGGCGCATCCTTACCCCCAGCCTATTTTTTCCATCCAGGCATCGGTTCTTATGGATGAAACAGTAACTACTACTAATGCCACCCAATGTTATGGCTTGTTAAACAAACCTAAAGCTTGCACCGGCTACCTATGGACGGTCAACGGCAGTTCTGGCCCGGACAGCGCCTGGGAATTCGCTGGCGGAACAACTAAAACTTCTTCCGAGCCAAAATTCATTTTCCATTCAACTGGCAACTATGCTGTAATGCTTGAGGCGACGGATTCCGATAGCTATGCCTGCCTTTATTCAAATAGTGTTTTAGTTTCGGTTGAAACAACTTTGCCTCTGCCCACATGGAGAGAAATTCCGCCGAACTAACGTGATCATGCGAAAAATGGCAGCTTTTAAAGGCTGCCATTTTTTCTTTGATTTGGAACATAAAAAACTTATCCGAATTTTACAAGCAAGAGACAAAAGGCTACAATAAACAACAAGTTTTCAACTTAAATTAATAATTTTAGTTATGGAAAGAACTCTTATCGGCGAAACGCCGAAATTCATCGGACAAAAAGTAAAAATTTGCGGGTGGGTGGATACGGTCAGGTCTCACGGAAAGATCGTTTTTTTTGATTTAAAAGACAGGAGCGGAATCGCCCAATTGGTTTTTGTTCCCGGTCAGGATCAAAACATCAACGATCTGGCGAAAAAAATAAATTCCGAATGGGTTGTTGAAGTTGAAGGGCAAGTCAATCAAAGGCCAGCCAAAATGATCAACGAAAAACTGGCTACCGGCCAGGTGGAAATTCTGGTTGAAAATTTAAAAGTTTTGGCCGAATCCGAAACTCTGCCGTTCGATATCAAAGATTTGAATGCTTCCTTGCCGACAATTTTGGATTACCGCCCGCTAACCTTAAGGAATGAAAAAATAAAAGCGATATTCAAGATAGAAGAAGAGGTTATTTCGTCTTTCAGAAAAATTTTAGCTGAAATGGATTTTACAGAGTTCCAGTCTCCAAGCATAATCCCTTTGCCTTCTGAAGGCGGATCGGAAGTTTTCCATATAGATTATTTCAATTACAATGCTTATTTGGCTCAAAGCCCCCAGCTCTACAAACAAATTATGGTAGGAGTTTTTGAACGGGTTTTTACGGTCAGCCAGGTTTACCGCTCGGAGCCAAGCATAACCACAAGGCATATTTGCGAGTTCACGGGCCTTGATGCTGAAATGGGATTTATCAGATCCTGGGAAGAAGTGATGGATACGGTTGAAATCGTCACTAAAGGTATTTTTTCAAGCCTTCAAAAAAACCGCTCAAAAGAAATTGAGCTTCTTGAGGCTAAGTTGCCCAATCTAAATGCGGTTTTTCCAAGGATTAAAATGCGCGAAGCGCAAAAAATCATTTTGGAAAGAACGGGCAGGGACAATACCGGCGAACCGGATCTGGAACCGGAAGACGAAAAAGAAATTTGCAGATACGCCAAAGAAAAATTCGATTCCGATTTTATCTTCATAACTCATTATCCAACTAAAAAAAGGCCATTCTACACTTCTGCCGATCCGAACGATCCGGAATACACTTTAAGCTTCGATCTTTTGTATAACGGTTTGGAATTGATCAGCGGAGGGCAAAGGATCAATGATTATAAAAAACTGGCCGCCAACATTGAAAAATGGGGGAATAAAATAGAAAATTTCGAATTTTATCTCCAAGCTTTTAAATACGGAATGCCGCCGGAGGGAGGTTTCGGTTTTGGAGCTGAAAGGCTTGTTAAGCAATTTTTAGGACTGGCAAACATCAGAGAAGCTTCTGTTTTCCCCAGAGATATGGAACGCATCGACCAGCATTTATCTCTTTTACAAGGCGATAAAAAGAAAGAAGGAAAATAGGCTATGGCTAAATCAAACCGTGAAGTAAAAATTTTTTTGTTTTGTTTATTGGCTGGCTCTTTTTCTTTTTTGTTTGTTTTGGCTCAAGGACGTTTTTCAAGCCAAGCAATGCTGGCTCAAATCGACCAGCCAGCCAGCCAAAAACAAACAAAAGAAGAAAAACAGATTTCAATCCAAACAGCCGCAAAGCCTATCAAGAGAGAATCCGCTTTTATTTTAGAAACAGGCGCCCAATCAGCGCTGTCTTTGCTTATTTATCCGGAAAAGCAAGGCCTTCAGCCTAAAATACTTTTTGAAAAAGAAATCGACAAAAAATTACCGATCGCTTCGGTTTCCAAGCTGATGACAGCTGTCGTGGCCTTGGAAAATTATTCCTTGCAATCGGAAATAAAGATAAGCCAGGAAGCGATCGATCAGGAAGGGGAGGCCGGCCGCTTAGATTCTGATGAGATCCTGTCGGTAGAAAATTTGCTTTATGTTATGTTGATAGAATCCAGCAACGATGCCGCCGAAGCCTTGGCGGAGAACATGGGCAGAGAAGAATTCATCGAATTGATGAACCAAAAAGCTGGAAGTTTGGGGCTGGAAAACACTTTTTTTGTGAATCCCAATGGTCTGGATGCGGAAAACCGAAACATTTTGAATGTTTCCTCCGCTCTTGATCTGGCCAAGCTAATAATTTATATCCAAAAAAATCATCCGTTGATCGGAGATATCCTTTCCCGCAAAGAATTCAGCTTTAACTCTCCAAACGGACAGTTCCACCATAATCTTGCAAGCACTAATGCTCTTCTTTATAACTCTCAAACCCTTTGGGGAAAAACCGGATATACGAAAAAAGCCAACGGCTGCATGATCAATTTGATCCGTCCGCAATCAGATGATGATCTTATAATTATAAATGTGGTTTTGGGGGCTGATGACCGTTTCTACGAGATGCAAAGATTGACCGATTGGTTAAACAACTCTTTTATTTGGTAAAATGACATTACTAACATTCGATGTTATAAAAGTCTTGATCTTGGCGGCCTTGTCTTCGATAATAGCCATGTTTTTTGCGCCTTTTTTGATCAAATTTCTTTGCAAAATAAATTTTTGGAAAAAAAATGCCAGGACAAAGTCCATCGACGGTTCAGAAGCAAAAATAATAAATTCATTAAACAAAGACAGAGAGGTTTGCATCCCAAGAGGAGGAGGAATCTTGATTTGGGGGACGACCCTTATTATTACTATTATTTTTTTCCTTCTTTCCTTTATAAAAGATCCTTGGTGGTTGAAAAATTTTAATTTCTTTTCGCGCGAGGGAACTTGGCTGCCATTATTTACTCTTGTAGCCAGCTCTCTTTTAGGGCTAGTTGACGACACTTTGACGGTTTACGGCAAGGGAAAATACATCGGAGGAGGATTGAGTTTTTGGAGAAGGCTAAGCATCGTTTCTTTGATAGGCCTGGTTGGCGGGTGGTGGTTCTATTATAAATTGGGATGGACGACCATCCATATTCCTTTGCTGTTCAACTTTCCGGAAGGCATCGACCTCTCGATCGGGATATTATATATTCCTCTCTTCGTAATGGTAATGATCGCCAGCTGGGCTGGCGGAGTAATTGACGGCATTGATGGCCTTTCCGGCGGGATTTTCGCTTCGATCTTCGGCGCTTTTACGATCATTGCTTTTGCCGGAGGGAGTTACGATCTAGCGACCTTCTGCGCAATTATCTGCGGAACGCTTTTTGCTTTTCTTTGGTTCAATATCCCGCCGGCGAAATTCTATATGGGAGAGACGGGAAGCCTTGGATTAACTTCCACCATGGCAGTAGTGGCCTTTTTGACAGACTCTGTGGCCATTCTTCCCATAATCGCCGGAATAATGGTCATCGAGGTCGGCTCGATCATTTTACAATTGCTTTCAAAAAAAATACGCCATAAAAAAATCTGGCTTTCCACTCCCATCCATCACCATTTTCAAGCCAAAGGATGGTCTTCTCCCCAAGTGACAATGAGATTTTGGATAATCAGCATAGTTTTCGCCATATTAGGAACTGTTTTAAGGTTAATGAGCGGCTACGGCAAATAATGATCAAATTATCAGCTTTAAGGGAAAAGCACCCTCGATTTATTTACGAAAAATACGATTGGAAGATTTCAAGCAGCGGTCTTGAAATTTTTTTTGATTTCCGGCTGATGCCCGATATAAAATTCCAGCCGAAGATCTTGATCGAAAATGTCAGACAAGCGCAAATCGAAAAAATAGGGAAGCGAACCCTGGATAATTTAGTTTTCAATCTTGGCCTGGCGGAGATGATCAGCTATTGGAAAGCAGCTTGTTCTCCCGAGATCATGATCAACGCCGGCCCGCTTTCCGCTGAACAAAAAAAATGGTGGCAATGGCTGGTAATAAACGGCCTGGGCCAGTTTTTTTACGAAAATAAAATAAATTTCAATGAGCCTAAATTTCTGAAAATAACAGCCTCAAAGCCTGCCGGTTCAACTCTTTCCAGCTTAAAAATAAGCGAAAAGATCATGGTACCGATGGGAGGAGGAAAAGACTCGGCCGTAACCTTGGAGATATTAAAACGCGCTGGAAAAGACCTGGTTTGTTTTGCCTTAAATCCAACAAGAGATACTGAAGGCATAATCAAAGCTGCCGGTTGTAAAAATCCTATTTTCGCGCGAAGGCAGATCGACCCAAAGCTTGTCGAGCTTAACCAAAAAGGCTACTTGAACGGGCATACTCCTTTTTCCGCCTACCTGGCTTTTTTAACAACGCTGTCTGCCGCGCTTTTTGACTGCCGGCATATTGCCGTTTCCAATGAAAGAAGTTCAAATGAAGCCACCTTGAAATATTTAAATAAAAACATAAACCACCAATGGTCAAAAACTTTTTCTTTTGAAAGATCTTTCAGAAAATACTCTCAAAAATACCTGATAAGACAAAGCGATTATTTCAGCTTTTTGCGGCCGCTTTATGAAATCCAAATAGCCAGGATCTTCGCCGGTTTCGAAAAATACCAACTAATTTTTTTAAGTTGCAACGAAGCTTATAAAACTTATTCGGGAACGAAAACCCCGACCGGAACCTGGTGTGCCAATTGCTCCAAATGCCTTTTCGCGTTTATCATCCTTTATCCTTTTATAGCTAAAGAAGAAATGATAAAAATATTCGGCCAAAACATTTTTGAGAATAAATATCTTTTGGAAACCGCAAAAGAACTGATAGGGGAAAAACCGGCAAAGCCTTTGGAATGCGTGGGGACGCGCGAAGAAAGCAATATCGCTTTTTATTTAAGCCTCGCCAAAGCCCGCCAGGAATTGCCAAACAGCGATCTGCCTCTCTTATTAGCTTATTTTGAAAAAAATATTCGGCCTGAAAAGAAAAATTGGCCCAAAGAAGCTGAAAAAATGCTATCTTCTTGGAACAAGCAAAACAGCTTGCCGAAAGGATTTGATGAAATTTTAAAACGATCCTGCCAAATCAAATAAAAAAACGCCGAAAACGGCGTTTTTTTCTTACTATCTAAGACCGTAATATACCGTCTTAGATCTTTCGAAGTTATCAACCTTTTTTACGATGACTTTTTGGAAAAGGTTTCGCCTAAGGCGCCTCCTTATATTGAATTTAGCGATCCTTACCAACTCTTCATTTCCGGAAATTCCAGGAAAAGCCGCTTCCAATATTTGCTTTTCGGAAAGCATTATCCCTTCTTTTTTAGCAGAATCAAGAACTGACAAAACTCTCAACATTGTCCGAAAAAGCCATTTCCCATCATCATAAAGGGGAAAAAACATTTTATCTTTAGCCATATGTTATTGTAAAATTACAATTAATCGACTGTTTACGAACATCGATCATTTTCAAACATTATAAATACAAAATCATATTCTGTCAACCCCGTGTACAGGTTCACCTGATATGATACACCTGCCCATTCACAAATGATGAAAGGAAAGTACAATGGGCGCCATATGACGATCTATGGCACACTCATCCCCTGGGCAGCG
>JBBABZ010000022.1:0-9600 GCA_041657385.1 Minisyncoccota bacterium | reverse complement strand
TCCTTAATTTGTTCTTTGGTGAATATTCTTTTGCTCATATGTTTGATCGTTAATTATGTTATCTCATCCTCTTCCTAAATACAAAAAGCGGACACTTTTTGTGTCCACTTTTTGGGGTACAGATCACTCCTCGGCGCTGTCTTTATATCCGGCGGTTACTTCTCGTACTGAAATTTGATGGAGTTTAATTTTCATATTTTTTTATTTAATTGACATCAGGCAAGTCTCTCAATTTTTTACCTTTATATTTGAAGTAATCCGCGCCCGCATAAGCTCCGCTCGCGTTCAGTTCGCCTCGTTGTTCGTATAGCTTATACGCGAGTGGGGATAGTTTCCAAATCTGACCACCATATTCCACTTCGCGTTCACCGACAATTTTTGCCGTTATACCTTCATCATCTTTAAAAACAATCACATCGCCTTTTTTTAATCCTTTTTTATAAAAACTAAATAACCTACCCTGTTTTCTCACTTTTGACACTTCGTCAAATTCTTTCTCTTGGTCAATGTTTTCTGGATAAATAATCTTCCCTTTAAATGAAAGCAAAAGCTGCCGTATCAATTCTTGGTCAAGTGCGAATAATTCGCTTTCACCGACTCGGTGTTTATTAAAAATATCGTGTAATAAAACTTCTTTTTCGGCATAATCCTCAAGCTCAATCGCAAAAAATCTTTTCAATCCGGCGACGTTATAGTAACCGTTTGCTTCAAGATTCCGCATCCGTTCCTGATAATTACCGCCTCCAGTCTGCCCTATTTTTATTAGACCAGAAACAGCTGTTGTCATTATATAAATAATACCTTTCATACTATTTTTTAGTTTTTCTATTTCTAATTAAGCTCTACTCTTGAAAATATCTTGGTTTGTTTTCTGTATAAAATCTATACTGACTCTTTATTGACTAAGTCTATACGCACGAATAGCTGATAACCTTTCTGGGATTCTAAATGCATACTCATCTAAACCACTTATAAATAATTCGATCTTTTCTAATAAATCCTTTGAAAATTCTCCATGTTCAAATCTTAACAACCCATCTAACAATCTAAGGGCATCACTAAAACCATAAGCAGAATCTTTGTATAATTGTTTCTTGGCAACGTCAAAGGCCATTTCAAGCTTATTAATTCGGAAAAGAACTAAAAATATCAAATAGCCAACTGACGCATATTCCTTTTCTCTAGACAACCTATTAAGCAAAGACTCTATAAAAATTTCCTGATCTTCTTTGTTCTTCAAACTTTTGAACAACTTGATTAACGCCTGAACATTCTCCGATATAATATAATCTTTTTGCGAATTATTCTCAATTGAATGATTAGTCGGAGAATCTACCTTTCTCCACTCATTACCAATGCCCGGATTATCCGAATTTTTAAGCCTTACACTACCTAGTCCACCAACTTTTCGCCCACATTCTTTATATCTTTCAATTTCAGTTTTAAGAACAGAAGCAACTTCTTTTTCAATCTCGTTTTTTATTGAATAAATAGTCTCTTTTGGCAAATCCTGCTTTTTGTTTTTTTCCGTTGATAATCTTTTTTTGGCATTGCTGTAAAATATTATGTCTTTGATTTTATGTCTATTGTCAAATTGATCGACCAATATAATAGTTAATTTCAAATCTTCATTTCCTTTAATAATCGGCGGCTGAATCCAAAAATCTACCGATAGCTCAGTAGCGATATTCGGCACTAATTCGTAATTGCCATAAATATTATTCCGAAAATGTCGCGTTAATACGTGACTGCGAACACAATTTTTCTTTGCTTTTCGCGGACTTATTATTTCGGCTAAAAGTATACGGACAGTGTTATTAAAAATATTTGTTACATATAAATGACCACTAATCTGCATCGCTGGCTGGCCGTTGATTGATCCCAACTCCCACCAATTCTCCCTCGCGTTTTTAACTACTTTTATTGTTTCTCTCGGTATTTTTGGTTTCTGTCTTGTGATAAATTGCCATGCGTGTAACAACTTTTTTCTACCCCATTCAAGCCAGCCAAAAACTACAGCTAAAGCTGTTATAATCGCGCATATTAATAAGATTAAATTTACATTATCCATAAAACTCTCTATTCGTTTTTTCTTTTAGAATCGGTCAACTATTTCTTAATTTTCATATTTTTTATTAAAATTCTGTTGTAAATTCGTTTCCCATTGATAATAGTGAAGCATTCGTAGCCAATCCACCTTGCGCTATTGGCAATGCCTAAAATTTCGAACTGATCGGGATTAAATTTATCCAGAAAGGTTATCGGCACACCCATTACCCCGTTGTAATCCATCGGAATATCAGAAACTTTAGACACCTCAATGGCATCGTAATTGTCATATTTAGGATATTCTTCGGGAGTATATTTTTTGTACAAATCAAGCTCTTGGTGGCGTTTAGTGGTGTCTAAATTTGTGAACCACATGATGCGGCCCATGCTGAAAAATTTCACTCCGTTTACGATTTTCTTCCTTGATTCTGTCGGTATATCGTAATTCATCGGCACCTGGAACCATTTCGTGCCGCCGTTATCATATCCAAACCACAATTTATTATCTTTTATGAGCTTAAAGGTTTCTTTATAGGTTATGGCATTTTGATCGCCAAGAATCAAAAATTTTTTGTTATATTCCACGAGTTGAGCGATATACTCGCGGAACAAAGAAAACGGCGGATTAGTGACGACGATATCAGCTTGTACCAACATCTCAATGCATTCATTGCTACGAAAATCGCCTGTTCCCTTAAGGGGCAAGGCAACATTAGCATCGTTTCTCAATAGCCATTCGATATCCACAAGATCAATCGCACCATCGGAATTAGCATCCAACACTTCACGGATTTCAATTTTGAACGGCTGTTTGCCGTCCGGCTCCAACCCTTTTACATCCAACAATGACAACTGACCCCCGACAATCGGTGATTTGGTATAGCTGGTGGCGATGAGTTTCTTCAATCCCAGTGCGTTGAAATTGGCAGCAAAGTACTTGAAAAAATTACTTTCAAACGGATCATCGCAATTACAATAAACAACCTTGCCTCGGAATTGCTCTTTATAATGCTTTAACTCTTTTTCAATATCAACCAGCTGAGTATAAAACTCATCTTTTTTTGCTCGGCTAGCTTTATGCAAATTTTTATTCAAAAATTGTTTTTCCATAGATTATTTTGCAACAGAGCTGCCGTCAATATGCTTTCAAAAACTTAGACATACTATTTCATTAATTCATCAATACTAACGCCTAAAGCTGCCGCAATTTTTTTAACTGTTTCAATTGTTGGATTCGGTGTTTCGCCGGATTCTATTTTTGTAAGAGTCGGGAAAGCAATATCGGCCAACCTCGCCAATTTGTCCTGCGACAAATCCTTTTGAAGCCTAAGTCTCTTGATATTATCGCCTATAATCGAGTTTTCTTTTGACATGATAATAAAACTTTAATAATATAACTTTATACAGTTTAACAAGACATTACCTATTGTGTCAATTTCAATGAATTACTTCCTTTATTGCCGAAAATCAACAGATGAACCCGATAGACAGATTTTGTCTATAGAGGCACAAATAGCGGAGTTAAAAGAATTTGCCATTAAGGAACGACTGGATATTGCCGAAACATTTATCGAATCGCAAACCGCCAAAGAGCCGGGCCGTCCGATCTTTAACCGTTTATTAGAGAAAATGGAGCGCGGCGAAGCTCAAGGAATCATCGCGTGGCATCCTGATAGGCTAGCTCGCAATTCTGTTGACGGTGGCAAGATTATTTACCTTTTGGACATTGGCAAAATTACGGAATTAAAATTCCCTACTTTTTGGTTTGAATCGACACCGCAGGGAAAATTTATGCTTAATATTGCTTTTGGACAAAGCAAATATTATGTCGATAACCTATCCGAAAATGTAAAACGAGGCTTGCGCCAAAAGGTACGCAATGGCGAACAGTCCGGCGTTGCGCCAACTGGTTACCTAAACAACCGACTCACCAAAAAAATGGTTAAAGACCCGGAAAGATATTTTTTAATTCAAAAGGTTTTCGAGCTTTACGCTACCGGTAGATATTCCTTGAAAGAAGTGAGGAATATAATCGCCGATCAAGGCTTGAAAAGCCGCAATGGAAAAGTTTTATCGGTTTCCAATATCCAACACACTTTGAAAAATCCGTTTTACTATGGCGCGTTCGTATTTAATGGCGAAATATATCAAGGAACGCATGAACCGATAATCACAAAGAAGCTTTTTGATAAGGTACAGAGTATTTTAGAAGACAAGGGACGGCCCAAAAAGAGAAGCCAAATCGTCTATCCGTTCCGCGGATTATTGAAATGCGGCGAATGTGATTGCGCCATTACTTCGGAAACAAAGAAAGGGCATAATTACTACCGTTGCACCAAAAAGAAAATCCCCTGCTCTCAAAAATATGTCCGAGAAGAGAGTTTATCGGAGCAGATTTCAAATACCCTTCAAAAAGTTTCTTTGCCTGATGGCTGGAAAGATAAAATGATCGTCGAATTGGAAAAAGAGAAAAATCGAAATGATCGAACCGATTTTTCTTTCGTTCAAAACCTTAAAATACAAATCAAGCTTTGCGACAGCAAACTTGATAATCTGCTTGACGCAAAGCTTGAGGATATAATCACGACAGAGGAATATGCCGAAAAGAAACGGAAGGTCTTAAATAAAAAGATTGATTGTACCGAGAAATTGAAAGATTTTGAACGAAAGGGCAATTGTTGGCTCGAACATGCCAAACAATTCATTTTAGAGGCAAATCAAGCGCAAAATATAGCTTTTGGCGATAATAGCGAGGAAAAAGCCAAATGGCTTAAAAAAGTCGGCTCGAACCTCGTTTTGTCGGGCAGAAAGGTCGGATTCGTTTTCAATCAACCGTGGGATTTAATCGCAAATTCGGCCGATTTAACCGACAGCGCCACGCAAAGCGTGGCGAAATTTACGGCTAAAATTGGATTGTACTTGCGTGCTGCGGGACCTGGATTCGAACCAAGATAGACGCCTTCAGAGGGCGTTGTCCTACCATTAGACGATCCCGCAATTTCGGAAAAAGCCCGAAGTGGGCTTTTCCAAATACTAATTTTTAATACCCTATTTTTGCTACTTTTTCAAGTAAGCTTGGACGGCTAAAAGGCTGGACGCTGTTCCTAAAAACAGGCCTGATCCGAATTGCAGGGCGGCCAGCTGCCAAAGGTTCGCTTTGTAAAAATCGAACATATTGAAGCCCAGGAAAATCCCGGATAATTTTTCCTGGAGCAAAAAGGCCATGGCTCCAAAAAGGACAAAGGCCAAAAGCGAAGCGGATAAGCCGCAAAGCAGTCCTTGGATAAAATAGGGGCCCTGGATAAATCTTCTTTGAGCTCCGACCAGGCGCATTATTTCTATCTCCGCTTTTTGGGAGAAAATGGTCAGCTTAATGGTATTGAAGGTGACCAAAACGGCGATCACGCTTAAAAATCCGATCAAAGCGAGGCCGATCGTCCTGATATTCTTGGTTAAGTCGGTCAATTTTTGGATAACTGTTCCCCTTTTGTAATCGTTCACATTTTGGATCACGCTTTGGAATTCATCTTTTTTCAAAAAAGTGGAGATCGCGCCATACTGCGATGGGTTTTTAGCCTGAATATGAATCGAGGCTAAAAACGGGTTCATTTCAATGGCTTGCAGGGCCTCGTAATATTTGTCGTCTTTGTGCTCTTGGACAAATTTTTGATAGGCATCATCGGCGGAAACATAATCAACTTTTTTCACTTCGGGAACGGCCCTCAGCTGGTCTTCTATTTTAGCTATATCTTCGCGGGCGGTATTCTCCTTAAAGAAAACTGAAATGTCTATTCTTTCCTGCAAGCGGTCGTTTAAAAAATAGATGCTGCCGGCAAAAAGGTAAAGCGAACTGGCTAAAAAAACGGCGATGAAAATAATAAATAGAGTGGCAAAGGTCAGGATACCCTGCCTGCGAAAATTATCCCAGCCTGATCTTATAATTTTTTTGAAAGTTTTTTTGCTCATAAATTTTTTTAAAAATTACAGGACAAATCTGCCTTTGGCCTCATCGCTTCTTATCTGGCCTTCTTCAATGGTGATCACGCGGCGCTGCAAAGAATTAACAATCTCCTTGCTGTGCGTTGCCAGAAGAACGGTTGTACCCAGCTCGTTAACTTTATTCAATATCTTCAAAACATCGCGCATATGATACGGGTCAAGGTTGCCGGTCGGTTCGTCGGCTAGAATAACCTTTGGCCGGTGGATCAAGGCACGGGCAATGGCCACGCGCTGTTTTTCTCCGCCGGATAATTCATGCGGAAAAGAATGAACTTGTTTTTCCAAACCGACCAATTCCAAAATTTGAGCCACTTCGTCATTCATTCCGCCGTTTTGGTAATCGGTTACTTCCAAAGCATAAGAGACATTTTCAAAAACCGTTTTATAGGAAAGCAATTTATAGTCTTGAAAAACAAAACCGATCTGGTGGCGGAAAGCGCAAATATCTTTGTCTTTGATCTTACAAAGGTTCTCCCCTTCAAAAAAAACATTTCCTTCGGTAGGCTGTTCCTGACAGGCGATAATTTTAAGCAAAGTGGTTTTGCCTGCGCCCGAACGGCCGCAAAAAGTGATGAATTCTCCCGCTTCCACTTCAAAAGAAATATTCTGCAAAGCCACCTTTGGCTCGCGCTTAAAGCTTAACGGATATATTTTTGTGACATTTTCAAGTTTGATCATTTTGCTGTATTTCCGCGGTTATAAATTCTTCTAACTCGCCGTCAAGCACGGCGCCGATTTGCGATGTTTCCACATCGGTCCGCAAATCTTTGACTAATTGATAAGGATGGACCACATAAGACCGGATCTGATTTCCCCAGCTGGCGGAAACTTTGTTGCCTTTGATCTGGGATAATTCTTTCTGCTGTTCTGACATTTTTAATTGGAAAAGCTTGGCGTAAAGCATTTCCATTGCTGTTTCCTTGTTCTGGCCCAATGATCTTTCGGTTTGCGCGGATACGATTATTCCTGTCGGTATATGAGTAATACGAACGGCGGACATTCTTTTGTTCACATATTGGCCGCCCGGGCCGGAAGCGTGGAAATAATCCAATTTCAGATCAGCCGGGCTTACATTTATTTCTTTGCCGTCTTTGATCTGCGGCAGGATCTCCACCAGGGCAAAAGAAGTGTGGCGCAATTTTTGAGATGAAAAGGGAGAAATCCTCACTAAACGGTGAACTCCATTTTCTTTCTTCAGTATACCATAAGCGAGCCGTCCTTTTATCTCAAGCGTAACAGATTTAATGCCGACGCGGCCTTCGGGTCCGCCCGATTGTCCGAAATCCTGGTCTAAAATCGTAACTTTGAAGCCGGCCTTTTGGCAGTATCTTTGATACATTCTTAAAAGCATCGCGGCCCAATCTTGCGCATCCTGCCCGCCCGCTCCGGAATAAATAGATAACAGCGCATTACCGCTGTCGTATTTTCCCTTAAATCGCGCCTCAATATTTTTCTTTGCTATTTTTGATTTTAAAAGCTCAACTTTTTGGTTCAATTCTTTTTCCAAATTCAAATCTTCCTGGCAAAGAGCTGACAGCTCTTTCGCTTCTTTGATCTCATTTTTAATTTCTTCAAACTCTTTTAGCTGCTCTTTTTTGTGAGCCAGCTCCTGTGAAATTTCCTGGGCAATTTCTTGATTCTGCCAAAAATTATCACGCCCCGAAATTTCTTCTAACACATTAATCCGGGCCGGAAAACCAGCTAAGTCAAAGATGGCCCTCTAACAAGAGAGCCTCTTTCTCCAAATTCTCAATTAGCTGATTAAGGTTTTCCATATATTTCAAATGCTCTATCAAGAGCCGGAGGCGAGACTCGAACTCGCGGCCTGAACTTTACGAGGGTTCTGCTCTGCCTCTGAGCTACTCCGGCATATTCATAGCAAGTAAACGACCTTCTTGAGCTCTTTTACTCGGAACTCTATTCTTCCTTCCATTCCCTTTGTTAAGGGCGGCAAATGTAGGATTCAACGCATCACAATTTGGACAAATTAAACGGAGGTTGCTTTCTGTATTATTCCGCCAGTTGCCATCAATATGATCTGCAACTAAGGGAACTTTTCCAGTTTTAGGATTAATTTTTGACCATCCGCAAAAACAACATTTATCTTCAAACTTTCTGCGTAAATATTTTTTAATATAGCGAGAGACTAAACCTAACCTGTTTAAACCCTTCACTTTCCCGGCCTTCCACGCCTCTATATAAGATTGATATTGACTCTCATGCTGGCATGCATTGTTGCAATATTTAGATCCTGGACGAGGCGTCTCTTTGCCGCAAAAAAAACATTTTCTTCTTGGCTTTTTGGGCATTGACATACATTAAGTATGCGAGATATGACAACCACTGTCAAATTTAAAAGTGGTTGAAGATTGAAAGGTCTGCTCTGTCATTGTCTGCCAGCAGGAGCCACTCTGGCGCACTATTATTCTCTTGCCCGCCATAGCTCGCAGAGCGAAGGAGGGTCATCGCTTTTCCAGCATACCAAATCTTAAACTAAATTTCAAAATATCATGCCAAAAACTTCTGTCCTAGCTCTACCGGTTATTTTTTAGAGCATAGCTTTCGCTGTTATCCGCCTCTACCAGCCTCTGCTGGTATTCTTTTCCGGTGATCTGCCCGCTGGCCAGGAGCTGATCCAAGCCGGCGAGATATTGGCCGCGAATCGCGGAGGCGGTCAAGGCGGCGTTGTAAGCACGGGCCTCATCAATTGTGCCTTTGAAATAATATCCGCCCCATCTCCCAAAAAGTAAAGAATTAGATACATCAATATCTAAAATAGTTGTAGCGTCAAAATCAACAACAAGTATTGAATCAACATATCCCTTGAGCCGCGATGCAGTCCTTACTAAAACAGCATTGTGCCATTGATTATCGTGATAGGCTCCAGCAGTATATTTATCCAATCCGCGCGCGCCGGAATCTCTGATATAAAAACGAACATTGCCGCTTGCGTTCATGGCTATTACGGCTCTTGAGCTTGACCCGAGTCTTTCCATTATCGTACAATCGTTGCTCGCCTGTCCCACATTCGTCTTGAACCATACTTCATAGGTAAAATCATTGGTCCCGATATTTAAGCTGCTGTTACTCCCAGAATCCACATAGTTGGTCGTACCGTTGAACTGCAAACAGCTTCCTGAAACACAATCCGGTTCGAGCATCCACGTCGGCGCGTGGCCGGTCAGATCTCCGTTGTTGGAACCAATCGTATCAAAAGCCGTATTGTTTATCCCTTCGTCAAACCTCCACTCCGAAACGCGGTTCATCAATAAAGAGTCGCGAATTGAGTTGGAAAAAACTTTGGATTTTGCGATCCTTGCGCTACTGGTCGCTCCGCTCAAACTTACCACAACCAGCCCGGCCAAAATGCCGATGATGGCGATGACCACGAGGAGCTCAATCAAGGTGAAGGCTTTTTCCGTTTTGAATTGTTGGTTATTCTTTGACGGCATAAGTTGAATTTAGATCGGCTAATCTTTGCTGATAGTCCTGCTGGGTGATTTGGTTGTTGGCCAAAAGCTTGTCGAGGCCGGCGAGATATTGGCCGCGGAT
>JBBABZ010000021.1:0-10012 GCA_041657385.1 Minisyncoccota bacterium | reverse complement strand
CCCCAGCGTTTCCGGCACGGTTGATACCGAGATCTACATCTACTACACCACCACTGTCACGGCGGATGGGGCGGAGCCGGAGAGCGTGTGGGATGAGAACTATGTAATGGTCCAGCACATGAAGGACAATACGACTTCCGCGACGCTGGATAGCACCGGGAATAACAACGATGGTGCAAAGGGAAGTGCTAATAATCCCCTTGAGGCAGATGGGAAGATAGGGAAAGGACAGGATTTTGATGCGACTGCTGAATATATAAATATTTCAGACAATGCTTCCTTGGAGCTTGGCAATAAAATAACAATAGAGGCTTGGATATATCCAGATAGCATTGCTAACGGTACGAGACGGCAAATAATTACAAAAAGAGATAGTTCTAGCGATTATTGTACTTTTGAACTTTGGTTAAGGTATGTAACTGGCGAATCAGCCAATAAAAGACTTGAAGCAGGATTTGCAAAATCTGGTCCTGGTTGGATAGGAAGTGCTAGAGGTGGGAGCGTAAATACAGGCGAATGGAATTACGTTGGAATTACTCACGATGCTAGTATCTCTGGAAGTATCAACTTTCTAATAAATGGAACGGTGATAGAATCTGACGATGACGATACTGGCACTGGAACAAGATTAGATAATGCTGAACCAATTAGAATAGGCTATCCTGGATTTGATTATGCTTTAGATGGAAAAATAGACGAGATAAGGATTTCTAACGTTATTAGGTCCGCTTCTTGGATAAAAGCCTCTTATGAGTCCGGCAACGGCACTTTGCTGGCTTGCGGGGACGAAGAAGCCTTGCCTTAGCCTCTGTGCTAAACCCGAGGGTTAGACCATCAGTAATCAAGGCAATCACAACCTGCAAGGGTTAGATTTTTACCAGGGGGTTAGACCCCTGCGGGAGAAATTCACAGGTGGCACTTGTGTAATTTTTTAGGGGCATCCAGACTTGTGATCTTTGAGTAATCTATACCTTTCGGATAGGTATAGATTTAGAAAAGAGTGGATTTCTTGGGGCTTTTTTTTGGTTGATTTTCTGCTAAAATAAAATTGTTATGGATATTTTGTCTGTGATTATCTATTCGGCAATATTGTTTTGGATGGTCAAGCAGTTAAAAGCTGTTTTGTTTTGGCTTTATCTTTGGCAGCTCAAAGACTACCACTTAAGCCGTTTTATTGCGCATTTTTCAACTATCAAGGGCCGCCAGATCTTCTTGAATAAACTTTATTTATTCAAGATCATTTGGGCAGCCATTTTTTTCGCAGCAGCCAGTTTTAGTTTTTTATTATGGTGGTCCCTGCCGTTAGTTGTTTTATATCTTCTCGAAGCGTTTAAAGCTTCATTTGGTTTAGCCTCCGGAAAAATAAAAAAACCGGTTTGGACGGGCAAAGCGGTTGTTTTGTTTTTGTTTTCATCCAGTTTATTTTTTTATTTCTTTGCCTCTTTTTTCTATCTCTTACAAGCCAGTTTTATTTTTTTAGAATGGCTGCTAGTCCTTGATATTTTGGCTCCGGTTTTTGTTTCGGGAGTGGTTTTAACCCTTCAGCCGGTTACTGTATTTTTAAGAAACCGCGTTATCTCCAAAGCCATGGCTAAGCGCAGGCAATTTAAAGATTTGATCGTTATCGGCGTAACCGGCAGCTGTGGCAAAAGTTCGGCTAAGGAATTTTTAGCCGCGATCTTATCTCAAAAATATAAAGTTGGCCGCACTCCTAAAAATCAGAATTCCGAGATGGGGATATCGAATACCATCTTGAAACTTTTAAAGCCGGAGCATCAAATTTTTGTTTGTGAAATGGGCGCCTATAACGCCCAAGGAATAGAGCTGCTAACGAAAATTGCCCAGCCGCAAATAGGTATCTTGGTCAGCATCAACCAGCAGCATTTGGCCACTTTTGGCAATCAAAAAAATATCATCAAGGGAAAATTCAAGCTTATAGAAAATCTACCCGAAAATGGCACAGCGATCTTGAACGGAGATAATGAATTTGTAAAAAAAGAATTGAGCCGCCGTAAATTCAAAGTCAAAAAAATAAAAAAATATTCCATCAAAGGCGAGGCGGATATTTGGGCCGAGAATATCGAAGTTAAAAAAGACAAAGTTTCTTTTGAGGTTTTTTCGCGCGACGGCGAGTTCGCCAGATTTGAGATCAACTTGCCGGGAGGCTGGCCGATAGTTTCCAATATTTTGGCAGCTGCAGCTGCAGCTAAAGAATTAAAAATGAGCTTGGCAGAGATACACAAGGCTTGCCAAAAAATAGATGCCAGTTTCGCTCCCGTAGCCGTGAAGCAATCAGCAAGCGGCTTGAATATTATAGACTCTTCTTACTCGGCCAATCCCGAAGGCGCTTTAGCGGATCTGGACTATTTGAATTTATGGATCGGCAAAAAGATCGTGGTTATGCCAAGCTTGATCGAATTAGGGCCGGCTATTAAAGAGGCGCATCAAAAGATCGGCGAAAAGATCGGCCAGGTTTGCGACTTGGCAATTATCACTTCGCGTGACGGATTGAAAGAGGTTAAGATAGGGGCTTTAAACAAAGGGTTGAAACCGGACAGAATTTTTTATTCGGAAAATCCGCAGAAGATCGTTGAGATAATAAAAAAAGAAACCCAAAAAGGGGATACGGTTCTATTGGAAGGCCGGGTGCCGGAAGGGGTTTTGAGATTATTGGATAAATGAACTGTCAAGAGAAGCCCATATCCGTATCTCTGTCGCCCAATACCCAAAAAGACGATGTTTTACTGGCCTTGAATATGATTTTTAAGCCGAGGGAATGGCAAGAGGGCAGGACTATAAAAGAATTGGAAGAAAGTTTTAAAAAATATCTTGGGATCAAATTTGCTTATTCTTTTAACAGCGGCCGCAGTTCGCTGGAAGCGATTTTGCGCGCTTTGGAAATTAAATCCGGCGATGATGTTTTGGTCCAAGCTTTTACTTGCAATGCGGCGATCAATCCTATTTTAAAAGTCGGAGCCAAGCCGGTTTTTGTTGATATCGATTCGACCCTTAATTTATCAGTCGAAGATCTAAAAAAGAAAATTACGCCGCAAACTAAAGCCGTGATGGTCCAGCATACTTTCGGCTGGCCGGCTGATTTGGCCGAGATTAAAAATTTTTGCCAGCAAAATAAGCTATATCTGATAGAAGACTGCGCCCATGCCTTGGGCGCGGAATATGGTTCCCGAGAGGAGCGAGGGAACCACCCCGCCCTTTCTGAAGAAAAGGCGGGGTCCTCCACTTTTCAACCTCGCTACGCTTCGGGAAAAGTGGGGACTTTTGGCGATGCGTCTTTTTTTAGCTTTGGCCGTGATAAAGTAATCTCTTCGGTTTACGGCGGAATGGCTGTAACGAATAACCCCGATATTGCCAAAAAAATCGGCGAATTTTATGCGAGCATCAGCTATCCATCTTCCGGCTGGACGCTTCAGCAACTATTGCATCCGGTTTTGATGAATTATTTGGTTTTACCGGCCTATAACTGTTTAAAAATAGGCAAAGCGTTTTTAAGTTTTTTTATAAACACAGGGATCCTTTCCAAGGCAGTTACGAGAAATGAAGGCAGGGGAGTTTTGCCTGGATATTTTCCGAAACGCCTGCCCAATGCCTTGGCTGTTTTGGCGCAAAACCAATTCAAAAAACTGGAAGAATTCAACAGTCACCGCCAAAAGATCGCTAAAATTTACGAGGAAAAATTAGGTTTCGGCAAATTTGCCTTGCCTTTTTCCGCAAGTAACATCCTAAACAAAACGCCGATTTTTATGAAATATCCGATCTTGGCCGCCAATCCCCAATGCCTTTTGAAGAAATTCAAGGAGAACAATATTTATCTTAATGACGGCTGGTCCGGTTCGCCGATAGTTCCGCCTTCAACTTGTTTGGGTATTTTCGGCTATGAAAAAGGCTCATGTCCGAAAGCCGAACAAGCAGCGCAGAGAATAATCAATTTGCCGACGCATATCAATATAACAACAGGGCAGGCGGAAAGTATAACAAAAATTTTAATTGATTCTTAGCTTTTAATTTACAATTCTTAATTTCTAATTTTTCTCGCGAAGCGATAAAAATTAGAAATTAAGAATTAGCTTGTATGATTTCCAAAGAAAACATTTTGCCCTCTATCACCACTACTCGCGGTTTCGATTGGCGGGCCAAGATAAAAGAAGCTGATGGTCTAGGGCTGGATACAGTTGCCTTGTTCCTAACCTGCTTAGACAAAGCTGGACGAGAAGAGCTTTACGGTCTTTTAGCCAAAAGCAAGATAAAAAGGATCCCTTTTGTCCACTTGCGCAGCGATATGCCCGCTGAAGAGTTAGAATTTTTGATCAAAAAATATCAAACCAAGGTTTTTAACATCCATTGTTCGGCTGATTATCCTTCTCTTTTTGATCTGTCGGCTTTTAGCAGCAAAATTTATATGGAAAATACTGCTTGTCTTTTCCAGGAAGCGGAGCTTAAGAAATTTGCCGGTTTTTGCATCGATTTCAGCCATTTGGAAAATGACCGGATTTTGCAGCCGGAAAGATATAGGGGGTTTTGCGAAATGATCTCTCGTTTTGCTGTCGGCTGCAACCATATCAGCGCGATACAAAAGAAAACGCATTTTGATGAAAATATAAACGAAAATGGGATCGTTTCGCATTTTATGGAAAGCCTTTCCGATCTGGATTATTTAAAAAATTATCCGCAGGGCTATTTTTCAAAATATATCGCTTTGGAGCTTGAAAATGATCTAGCTATTCAGCTAAAGGCCAAAGACTATATTTTTGATTTATTGGCAGTGGATAAGTGTTTTTCCGAACATCGTTGAAATAAGCTAATATATATAGTATCAATATCAATTTATTATTTTTTAGCCAGGATCAATTATTATGCTGGACAAGGAACAAATTTTTCCATCGATCTCTACCTGCGTCGGGTCTGATTGGCGGGCCATGCTTATAGAGGCGAAAAAAATAGGCATAAAAAAAGCAGGATTGCTTCTTAATTGTTTGACCTTGAAAGAAAGGGCTGAATTTTATGATCTTTTGAGTTCTAGCGGTATTAACGAGATACCCCTTATCCATATGCGCAACGATATGACCGAGATGGAATTGGAATATTTTTCCAATGAATACGGTACGAAAATTTTTGCCGCCCATCCTAGCGCCGAATATCCCCTTTTTGAAGCAATGCCGAAATTCCAAAAAAATATTTTTATTGAAAATACTCATACCCTTTTTAACGAACAAGAGTTGAAGCGATACGGAGGGATTTGTCTGAATCTAAGCCATTTGGAGAATGAGAGGATAGGGAGCAAAGATAGATATGATCTTTTCCGCCAAATGATCGAGACTTACGCCATCGGCTGCAATTTTATAAGCGCTATCAAGCCGCAAGGCCAATTAGTAACAGAGTATAAAGAATACATCCGCCACGATGATTACCTTTTGGGCGAATTTTCGGAGTTGGATTATTTAAAGAACTATCCAAAGGAATATTTCTCCGGGTGCATTGTTTTGGAAATGCAGAATAACCTGGCGGCGCAAATCAAGGCCAAAGACTATATTTTTGATTTGCTGAAAAATTGCTGGTAAAATATTAATGATAATTAATTTCTAAAATATATAAAATTCCGGAAATTTTCCTGCGTGGAATTTTACGGATAGACAACTATGATTTTTTCAAACTTAAAAGATAAGAAAATTGAAACGAAAAAAGGGGTATTGATCTTGGTAGCATTTTCTACTTTGATCTTAGGCGGAGTTTTTTTTGCTTTTAGGCAGGCTCCCGGCTATGAGCCGGTCGAGCCGTCTGCTGGCGGAGGATCGTTGATCTCTGCGGATAACGGACAGAAAAAAACAACGGATGATATAAAAAAGTTTTCCAGCGAAGAAGATTTCAAAAACTATCTTTTAGCTTCTTCTTTAAATAATTTTAATTCCAGTTCTAGAAGCAGCGGAACATCAATAGCCATGGAAAAGTCCGCGACAACAGATCTTGCGGCTCCCGCGGCTTCTGCGGCCGGCGCGGGCAATACTGCAACGGCCCAATCGGCAACGGCCCAAAGGGTTTCTCAAACCAACGTTCAAGTGGCCGGTATCGATGAACCGGATATAGTTAAAACAGACGGTAAAGAAATTTATTATTCTTCCGAATCGCCTGTTTATTGGTACAGCGAAGGGATCACGAAAGAAAGCATTATGCCCTACGCCCCCTCTTCCGGCCAAACCAAGCTGGTGAAAGCCTTTCCGGCAGACGAATTGGCGCTGGACGGCAAAATAGACAAAAACGGTAATTTGCTTTTACAAAACGGAATTTTGATGGTTTTTTCCAGCGATGCTATTGCGGCTTATGACGTAAAAGATCCGAAAGCGCCTAAAAGCTTATGGGATCTGAAATTAGGCAGCCAAAATTATATGGAAGGAGCCAGGCTTTATAACGATAAAGTTTATTTGGTCACCCGCAATCAAATTAACGAACTTAATCCTTGCCCGATCAGGCCTTTGGTTTGGGGCAAAGAGGAATCTCTGACGATCGCTTGCGATAAAATTTACCATCCGGAAATAATTACTCCCGTTGATTCTATTTATAACGCTATCGTCTTGGATCCCCAAACCGGAAAGATCGAAAAAAATATTTCTTTTACCGGCTCTAGCGGTAATTCCCTGGTTTATATGTCTGAAAAGGGGATATATATTACTTACACTTATTCGGGAGATCCTGTGAATTTTTTCTATCAATTTTTGATCGAAAAAGCCAAAGATCTCTTCCCTGCAAGAATTTCAGAGAAAATCGCCAGACTGCAAAGCTATGACATCAGCAGCCAATCAAAAATGACCGAATTGGGTATGATTCTCCAGCAGTATCTCGGCAACCTTGATCAAGACGAGCAGATGAGGATCCAAAATGAGGTCCAAAACAGATTGGCTGATTATTATAAAGAAAAAATAAGAGAAGTGGAAAAAACCGGAATCGTCAAAATAGATTTGGATGATTTTGAATTATCGGCTTCGGGCGTTGTCCCGGGGTCTCCGTTAAACCAGTTTTCTTTAGATGAATATAAAGGAAATCTAAGGGTTGCCGTAACCTCCGGCCAGAATCCTTTTTGGTGGGGGTTCGGTTCATTCGGCTCCGGCAGCAGCGGCTCCACGGCTAATGACGTCTATATTTTAAACAGCGATTTGAAAAAGATCGGTTCCGCCCTTGATTTGAGCAAAGGCTGGAATGATGAAAAAATTTATTCGGTCAGGTTTTTAGAAGACAAAGGCTATGTCGTCACCTTTAAAGAAACCGATCCGTTGACGGTTTTAGATCTGGCTAATCCATTAGACCCGGAGATAGCAGGACAGCTTGAGATACCGGGATATTCTGCCTATTTGCATCCTTTAGCTCCCAATAAAATTTTAGGCCTCGGCAAAGAAGATTTTAAAATAAAACTTTCTTTGTTCGATGTCAGCGATGCTTCAAACCCTAAGGAAATTTCTAAATATAGCTTGGATGAATATTGGTCTGAAGCAGTTGAAAATCACCATGCTTTCTTGCAAGACGAAAAGAACCAAGTAGTCTTTTTGCCTGGAAGCAAAGGGGGATATATTTTCTCTTATAAAAACGACGAGTTGGAATTAGTAAGGACCGTTTCCGGCATCCAGGTCAAAAGAGCGGTTTATTTGGATAACTATCTTTATATCATCGGTCCGGACAGCATGGTTGTGCTAGACGAATCAAATTGGAAGAAGGTCAAAGAATTAAGTCTTTAATCCTTAAGGAATATTTTTTCGGACATGGAGATAAGAGAAATAAACGCCAAGGACCAGTGGGAGGAATTTTTATTTGGCTGTAAAGAGAAAACATTTTTACAATCTTTCAATTGGGGGGAATTCAACAGATCTCTAGGCAACAAGGTTTGGCGGTTGGGAATTTTTGAAGATGGCAAATTGATTGCCGCCGCCCAATTGATAAAAATATCCGCCCGGCGGGGAAAATTTTTGTTCTTGCCGCACGGACCGGCAATAACTCAAAACTCAAAACTCAAAACTCAAAACGAAAACTTAAAACTTAGAATTTTAAAAACATTACTGGATGAACTGAAAAAAATTGCTAAGGAAGAAAAATGCAGTTTTATTAGGATTGCGCCGATCTGGGAGAAGAATGAGGAAAACGAGAAAGTTTTTGATGATTTGGGTTTTCGCGACGCTCCCATCCATATGCATCCCGAGTTTACCTGGGAGCTCAATTTGGAAAAATCGGAAGATGCGCTTTCGGCTGAAATGCGCAAAACGACCCGTTATCTTATCAAACAAGCCGAGAAGAATAGAGATATAGAAATTTTACAAAGTAAAGATATAAAAGATTTGGAGCAATTCGACCCGATTTTTCGGGAGACAGCCCGGCGCCAGCATTTCGTCCCTTTTTCCTTGGAGTACTTAAGAAAGGAATTTAATTCTTTTCTCGTTGACGATAAAATTTCTTTTTTCTTCGGCAGATATAAGGGAGAGATCGTTTCAGCCGCGATGATCGTTTTTTGGTCCGGCAAGGCTTTTTATCATCAAAGCGGTTCAACTCATTCCAAGGCGCCCGTATCTTATTTATTGCAATGGGAAGTCATAAAAGAAGCAAAACGGCGGGGGTGCGATGCCTATAATTTTTGGGGCATAGCGCCTTTTCTGAATATCACTGGCAAAGACGGCAAAGTAAAGACCGAGATCAAAGAGAAAAACCATCCCTGGTACGGTTTGAGCCTGTTTAAGATGGGCTTTGGAGGCCAAACAAAAGAATATGTCAAAACCAAGGATTTGCCGCTTTCTATTTTTTATTGGCTGACATTTATTTTTGAAACTTTAAGAAAAAAGAAAAGGAATTTATAATATTAGATAATACCAATGGCAAAAAAAGTCGTAACCCGCATCCGCCAAAAAAAGAGAACCACTCGCAAGAGAAAACAAACAGTCTTTTTAAAAAAGGCGACCCTTTACAGTTTTTTAGCCGTCGGATTTTTATCTGCCGGACTATATCTGTTTTATTTCTCTCCTTATTTTCAGCTGGAAAAAGTGGAAGTCCGCAACGCCAAGATGGTTTCATCTGATGATCTAAAAAAAGCTATTTCCGAGAAATATCATTTTTCGGTTAACTTTTTCGGCAAAGAGATCAGCTCTAACAGTATTTTATTGCCGGTTTTCAGTTCAGCCTCTATTTTAAAAAATTTCCCTCAAGTTGAAAAATTGAGCTTTTCCCGGGATTTTCCCAATGTTTTAACTCTTGAGGTCAAAGAGCGCGAACCGTTTGCAATTTGGTGTAAAGATTGGGACCAAAGACAGGATTGTTTTTGGTCTGATAAGACAGGATTTTCTTTTAGGCCGTATAATCCAGTTGATCAAGACAGCCCGGGCGACCCCCTGGTAATAGAGGAGAAGGAAGGCGTGGAAACTATGCTTTCGGGAACGAAGATGGAGAAAAAAGATTTTGTGGCTTGGAGCAATAATCTTAAAGAAGAACTTAACAGCCAGCCGGAGATAGAAAAAATTATAAAGTTTTCCGTTTTTTCCGATAAGCTGTCTTTAAAAACTCAAAAAGGATTTGAAATATATTTTGATCCGCAAGGGGATTTGGGCTGGCAAACACAAAAACTTAAGGCCGTCCTGAAAGAAAAAATTTCCAGCCAGAAAATAAAGGTTTCCGAATACATCGACCTCCGTTTCGGCAACCAAGCAGTGGTGAAGTAGCTATATTTAATAAAAAACGCAAAAAAATATTTGATTGAAAGGGTTAGACCCTTTCCAGGGAATTTGTATGTGCGGCACCTGTGTATAGCGTGGCCTAGCCCTTCCCTTTTTTTCTACATATAATTAATCAATATGAAAATCTCCAATCCTTTCAATTTTCCATCGCCTTCCTCCCGGAAATCGGAGAAAGTTAAGCCTGGAAACTCCAAAGCCTTCACCCTCGTCGAGATCCTCATCACCATCACCATCCTCGGCATCCTGGCCTCCATCATTTTGGTTTCCACCGCCGGCACCCGGGAAGCCGCCCGCGA
>JBBABZ010000020.1:0-10075 GCA_041657385.1 Minisyncoccota bacterium | reverse complement strand
CCGACACAGGTGGATTAGTATCAGTGTACTAAGGTGAACAAGTGAAAGCTCTTGAAGGAACTAGGCAAACAAGCGATCGTAACTTCGGGATAAGATCTTCCCCTCCATTTGTTTGAGGGGATGCAACCAAAGAATCTCAAGCGACTGTTTATCAAAAACACAGGTCCCTGCTTAACTCGTAAGAGGATGTATAGGGGCTGAGGCCTGACCAGTGCCGGAGTGTTAATGTTGGAGGTATATACCGCAAGGCATATGCTTACTGACTGAAGCCTCTGGTGAACGTCCGCGGTAACTCTGACCGTGTTAAAGTAGCGTAATCCCTTGCCGCGTAAGTTGCGGCCCGCATGAAAGGCATAACGACTTGAGAACTGTCTCCAAGAGCTGCTTGGTGAAATCGCAATAGGGGTGAATATGCCCCTTTCCTACGGCTAGACGGAAAGACCCCGGGAGCTTTACTATAACCAAATATTGAATTTTGGTGGTGAATGCGTAGCGTAGGTGGTAGGATTTGAAGTTCTGGTTTCGGCCAGAATGGATCCGTCAATGAAACACCACTCTTTTATCGTCAGGATTCTAACTTTGTTACTCGTCTTTGTTCGCGAACATTCGCGGGTGAAGACGAGTAACAAGGGACAGTGTTTGGCGGGTAGTTTAAGTGGGGCGCTTTTCTCCTAAAAAGTAACGGAGAAGTTTATAAGGTTGGCTAGCTCCGGATGGAAATCGGAGCGATAGGGCAAAGCCATAAGCCAGCTTAACTGCAAGGCGGATATGCCGCGCAGATGCGAAAGCAGAACTTAGTGAACCGACCTTGGTTCGTAGAACCGAGGGAGATTAACAAATAAAAGTTACCCCGGGGATAACAGGCTAGTAGAGCCCGCGAGTCCATATCAACGGCTCTGTTCGGCACCTCGATGTCGGCTCATCACATCCTGGGACTGTAGAAGGCCCCAAGGGTTCGGCTGTTCGCCGATTAAAGTGATTCGTGAGTTGGGTTCAAACCGTCGTGAGACAGGTTGGTCCCTATCTACCGTAGGCGTCGAGTCTTGAGGAGTGTCGTCCCTAGTACGAGAGGACCGGGATGAACCAATCTCTGGTGTACCAATTGTCCTGCCAAGGGCATCGTTGGGTAGCTAAGTTGGGACGGGATAAGAGCTGAAAGCATCTAAGCTCGAAGCCCACTCCAAGATTAAGACTCATTATACCCAGGTTAAAGACTATGACCTTGATAGGGTGCAGGTGTAAGTCCAGCAATGGATTAAGCCGAGCACTACTAATATGGGGATTCCTTTGGCTAGTAATTAGTAATTTTTTGAAACAAGCCGCTTATTGCGGTTATTATAAGGGGGCTATGCCGAGAGTGCTCCACCCGATCCCATACCGAACTCGGAAGTGAAATCTCTCAAGGCCGATGATAGTATCTTCATGATGCGAAAGTAGGTAGCTCTCTTATAATGATCGAAATACAAGCGGTTTTTTGTTACTTCAACAATATATTTATATATAGAAGAAGTAACAACCCCGTATCAATTTCGCCATTGAGTTATCTTCTAACCATGGAATTATTTCAGGTCTACTATTTCTAAGCGGCACACGGATAGTGTGCCGCTGATGCATAAATAGCGAAATTGGTATAGGGTGTTGCGAGTAGAGTTTTTTTCGAGCGTGATAGCGCGCCGCCTTTGTCTGGATGGTAAAATTGGTATGGGGTGTTGCCGTGCCATTACGAACGAGCGTGCCGCTAGTGTATGTATAGCGAAATTAGCAAGGAGCGTTTTTATTTTATCTATATAAAGCAATGGCAAAGATCAAATTTGCTAAATTTTTTTTAAAGGTTATAATGAAAAAATGACCAGTTTGCCAAGGAAAAATTTGATAATTGCGGCAGTTTTGATAGTTTTATTTTTTTTGGCGTTCAATTTTATTTTCAATCCCGCTGGCTTAAAAAATTTTTTCTACAAAAATTCTTCATCCGTTCAAAATTTTTTTTGGGAAAAAAGCCAAGCAACGATCGCTTTTTCCCGCAGCTATCTTTCCAGCTATAAGCTTAATGAAGAAAATAAAAAGCTTTCAAGCGAGAACCAGCAGCTTTTATCAAAAGTTGCTGAATTAAATATTTTAACCGAAGAAAACAATGCCTTGCGCCAAGCTTTAAGCCTTGGCCTTAGAGAAAAATTTGTTTTAGCTCCGTGCCAATTAGTTTCCAAGGAATCGACGGGCGACTTCTTGGTGATCAATATCGGTAAAAATAAAGGGGTAGAGGCTGGCCAAGCCGTGCTTAGTCAAGATGGCGTCTTAGTGGGAAAAATAGACCAAGTTTATGATGGTTTTTCCAGAGTAATTATGATTTCCGACGCAAAAAGCGCGACGGACGTAGAAATTCAAGGAAAAGATTTTTATGCTTTAGCTAAGGGACAAGGCAGCTTAAAAATAGTTTTGGATCTAGTAGATAAGAGCAAAGACGTAAAAGAAGGAGACCTTTTGGCAACCAGCGCCCTAGGAGGGGTTTTCCCTGCGGGGATTGCCTTGGGTAAAGTGGCTAAGATCCAAAGCCAGGCCGCCGCTTCGTTTTTACAGATCGAAGTCGAACCTTTGTTCAAAATAGAAAAGCTTAACAGCCTTTTTGTAATTAGAAATTTCAAGCCACTAAATTGATCCCTAATTTTTTCAAGATCATTCTGATTTTTTTCGCATTTTGGCTCCTTGCCATATTGGAAACAAGTTTTTTTCCAATTATTGGCTGGCAAATCCATGTCATTTGGGTATCGGTGGTATTAATTAACTTGTTTGAAAGCCGTTATTCTTTTTTTGGGTTTTGGAGCGCGGCGTTCGGCGGATTTTTTTTAGATGTTTTCAGCCCTTTGTATTTTTTTGGATTCAATACTTTAATTTTGACCGTTTTAGCCCTCTTTTTAAAATTTGCTTTGCTCCGCTATGTCGAATTACCAATTTCCCAAAAGCCTAAAAAGTTTTAGGATAAAAAAACCAAAAACCGAGATAGAAACGGATGAAGTTTTTTGGGATAATATCGCTCAAAAAAAAGAACGGTTTTCAGGCCTTCCTTCCCATAAAATAGAGACCTTGATCGCGGCCAGGAATTTTTGGTTTATTTTTTTATTTTTTTTGCTGGCCATGGCAGTGCTTTTTTCCAGATCAGCCTATCTGCAGATAGCCCAAAGCCAGGCGCTTTCGGAACAGTCTCAAAGAAACAGGTTTTTGGCCCAAGAGTTAAAATCCCAGCGCGGAGTGATTTACGACCGCAATAACAAGCAGTTGGTTTTTAACGAATCCAGTTTTGATCTGGCTTGCGATATTCAAAAATTCGAAAAGGAAAATACTCAAAAAGAACCGGTTCTGCGCAGACTGGCCGAGATATTGAACAAAGACTGGCTGGGCATCGAGAAGGAGATCAATGCTCAAGCCGAAAAGAAACAAAAAGAATTTATTTTAGCCAAAAATTTAGACATCAACCAAGTCATTATTTTTAATGCTCAAGCTGGAGAATTGGCGGGTTTTAAAATAAATGAGAGTAAAAAAAGAAATTATACTGATTCTCAGATATTTGCTCCGATCATAGGCTATGTTTCCAATGAGCCGAATAGCGGTTCCGGGCTTGAAAAATTTTATAGCGATCATCTTAAAGAAAAGCCCGGCATTATGCAGCTTGAGAGAATGGCCGGCGGGAAGATTTTGGACGGCCAATTAAAAACTCCTCCGGAAACGGGAGAAAGCTTGATCTTGAACATTGATAGCGGCTTGCAGGAAAAAATATATAAAGCCTTAGTCGAAACTTTGGAAAAATATGGCGCTACTAAGGCGTCAGCCGTAGCTGTTAATCCTCAAAACGGCGAGGTTCTAGCTATGGTGAGCATTCCTTCTTTCGATAATAATGTTTTTTCGAAAAACCTTACTCATGAAGAATACCAGAAAATAATCAGCGACCCGAATTTTTCTTTATATAATAGGGCAGTTTCCGGGGCTTATCCAGTCGGGTCAACGGTCAAGCCTTTGATCGCTTCGGCGGCGCTGGATGAAAAAATAATAGGACCGGATCAAACCATTAGCTGTGAAGGAGGGTTGGCTCTAAAAGACGGGACTTTTAAAAGCGATTGGAAAACTCACGGCCTTACCGATGTTAGAAAAGCGATAGCCGAATCATGCGATGTTTATTTTTATACGATTGGCGGAGGTTACGGCAGCCAGCAAGGTTTGGGGATAGCCCGTATTAAAAAATATTTTGAGCTTTTTGGCTTCGGTTCTTCCACTGGCATCGATCTGCCGGAGGAGGATCCCGGATTCGTTCCGAACTCGGATTGGAAAAAAGCCAAAACCGGCCAATCGTGGTATCCCGGAGATACTTATAATATTTCCATCGGCCAAGGCTATTTGAAGGTTACTCCTTTACAGCTAACCATGGCTACGGCCGCAATCGCGAACGGCGGCAAGCTTTATTCTCCGCGTTTGGTTCAAAAGATCGTTGATGACAAAAATAATGTTATTGAAGAAATAAAGCCGGAATTGATAAGAGAAAATTTCATTTCGCCTCAGTCGTTGAAGGTGGTTAGGGAAGGAATGAGGCAGACCGTTAATGCTTATGGCGGAACGGCCACCAGTTTGAATTTTTTGCCTGTTTCGTCTGCGGCTAAAACTGGGACGGTGGAAACATCCAAAAAGGAATACTATCATAATTTGATCACCGTTTTCGCTCCCTATGAAGAACCGACGATAGCTTTAACTATCATTTTAGAAAATGTCTATAAATATTTGGGCATTACCAACGCTCCGGCCAAGGATATTTTGAATTGGTATTTTACGCCCGAGGCATTAAGACCGGAGAATGCCACCAGTACTCCAACCGTGCAGGAACAGGCTTCTACCTCGACAACTAGCACAGAGCAGACGCCGAGCGAGGCGGAAGGCCGTTAGATTGGCTTTGCCCCTGCCTACCGGCAGGCAGGCGCCGAAGCCCCGCAAGCGTGCGGGGCGAAGGAGGGTAGCTTGTAGCTAAGAAGTCTTGACTTTATCCCATGGTTTTGTTACATAGAATAGCCTTTGTTAATACCTGTTTCTATGGGGTTGACCAGGGTAATTCTAACGGATATACTATTGAGTATTATATTCAAATTTAATTTTATTTATGACAGAATATTTGACCCCGGAAGGTTTAGAAAACTTAAAAAAAGAGCTGAATCACTTGATAAACGTCGAGCGGAGAGAAGTCTCTAAAAAACTTGAAGAAGCCATTTCCTATGGCGATCTTTCCGAAAATGCCGCTTACACTGAAGCCAAAGATCATCAGGCATCTATGGAACAGCGCATTTTGGAGCTGGAATCTATGATCAAGAATGCCAAAGTCGTTAAGACCGACAAAGATTGCTCAAAAGTCCAGGTTGGATCAACCGTATTTTTAAGTTCGGGAGCAGCAGAGAATAAATATATGATCGTCGGAGCCAGCGAAGCTAATCCGTTTGAAAGTAAAATTTCCTATGTTTCGCCTTTAGGGAAAGCTCTGCTGAACCAGGTTAAAGGCGCCGTAGTAGAAGTGCCAACCCCGGAAGGGAAGGCCAGATATAAAATCACTAGGATCGATTGCTAAAGAGCTTAATTCTAAAAATAATTAAAAATCCGTCATGCGTTTGACGGATTTTTTAATTTATTGTATCAATAACCAGTATCTCATTATAAACCGCAGGGCGATATTCTCGCTTTGCGCGCCAAAGTGAGAATATCAGCTCTTTTAATTATTCTATTATTCTATGTACGACTATTTTAGTTTTTCTAATTTTTATCTTCAGATGTTTTTGATCCTTTTTTTCGGGAGTCTTTTTTACAGAGATCTTGGGAAAACATCGTTAGTATGGTCTGTGTTATATCTTTTTATCGCGATAGGAAATCTCTCGGTCCTTATAAGGAATTTAGTGTTTTATGTCGCGGGTTACTAGAATAAGATCGAAAAAGAGCCTTTTAAAAAGGCTCTTTTAATTTTGCAGAGAAGGGCAATATTCTATTATATTTTTTGACTAAAAGACCGAAATTCATTAATATTGTTCTATATGGCTACACTAGATGAAATAAGGGAGGCCAGGATGAAAAAGCTTGAAACCGTCCAAAAAGACGGTCTTAACCCATTCCCAGAAACATCAAAAAGAACCCATTCTTTGGCCGAAGCCAAAGAGCAATTTGATCAGTTGGCGGCCGATCAAAAAGAGATCGTTGTTACCGGCCGGATAAGATCTTTGCGTCCGCATGGCGGATTAGCTTTTGTTGATATCGACGATGGCACAGCCAAATTCCAAGCGATTTTTATAAAAACCAAGATCGGGCCGAAAGGATTTGAATTTTTTGCCGATAATTTTGACATCGGCGATTTTATCGAGATCAGAGGAATTTTGTTCACAACCAAACAGGGAGAGAAAACCATCGAGGCGGCCGATTTCAAAATGCTGGCCAAATCGTTAAGGCCTTTGCCGGAAAAATGGCACGGATTAACCGATGTTGAAGAAAGATACCGCAAAAGATATTTGGATCTTATTTTTAACGCTGACATCAAAAAGAAATTTGAATTGCGTTTTAAAATTATAAGAGAGATCAGAAATTTTATGGACAATGAAGGGTTTTTGGAAGTGGAAACACCAATATTGCAAACCCTTTACGGCGGCGCCAAGGCTAAGCCGTTTACAACGCATATCAACGCTTTGGATATGGATGTTTATTTGAGAATCTCGCCGGAACTTTATTTAAAGCGCCTCCTTATCGGCGGTTTTGAAAAAATATTCGAAATAGGAAAATGTTTCCGCAATGAAGGGATCGACAAGAGCCACAACCCCGATTTTACAATGATGGAATTTTACTGGGCTTACGCCGATTACAGGCAGGTGATGAAATTGGCCGAAAAAATGATCGGCTCGCTGGTTGAAAAGTTTTTCAACGGAGAAAAAATAATTTACCAGGGACAGGAGATCGATTTTAAAGGCCCTTGGCAGAGAATGGAGTATACCGATCTGCTTTCAAAGTATGCGGACATCAATTACGACGAAATAAGCGAAAAAGGCTTGGCCGAAAAAGCCAGGAAACTTGGCGTTGATATTCCTGAAGGATCGAACAAGCCGGCCATTGCCGATGAAATATATAAAAAACTTTGCCGTCCCAAGTTAGTCAATCCGACCTTTCTTCTGCACTATCCGAAAGGATTCCAGCCTTTGGCCAAGCAGATGGATGACAATCCTCAAAGATTGGCCAACTTCCAGTTGGTTATTGCCGGAGTGGAAGTGGTCAATGCTTTTTCGGAGCTTAACGACCCGGTGGAGCAAAGAGCCCGTTTTCAGGAGCAGGAGAGCCTGTTCAAAGGCGGCTTTGAAGAAGCCCAAAGATCGGACCAAGAATTTTTGGAAGCCATGGAATACGGCATGCCTACAGCCGGCGGTTTCGGTATGGGTATTGACCGCTTGATCTCATTACTGACCGATTCGAACAGTTTGCGCGAAGTTATTCTATTCCCAACCATGAAATCCCGCGAGGCGGGATCTTCAGAATCTTCCGCCGAGGGGCGGAAAGAAAAAAGCGTAAAGCGTAAAGCGCAAAGCGAAAAATAAAAAAAAGAATTTAATATTATTAAAAATTGCCTGCCTGCCGGCAGGCAGGTAAATTGAAAATTCATAAATATGTTAGACATCAAATTTATCCGTCAAAATCCCCAAGCTGTAAAAGATGGGTGCCAAAAGAAGAATTTTAATTGCGACATTGATAAGTTATTGGAAGTCGATCAAAAAAAGATGAAGATCCAGCAGGAGCTGGAGGCGATTGCCGCTGAAAAGAACAAATCGTCCAAAGCGATCCCGCAGGCAAAAGACCAAGCCGAAAGAGAGAATATCATAAATGCTATGAAGGCCTTGGACCAGCGTGTTGGGGAGTTGGAAGAAAAAGCCAAAGAGTTGGAAAAAGAATTCAATGAAATAATGCTTTCTATACCGAACGTTCCCTTTGAGGATGTGCCGGTAGGCAAGGACGATTCAGAGAACGTTAGCATCAGGCAAGTGGGAGAAAAAACAAAATTCGATTTTCCGTCCAAAGATTATTTGACCATTGCCGAAGAATTGGACCTTATTGATGTTAAGCGTGCCGGAAAGATCTCTGGCAGCAGGTTTGGATTTATTAAGAATGAAGCCGCTTGGCTGGAGTTTGCCATTGTCCGATTGGTTTTTGATATTGTTACCAGAAAAGGATTTCAGCCCGTTATCCCGCCAGTTATGATCAAGCCGGAAATGGCTTTGGGTATGGGATTTTTAGAGAAGCTGGAAGGAGACCCTGAAGCTTATTATCTCCAGCAAGACAACCAATATTTGATCGCCACGGCCGAACAGCCTTTGGGCGCGATGCACGCTGACGAAACTTTTAAAGAAAGCGAATTGCCCAGGAGATACCTTGGTTTTTCAACTTGTTTCCGCCGCGAAGCCGGTTCTTACGGCAAAGACACTAAAGGAATTTTAAGAGTGCACCAGTTTGATAAATTGGAAATGTTTTCTTTTGCCAAGCCTGAAGATTCAAAAGCCGAGCACGAATTGTTATTGGGATTGGAAGAAGAATTGATGCAGGCCTTAAAAATACCATATCAAGTTTTAAGGATTTGCACCGGTGATTTGGGCCGTCCAGCCGCGTCAAAATACGACATTGAGGCTTGGGTGCCGAGCGAAGGGAAATACCGCGAAACCCATTCAACTTCTAATTGTACCGATTTCCAAGCCCGCCGTTTGAACATCCGTTATCAAGACAAGGCTGGCAAAATGAATTTTGTCCACACTCTCAACGGGACGGCGTTTGCCATCGGCAGGATCATCATCGCTATTATTGAAAATTGCCAGCAAACAGACGGCTCTATTCTGATGCCGGAAGTTTTGCACAAATATCTTCCGTTCACGGTCATCAAAAAGAAATCATAGATGAAAGAAGAAAAAATCGTTATCGATGGTCTCGATATCAGTTACAAAATTGCTGGACAGGGCGAGCCTCTTTTGATTTGGCACGGCTGGGGAGGTTCGTCCGATTCCTGGCAAAAGGTCCAAGAAATTTTATCCAGAAATTTTCAAGTAATTTCTTTGGATCTGCCCGGTTTTGGCAAAAGCTCCAATCCGCCGCAGCCTTGGAAAACAGATGATTATTTAAACATTCTTTTAAAATTTGCCGAGCAAATCGGTTTGAAAGGTTTTTATTTGGTCGGCCACTCTTTCGGCGGCGGTTTGGCTGCTAAATTCAGCGCTCAAAATCCTCAAAAAGTAAGAGCTTTGGTTCTGACCGGAGCGGCAATCTTTCGATCGAAGAAAAGGCTGAATTGGCGTCAAAAGATCGCTTCCGGCTTGACCAAGGTTGGTTCGGTTTTTGAAAAAATGCCCTTGATAGGGAAAAGCCTTTATCCTTTGGCGCGTCGTTTTATCTACCGCTTTGCCGGTGTGCACGATTACAGCCGGGCAAGCGGCGTTATGAAAGAAACTTTTAAGAATATCATCAGCGAAGATTTGAGCGATTGTTTGCCTCAAATAAAATCGCCAACCCTTATTCTTTGGGGAAAAGAAGATAAGTCAACGCCCTTAGAAGAGGCTTTCGCGATACAAAAACTTATTCCAAATTCGCAAATAAAAGTTATCGAAAAAGCCAATCACAGTCCGCATCTGACCCAGCCGGAAACAACAGCAGAATCAATCTTTAGTTTTTTTAATAAAAAAACTCTACCTTTCGGATAGGTATAGATTTAAAAATGATCTAAGTTGTAAAGTAGCGCTTGTATAGATCAGCCCTGTGGACAACCCTGATTGGCCCTTTCCTTTTTTTCTACATATAATCAAACCAATATGAAAATCTCTCAACTTTTTAACTCTCTCTCTCTCTCTCTCTCTCTCTCTCTCTCTCTCTCTCTCTCTCTCGTTAGCCTCGGGCGAAAATTAAAGTTCAAGCGTAAAGACTCCAAAGCCTTCACCCTCGTCGAGATCCTCATCACCATCACCATCCTCGGCATCCTGGCCTCCATCATTTTGGTTTCCACCGCCGGCACCCGGGAAGCCGCCCGCGACGGCCGCCGCCAGAGCGA
>JBBABZ010000019.1:0-10624 GCA_041657385.1 Minisyncoccota bacterium | reverse complement strand
CCCGCATACCTCAACAAAAGAGGCGAACGGAATGTTATTCGTAAAAGCAAAATTAATTTACAGCCAAGGCAAAATGCCTTTGGCTGTAACCAGCCAAAGCAATAAGCCCTAGGCTGAAAAAAATGGAGAGAAAAGAATTTTTTAAAATTTTGGCAATTGTTGCCAAAAGGGGGATAAAAAGAAACCCCGTCAAATTTTTATTGAGTGTAGAAGCATATATACTATGCTCAATAATATTCAGAACGATATTCCCAAATTTTTTTGATTTAAGTATCATGCAGAGAATAGCTCTTAGCATGATTTCGTATGCTGTGGCATACGGAGTGTACAAAAAGCTCTCCCAATGAGAGCTTTTTTAATGTAAAAAATTAATATTTAGGCGTATATTATCAAGTCTACGCTTTTTTCGTCAAAAACAGGAAATTTCGCCCCAGCTTAGCGAAAAAAGTGCAATATGTCCGTACACATTACCAGCTGAATTCAACCTTCTAACGCAATTTTCCGTCCAGTGGTTAATTGGTAAAATTTTTCTGAAGGAGTGTAATACTTAAGAACTTTTCTCGGGCGGCTGTTCAGCCGAGCTGAATTTAGAAGCGGAATAATCCGTTTGGCCCATTTCGAGCTAACCTACACCTGTCCGACAGGTGTAGTTAGTAGGTTGTTTGCCCCTTGACAGGATATTGCTGTTGTGGTATAGTATTAATATTGAAACTGAAGTTCTGGGATCGGCTTTCCGGATCCGTCTGGAGATTCCGCCCAGGACATCGGTATTAAAAAGCACCCTTCATAGGGTCGCTTTTTGTTTTACCTCGCCGAAGCTGCCGCGGCAGCGAAGGCGGGTTTTACTGCGCCCGCCGAAGCTTCCGCAGAAGCGAAGGAGGGCCTCGCCATAGTCCCTCGATAAACTCGGGACGAAAGGGTGGGCTTCGCCGAAGCTCTATCCTGGTCAAGGCCGGGCCTTGACCAGTTTTTGCGGTTTGATTTTTAGGGCGATTATAGTAATCTTAATATTGATGGATGGGCTTACTATTTTTTTCTTTGCTTTAATTATTACAGGACTGGCAGTCTTGATAATTTTATTATTGAGAAAAGCGCCAGAAAAGAAAGAAGACAACAGCGCTGTGATGATGTTACAACAGCAGATCCACCAGCTTAACCAGGTTTTGGATAGCAAGCTGTCCGAATCCACTAAGGCTATCCAGGAACAATTCGGCCAAAGCGCCAAGATCATTCAGGATGTGACCAAAAAATTGACCGAGCTGGATAATACCAATAAGCAAGTCGTCGGCTTTGCCGAACAACTGCAATCATTGGAAAATGTTTTGAAAAATACCAAGCAGAGGGGGATATTGGGAGAGTATTTTTTAGAGGAGCTTTTAAAAAATGTCTTCAGCCCCAGCCAGTATAAAATGCAGTATAAATTTAAAGACGGGCAGATCGTGGATGCGGCGATACTTTTGAAAGACAAAATTATTCCCATTGATTCCAAATTTTCTTTGGAAAATTACAACAGGATAATCCAGGAAGAAGATCTTGCCAAAAAAGAAGAACTGGAAAAAATTTTTTGCCAGGATTTGAAAAATAGGATCGATGAAACAGCCAAATACATCAGGCCGAACGAAGGGACTCTTGATTTTGCTTTTATGTTTATTCCGGCCGAAGCGATATATTACGATCTGTTGGTAAATAAGATAGGAGCGATGAAAAGCAATACCCGCGACATGATAGATTATGCTGTCAGGGAGAAAAAAGTCCATATCGTTTCCCCGACCTCTTTTTATGTTTATTTGCAAACGATCTTGCAGGGATTAAGATCTATGCAGATAGAAGAATCTGCCAAAGAGATCCGTAAAAGAGTGGAGCAGCTATCCCGCCATTTAATGGCTTACGATGAGTATCTGAAAAAATTAGGAGGCCACCTCAACACAACGGTTAACGCTTACAACAGCGCCAGCAAGGAATTTAATAAAATAGATAAGGATGTCATCAAAATAACCGAGGATGACCGTTCTCCGATCGAAGCCAGCCAAGTGGACAAACCTTTAATAGAATAAGCTGAAAGGCCGTCTGGCATTTGATTTTTTTCTGGAAATAGTTTAATATATTGAAGTATATAAAATCTTAATTTATTCAGATTATGTTAGCTGTCATCAAAACTGGAGGAAAACAATATGTTGTCGAGCCAGGCAAGAAATTAAAAATAGAAAAATTAGAACAAGAAGTCGGATCAATGGTTGATTTTGACGAGGTTTTATTGATCCAAGACGGAGAAAAAACCGAGATCGGCATGCCTTTGCTGAAAGGAGCCAAAGTGACTGCCAAGATCTTGCTTCAAGCTAAGGCCAAGAAAACTGTTAAATTCATGTATAAGGCCAAGAAAAGATCTCATGCCAAAACCGGGCACAGACAGCTTTTTACCGAGGTGGAAATCGCCGAGATCAAAGCTTAAGCAGGGAACAGGCAAATCAAAAATTTTAAAAACGCTTCGCAATCTGCGAGGCGTTTTTGTTGCGTTAGTTATTCACAACCAGCCCGCAAGTTTTGACGAAATGGTTAAAATATTGTATATAATAATCATCTAAACTTTGGTTACCAAGGTTGATAAATATAATCTTTTGAGAGATTATCTTTTCAGCCGATGGTAATACCAAGGCTGATGGAGATCTTTTAAAGAAAAAATATGGCAATAGTCAAAGAGGAAAGCAAGGTTGCTGTCAAAAAAAATTTTCAGCTTGAGAAAACACTTTATGTTCCGGGCGAAAAGAACGGAATGGATGTTGAGGCTTTCAACTATCTTATCAATGGATATATTGATAAAGACGGAAATCCCAAAATAATGTATATTACAGTCAACGCAGGAGCAACAGAAGTTACGATAAATTGCAATCCTTTTCTTAATAAAAAACTGGCTTAAAAGCCAGTTTTTGTTTTAGATAATATCTTCTACTGTTTCGCCGGGTGATTCTTGGTTGTAGTTTTCCAGGTTTCTGAAACTGGCTCGCTGCTCATCAAAGAAAAGCTCCACTTTGCCGACAGGGCCATTACGGTGCTTGGCGATAATGATATCGGCCACGCCTTTGCGGGAAGTGTCTTGCCGATAGCGGTCTTCGCGATAAATGAACAAAACAACATCGGCATCCTGTTCAATGGCTCCAGAGTCGCGCAGATCGGCTAAGCGGGGGATTTGCGGCACGCGCGATTCAACTGCGCGAGAAAGTTGGGAGAGGGCTAAGACGGGAATATCCAATTCGCGGGCCAAACCTTTGAGGGCGCGGGAAATTTCAGACATTTGCTGGACCGGGCTGGCCATGTTATTGCGCGGATCTATCAGTTGCAAGTAATCAACGATCAATAAGCCTAAACCTTTGTCGGATTGAAGTCTGCGGGCCATAGCGCGCATTTGCAAGACATTAGTGAAGGAAACATCATCAATATAGATCGGGGCGCTGGAAAGAGCTCCTAGGGCATACTGGATGCGGGTGAAGTCGTTGTCTTCGCCTTCGGAAGACAAGCGGCCGGTTCTTAATCGCCAAAGGTCAAGATTGGCATGCGAGGCGATCACACGGTCAACCAGCTGGTCTTTGGACATTTCCAAAGAAAAAATACCGACAGGAAGATTTTCATTGATAGCAATATTTTTGGCAATATCCATAGCAAGACTGGATTTACCCATGGACGGTCTGGCGGCCAAGATAATAAGATCTGATTTTTGAAAACCGGCCAAGATATTATCCAAGTCCTTAAATCCAGTGGGCACGCCTCTTAGCTTGCCTTGGTTTTTGGAAATGCGGTCGATCCTGTCAAAAGCGTCGGTCAGGCATGATTTGATCGGGGAAAAGCTTTGGCTTAAGCTTTTTTGGGTAATAGAGAAAACTCTTTTTTCCGCTTGGTCCAGCAATTCGTCCGGTTCTTCTCTTTCGTTGTAGCCGCTTATGGCGATGTCTTGGCCGACGGTGATCAGGTCGCGCAAGATCCTTTTTTTCTGGACGATCTGGGCGTAAGTTACCACATGGCTGGCGGTTGGAACGACATTGATCAATTCAGTCAGATAAGCCGTGCCTCCGATACCGTCTAAAAGATCTTTACCCTTTAAAACAGCGGAAATAGAAATAAGATCGATCGGTTCGCTTTTTAAAAAGAGCTCTTCCATTACCTGGTAAATGTCTTTGTGGCTTTTTTTGTAGAAATCGTTGGATTTCAAAAAATCCGCTACTTTAAAAATAGCTTCTTTGTCTATCATCAAAGAGCCGAGAGTGCTTTTTTCGGCTTCAATATCCTGCGGCGGCAGTTTATCGGGAGTTTCAAAAACAGGGATGTTTCCAGTCATTGGATATAATATAGCACACTCAAAATTAGGGGATTGAGCCCGGTGTGCATAAATTGTGCATAACGTTAATTTTGCTTTAAATCACAGGAACCCTTCCATTTAGTAATTTTTGGCAAAAAGTTCTTTTTGACAAAAACCCGTTATTAGTCTATCTTTAGGCCTCAAGGACTTGTAATGTCCGGAAGTTTAATCAAAAAAACTGCCGGATCATAAGGTCCTTGGCAGTTTTTTTATAAAAAAATATGGAAAACAAAACTGTTCCAGTTTCAGCCCAGCCGATTTTACTTTTGCCAGCTCCCAGGGACGCCGAGACATTTGACGTCCATGTTTCTTACGGAATTTACTCTTTATTTTCAAAGAGGACATTTTTTAAAGGAGAAAGAGGGAAGAAGGGAAAAATAAAAAAATCCGTTGGCCAAGAATTTATTGAATTTCTGAAAAATAATTGCAGAGAATCCAGAAAGGTTGCAGAGAGGATAGAAAAAGATGAAGCCGAAAAGAAGCTTTTGGATTTTGAAATAAAGAATAGCAAATGCGGATTCGTCCAATATCAGAAACCAGAAGAAATGGCTAGATGGAATGCCAAAGAAAATTATTTAGAAGAAAAGACAGCTGATGGCTGTTGGGCTAAATCCGAGCTTTTAGACTATATCCGAAAAGAAAGCAGGGGAAAACAGCGGATAAGATCTCTGATCAAAGGATTGCAAGCGATCCTGATTGCGGACATAGGAGACGTCAAGTATTCCTATTTGGCGGTTACGAATCCCGAAAGCGCTTATATCGGATTGGAATCCAAAGGAAAAGAATACTACGATAAAGAGAAATTGAAAAAGATTTTTTTTGGAATAGACTTGCTGAAGGCTTTGGCAGCGGCTGTTGGATATGATCATCGCAATATTCCCGCGCCGGATGCTCTATTGATGAAATGGTTTTGGTAAGATTTTTTGAATTAGCGAAACCCCCTCGCATTAAGCAAGGGGGTTTTTGTTTTCATGAGATCAAGATGGCGCCTTATCCTACAATTTAAAGAATATGAGGCGGATGGAAAAGAGATAATGATCTTCGTTTCGGACATAAGGCCGGAAGCCGAGTTCAACACCTTGGATGTCAAGTTTAAAGACGTCCAGCAGCCTACCGTCTGGATGGAGAAAGCTATATGAATTTAGGAAGGAGGCGTAGGGAAGGGAGTTCGTAGATCAGAAAGGAAGAAGCGAAAAAATGGTAAATGCAAAAAAAACGGGCGAGAGTCGCCCGTTTTTAGTTGATAAAAAAGAAATGATCCGGGTTTATCGTCTTAGTTTGGAGAAGTGGCTGGACGAGATGGAAAGTTGGTAGCGTAAAACGAAAAAATGGCCTTCGGTTCGTTTTTGCTTGTATCGTTTTAAATTAAAAAGAGGCTTTAGGGCCTCTCTTTAATCAGGTTATAAGCTCCGGTGAAAAAATTACAGATTCCTGTTGCTCTCATTGCCGGAATAGTGATGGCGGCGATCAGGGGAGCGATGCAAACTATCCAAAACATATAAAAATTGTATTTTTCCATAGTTTTTAGGCTATATTAATTTACTGATCTCTATATTCTAATGGTTACTTTAAAGTATGATCTCAAGAATTTATATTTAATACTATATAACATATTATACATTATGTCAAGTAAAAAGTAACGGATAATACGTTTATATATTATCTTTGGCCATTGACAAAGACCAAGGAATACAGTATAAGTTATTCAATTTTACATTATTAATTCCTAGCCAATAATTAATTGGCAGGCAGCCTTAACTTTTTTTAAGAGAGGCTGCTTGTCAATACGAAAGGAATTGACAGGAAGCTCTTTTAAAAAAATACATATATGTTTCAAAAACTTTCCATGTTCTTTGCTTTTTGCCAAAGAACGTGGGCCGCGAAAAAATCAATTATTATCAGTATCGGGTTGCTTTTTCTATTTTCTATGTTCCTTGTAGGAGCATGGGATGTCCTCTATAAGAGCAGATTCATCATCTTCACGTTTATCATCACGATAGGATCTTTTCTCCTTTGCATGTCAATAAAAAGATGGAAATTTTCTTGGCTGATCGATTTGAAAGATTACGCTTTTTGTTTCGCTATGATGGCTTTTATTATATCTCCCTATCTGGGATCGATAATCGATGCCCAAAAAGAAGAAATGTGGGATATAACCAAGCAAAAAAATAGCGCACAAGATGCGGTAAGAGAATCCAACATGGCTCAATTGGCCAAAGAATCGGATATCAACAATTCTTTCGCTCAATACGATTTAGAGCAGAGAACAGAAACAGCACAAACCGTTTCTCCGACAGTTGTCCAAGTTGTTCAGCAGCCAGTCCAGAAAATAGTGGCAACTATTGCTACATCCACTGCTACTACTTCTGTTGCTTCTACTTCGCCCGTAACGAAAGAGCAAATTCAAGAGCTAATAGACAGATTAGCAGAGCTGGAAGAAGAAAGGTCTGCTGAAAAAACTGTGGAAACCATTCCCTTAGCGGTTGTCCAGCAGTCTACTGCGTCAACAACGATCGTTGCATCGGCAACGACACAGAAAGAGGAGACAGCCAGCTCAACAGGAGTAAAATAAAAGCGGCAAGATTGATTGAAAAAGTGCAAAAAACAATAAGAGCTTCGGCTCTTTTTGTTTTTTGATTTTTGATTTCGGATGTGGTATAAAAAAACAGCAAATACCTATGGCAAATCTTGTTTTATACCGCAAATACCGGCCCCAAAGTTTTAAAGATTTTGTTGGGCAGGAGCATATAGTAAAAACTTTGGCCAATGAAATAGCGATGGGAAATATCTCCCATGCTTATTTATTTTCAGGCCCAAGAGGAACCGGTAAAACAACCCTGGCCAGGCTTTTTGCCAAAGCTGTTTGCTGCCAAAATTTAAAAGGTTTTGAGCCCTGCAACGAATGTCCGGCCTGTTTGGAAATAAACAAAGGCAAGACAGTAGACCTGATAGAGATAGACACCGCTTCCAACCGCGGCATAGATGATGTAAAAGAGCTAAGGGAGGGGATAAAATTTTCTCCGAGTTTTTTGAAATACAAGGTTTTGATCTTGGACGAGTCGCACCAGCTTTCCAAAGACGCGGCCAACGCGCTTTTGAAAATACTGGAAGAGCCGCCGGCCCACGCTATTTTTATCCTGGCCACGACCGAGCTTCACAAAATGATCCCGACAATTTTGTCGCGCTGCCAAAGATTTGATTTTCACAAAATTCCCGGTCCGCAAATAATAGAAAAGCTGGCGTCAATTTGCGAGCAGGAAAAAGTAAAGATAGAAAGAGAAGCGCTGGCCTTAATCGCGGCCAACGCCGAAGGCGCTTTGCGCGACGCGGAAAGCATTTTGGACCAGGTCATCAGTTTTTTGCCGGATATCAAGATCACGGCCCAAGATGTCCAAAATATCCTTGGCTTGGTGGATATAACCCTTGCCATTAAGTTCAGCGATCTGTTGATCAAAAAAGATGCGAAAGGGGCTATTACTTTTTTAAATGATAATTTGGAAAAAGGTTTGGACCCCGCAGAGTTTGCCAAGACATTTATAAACTATTTAAGAAAGATTTTAATTTTGCAGGTCAGCCCCGATCTGGACGGCTACGCCGTCGCAGAGCTTGAACAAACAGCCCAAAATCTGGTAAAACAACAAGCGAAAGAAATCAAGCCAGAAGATCTGCGAAAATTATTAAAATCTTTTTTGGAAGCGGAAAGAAAGATAAAATACGCCACTATCCCGCAATTGCCATTAGAATTGGCGATCGTAGAGTCGTGCGGAATAGTTTAACCTTATTTTATTTTTAGAGCGTTTTTTAATATTGCGGGATCGTCTAATGGTAGGACAACGCCCTTTGAAGGCGTCTATCTTGGTTCGAATCCAAGTCCCGCAGCTTTGTGAAGAATAGTTTATCCCGCCCGACTTCATTACGTTCTTCGGGCGCTCGAGACGCATTTGGTTTGCTATTTTGCGATCGGTATCGAGTGACTGGGACGGTCTAAAATAGATATTTGAAGACAAATGACAAAAACTATAAAAATATAATACAATTTTAACGCCTCTTTTGAGGTGTTTTTAATAATAAAAATTAACAGACTAAATTCATGCCATATATTTTAGAACAATATCTTATTACTTTCGGCTGGGCCATAACGGGTGCAATTTCAATGGCAATCGCCTTGGGTATTTCAGTTAAAGTATTCTCCTTAATAACGCCGATTAACGAATGGGAGGAGATCAAAAAAGGAAATATCGGGATGGCGGTCATAATGGCAGCGGTTATTCTTGGCACAGCGTTGGTTATCGGCTTGACTGTAATGCCCTAAGATGCGAGAGAATATTATCAAATTAGGATTTTTCGTCCTTGTCTTATCTTTTATCCTGCCATTGGGCGTTTCCGCCCATTCCGGAAGAACCGACGAAAATGGTTGTCATAAAAATAGAAAGACCGGCGATTATCATTGCCATAGCATTTCTTCGGTGGCTAAAATCAAAGAAGCTCGTACGGAATCAAGATCCCCCGCGAATATACAGGCAAAGAGCGATGCTCCCAATTCAATTAAGAAATCTGAAACAAACTGTAATATTAAAGGGAATATTAGTTCTTCTGGAGAAAAAATTTATCATCTAATCGGTTGCCTCTCCTACCCTCAGACTAAAATCGATGAAGCAAAAGGCGAGAAATGGTTTTGCGCAGAAGAGCAAGCGACAATGAAGGGCTGGCGGAAAGCTAAAAATTGTCCATAAATTTAATTTTTAGGAATAATTATATGAATTTTTTAAAAGAGAATTGGTTTAAAATAATCGTCGCAACTACTTTAATTTTAATTTCGATTTCAATCTTTTATTATTTGATTCTATTAAATAGACAGAAAGCATCGGGAGAAAAAGAGATAAGTTATGGAGAGAAAGATGTGGGGAAACTTCAAAGTAGTTTTAGCGATGAGAGTTCCGACCTTTCTTTGCCAAAATCAGAATCTGTTTCTTCATCTCCAGCTTTAATAGCTCCAACATATATTGATGGTCTTGCAGCCATTAGAATTAGCGGTGGGATATGGGAAAATTGGGATGCCGATTCCGAGAAAGATGGACCTTTTATTGAAATTGTCTATCTCGATAATCGTGGAGAGATTATAGTGAGCGATGAAGCGGTAAATCTTCCAATTTCCGCCGATGTAAAAATATTCTCCACAGATATGAGTAACCACTCTTTCAAAAAGGGAAGGCTTGTTTATTCTGCGCATTATTCGAAAGATCAAATTATTTTTGGGAATATATTATATCCAAGAATTAGAATTTTGAAAGAGCAAATAAATATAAATCCGGAGGTGGATTATCCTTACGGGTATGCGAGTGTCACTATTCATACTCCAAAACAGGGAGATTATTCCGATGAAAGCAATTTGGGTTTTATAGTTCTATACGAAAAATAGCAAGAGAAGATAGATTTAATATATTGGGAAATACATTCTAAGTTTTAGAGAAGCACGGAAGTTACAGATGAAGACTATCATCGAAAACATTCCAACTCAATTTTATCAATGTTTAGCAGTAATTTATAAGACATTTTTAGAATAAACGGGAATATGGACAAAAAAGAAATCTGCGAAAAAATTAAATATGCTATACGTAAAGTCGCTATCGTTTCTAATGACAGTGTATTGAGCTTTGGATCAGGTGTCGTGATAAATTCTTCAGGATTGTTGCTAACGGCTAATCATATTTTAGATGAATATTTGGCCTTACCAAATGTCAAAATAATCGTTGAAGGTGTTGGCAAAATACTCCCATCGGAATATAAAATTCGGTTAGGGGGACCTTCGATAGATATAGATACGCCGGAGTTTGTTAAACCAATTATTATTGACCTAGCTATTCTTGAGCCAATCACACCTAGTCAAACAGATTTTTTTGTGGAATTGAATAGCGAACTTGCCTTAGAGGGAACGGAGGTAATAATGGCTGGTTTTCCAGACGATATCAATCCTCCTTTAAATTTTGATAAGGCCTTAAAATTTGATAACCCGAAACTGGGAGAGAAAAAGAGAGATATAGAGAAATTTTTTGAAATTTCAATGCGTTTTTTAATGATGAGGAGTGCTATGGTTGGGAATATTCAGAAGGTAAAAATCGTAGATGCGAAAAGATCTATTAATATTGACGGAGGGGTATATTGGCTTGATAATACAGTAACTTATGGTGCAAGCGGCGGAGCAGTTGTAGACGATTCTTGTAAGCTTATAGGAATAATATCAGAAAAGGGAGTAACCGATGGAGTTAATTCAGAAAA
>JBBABZ010000018.1:0-15913 GCA_041657385.1 Minisyncoccota bacterium | reverse complement strand
AACATCCGGCCGCACGAGGCATTAGGCCAGCTGACTCCCAGCGAGTATTACTGGAAAATACAGCTCAACGGACTGCCGACAAACAAAGTAATTGTGCTGCAAAATTAATCAGGCGGGTGTATCACATGTATCTGAACCTGGACACCCCGTTAGAAATTCTCGATATCGAGTATTTCTTAAAAATGTTGTTTCCGAATTAAATAACGGATTTACTCCTATGCTGGAAGACAGAATCTCTAACGTGGTCAATGTCGCAAAAAAATAAAATCATCAACTTTGACGCAAACCGCTTTTAAAAATATAATCAAAATAATGGAATTAAACAAATTATATGAGAACATTCATAAACGCGATTAGCTATAAGGGCCGAAAATGCGATGTTTTGTATTCGCACACCGATACTTTTGACGGCCTCCCTGACAATCTTATTTTAAAAGCTCACGCTGTTTGTTTTTGCGACAATAAAATACTGCTAGTAAGCCATTCCGAATGGAATATTTGGAGTATTCCAGGCGGTACTCGCGATGAAGATGAATCTATCGACCAAACCCTAATGAGGGAGATACAAGAAGAAACAAATTGCGAAGTACTGGATTACGAACCTATCAGCTACCAAAAGGTCATCAGCCCTGATGGCAACACCCATTACAGGTTACAGTATCTTTGTAATGTTAAACCTCTTGGAGAATTTAAAACCGATTCTGCGGGGAGCGTATGCAAAATACTCTGGATCGATCCTGAAGAGTTTAAAGAATATATTGAAAAAAAAGAGGTCCGAGAAGCAGTTCTTCAGAGGGCTATAGAGGTATACAAATCAAAATAATGGAATTAGGACAGCTTAAAGGAAAAAAAGTGCTTATTTTAGGCTTTGGCAGGGAAGGACAGAGTTCTTTTGAGCTGATCAAAAAACTGGACCCTCAAAACCGGCTGGGAATAGCCGACCAGATCGAGCCAGGATCTTTCCAAAAAAAATTTCCGAAACTGGCGCAAGATAAAAATACCGATCTTTTCCTTGGAAAAAATTATCTTGAAGCGATAGGGGATTACGACGTCATCATCAAAACTCCGGGCATCCCGTTAAGCCTTATTAAGCCGTTATTGAAAAAAGGGGCTAAAATCACCAGCCAAACTGAAATTTTTTTGACAAACTGTCCAGGCCAGGTAATAGGCATTACCGGCACTAAGGGCAAAAGCACCACCAGCGCTTTGATATATAAAGTTTTAAAAGAAGGCCTCCTTCGCCCCGAGCTTGTCGAGGGGCTTCGGCGAGCCAAAGGCCTCCTTCGCCCTGCTGGGCTTCGGCGAGCCAAAGGCCTCCTTCGCCCTGCTGGGCTTCGGCGAGCCAAAGTCCAATTGGTTGGAAATATAGGAAAACCCGCTTTATCTTTTTTACTGAAAAGCAAACCACAGGATATTTTTGTTTACGAAATGTCCTGCCACCAGCTGGCCGAATTGAAGCAAAGCCCCCGTATAGCTGTTTTTTTAAACCTTTATCCGGAACACCTCGACTATTACAAAAATTTTGCCGCCTACGCCAAAGCCAAATCGAATATTACCCGCTGGCAAAATAAAAATGATCATCTGATCTTCGATCCGGCCGACAAAACGGTTGCGAAAATAGCCGAAACCAGCCTGGCGAAAAAAATAAAGATTAATCCTTTAAAAGCAAAGAAAATTATCGGCAAAGAAAAAACTCATCTGAAAGGGGAGTTTAATTTATTAAATATGGCCGCCGCGATCGAAGCGGGAAAAATATTCAAAATTCCCGAAGCAAAAATTTTACAGGCAATTAAAAATTTCAAGCCGCTGGAACACCGTTTGGAAAAGATCGGGCCGTATTCCGGCATAACTTTTTACAACGACGCGCTTTCAACGATCGAGCAAAGCGCGATCGCCGCGCTGGATGCCTTGGGCCCTAAAGTTGAAACGATCCTGCTTGGCGGTTTCGACCGGGGATTAACTTTCAAAAATCTGGCAAAAAAAATTTTATCCAGCGATCTTAAAACCCTGATCTTATTCCCGACAACGGGACAAAAAATATGGGACGAGATTAAAAAACAATCAAAAAATGGCAAAAATCTTCCTCAGCATTTTTTCGTTAATGATATGTCTGACGCAGTAAGACTGGCTTACGAAAATACCCAAAAAGGAAAGATCTGCCTGATGTCCTGCGCGTCAACCAGTTTCGGCTTATTCCGCGATTACCAAGAAAAAGGCGGCTTGTTCAAAAAATACGCCGAAGAGCTAAACCCTGTTAAATAATCTTCAGCTAAAATCATGCAAAAAATAGGCTTACCCCAAAAAACCAACCAGCCCGATTTTATATTGATGGGCATCTTGGCCTCTTTGATCCTGATAGGCATTTTAGTTTTAGCCACGGCTTCCGTTCCTTATTCTTTAAGGATAGCGGGAAATCCAAACTATTTTTTATTTAAACAGCTGATCAGCGGCCTGATAGGATTGATCGCCGGTTTTATAGCTTATAAGCTTTCCTTGGAAAAAGTAAAAAAGATCACCATCTTTTTTTTCTTTGTAGCTATGGCTTTAATGTTTTCCGTTTTCCTTCCGATCTGGGGGCATGAGGCCAAGGGCGCCACCCGCTGGATAAGCTTAGGATTCACTTCTTTCCAGCCTTCCGAGCTGCTTAAAATAACGGCTATTCTATATCTGGCCAATCTCGTAAGCAAGCTTAAAAAGAAGTCTCTTTTGCCTTTTATAGCGGTCATAGGAGCTATTACCGCCGTTTTACTTTTACAAAAAGATTTGAGCACCTTGATAATAATTTTCGCTACCGGCGGTATTATTTACTTTTGCGCCCAAACTCCTCTTAAGCATATTTTTCTAATAGGACTAGCGGGGATTGTTTGTGTAACTTTTTTTATTTTAATGGAACCATACCGCATGCAAAGGATAGAAAATATTTTCAGCCCCAATAAAGATGTTTTAGGAGCCGGCTACCATCCCCAGCAAGCGCTCATATCAATCGGCTCGGGAGAAATAACTGGATCAGGATTGGGATTAAGCGTTCAAAAATTCGGGTTTCTGCCCGAGTCCATCACTGATTCTATATTTGCTATTTACGCAGAAGAAACCGGCTTCATAGGATGTGTCCTGCTGGTAAGCCTGTTTTTGCTTTTCGCCCAGCGGACCTTCTTGATAGTCAAAAAAATAGAGGATCCTTCAAATAAATTAATAGCTTGCGGCATTGGATCTTGGATAACCTTGCAAGCTTTCATAAACATCGGGTCCATGACAGGGATATTACCGGTCAGCGGCATTCCTTTGCCGTTCATCAGCTCGGGCGGATCACACTTGATAGTCGAACTGACGGCAATGGGCATCCTTTTAAATATCTCTAAAAATGTTTAGAATAGACAAGTAACTAAAACCAAAAAAATAAAACAGGGAATGAATATATTATGTCAAAAATAGTTTTCACTGGCGGAGGAACGGGAGGCCACATTTTCCCGATAATCGCTGTTGCGAGAGAGTTGAAAAAACAATCTCCTTCAACCGATTATTTTTATATTGGGACAAAGGATGATTTTTCATCTATTTTTTTGCCGCAAGAGGGGATCAAAACAATGTTTGTCCTTAGCGGCAAAATAAGAAGATATTTCAGCCCGATATCTTTCTTTCAGAATATTTTCGATATTTTCATAAAAACTCCGATAGGATTTTTGCAATCATTTTTCCTCCTTTTCTTTCTAATGCCCGATGTGATCTTCAGTAAGGGAGGATACGGCTCTTTAGGCACAGTGATCGCTGGAAGTATTTTAAGAATACCGATTTTTATGCACGAATCCGATATTGCTCCAGGGCTGGCGAACAGAATTTGCAGCAATTTCGCTTCAAAAATCTTTATTTCTTTCCCTCCCAAGGAAACTGAATATTTTCCGTTAAAAAAAATGGTCTATGTCGGAAATCCAGTAAGAGAAGAACTGCTCAGCGGAGACAAAGAGTCCGCCAGGCAAATTTTTGGCCTGCATTTAGATAAGCCTGTTCTTTTGATCTTGGGCGGATCCCAGGGCAGCGGAAGGGTCAATGAAGCCTTGCTGGGAATATTGCCGGAAATGATCAATGATTTTGAAGTGATCCACCAGGCAGGAGAAAAAAATTTAAAAGCCATCAAAAACGAATCGGAAGCATTTCTTAAACCGGAAATTAAAAGCTATTATCATCTATTTCCTTTTCTAAGCGAAACCCAATTAAGGCATGCTTACGCAGCGTCCGATTTCATCATTTCCCGCAGCGGAGCCGGAGCAATATTCGAGATTGCCGCACTGGGCAAGCCAAGTATTTTGATCCCTTTGCCGGAATCGGCTCAAAACCATCAGCTTAAAAATTCTTATAATTTTGCCGAATCGGAAGCGTGCATAGTGCTTGAAGAAGGCAATTTAACTCCCCACTTTTTCTTAGAAAAAATAAAAGACGCTTTTTTATCCGGCCAAACTGAAAAAATGGCCAAAAATGCCAAGGAGTTCTCAAAACCCCAGGCTGCTAACAATATTTCCCAATATTTGCTAGAATATCTATAAATTATGACAAACGATATTTCCGATAAAATGTCAAATGTGCGCACAAGGTTCCCACCGTCGCCGACTGGACCTCTCAATCCGGGGAGTATTCGAACTGCGCTTTTTTCTTATCTTTTTGCCAAAAGGTATGGCGGCAAACTGATCTTAAGAATAGAAGATACCGATGTTGAGAGGTCCAAGAAAGAATGGGACCAAGATATTATTGAAAGCATGAAATGGCTGGGGTTGAATTGGGATGAGGGCCCCAATCCAAATATTGAAAAAGACGGAAAGGAATATATAGGAGAATATGGACCATACCGCCAAAGCGAACGCAAGGAAATCTATGTCAAATATTTAAAAAAACTGGTCGAGGAGGAAAAAGCCTATTATTGCTTCTGCTCAAAAGAAGAACTGGAATCGTATAAACAATACGCAATGTCGCAAGGGTTGCCTCCGGTCTATCCTGGCAAATGCCGCGATCTGGACCAGGCAACGATCCAAAAATACCTTGATGAAAAAAGGCCGTTTTTGATCAGATTCAAAACGCCGAAAGGGCAAAAAATAACTTTCAATGATGCTGTAAGGGGAAAAGTGGAATTTGACTCTACTTTACTGGGAGACTTTTCTTTGTCTAAAGGCTTTGACAATCCTCTCTATAATTTCGTTGTCGTGATAGACGATTACGAAATGAAGATCACTGATGTCGTCAGAGGAGAAGACCATATTTCCAATACGCCAAAACAAATTTTGTTGCAGGAGGCTTTGGGCCTTTCAAAGGTCCGATACGCCCATCTGCCCTTGCTGCTGAACGAAAAAAGGCAAAAACTGTCAAAGAGAGATAATGTTTTGCCGATCAGCGCTTATAAAAAAGAAGGTTATTTTCCCGAAGCATTGAATAACTTTGTTGCTCTGCTAGGCTGGAATCCGGGAACAGAGGAAGAAGTATTTTCTTTGGAACAATTGGCCAAAGAATTTTCCGTTGAAAAAATACAAAAAGCGGGAGCAATATTCAATCCGCAAAAACTGGATTGGCTGAATGGCTTTTATATCAGGCAAAAACCATTAAAGGAAATAGCCAAATTATGCATACCTTATCTTGAAGAAAGGGGATTGATCAAAAAAAATGAAAAAATGATAAGGCCGGAAGACGAACTTCTGCCTGAAGTTTCTTATTCAATTATCGCCACCGGAGAAAATATTTTTGAAGATTATTTAGAAAACGCCGTTGCCTTATACAAAGAAAGATTGAAGAAATTGTCTGAAATAGGGGACTTGGTTGATTTTCTTTTTGCAGGAGCCTTAGAATATCCGGCAGAGATTTTAAAATGGAAAAAAATGACCAACGATCAAGAGTTGATCGATTCACTCAAGAAAACTTTGGGAATATTATCCGCAATTGAAGAAAAAGATTTCACTAAAGAAAATCTTGAAAAAATATTGCTCAAAGAAGCTGAAGCAATGCCTGATAGGGGATATTTGCTTTGGCCGATGCGCGCCGCTTTGACAGGCAAATTAAATTCAGCCGGGCCGATCGATATAGCCGCGGTTTTAGGCAAACAAAAAAGCATCCGAAGAATAGAAGAAGCGATAAACAAATTAAAATAAAAAATATGGCAAAAAATATTCTTAGTTTAATTTTTATCATCGGTTTAGTCTTTAGTTTTGCTCTCTTTATACCAGAGGTTAACTCTATGACCAACGAAATCCAGCAACAGCTGGATGGCGCACAGAAAACAATCGATACTGTCGGCCAGCAAGCTCAAAGCATAAAAGAAAAGGGATTAGTCCAAACTATTTGGGATAACGCCACTGCCGGCATCACTGCCGCGGTCTCCGGAATTTTTCAACAAATAAGCCAGATCTGGAACCAAATAACATCTATTTTCAGCGTATTTTCTAAATAGGCCATGGTCAAAAAAATATTCTTAACATTATTGCTGTTAGGATTTATTTTCAACCCGCTGGCAGCGGAAAGGGCGAGCGCGGTCTCCAGCTCAGAAATCCAAAATATCGCCAGCTCTACTCAAGAATCAATTAAAAAAGATGTTCTGCCGGCATGGCAGCAATGCTTCCAATCTGTTAAAACTTTTTTTGTTCAAATAAAAGATTTTATCAGTGAAAAAATAAAAGCCTTTGATCTTAATAAAATTATCAGCGGCATAAAAGAAGAATTTAACAGAGAGGCAGGGGAATTTAAAAAAGACCTGCCGGGAACATTTAAAGGATTGATTGAATGGTTCAAAACTTTCTCTGACAATTGGTTTAAAAAGCCATAACATCCAGCCGGCGATTGAGCCGGCTTTTTTATTTTTATAAATTAAATAATTTATTTTATCTTTCTCTAAAATTTCTCTAGCATTTTTATTCTATATTTCCGGCGGGAGAGAGCCTATTTAAAAAGTATTGACAGCGTTTCAAGGGCGCGATATTATATCCTTAGTTAGTGAGTATAATGTCCCTAACACTCATTAAGGTATAACAGAAACCCTTTAAATGCCTATAATTGTTCCACAGCTGTTTCAAAAGGGCTAAAACCCCTCTCTCGGGGCCCTTGAACTCCTCCGGCCAGATATGTGATTTTTTATGATAAATTATTAAAAAAATATTTTTATATTTTATTTTCCAAAATTATTTTTTAATTATAAAATATATCCCAAGAGATGTTTTTCCCTCTTATGAAACCCTGATGAAACCTGCTCTTGCACTAAACCACATTTTAACCAATTTTCGATCTAAGCCGCTTTAAGCTAATTTTATGCTCCAACACCTTGAGGATTTCCTCTTATACATACAAACGAACAATTATTCGCCTGAAACGCTGTATAACTACGAGCGTGATTTAAAGACCTTCGAAAGCTTCCTTGATAATGAGTTAAAAGTATCGTTTGAGCAGATAAATAAGAAAACTATCGAGCAGTATAAGGCATATTTAGTATCACAAGACCGTAAAACGGCCCTAGGACAGGTTTCTACAAAGAACTTGACTGCTGGGTCGATCAACCGCACTTTATCGAGCCTGAGAGGCTATTTAAAGTACCTTATAAAGATGGACTATCCTGCGCCGGTGCCGCCGCAGGTTATAGAAATGCTAAGAGCTGAAAAAAAGCATGGCCGGGTCGGGGAGTTTAACGAGATAGTAAAACTCATTGAGTTCCCTACCAAGTTTGAAAAAAATAAGAAAGTCGGTATTCGCAACCGCACGATGCTGGAAATGGTTTTTTCCACCGGTATGAGAATTTCGGAGCTGGTCAATATAAAAAAAGTTCAGATCGACAAAACCGGACGCGTGTTCATCCGCGGCAAGGGTAAAAAAGAAAGGTTTGTATATTTGACCCCCAGAGCCTTCAAGTGGATCCAAACCTACCTCCAAGAAGCTCGCGGCGATGATCCGTCCCCTTACTTGTTCATTCCAAGCAAAGGCAAAAACATCAATAAAAAAGATAAAAAAATATCCCCTAATTATTTACAGGAAAGGATCAAGCATTACCGCGAATTGCTGGGCTTTAATATCCCAACCTCTTGCCACTCGATCAGGCACGCCTTTGCCACCTATCTGGCCGAAAACGGCGCCAATCCGGCCGCTATACAGATATTATTAGGACATGAGTCATTGGATACCACCACTCGTTATGTCCACGCCTCCGATAGGTATGCGGAAAAGAGCCACCACGATTTTCACCCGCTCAAAGACTAGGAATTAGGAATTAGCTTGTAGCTTGTAGAATTAAAAACTGGCAGAGGCCGAGCCTCTGCCAGTTTTTTGCTTACCGCCATGATAATTTAATTCGTAAACTTTCTCATCTTGGAAATAAATCGTTTCTGTCCCTTTTTTAGATATATCTTTATTAACTAGATTAACTAGCCTCTTCCAATATCTTAATGGATTTTTCCACATCTTTTCTTAATACTTTCAGCTTGGACTCTCCGCCTCCCAGCCAAAGCGGTGTTTTCTCAAAAAGAATACACTTGATCCCATTAGACTCAAGGATGTTCTTTGCAAAACCCGCTTCCGCACCGGAATAATAAGTTTTGATAGTTATAATCTCCTCTGGATTTTCCATATTTTTTACTTCAACTGTGCAGGGTTAAGCACCTTGCACAAATTCTACAAGCTAAAAGCTAATTCCCTGCCTACCGGCAGGCAGGCTAATTCCTCGCTACGCTCCTTTTCTTCTTTCTCTTTCATTAAAATTATTTATCGCCTTTTCGAATTCTTCGGGGCTGAAATCCGGAAAAGTTGTATCGGTAAAACACAACTGGGAGTAAGCGGTGTCCCACATCATAAAACCGGCGGAGTTATGGGGATCGCCTCCTGAACCGGTTCTAATGACCAAATCTACCGGCGGAAGGTCTTTGGACCATAAATTTTGTTTGATGACTCCCCCGTCTATTTTTGAAATTTTTCCTTCCTTGTATTGCTCGGCGATCTTTTGGACGCAATCTTCTATTTCATCGGTTCCGTTATAAGCGACCATCAAGGTCAAAAAATGTTTGTCATAATTTTTGGTTTTTTCTATTATTCTTTCCATGACCTCCTGCGTAGATTTCGGAAAAATGTCTTTCCACTTCCCAAAAAAGTTGACCCTCACTTTATTTTCATGGATCTGTTTATTATCTAATGCCTTGCGAAAAAACTCATCGAAGATCTTAAATAAAAAAGCGACTTCCTGCTCGCTTCTTTTGGTTAAATTGTCCCAAGAAGCGCACCAAAGGGTAAATGAATAAATATCCATTTCCAAAGCCTTGGAAAGAAGTTTAGTGAGTGATTTAGCCCCTTCTTGATGGCCTATCCAAGGCAATAGTCCTCTTTTTTTAGCCCAGCGGCGGTTCCCGTCCGGAATGACGGCCACATGTTTGCAAAGATTATTTTCCATAATTGTTCTGTTCAAATTGTATCGGCTGTTTATCTTCCATCTTAGCGCTTAAATAGCCCAGCGCAAAAGAAAGCAAGGCGATCAGAAAGACCGCGACAAATAATATTATATCTGATTGGCGATCTTTGACAAATTTACTTATTTTTGATAACATTTTCCTTGTCAACTTAATCTATAAATTAATAGTCTATGTCAAAATCTTCAGGTTCATCAACTATCGGACGCGATTCACAGCCGAAATACCTCGGAGTAAAGCGCTATGAAGGCCAAACTGTTAAACTCGGTGAAATTTTGGTCAGACAGCGCGGCACCAAATTCCACCCTGGAGTGAATGTCAAACGCGGTTCGGACGATACCTTATACGCTGGAATAACCGGAATGGTCTATTTCACCACTAAAAGAAAACTTGGATTCAACGGTGCCCAGAAAAAAATCAAAACCATCAACGTCGGCGACAAGCCGGTCAAAACCGAAGCGACCAAGAAGATAGCAAGAGCCGCAAAGACTGCCAAAGACGCCAAGGCCGTTGCGAAGAAGTAGTCTAAAATTTCAAAAAACTTTTTGAAAGACCGTGACGTAAGTCACGGTTTTTCTTTGCCCGCCGTAGCTTTAGAGAAGGCGGGTTTTCCCTTTTGTTGCCGCTGCGATGAACTCGCGGAACAGCGGTTGCGGATTAAGCGGCCGGGATTTGAACTCCGGATGGAATTGGACGCCCACGAAAAACGGGTGGTCTTTGAGTTCCACTATCTCCACTAGATCCTTTTCCGGGTTAACTCCAGCCATAACCAAGCCGTTTTGTTCAAGTATCGGCCGATACTTATTATTAAGCTCGTAGCGGTGGCGGTGGCGTTCGGAGATGGTTTTGGTCTTGTAAGCCTCAAAAGCCTTCGTATTGGGCATTAAATCGCAATTATAGGCTCCTAAACGCATGGTCCCCCCGTACTTTTTCTCGTTTATAAGGTTCTTTTGCTCGGACATAACATCGATGACCGGTTCTTTGCAGTCTTTTATAAATTCAGTGGAACTGGCATTTTTCAAGCCGCAAACATTCCTGGCAAATTCGATGGTTGCCAATTGCATTCCAAGGCATAATCCAAAGAACGGAATATTGTTTTCCCTTAAAAATTGGATGGCTTTTATCTTGCCCTCAACTCCCCTGTTTCCGAATCCGCCAGGGACGATTATGCCATCGTAATTTCTCAACTCTTCCAAGGCCTTCGGATCATTTTCATAACTTTCAGCCGAGAGCCAAGTGATCTCCGGTTTTCTGTTATGGTACCAGCAAGCGTGTTTGATCGATTCAATGACGGAGATATAAGAGTCGGTCAAAATGAATTTTCCGCTTTCAAAATATTTTCCCACGATCCCGATCTTGACCGGCTTATCGACCGTGTTGATCGTCTGTACCAATTTTTCCCATTCCTTGAGGTCATCTTTCTTTCCTTTGAGATCAAGCTTCTTTAATATTCTCTCGCCCAAATTTTCAAGTTTCAAATACATCGGCACTTCATAAATGGATTTTGCATCAAGGGCGGAGATCACGTCTTCCGGAGCGACATTGCAAAAAATGGAAAGTTTTCTTTTCCGAGGTTCGTCCAGCATATAGCTGGACCTCGCAAAAATAATATCCGGCTGGATGCCGGCTTCGTTCAATAGTCTGGCCGCCATCTGTGTCGGCTTGGTCTTCATTTCTCCAAGCATTGCCGGTATGGGCAGATAAGAGACCAAAACAAAAAGCACGTCCTTTGGATTTTTGAGTTTCAAAAGACGCGCCGCTTCTAAAAATATTAAATTTTGATACTCGCCAACTGTACCGCCTATTTCGATAAGGACGAAATCGACTTTCGTTTTCTCGGCAAGCGTTTCGATCTTATTGATGACCTCGTTGGGAATATCCGGCACCACTTCCACGCAGCGGCCGTTATATTCGAGGTTTCTCTCTTTTTGAATGACCGTTTGATAAACGCGGCCGGTGGTCAGATAATTGTCATCTGTCAGGCTTATATCCAAAAACCTTTCGTAATTGCCGACATCCTGGTCGCATTCAAGGCCGTCGTCAGTAACGAAAACCTCTCCATGCTCGACCGGGTTCATGGTCCCGGCGTCAACGTTTATATAGGGATCTATTTTAATGGCAGACACCTTAAAACCCTTGCTTTGGAGGATTTTTCCGATCGATGCTGTTGATATTCCTTTTCCGATGCCCGACATCACGCCGCCGGCCACAAAGATGTACTTAGCCATTGCTCTGATAAGGCAATAATGAAATTTTACTTTTCTTCAGCGGTAACGATAACTTTTATTTCCGCCTCCAAGTTATGTTCCAATTTTAATTTCAAAGAATATTCGCCTTGGTCTTTGATCGCCTCCGCCAATTCAATTTGGCTCTTTTTTATTTTAAAACCGAGTTCGCCAAGTTTGTCAGCGATCTTTTGGGCGCTGATCGAGGAAAAAAGCTGCCCTTCTTCGCCAACCGGTACGGCGATAATAACTTCGTAGCCATCCAGTTTGGAGGCTGCTTCCTGGGCTTGCTTTAATTGTTCTTCTGCATTTTTCTCCATATTTACTTTTTGGCTTTCCAGCCACTTTAATGAATTTTTATCGGCAATTTTTACCAAATTTTTAGGAAGCAAAAAATTTCTGGCAAAACCGTCAGCCACATCTTTGACATCGTATTTTTTCCCTAAATTTTCTACATCCCCTAAGAGTATTACTTTCATATTTTTTCAGCTTGCTTCCGTTTTAATTAAACTTGCGCTCGCTGGCTTAACTTTATTATCTTAAATTTTTGAAGAAATCGTTTCGATGGCTTTATCCAGCTGGGGATCCTTTCCATTATCATAATCCTCTGCTGTCATTTTGACTTCAATATCAGGCTTAATGCCATTACCGTCTATTTGTTCTCCTTTCGGGGTCAGCCAATTGGCAATAGTTATTTTTATGCTGGAGTTATCAGCTAAACCGAATAATTGCTGGACCTTTCCTTTTCCAAATGAAGTTTCCCCTATTATAACCGCATTTCGGTTATCGTGCAATGCCGCGGTCAGAATTTCCGAAGCCGAAGCGCTTCCTTGATTTGTTAAAATAACAACCGGTTTTGAAGCGAATGTTGAAGGTCCAAAAGATAAATAATCTTTAGTCTCATACTTATCGCCAACGCGAATTTCCTCTTTTAAAATCACTTCGCGGTTTTTTAAGAACCAGCCGGCAATATTTTGCGCCTGGTCCAATAATCCTCCTGGATTATTTCTTAGATCAAGAATTATGCCTTGCGCATTATTATTAATTATCTCCCTCGCCGCTTTTTGAAAATCACTATAAAGAACATCCGAAAACTGGAAGATCTTCAGATAAGCTACTTTTTTCCCATTCACGTCTTTAAAAGATAAATTCAAACTAGGCACGCGGATAGTGTCGCGGACCATTTTAAAATCTTTGGATTCGCTCCAGCCGTTGCGATAAATAGTCAAGACAACTTCAGTGCCTTTCGGCCCTTTGATCAAAGTCACGGCTTTATCGGAGCTCATCCCAATAGTGGAAGTACCGTTAATTTTTAAAATCTCGTCTCCGGCTAAGATTCCAGCGCGCTGGGCAGGAGTGTCTTCCAGCGGAGCCACAACTTTTAGTCTTTCGCTCCTAACCTCTATTTGCATGCCGATCCCTTCAAAATATCCGGAAATATCAGCTTGGAAGCTCTTGGTTTCGCTAGGATCAAAAAAATTAGTATAAGGATCCCCCAACGATTCGACCATGCCCTTAGTCGCTCCGTAGATCAATTTATTCTGATCGATCTTCTCCGGCTCGATAAAATTATCTTCCAATTGCTGCAGAACATCGTTTAAATAGGAAAACTCCAGCTTAACGGCCGGCACGGCTTGGCGGTCGGTTGCCATTGCGGCTATAGGCTCTTTTAAATAAAAACCGGCTAGAAAAGCCGCGGCCAGGCCAAGGACGATCACTAAATATTTATTTGGTTCTTCCGGTTTTTTAGAAGTTTCTTCCATAAAAAAATAATAAACTAGCCAGGAAGAGCTAATGCTCCCCTAAAACTACGTAATATTGTGCCACAATCCATGAATATTGCAATAAGCCCTGGCTTCAACTTTATCGGTTACCAAATTAAAAATTGCCTCGGGGTTTTCTTCCAAGGTTAAAAATTTTTTATAAACACGCCCGTCGGCGATCAGCTCTATCCATTCAATATGATGATCGGGATCCATAGGATGTATTATCTGCCCGACATTAACCAGTACTCCTCCTTCTTTTTGCTCCACGATAGGCATGTGTTTTAAAAAACCGCTGTCCTCGTGCGTTTTCGGCTCTAACAATTCCATGCTCTGTCCGCAGCAAAAAGGCTGGCCGTCTCCGCCATAGACCGCTTCTAAAACATTATTGCAAACTTTGCATTTATATATTTGGTTGACTAAGCTCATCTTATTTTTTATCTTTTATCTTATTAATATTCCTCGCATTTTTTCTGATAAAAAGACTTGTCATGGTCGCAAGAAGGGCATTTTTCCGGAGCCTCTTTGCCAAAATGGACATAGCCGCACTCGCGGCAAACCCACCAAATCTCTTCTTCTTTTTTAAAAACCGTGCCAGCTTCAACTTCTTTGAGCATTTTTTGGAATCTTTCTTCGTGATGCTGTTCGGCCTTGGCGATAGCCCTTAGCCTTTTAGCGATCTCCGGCAACCCCTCTTTATCAGCCTCATCGGCAAACTCTGGATACATTTTTGTGTGCTCATAATTCTCTCCGCTAATAGCTGCTTTTAAATTTTGGGCTGTTGTTCCCCTGACGGTCAGGACTTCGGCTTCAACTTGAATAGTGTCATAACTCCCGCCCTTTTCTTTAAGTTGATTGATCAGCTTCATCAGCCAGCTGGCGTGCTCTCTTTCGTTGTCTGCCGTAATTAAAAAATTTTCAGCGATTTGCTCGAACCCTTCATTTTTGGCGATCTTGGAATAAAAAGTATAACGGTTCCGAGCTTGGCTTTCGCCGATAAAAGCTTTGGCTAAATTTTTGATCGTTTTTTCCATAAGCTCTTTCTTCTTATAATTATACTTTCATTATACCACCCCTTAAGCCTTTTCCAAGAGATTATTATCTTTCTAATACCGGTTTTTACAAAACAAAACCCCCTTATTTAAAAGGGGGTTCTTGCAAAAAAGCTTTCCTATCTATCCTTTCCACAACTCTGATCCAGCGAAACATAACCTTAAGTCTTTTAAGGTCATTATCATCCCAACAAAAACGGCCATCCACTAACCATGAAGGATCAGCATTGACAGGCTGCATCACCAAGATCGATCCTCCAGGAGCTATCCTCGTATAAGGCTTGAAGGCCGGTATCTTTACTCCGAAACCCAATTGCTTCATTTTCTCGACGCTAAGAGTATGCCTCGGGTTGATCGACGTTCTGACGTTTCCCTTTTTCAAGAGAAACCTTGCTTCGTCCTCATAGAGCTCATTTATCGCCATTGTAGCATTAGGATAAAAGATCTGGGGCGAAGCAGAAAAACCGAAATGCAGCATGGGCAGAAAATTTTCTTCTAGCGTTCTCTTTCGCGCTTCCGATCCAATCACGGTTGTGAATTTATTCATATTTTTAATTGTCTAAATGGGCTTTATTCAACCGGCCGGACTAAGGGCCGCTCCCGATTTTAGACAAAAACCGCTTTTAAAAGCGGAGACATAAAAGAACTTATGCTGTATTTTATAGAATAAATGGGGAAAAAGGTAAAGGCCGGTTACTTTCCTGCAGAAAAATAAAAACTGCCAGAGGTCTAAAAGACATAGCAGTTTCTAATTTTTGGCTTAGCTGAAAACCGGTTTTCTCGATCTTAATTCTTCGATCGTTTGTTCTGCGGCTTCTAGCCCGTTATATTCATTATATATTTTCGGACAAAAATCATTTCCGGAAAGATCCACTTTCAACGCACGGCCGAACAGATAGTCAAAATAAAGTTCATTTCTGAAATCATCACAAGGATTTTTTCTTGACCAGAAACAGCCGTCATCTCCCCGAAAACAAATAACGAAAAATGCTTTCTCCGCAGTCATTACTTCTGGGCTATACATTAGAATTCCCATCCCTTTGGGGCTGGCTCTATTATATAGCGCGGCCAGAACTTCGTTTTTCGGCAGGCCTTTGATGCAGATACTGTATTCAGTATCAATATTTTTTTTGGACATCTTTTTAAAAAACTTTTAGCCATTATTGCTAAAATGGCACTGCCGCTTTCGAGTCAGACCTTCTCTTGCGGACAGCGTTTCAGATATTAGTTGATCTACCCAAAACGCTGTCTGCAAAAGTTAATCAGCTAAAATTTTCAATTTTAAAATTACTATTTTTATTATAAAATATATTGTCATTAAAGTCAAACTAAAAAGCGTGCATTCTAGCTTGAAATGCACCACCCTTTGATAAACACCTCGTGCGGAGTTAGATAGTTTAAACGTTTTCTGGGACGGTGGTTTAGCAGTTTTACCGCCCGATCCACATCCTTTTGGGTGATAG
>JBBABZ010000017.1:0-15919 GCA_041657385.1 Minisyncoccota bacterium | reverse complement strand
ATCCCATCAAACGGCTCCCTAGTTCCGATTGAGGTCTGAAACCCGACCTCATGAAGCTGGAATCGCTAGTAACCGTGGATCAGCCACGCCACGGTGAATACGTTCCTAGGTCTTGTACTCACCGCCCGTCACTTCAAGCGAGTTGGAAATAGCTGAAAGTCTCACACAAGTGGGATTAAAGCTAAGTTCAATAAGAGGGAAGAAGTCGTAACAAGGCACGGGTAGCGGAAGCTGCTCGTGGATCAATTATTTTTTCAAAGTATCGACTGGAGTTGAAGTCTTAAATTTGGGTTTTAACTCTAGGGTGTTGATCTCTGTACCAAAAAGGGAGATCAGTTTATAATAACGAGGCAACTCCAAGGAATCATAAACTTATTGTACGGTTCAAAAATATTCAGGCGAGCGAGAGCTCGTTTTTTCATCGTCCGATGGTCATTTAATCTAAAATGCGAATATTCTGTCCACCGGCAGACATTTTGATTTTTAAATTTTATATTACTGTATTTTAAGAGTCTTTGGACTTGGAAAAATTTTGATTTTCTGCTAAGAATATAATGTGTTAAAAAATGGGCGCGTAGTTCAGCGGTAGAACGCTTCTCTGATAAAGAAGAGGTGGAAGGTCCGACTCCTTCCGCGCCCACCAAAACGTTAAAGGAAAATTTCCCCGCAGGGAATTTTCCTAAAGAAGAGGTGGAGGGTCCGATCTCACCTCGCCGTAGCTCCGAAGAGCGAAGGTGGGTCTCACCTCGCCGTAGCTCCGCAATCGTGCGGAGCGAAGGCGGGCTTCGCCTCGCCGTAGTCCCGAGGGACGAAGGCGGGCTCCTTCTGGAACGTAAAATTTTCTTCTCAAATTAACGTTCCAGCCACGTTTAAATTTTACAAAGAAAATTTATTACGTGGCGCGCCCACATATTTTCGTATCTAACATCTAGTCTTTAGAGAACGGCGAAAGCCGTTTTTTTGTTGACAAAATCCTTATTTTTCATTATTATTCTTTCTTGCCATGTCAAAGGCAATTTGTTAATTTACAACATAAAAAACACCACAAAAATATGTTCAACTCTGTTTTTAGGAAAAAAGACGCCTATAGCTTTGGTTGCAGGATAAGCATACTGGCAGAAAGAGAGATTGACGGAAGAATGATCCGCTTTGTTGATTGGTATAAGATTGACCCTAACGACTTTTCCAAATCTTTGAATTTTATAGCGTTTAACTGGGATATATTCTTCTGCGATCATAAAAGGGTCGCCAAGAATCTTTTGCCCGGCGCGATGGTTAAGTTTTTACAAGAAGCCAACGTTGGCAGGGATGATCGTGATTGGATATCTTTTCAGGAATTTAATAATGCAGCGATTGTCTATGACTTATGCAATAAGCATAAAAATGGAGGGTTTAAAGATAATGATGATTCGGAAGATAAAGACGAGAAAGAGGAAAATCCGCTTGATAGAGAAGACATTTTATAGAGAAACAAAAAGTGTGGGAATAGGCGGTACGCTGCAAAAAGCGGATTCGCAAATGGCTCGGGCAATACGTCCGGGCCGTTTTTTTATAAAAGGATGTATTTGCAGGCTTAATAATTTTTCTATCTCGTTAAGAACAACAAGACAGTGCGGCGATTCGGCCAAAAAATAATTTTTTCCAAAGGCGATATTATTTTAGCCGGCATCTCTTACAGGCACATCAGAGATGCATTCCAGGAAAAAATAGCGGAAACCTTTCCAAAATTCGAGCTGTTTATGGATAAAAAAGAAACGTATGCGCCAGCGCTTTGCCGGAAGCAAGCCGACAGGATCGTTTGCGATAATTTAAAGAAATCCCAGTTTGCAAATTAGAGTTTTATGCTGAATAAGAGCTTAAAATTTACAAAACCCTCTTTTTTGGTATAATAGCCGTAGCCAAAATATAGTTCGGGAAACGTAAAAATCCGTCAAGACGGATTTAATGAAACCACGTAAAAATATTGGGATATTTTGTACGTGGCGTTTCTCCAACAAAAATTTCCTAAATTTTTGTTGGGCCTTTAGCTCAGTTGGTAGAGCGCCTCATTTGCAATGAGGAGGTCACCGGTTCGAATCCGATAAGGTCCACCAAAGTTGATAAGAGGCTAAATTTTCGCCTGTCCCGCCCTTGGCGGGATTTTGGTTTGCCTGGCGGAGGCGATCGTTCGTCGTAAATTGGTTTTTGACATTAACAAAAGAATTTAAAGGTGGTAAAATAACAAGAACGGGATCATTTGTTCATATAAATAAAAATTATTTTTTTAATTTTATGCAAACGTGTTCTATCCAAGACAGCTCTCTCAAGTTTTCCAGGGCTGTTTACGGCTCCTTAACTTTTATAGCCTATTTTCTTCGCAACGAATGGCTGCTTTTGGCTACGGGCTTGTTGATACTGTTCGGGATCTTTTCCATCAAACTGAATCTTCCGTATCAGATTCATTCTATTTTTTTCAAAAGCGGATCTAAGCCTACTCAAATAGAAAAATCCGAGCTAACTTTCGTATGGGGAATGATGGCTGCTTTTATTTTGGGAGGATTTTGGTTCATTTATGCCGGTAAATTCGTAGAGGCAGCTTGGACCTTTATTTTAATAGTAGCCATACTATTATTTGTGTCCTGTATAATTGGGTTTTGCTTGGCTACTTCTATATACATCATAGCTAAAAAAATTTTTAGGAAATAAAAATGGAAAAGGATCAGCTCATAGGGCAGGAAGGATATTGCAATAAAAATTGTTGGCTGGTGAAAAACCTTAACCGTTATCCCTATGAGCGGTGCCAGTATTGTGATTTAGAGTTCCATAATTGTTTATTCCTGAGGTATCAGATCATTAGCTTGGTTTCTATGCTTGGAATATGCCTAATTTCTTTTCTGATGGAAGGGAGGATCTCTCTCGCCGTAGTGGTTTCCTCTGTTATTCTGATAGTCATCAACGGCTATTTTTTTAACAAAAGCACGGAAAAGCTGATCAGGGCTTATTTTGCCCAAAAGAAAGCCAAAGAATCGTCGGAAAAATTGGCCAAAATATTCCAGGCCCAAGAGGAAGAGCTGGCAAAATTTTACAGGCTTACCGTCGGGCGGGAATTAAGGATGGCAGAGTTGAAGGAACAGATAAAGAAGATGGAAGAAATGTCCGACAAAGAAAAACTGAAAGTAGCTTAACTTTTTTGAAACTATCTATAAAAACGTGCGAGCAATATGAGCGTGCACGAGTGTGAATATTTATTGATTCCTAAACAAAACCTCCCAATTGGGAGGTTTTGTCCTTTAAGAGTCGAAAATTTTATAGCCTATGCACCAGATCCATTATTTCGCCGTAGTGTTTTTTTATGATCTCCGGTTTCCTGAAGTTTATGGATAGTTCTGCGAGTTTGTCCATGACGCCGATGATGCTTTCTTTCGTCGGGTTATTAAAGTCCGCTCCGACCGCTTCAAATTTTGACTTTATGAGGAGCTCAACGTCTATTTTTTTCATTTCTTCAAATTCCTCTTCCGATTTGAATTCGTGGTATTCTTTCATCTCCTCAAGATTTTCTTTATGAGCCTGTATAAAACAATCAACGATGGCGTCTCTTACCATGACGGGCGTAACCGGTTTGGCAGGATCAATGCCGTAAATTAGGTCAGCCATTTTTTTAAAATAATAATTATTGTTATTGAATGTAATTTTATCTTTATTTTTTGTTCGTATCAATAGCTGCGTCAAGACGCAGAAAATCAAGAAGAAGGATGCCTATGTAAAAAATATAAGTGGATTTTTAGGATATTGACTTTTTTTAAGGAAGGAATAATATCTATCGGTGCTCATTTTTTGAGCATAGCGGAACGATTTCCGCTATATGGAGGAAAGAATACGGCTTTATATATTAGTCCAGAAGTATCTGTCATATTTTCGATAATATGCGGAATAGTATTGATTTGGAGAGGAAGCGAAGTCGTAGAGGCAAAGCAACACGCCGATTATCTTTATGGCATATTCAGAGAAATGGCTTTAGACGGCCTGAACCGCAAAAAGCGGGCTCTGTTCTTGCCAGGTTTTGGCTGCTGCATAGGCGCAATCTTGTGCCTGATCTCGTATTATTCGCCCTCCTTATAGTTCTTTGAATAAAGGGGTTAAGAGGCCGGCTTTCCCGCGTTCCTTTTAACCCTTTTCCTTTTTTAAATTATAGAATTTATCGCCGCGGCCTTGTCGCGGTTTTTATTTAATCTGGTAGAATACCCCGCCCCTTTGGGGCGGGGATAAATACCAGCCCGTAGTGAGCGGAGGATTAAACAAACTTTTCCCGTAGCGATAGCGCCTGCCTGCCGGTAGGCAGGGAGGGAATACCCCGCCAGCTTGCTGCGGGGTAGTTTATTTTGCCAAATCGTGGATGGGGGGAGATGAATTGTAAAATTTTTCTTAGAATCTGGTATAATAGCCGCAGATATTCCAGCCGGGATTAATTTTGCAACAAATTCTAATTTTTTTAATTTTATGGACATAGAGATCGAGGCAAAATTTTTGGGTATTGATACGGAAAAACTTCGCGATTTGTTGAAAAAAAACGGGGCGGCTTTAGTGCACTCTGAATGTTTAATGAAGAGAAATAATTTTGACTATCCGGATGCCCGCCTTGAGAAAATCGGCGGCTGGGTGCGCGTCCGTGATGAGGGCGACAAAATAACTCTTTCATACAAACAAGCTGGTGGAGAGAACTATCAAGGGGATGAAAGAAATTTCGCTGGCCGTAGAAGATTTCAATAAGATTTCAAACATTCTTCTTGCTATTGGGTTGGACAGTAAGTCATATCAGGAAACAAAACGCGAAAGATGGGATTTTGATGGAGTGGAAGTGACAATCGATACTTGGCCTTGGATACCGGCATTTGTTGAGCTAGAGGGTGTTTCGGAGGAAAAATTAAAAGAGGCCGCCGTTAAGCTGAATCTTGATTGGAAAAGCGCAGTTCACGGCAGTGTGGAAATTGCCTATCAAAAATATTATAATGTTTCCGAAGAGGAAATTGACGGCTGGGAAAGCATCACATTTATTCCCGTGCCAGATTGGCTTGAAGTGCGCAGGAAATAATTTTCGTTCGGCCGTAACCGATTCACCGGATTATAAGGCTGGACGGATTGTAAAATTTTTTAATTTAATAAACTCATAATTTATAAAACAATATGAAAAAATTTATCTATTATTTACCAAGGGTTTTAGCGATTTTAATTGTCGCTTTTTTCGCAATGTTTATTTTAGAAGGCTTCAGTCCGGAGTTTAGCTGGCAAAGCTCCCTAATGCATTCGCTCCTTGCTTTTGTTGCCTTATTGATTGCGATTACGGCTTGGAAATGGCCTGGGATCGGCGGCTGGATCTTTGTTATTTTCGGGGCTGGATATTTAGCAAAGGTTTTTAATTCGAATTGGCAGACGGGTTTGATTGTTGGCGGGATCCCTTTGCTGGCTGGAATTTTGTTTTTAGTTGAATGGCTAGGGAAGAGAAAGGCCAGCATCAAAGGCAAACAGAATAATAATAAAGTTTAAAAATAAATATTAAGATCATATGGAAATTACGGCATATCTGGACAATACGGACCAGCTGAAAGCCAGATTTTTTGAATGGAGGCGCGGGCTTGGAATCGTGCAGAGCTTGTTGCTGGCCTTAGCTTACGCGTGCCTTACGGGATTGATGGCGCAAACCAGTTTTTATTTGCCTTGGACGCCGGTGCCGATCACTGGGCAGACTTTCGCGGTGTTGCTCGGCGCAGTATTGCTCGGTAGATGGGGCGGAACAAGCCAGATCATTTATACGGCGTCTGGTATTGCTGGCGTGCCGTGGTTTGCTGGCTGGAAAGGAGGGCTGGCGGTTATAGCCGGGCCTACCGGAGGATACTTGATCGGCTTTATTTTTGCCGCTTTCTTCGTTGGCTATTTTGTTGAGAAATATGAAAGGTCGAAAAGCTATATCGGCCTGGCGATTTTAATGCTTTTAGCAAACTTTGTTTTTGTCTATGGATTCGGATTGGCCCAGCTTTATATCTGGCTGTCGGTTATTGAAGGATCTTCGATGGGATTTCAGTATTTATTATCAATGGGAGCCTTGCCGTTCATAATAGGCGATACAGTGAAAATTTTGGCAGCAGTTGCTGTCGCTAAAGCGGCTTTGCCAAAAGAAAAGGAGAGAGAAATGAAAAAATATTGCAAGCTTTAAAAACTGCATAAAGTGCGGTTTATGATGTTCGCTAAATAATGAAGGCCGCCGTAAATTTTGACATAATCCAAAATTTCTTTTATTCTTTAAATATATTAAAACAAGGAAGCGGGAATATGAAAAAGCAATCGCGGAAGATACAAATAGGAGTGATGGGATCCGTTGTCGATCTTAAATATTCTAAGCAGATCGAGAAATCGGCTGAAGAGATCGGTTATTGGGTCGCCAAAAACGGAGCTGTTTTGCTTTTCGGCGCGGAGAAAGATTTTGATTCTCTTTCCACTGCCGCTTGCCGCGGAGCTAAAAAGGCGGGAGGTTGGACAATAGGGATCACTTACGGAAAAGGGTTGAATGTTTTTGAGAAAAAAAATGTGGACGCAGTGATCGCGACCGGGCTTGAAAGAGGCGGCGGCAGAGAGCTGGCTCTTGTGCTTAGCTGCGATGCGATCATAACGGTCAATGGCGGTTCTGGCACACTTACGGAGATCGCAATCGCTTATCAAGCCAATATCCCGATAGTTGCGCTTAAAGGCAGCGGCGGCTGGAGCGAAAAATTGGAAGGCCAGTATTTGGATGACAGGAAAAGAATAAAAATAGAAGTTGCGGAAACGCCTCAAATTGCGGCGGAAAAAGCCATTAAACTTGCTAAAAAAAGATATGGAAAAGAAAACTAATCTCATCACAATCCATCATCATTCTTATCAACTCTTCTTAGAAGAGATTGGTTGCCGTTAGCATTTATTTGAATTGCTTAGCGCTCAATCCCTTCCCAGAAGGGATTTTTTAATTCCGGGAAAGGAATAGTTCTTTTATAACAAGTTAAGGAGGAAAAATGTACAAACCTTATGTCGTGTCGGAAGACATTGGATTATTGCTTCAAGATTGGGCCGCTCGAAATGGCTTTACAATGCCATCCAGCGAGTTTTTTTATCGCCTGAGAGAAGCATTTTCGGTACAGATGCGCCGGATATTTCCAAGCTTCGAGCTTGTTTCGGAGAGGGAAATTTCCCAGGGCCTTGCCGATCTCGTGGCAGAGAGCGGTTTGCCGGCAGTTTCGCTGGACAAGGTGTATTCCAAAAGCGAACTAAATTTTGAGATCACCCGTCTAGTGGACGAAAAAGGAAAGAGTTGTGGCTGGAGCAACCGCGCCGGAACGCCGCCTATTCCGCAACAGCTTGAAGCTTTGCGGGCAAGCGGTATAAAAGAGGCCGTCCTTGTGGACGATGTCATCTTCTCGGGCGATATGCTTGAAATGATCACAGATCTTTTCTTAACGGCAGGAATTCGCGTGCCTCTTATTTGCGCCGGTATCGGTATCGCCGAAGGAATCAGGCGCATTAACGGTACCCGGCGGGAAGTGCGTTGCGTCCGCGTTTTCGATCAAGTGATCGATGAAGTGTGCGAACGCGATTTCTATCCAGGCACGCCGCTTTCGGGCAGGCTTTTGTCCGGCAGTATGAACATCGGGGTTCCGTATATTTTTCCTTTCGGAAACCCAGAAGATTGGGCGTCTATTCCGTCCGAGCATGCAACAACTTTTTCCAGGTTCTGTCTTGGTCAAACAATTTTGTTGTTTGATGAGATCGAGCGATGCTCCGGCAGGGAAATTCTCTGCCAAGATCTTGGAAGAAAAGTTTTCAGCTTGCCGGCGAATGGAGTCCGATACACGGATGTCCTCCGTGAAGTAAATGGCCGATCAGTTTTACAAAACTGATCGGCCTATATTTTTATTTAGCGCAAACTTTGATAAAGAAACTTCCATTTTTAGCCAGTAACAAATGAGAGAATAGCTGATTGCTTATTCTGAAAATATAGGTATTATATAAGATATATGGACATTCAATTAACAGTTTCCATAATTAAAGAGGGAAAACAATATATCGCATATACGCCTGCGCTTGACTTGTCTACTTGCGGTAAAAGCAAAAAAGAAGCTGAAAAGCTTTTTGAAGAAGCGGTTGATATTTTCTTTCAAGAATTAATTCAAAAAGGAACGTTGGAAAAGGTTTTAGCTGATTTGGGTTGGAAAAAAGTAAAAACTCAGTGGGCGCCGCCTGAAATTATTTCCACCGATATGCAGAAATTTTGCGTGGCTGTCTGAAATATATGGGTAGTTTAAAACCAATACATTGGAAAAAATTCGAAAAGTTTTTATTTTCTGTCGGTTGCCATTTTGAAAGGGAGAGAGGAGACCATCGTGTATATTGGAAAGAAGGGTTAAACCGTCCCATAGTAATACCTCGCAGTGAAGAACTTCCAATTTTCATCATTCGTAACAATTTGAGGATATTGAATATTGATAGCAAGAAATATCTTGAAATTTTGGAAAAAATATAGCTATTTTTTTAAATTATTTGCTTTTCCATTACCGCGTCTGTAGCGCGGTTTTCTTTTGATTTGGTTGGGATGAGGATTTATTGTATAAGTAAGTTGTTATAAAGTTAAAAAATGAGCGCTTTGAATTTTAAAATTTTAAAAAAAGAAAATAACTGCCAAGCCAGGCTTGGTTTGATCGAAACCTGTCACGGAGTAATTGAGACTCCTTATTTTATTCCTGTATCCACCCTGGGTTCTTTGCGTTCGCTTGATGCGCGCGATATGGACGAGCTCGGCGTCCAATGCAGTTTATGCAATACTTATCATCTTCATTTGAGGCCGGGAGATGAGCTGGTCAAAAAGATGGGCGGTATCCATAAATTTATGAATTTTCCGCGGCCTTTGTTTTCCGATTCCGGCGGATTTCAGGCGTTTTCTTTGGGATTTGCCCGCGAGCATAACATCGGCAAGATCGGTTTTTTCCCGGGAGAAAAAAAGAAGGGGGAAAAGGCAGAAGAAAAAGAAGAGCCGATCATTGAAAATAGCGGGAAGAACCTGACCAAAATTTCCGACGAGGGAATTCAATTTAAATCCATTTACGACGGCTCGTGGCATTTTTTTGATGCGAAGAAATCGATGGAGATCCAATCCAATCTCGGGACAGATATTATCATGGCTTTTGACGAGTGCACTTCGCCTTTTTCTGATTACGAATATACCAAAAAATCAATGGATAGAACTCACGACTGGGCTAAAAAATCTTTGGAATGCCATGATAAAAAACAGGCTTTATACGGCATTATTCAGGGCGGCTGTTTCGAAGATCTGCGTTATGAAAGCACAAAACTTATTTCTTCGCTTGATTGCGAAGGTATAGCCATCGGCGGATCTTTAGGCAATTGCAAAGCCGATATGCATAAAATATTAGAATGGATCGTGCCTAAATTGGATGGCCGGCCAAGACATTTGTTGGGCATCGGCGATATCGATGACCTTTTTGAATGCGTAGAGCGCGGTATTGATACCTTCGATTGCGTTTCGCCTACGCGCAATGCGCGCCGCGGCGGCTTATTTGTCTTGCCTCAATCGGGAGGCAGCATTGAGAATAAATTCAGGATAAACATCGGCGCGGAAAAATATAAAGAAGACAGTAATCCGATAGATCCAGCCTGTAATTGCCCGACTTGCCGGAATTATTCGCGTGCTTATCTGCGCCACTTGATCACGGTCGGGGAATTGTCTTATTATCGTTTGGCTTCCATCCATAATATTCATTTTATGTTAAGGCTGATGGAATCGATCAGAGAAAGTTTGAAAAATGGAACATTCGCGGGGTTGAAAAAACAATGGCTGGGCAAGATGTGATATAATATTTTTATGGATTATATAGGCTTGGCAGAACAAGAAATTGAAAAAAAATTGAGACAAGATGGTTTCAATGAATTGCCGTCGCAGAGAAAGCACGGTTTTCTTTTTATTCTGATAGATATTTTAAAAGAGCCGATGCTTTTGCTTTTGCTTTGCGCCGGAATAATTTATTTTTTATTGGGAGAAAAAAGAGACGCTTTAATGCTGTCTTCGTTCATTTTTTTTGTTATCGGCATCACTTTTTTCCAGCAGCGCAAAACCGAACGGGCGCTGGAAGCTTTAAAGGACCTATCCAGCCCGAGAGCTTTAGTTATTCGGTCGGGAATCCAGCGCCGTATTGCCGGAAGAGAAGTTGTTACTGACGATATCATAATATTGCGCGAGGGGGACCGGGTTCCGGCTGATGTTGTCGTACTGGAATCAAACAATTTAATGATAGATGAATCTCTCCTAACCGGGGAGTCATTGTCGGTTCTTAAATCAGCTTGGAACGAGTCGGATGTTAGGAATATCGAACGGCCCGGAGGGGATAATTTACCTTTTGCTTATTCTGGAACTTTAGTTGTTAAAGGAAGAGGCATCGCCAGAGTTGTTGCAATAGGGAAAAATACCGAAATGGGGAAAATAGGAAGATCATTGCAAAATATCAAGGAAGGGGAAACTCTTTTGAAAAAAGAGATGGCGCGCTTGGTCCGTTTTTTTGGTATTATAGGGTTGGCTCTTTGCGTTTCGGTTGTCGCTTTTTACGGATTTTTAAAAGGCAATTGGCTGGAAGGATTTCTTTACGGGCTGACTGTCAGCATGTCGATGCTGCCCGAAGAATTTCCCGTGGTTTTACTTATTTTTTTGTCTTTGGGAGCTTGGCGCATTTCAAAGAGGAAAGTGCTTACCCGTAATACCGCCGCTATTGAAACATTGGGAGCGGTCACTGTTTTATGCGTAGACAAGACGGGGACGCTCACACTGAACCAGATGAAGCTTGAGGCTCTTGCCATAAACGGGCAGACGATAGAAACGAAAGACTATGACGGTAAATTAAATCTTTTGCCGGAAAAATACCACTCGCTTTTGGAGTGCGCTATTTTGGCCAGCCAAAAAGATCCTTTTGATCCCTTAGAAAAAGAGATCAAGAAAGCTAGCGGGTTTTTACTGCCTTCAACCGCCAATTTGCACGATTCTTTTAATTTAATAAAAGAGTATCCTTTCTCCGGCAATATTCTTGCTTTATCCCATGTTTGGGATTCGGCAAAAAAAGATCGTTATTTGGTTGCTTCAAAAGGGGCGCCGGAAACCATTGCCGACCTTTGCCATTTATCCGATCTTCAAAAGGGGGAGATGCTAGAACAAATGAAGCCTTTGCTTTTACGCGGATTAAGATTGATAGGCGTAGCTGTCGCCGAGATCCCAAAATCGGAGTTGCCTTCCCGCCAGCATGATTTTTCTTTTAAATTTATTGGTATTTTAGGTTTTGCCGATCCGATTAGGCCTTCTGTTCCCAAGGCCCTTGAGGAATGCTATAACGCCGGCATCAGAGTTTGCATGATTACTGGAGATTATCCGGGAACTGCCCAGCAAATTGCAAGAAAGATAGGATTAAAAAATCCGGAAAATTATATAACGGGCGAGGAGTTGGAAAAATTAAGCGAAAAAGAACTTTTTGCGCGCGTGGCGCAAACCAATATTTTTGCCCGCGTTGTTCCCGAGCAAAAAATGCTGATAGTGAATGCCTTAAAAAATAACGGCGAAATAGTCGCTATGACCGGAGATGGAGTTAATGACGCTCCTGCTTTAAAGGCAGCACATATTGGAATTGCTATGGGCGAAAGGGGAACGGATGTGGCGCGCGAGACAGCTGATTTGGTTTTGCTTAATGATGACTTCTCTTCTATTGTGCAAGCAGTGCGCGGAGGCCGAGGTATTTTTGATAATTTAAAAAGAGCCATTGCTTATATTTTTTCAGTCCACATTCCAATTGCGGGAATGTCTTTTTTACCGCTGGCTTTTAATATGCCGATTGTTTTTTATCCGGCGCATATTGCTTTTTTGGAATTGGTAATAGACCCAGCTTGCTCGCTGGTTTTTGAAGCGGAGCCAGAGGATAAAAATATAATGAGCCGGCCTCCTAGAAATTTGAAGAAATCTCTTTTCAATAAGAGGGCGGTTATAATCAGTTTTTTCCAAGGTTTAATTGTTTTAGTTGTATCTTTTGCGGTTTTGGCAATATCTTTGAAAGCTGGTTTAAATGATGCAGAGGCGCGCACTTTGGCTTTCGCGACCATCGTTTTCGCCAATCTTATGCTTATCGTTTGCAATCTTTCTTGGTCAAATAATTTTTTCCAAATATTATGCAATGGCAATAAAATGCTTTATTGGGTGATCGGAGGGACATTGTTTACTTTGTCTTTTGTTCTAACTGTTCCTTGGCTGATGGATCTTTTCCACTTCGCGCCAATCGGTTGGCAAGGAATTGTGATCGCCTTTTTGGCATCGGCTTTAAGTATTTCTTGGTTTGAGCTAGTAAAAGTTTCCAATATTTTATTTAAAAAATAATAGTTTATGCCTCTTTATTTTATCACTGGAAATAAAAATAAAGTTGATGAGGCAAAAGCGATTTTGGGAGAAGTTGAGCAATTGGATATTGATTTGCCGGAGATTCAAGACATCGACGCAAATAATATTATTGAAGCTAAAATATTAGAGTCTTTTAAATATAAGGACGGCGGATTTTTTATTGAGGACACTTCTCTCTGCCTAGATTGTCTTAACGGATTGCCCGGCCCTTTGATCAAATGGTTCCTTAAAGCTATTGGCAACCAAGGGCTGGCTGATTTGGCTGAAAAGTCCGGTAATTATAAAGCCGAGGCAAAGACTGTGATTGGTTACGCCAAAAGCAAAAGAGAAATTTATTTTTTTGAAGGGTCCATAAAAGGGAAAATCATCGCGCCGCAAGGAGAGGCTAATTTTGGCTGGGATCCGATCTTCCGTCCTGATGGTTTTGACAAAAGTTTTGCCGAAATGAGCCGAGAAGAGAAAAATAATATTAGCATGCGGCGGCTGGCGCTGGAAAAATTAAATAATTTTTTAAAAAATCCCGCAAAGTGATGTCTGTATGATTTTTTGACAGATTTGAATTTTTATTTTATCCACAGGCATTTTCCTTGTTTGCTGGTATAATAAAAGCATAGTTTAAGAGACTTATTAAGGCTGTAAATTGAAAAAATAAAAATAAGATAATTAATAAAAATTTTTATGCGAGTTTTCACCTTTCGGTTTTCCGCAATCGCATTGCTTTAACTGATTAGTGGCAGCTTTCGTATAGGTTTTTAAAAAAACTATGGACGCACTTTGGTATGCAATTACCGCTAAAGCATTGTCTGGACTTTGGGAAGGATTTATTTCGTTCCTCCCTAACTTTTTGATAGCGCTGATCGTTTTTATCATCGGCTGGCTTATTGCCTTGGGAGTAGGAAAGCTCGTGGCCGAAATTTTAGCCAGGGTTGGCTTTAATAAGCTGTTCGAGAAAGACGGCTGGAAAGAGGCAATGGAAAAAGCTGATGTTAAAGTTAATGCCGGCGATTTTGTCGGCGCGATCGTAAAGTGGGTTTTAGTGATCGTTTTTCTTTCGATCACTGTTACGATCTTAGGCTTTTCCGAATTTAATGTTTTTTTGGATGGCGTAATTTTCTGGCTGCCTAATTTGATAATCGCCACTGCTATCTTTGTAGTAGGCGTTGTGATCGCTGATATGGCTGAAAAGCTCATTAAAGTTTGGGTAAAAAAGATGGGCATCAACTACGCCGATTTTATCGGAACCGTGGCTAAATGGGCAATCTATATTTTCTCTGGTATGGCTATTTTGGTCCAGTTGGGGATAGCTGAAGCCTTGATCAATACTTTGCTGACCGGTTTTGTCGCCACCCTTGCTTTAGCTTTTGGATTAGCCTTCGGTTTGGGCGGGAAAGATGCCGCGGCCAAGGCGATCCAAGACGCCAAAGACAAGCTTTCCAAGAAATAAAATAAGGCTTTGCGAAATAACCTTCACAAGAGAACTAATTTGCCATGTCCGCGCTATTGACAAACTTTCTTTCTCTGCTAAAATTACCGATGTTAATGTTAAGCAGAAAAGAAAAAGTTAATACTAAAAAACGATAGGCGGCCATAGCATTTACTTGTATTTGCTAAAAACCGCTTAAAAGCGGTTTTTAGTTTGACTTTCGCGATAGAATTGAAAGGATTGGTTGGACCTTTTACATAAATTGGAAGCATTTCCAATTAGGATACAAAAAATTATTAATTACTAGTCAAAGGAAAATTATTTAGGGGCAGATAGAGGATGCCTCGAGACCAGAAGCGATGAAGGACGTAGCGTAGCTGCGATAAGCCTCGGTGAGGTGCTGAGCAACCTGTGAACCGGGGATTTCCCAATGGGGCAACCCGTTTTGGCAATTAAGTCAAAACAATCCGTTTTATTACGGATAGCAAACCCGCTGAAGCGAATCATCATAGTAAGCGGAGGAAACAGAAAACAAACCGTTTTTACGGCCATTCCCTTAGTAGTGGCGAGCGAACAGGGAGCAGCCCAAACCGCGTATTTATACGCGGGGTAGTAAGAATTTAACGTCGGGGGCATTTCTCATCCAAATAGTCGGATGAGAAATGTTCTTGAGAGAGAAAACCTAGACGATTTGGTTAACCGAAAAACCCTGGAAAGGGTTACCATAGACGGTGATAGTCCGGTAGGTGAAAACCATTTCGCGCTCTTTGTTAATTATCTTGAGTACCGTCAGGCCAAGACAACCTGGCGGGAAACAGGCAGGACTAACCTGCCAAGGCTAAATATAATCTGGTCATCGATAGCGCACAAGTACCGTGAGGGAAAGGTGAAAAGTAGGGGGGTGACCCCGGTGAAATAGAACCTGAAACTATCCTGCCCACAAAAAGTCAGCGCCCTGTTCCAATTTTGACACACAAATAATTTGAGTTTTTTTGCTTTTTTAAGCAGAAAGATTTTTGTTATTGCGTTTCGAAATTGGGACGGGGTCATGGCGTACTTTTTGCAGAACGAGCCAACGAGTTTATCTTTTCTCTAAGTCTAAAGGCTTATGGCCTGAAGGCGTAGGGAAACCGAGTGTTAATAGCGCGTTTAAGAGAAAAGATAAGACCCGAAGCCAAGCGAGCTTACCATGACCAGGTTGAATTTCTCCGAAAGGAGAAAAGAGGACCGAACTCGTGAGCTGTGCAACACTCTGGGATGAGTTGTGGTAAGTAGTGAAAAGCTAATCGAGCTTGGTAATAGCTGGTTCTCCTCGAAATAGCTTTAGGGCTAGCCTTCCTTTGTAAAGTATCGGGGGTAGAGCGCTGGAAAAAATTCCTTGGACTTGTCCAGGTCTTTTTACCAAACTGCGAATACCGATACCATTTTTAGGAAGAGTTAGACTATAGGGGCTAAGCTCTATAGTCGTGAGGGAAAAAGCCCAGACCTTCGTCTAAGGTCCCCAAATTTAAGCTAAGTGTATCTTAAGGAAGTGAGACCCCCCAGATAGCTAAGAGGTTAGCTTAGAAGCAGCTACCCTTTAAAAAGTGCGTAACAGCTTACTAGCTAAGGGGTCTTGCGCCGGAGATTACCGGGACTAAAGCTTAATACCGAAGACAAGGAACTTATCTTGCCATGCAGGATAAGTTGGTAGAGGAGCGTTCTTATCGCAATGAAGCTGAACCGTGAGGTTTGGTGGAGCGTTAAGAAGTGAGAATGTTGGCATGAGTAACCACAATTCCAGTGAAAATCTGGAACACCGTAAATCCAAGGGTTCCTTGGCAATGAAGATCAACCAAGGGTTAGGCGGTCCTTAGGATAAGCCGAAAGGCGATTCTGATGGATAGACGGTTAATATTCCGTCCCTTCGTTATATTTTTTCTCCAAGAAGACGGAGACTGAATTTTTAAGCAGATTATTGGATTTCTGTTCTTTCGGGTGAAATCTCGAGAGGGGAAGTTTATCTTCGGATAAATGAACTTAATTTGACAGTCTTCCCAGAAAATTTTTGGGGA
>JBBABZ010000016.1:0-18238 GCA_041657385.1 Minisyncoccota bacterium | reverse complement strand
CCAACCGCGCCCGCCAAAGCCGGGTATGCGCTCGACAGCTGGAATACCGCTGCCGATGGCAGCGGCACTGCCTTTGGCGCCACCACCGCCGTCACCGCCGACCTGACGGTCTATGCTCAGTGGGCGGTAAATCTGGCCGTTGGCGACAGCTACCAAGGAGGCATTGTTGCTTACATCTTCCAGGTTGGAGATCCGGGATATATAGAAGGAGAAACACACGGACTGATAGCGGCGGCGAGCGACCAAAGCACTGGGGTAACTTGGTATAATGGAAGCTATACAAATACAGGCGCAATAGCAACAGCACTAGGCACAGGAAATGCGAATACAAATACCGCTGTTGCCAATCAAGGAGTAGGAAGTTATGCGACTGAAATATGTTATGACCTGGATTTGAATGGTTACAGCGACTGGTATCTGCCGTCGAAAGATGAGCTGAACATATTGTATATAAATCGCGTAGCGATTGGCGCCAGTGGTTGCCTTTGGAGTTCGTCGGAGGCTAATACAAATAACGCGTGGGGGCAGCAATTTGGTAATGGCTCTCAAGGGAGTTTTGGCAAAAATGCCTGGTGCAGCGTGCGCGCCGTCCGGTCTTTTTAACAAATTACAAAAATACGAAAAATTCTAACTGCCGCAAGCCAAGCCTGCGGCAGTTTTTATGCTGTTGATGGCTGTGCAGAATTTCGGGGGTTTCGTCGCATTTTTATTTAGGCTATAATAGAGAATAAACGATTTAATAAATCACTGTTGCCAGATTATTTTTCAGTATCAGCTCCATAAAATATATGAAAGAAAAAATTTATTTGCCATTTAAAGAATTCAAAAAAACAGCTTGGGTAAAAAATCAATCGTTCTATAAAGAAGCGGCCAAGAGCCCTATAAAATTTTGGGAAAAACAAGCCAAAGAGCTTTTTTGGTTCAAAAAATGGTCAAAGGCATTTGTCCATAACCCTCCTTATTTCCAGTGGTTCAAAGGAGGCAAGATAAATATCACTTCCAATATTTTTGAAAATAATCCTTTGGGATTTGAAAATATAAAAAATAAAATCGCTTTGATCTGGGAGCCGGAGCCAGTTGAGGAAGAATCGAAATATATCACCTATAATGATCTTCTGCGGAAAGTTAGCCGGTTAGCTAATGTTTTGAAAAGTTTGGGAGTAAAAAAGGGAGACACAGTTGGAATATATTTGCCGATGATCCCGGAAGTCATTGTTTCCATGCTGGCTTGCGCCCGGATCGGGGCGATCCATAACGTTGTTTTTTCCGCTTTTTCCTCACAGGCTTTAAAGGTCAGACTTGATACCGTCGGAGCAAAAATTTTGATCACCGCCGACGGTTATTACCGCCGCGGGCACGAAGTCCTTTTAAAAGATAAGGCTGATGAAGGGATCAAAGGAACGCAAGTGGAAAAAGTTTTAGTTGTGAAGCGGCTGGGCAATCAAATAAATTGGAATGCTGAAAAGGATCTTTGGTATGATGATTTGGTTAAAAAAGAAACAGACCATTGTCCTGCCGAACAAACAGGCGCTGAAGATATTTTATTTGTCTTGCCGGAGAGCGGCACAGCCGGCCAATTTTTGCCGATCTATCATACAATGGGCGGTTATACCGTCCAGGCTTACAGCACCGGTAAATGGGTTTTTAACTATCGGCCGGGAGATGTTTTTTGGAGCACGGCTGATATGGGCTGGGTCAGCGCCCATACTTACAGCTGTTATTCTCCGCTGTTGAACGGCGCCACTTTTTTAATATTTGAAGGAGCCATCGACTGGCCGGAACCTGACCGCTGGGCGCAGATCATCCAGGAATACGGCGTGACCGCTTTATATACGGCGCCGACCGCTATACGCATGTTTATGAAATACGGAACGGAAATTTTAAAGCCTTATAATCTTGACACTTTAAAATTATTGGGATCGGTTGGAGAAGCTTTGAACGAAGAAGCTTGGCAGTGGTATTATAAAGAAATAGGCAAAGAGAAATGTTCCATTATCGATACTTGGTGGCAAACGGAAACCGGCAGCGTTGCGGTAAGCTCTTTGCCTGGAGTCGGTCCTTTTAAACCTGGGTTTGTTGGTTTGCCTTTGCCGGGAATTAAAACAGCAATTTTAGACGACCAAGGAAAGCCTTGTTTGGCCGGCCAAAAAGGCAATCTGGTTTTATTGCCTCCTTTCCCTCCGTCGCTTTTGACCGGTATTTATAAAGACAATAATAAATATCGCGAAACTTATTGGGCCAAATACGGCGATAAGATATACTTTCCGGGAGACACTGCCATCAAAGACAAAAAAGGAATGATCAAGATTACCGGCCGCGCCGATGATATGATCAAAATTGCCGGGCATCGCTTGACTACCAGTGAAATGGAAAGAGCTGTTTTAAAGCTGGACGATTTTGCGGAAGCGGCGGCGATCGGAGTTTTTGATCCGATCAAAGGGGAAATTCCCGTGATCTTCGCCGTGCCGCGTTCGCAAAAAAAAGAGAATGAGCTGGAAAGCGAGATCGCTGAGCAAATCAAGCAGGAAATAGGCTCGATCGCTTTGCCGAAGAAGATCGTGATAGTCCCGGATCTGCCAAAAACCCGTTCCGGCAAAGTGATGCGCCTTCTTTTGAAGAATATTTTTTTGGGAGAAGAGATGGGGGATTTGTCCAATGTCGCCAACCCTGATAGCATTAAGATGATCAAAGAAAAATTAGTTTTATAGCCGTTAACCATCCGATGACAACGATCAAAAAAATATTCCAGAAAAAAGAATCCGGCAGCGCTTTTTTGGATTTTATTTTTACAATTTTCTTTTTGTTTTTAGCTTTGGCGATGATCTTTAAATATGATTATTTGATAAATATTTTTAAGGAGCTTTTTTCACAAGGCTCTTAATTTAAAAAGAATTAAAATATCTAAAAAAGATAAAATCATGGAAACAGCAGGCAAAGAAAAAAAACAGATCTTGTGGTTTGAGGAAATAATAAAAAAAGACGTTCCTTTGGTTGGAGGCAAAAATGCTTCCTTGGGAGAAATGTTTTCCAAGCTAACCTCTCTCGGCATCAATATCCCTAACGGTTTTGCGTTGACCTCAACCGCTTTTTGGAGCTATTTGCGATACAACAAGATCGATCAGGACCTGGCCGATCTTTTCAAAAAGCTTGATTATAAAAATTTAAGATCGCTTAAAGAAACAAGCAGAAAAGCCAGAGACCTTGTTTTAAAAGGAGAATTTTCCAAAGAAATGGAGCAGGAGATAGCCTCTAATTACCAAAAATTGAGTGATTATTACAAACAAAAAAACCTTGTTGTTGCTGTTCGTTCTTCAGCCACTGCTGAAGACTTGGCCGATGCTTCTTTCGCCGGCCAGCACGAAACTTATTTGAACATCTCCGGCAAAGAAGCTTTGCTGTCTGCGATCAAGAAGTGTCTTTCTTCTCTTTATTTGGAAAGAGCGTTTGTCTATCGGGCAGAAAAAGGTTTCGATCATTTAAAGGTTGCTTTGTCGGTTGGCGTGCAGAAAATGATCAGATCTGACATAGCTTCGGCTGGAATAATGTTCACCCTAGACACTGAAAGCGGTTTTCGCGATGTCGTTTCCATCAGCTCTATTTATGGAGTCGGAGAGCTTATTGTCAAAGGCCGTATTACTTCCGATCAATTTTATGTTTTTAAGCCGACTCAAAAACTCGGAAAAAGATCGATCATCGTTAAAACTTTAGGCCGCAAAGAAAAAAAATATGTTTACGCCAAGACAAACGGCTTAAAAGAAGCATCTGTCCTTTTAAAGGACCAAGCTAAATTTTCTTTGACCGACGATGAGGTTCTGCAGCTTTCAAAGTGGGCTTGCCAGATAGAAGAACATTATCAAAATCCGCAAGATATAGAATGGGCCAAGGATGGAAAAACGAAAGAGCTGTTCATCGTCCAATCCCGTCCGGAAACGATCCACTCTTTGCAAAATAATAAACAGGAATACCAAGAATACGAGATCAAGCCTCAAGCGGAGCCGATCGTTAATGGGATCGCTGTGGGAAACAAGATCGGGCAAGGCAAGATCAGGGTCATTCCTAACGTCGCCCAGATCAGCCAATTCAGATCAGGGGAAGTTTTGGTTACTAATATGACCGATCCGGATTGGATGCCTATAATGAGAATGGCCTCAGCTATTGTTACTAACGAAGGTTCAAAAACATGCCATGCAGCTATTGTTTCGAGAGAGCTCGGCGTTCCTTGTATTGTTGGGACCAAAAATGCGACAAAATCTTTAAAGACCGGGCAAGAAGTGACGGTTGACTGCAGTCAAGGATCAGGCAGGGTCTACGCCGGAAAAGTTCCGTTTGTGATCAAAAAATACGACCTAGGGAAATTGCCCCAGCTTAATACCAAAATAATGCTTAATGTGGGCGCTCCTGATCTGGCTTTTAAAGCTTCCTTTTTACCCAATAGCGGAGTTGGCTTAGCCAGAATAGAATTTATTTTTGCCGATAAGATCAAAGTTCATCCGCTGGCTTTGTATAATTTTGAGAAGATCAAAGATGAAAAATTGAAGAAAAAGATCAATGAGCTGACCTTCGGATACAAAGACAAAAAAGATTTTTTTGTCAGCAAACTAGCTGAAGGAATAGCCCAGATCGGAGCGGCTTTTTATCCAAAGCCGGTGATCGTGCGTTTTTCAGATTTTAAGACCAATGAGTATAAGGCATTGGTGGGCGGCGCGGCTTATGAACCGGAAGAATCCAATCCGATGATCGGGTGGAGAGGCGCTTCCCGTTATTATGATGAAAATTTTCGTCCGGCTTTTGAAATGGAATGCCAGGCGATCAAAAAAGTCCGCGAAGAATTTGGATTAACCAATGTTTGGACCATGATCCCTTTTTGCCGCACTGTTGAAGAAGGGAAAAAAGTGGTGGAGATCATGGCCGAAAACGGATTGGAAAAAGGCAAAGACGGTTTGCAGATAATGGTTATGTGTGAAATTCCTGCCAATGTTATTTTAGCCGAGCAATTTTTAGAGGTTTTTGACGGAATGAGCATCGGTTCCAACGATCTGACCCAGCTGACCTTAGGATTGGACCGCGATTCCGGTTTTATTGCCAAGATCGGCAATGAGCAAAACGAAGCGGTAAAAGAACTGATCAGGAAAGCCATCAAAATTTGCAAAGAAAAAGGGAAGTATTGCGGTATTTGCGGCCAGGGGCCTTCCGATTATGTCGATTTCGCTGAATTTTTAATGGGGGAAGGGATAGAAAGCATGTCTCTTAATCCAGATTCAGTGATGAGAACGATCTTCAGTTTGTCTAATCTAAAGAAATAAGCAAAAGTATGGCAGATGCTCTCTCTGATGAGGGCGGGCATACCTGCTTTATGTCATATTAAAAATATCATTCTAAAAAATTATGTTTGATGTCGTTACTTTCGGTTCTGCCACTTTGGATATTGAGGTATTGATGCCGAAAAACATCATTAGGAAAGACAATAGATCCATTTCCGGGAAAGCTTATTGTTTTAATCTTGGGTCGAAATTGGATGTTAATGATATGTATTTTGGTTTTGGAGGAGGAGGAGTGAATACAGCCGTTACTTTTAAAAAACAAGGCTTTAGAACAGCTTATTGCGGGATGGTAGGGCAAGATATATTAGGGCAAGAGATAATCGAATATTTGAACGAACGGGGTATTGATTCGAGTTTGGTCAAAAAAACCGGAGAAAAGCTGACCAACAATTCAGTGATAATGGATAGCGTTGCGGAAGACAGGACTGTTTTGGCTTATCGCGGAGCTTCAGAATTATTAAAAAAAGAAGATATCCCGGAAGACTTAAGGGCTAGTTGGTTTTATTTGGCGCCATTGTCCGGTAAATTGAGCGGCGAGACCGGAGACATTCTGGCCTTTGCCCGGAAAAATGGAATAAAGACGGCGGCTAACCTTGGCAATTCGCAGATAAAAATGCCGAAAACAGAAGTAAGAGAGATCTTAGGGAAAATAGATGTGTTGATCTTAAACAAGGAAGAAGCATCCAATCTTACGAATATTGATTATGGAGAAGAAAGGGAGATAATTTTAAAATTAGCCAAAATACATTCAGGAATTAGCGTGATGACAAAAGGAAAAGATGGCGTTGTGGTGATAAGCGGAAAAAAGACATACGAAGCGAAATTGAAAAAATTTAAAATAATCGACGAGACGGGAGCTGGGGATTCTTTTGGCTCTGGGTTTATTTCTGGCTTGATAAGGACCGGAGATATCGAATATTCCATAAGATTAGGGCTAACCAACTCTAAATATGCCCTTCTTATCAGGGGTGCGACAACTGGCTTGCTGGGAGAAAAAGACAATCATTTGGTCGAGGAAGAAGGAATTAACGTGAAGACCGGATCGATATCTATCTAACGGTAATGGTGGATAAGTTCGTCTTTTTTATCTTTTGTTTTTTTTGGTATAATGACTTTAATAGAATAAAATTTTTAAATTTGTTGATGGCGATATTGTTATATCGCTCGCCATTGGCTGTTCAAAGTTATTTCAAATGAAGACAACACTAAGCGTGATCAAAGCGGATATCGGCAGTATTGGGGGGCATATAAAGCCTTCAAGCAGCTTGTTGGCTGCAGTCCAAGACCACATCAGATCGAAAAGCAAAGGAATTTTCATTGACTATAAAATTTCTTATACCGGTGACGATATCGCCATTCTTTCCACCCATACCGGCGGACCGTTGAACGAGAAGGTCCACAGAGTTTGCTGGGATGCTTTTTTGGCTGGAGGCAAGGTTGCCATATCTCAAGGGCTCTATGGAGCTAAGCAAGATCTTTTGAAACAAGATTTCAAAGGCAGCGTGAAAGGCATGGGCCCGGCCGTAGCTGAGCTGGAATTTGAGGAGAGGCCGGCAGAACCATTTTTATTATTGGCTGCCGACAAAACAGACCCTGGAGCATTTAATATGCCCAATTATTTATCTTTTTGCGACCCGATGCATAATGCCGGACTGCTTTTATCTTCCAAATTGAGAAAAGGGTTTACTTTTAGGATATTAGATGCCAGCTACACCGAAGCTGATAGGGTCATCGAGCTTAATACCCCTGAAGATATTTATGATATAGCGGTCTTATTAAGGGATACCGAAAGATTTTTTGTTGAAGGAGTATACTCTCGTGCCAGCGGAGAACAAATAGCATCCGTTAGCACGACCCGTTTAAGGAATATTGCCGGAAAATATACAGGTAAAGATGATCCAGTGATGCTGGTCAGGACCCAGAAAGATTTTCCGGGGACGGGTGAAATTTTATCTCCTTATAATATCGGGGCTTTCGTTGCTGGATTTATGAGGGGATCCCATAACGGTCCGTTGATGCCGGTCAGACAAAATTCGGACATTTCTTTCTTCGATGGGCCTCCGGTCGTCAGCGCAGCCGCTTATTGCGTGCATGATGGAAAACTAACAGAAGCGGCCGATGCCTTTGATCATCCATATTGGGACTATGTCAGGACCCAAGTTTCCCGAAAGGCTGAAGAAATAAGGAGACAGGGGTTTTTCGGTTCGGCGATGTTGCCCTATTCCGAGTTGGAATATGGCGGAATCGTTGAAGTATTGCAAGAATTAGATAAAAGGTTTATAATCAAAAAATAATTTGCGAGTCTTTATTCTTGGCTTAACAGCTAGGGTAAGACCACGATAAATTATATGGATCAACCAAATAATTCTTTTTTAGGCAAAAAGGAGCTAATATTTTTGGTTGCCGGGCTATTAATAGTTTCAATAGGTTTGGCGGGATGGTTTTATGGGTGGAAAAAACAATTATCAATTGCCACTCAAAAAACAGAATACGCAAAAGATGAAAGTTTGTTAAGGCTTAATATTAAAAGCTATACGCCGACAAAAATTTGCTTTTCTTCCTGTTATCCTTACTATATCCAGAAAAAAGACGGGTCTTGGAAAGACTATCCATTAGCTAAATGCGAAGAACAAAATGTAGCCGCCGATTGCGTTGATTTTTTTGGAACAATAGGCCGAGGCATTGAGCTTAGCCAGTGGAAAGACTTTTTAGAGTCAGATTTTCATCGTTTAGCTTTACCTGCCTGCATTGGCTGCAACGCAGGGGATCCATTTAAAGCAGATAAAACTTTTTATTCCAACGAATTCAAGATTGATTAATCCTGTTTCGTTTAAGAATCAGATTATAATTCAGTATAAACTTTATGATTTCACTTGAAGCAAAAATAAGAAAAATACAGGGCAAGAAAACTAAAATCTTGAAAAAAACCGGAATTATTCCAGCTATTTTGTATGGTCCGGAAATTAAGAATGCCTTATTGGAGATTGACCTGAAGGCATTTAAAAAGGTTCTTAAAGAAGCAGGAGAGAACACGATGATCACCTTGAAAGCCGAAGGAGCTGAAAAAAAAGAATACGCTGTTTTAATTAAAGATGTTGGTTATGGCCCGATCTCTTCCGATCCTATCCATATTGATTTTTACCAGCCGAATTTAAGCAAAGAACTTGAGGCTTCCATACCTTTGGAATTCGTTGGCAGCGCGCCAGCCCTGCAATTGGGAGGGACCCTGCTTAAAAATATGCAAGAGTTAAAAATTAAATCTCTTCCCCAAAATTTACCTCACAGTATCAAAGTTGATATCAGCAGCTTGAATACCTTCGAAGATTCCATTTTAGTCAAAGATCTTATTTTGCCGGAAAACATTAAAGTAATGGATAGTATGGAAGAAACCGTTGTTAAGGTGATGGAACCGGAAAAAGTAGAAGAAGAATTGGCTAAACCGGTAGCTGAAGAAGGATTGGACGCAATTGAGAAAGTAGAGAAGAAAAAGAAAGAAGAGGGCGATTTGGAGGAAGGCAGTTCCAAATAAAATGTTTTTTATAAACGCCAATAAAACAAATTTGAGGCTTTTAGCCTTAGCAACAATGACTGGTTTTTTATTACCGGTCATTTTTGTTTTTGCACAGCAGACAAGCTTGAATTTGGACAATGTTTGCAACGACGATAGCCAGATAGAAGCTGAATGCGATAAAGTTGAAAAAACAGAGTGCAAGAAAATTCTTGAAGACTGCCAAAGCTATTTCGAAGAAAAAAAAGCTCAAGTTGAAAAAGAAGTGGCCCAGACCGCCCAAGAGAAAAAGACTTTGAAAAATCAAGTTAGCAGCTTGGATAAGAAAGTTAAAGACTTGGGCTATCAGATAAACCAATCCAATCTGGCTATCAAAAATTTAAATTTTCAAATAGGCGATACCAACGAATCCATTGATAAGACCTCTAAAGATATTGAAGACCAAAAAGGAAAGATCGTTTTAGTTTTACGGGCGGCTTACGAAGAAGATCAGAAATCAGACTTGGAAATAATCATGGCCAACGATACTCTTTCCAATTTTTACGACAATTTAGTTTATCTGGAGAATTTAAGCAGCAAAAATCATGACCTTTTAATCCAGATAGAGGACATGAAAGAATATCTTAAAACGCAGAAATCCTCCCTGGAAGATCAAACCGAAGAATTAAAGAATACAGTAGCGATCAGAGAAATACAAAAACAGCAGAATACCCAAACTAAAAAAGATAAAGAATACTATTTAGGATTGACCGAAGCCCAGTATAATCAACAGCTAAAAGAGCAGCAAAATTTAGCTAAAAGAGCAGCAGAAATCAGGTCTAGGATTTTCGATTTGGCCGGCATCCCTAATGCGCCTACTTTCGGCGAAGCTTATCAGCTCGCCAAAAGAGTGGCAGGCATTGTGGGAATTCGTCCGGCAATGGTACTGGCAATTCTTACTCAAGAATCCAATATCGGAAAAAATGTCGGCCAATGCTATTTAAGGAACGATACTACCGGAGCCGGTGTTTTTATCTCAACTGGCAAATCTGTATCAAAAGTGATGAGCCCGACTCGGGATGTTCCTCCTTTTAAAACTATTACTGCTGGAGTTTCCAGAGATCCTCACGAAACCAGAGTTTCTTGTCCAATGAGTTTCGGCTGGGGAGGGGCAATGGGCCCTGCGCAGTTCATCCCATCAACATGGATGAGCTATCGGAGCAGGATTGAGGCTATAACCGGAAAGCCCGGCGATCCATGGGACATCAGCGATGCCTTTCTGGCAACGGCTTTATATCTATCTGACTATGGCGCAAAAAGCAAAACTCGCGATGGTGAATGGAAATCGGCAATGATCTATTTTTCCGGCTCGACTAATGTTAAATACCGTTTTTATGGCGATAGCGCGATGAAAATTGCAGACGGCTATGCCGATGACATTGCAGCGATTGAGGCGTTGGGATTATAAAGAGCTAGAAGAAGATCAAAAAATAAACTAAAGCAAAACCCGCATTACTGCGGGTTTTGCGTTTCCGATTCCGAAGCTGATTCCGGCTCCGCATAGATAAGGCTTATATCCTTTTTTAATTCGTTTAGTATTTTTTCAACAAGAATTGTGCCGCCGAAATAGCTCAAATGGATCCCGTCGGGATTGCGCGTAGCGCGCATGATCCCTTGCTGGTCAGCCATAAACGGCTGGTAAGCGTTTCCGCCAGCCGACATAAGTTTTTCCGCGGAGATAAACTTAGCCATCGTGTCAAGCTGAACCGCGTTATTTTGCAATTCGCTGACATGCTTTATCCTTTCCGCGTAAGCCGGATCGCGCATGGCCGGCAATCCTATCCAATATAAAATAATGCCGCGATTGGTAAATTTGTTGATAAACGATTTTGCCCGGAGCAAATATTCTTCATCCCATTGGGATGTGCCGTATGCGATCGCTTGTTTTTTCCCGTCGCGCATGATCTCAAATGATTGGGCGTCATTTGTTCCCATCATAACTATTGCGATATTCGGGTTGAATGACAAGATTGCTGTTTCAGCTTCTTTATTCCAATCAAAATAATCAGGCCTTGATAAGCCGCTGGAAACTTTTCCTTTGCGCAACACCGCAGTTTCGCTGAAGGCCACGAGTTTTTGTTCTATAATATCTCCAAATCCGCCCGCTACCGCCACAAGCGAATCTCCTACGATCAAAAAACGGTAAGGTTTTGCCGGAGGTTCAAATTTTTTAGATTGAGGCGTTTCTTGGCCATCAGCTATTTCTTTTTGTCCATCGGTTTGGGCAACTGAAGCCTGATCAGTCTTGTTTGGATCAAGCGTTAAGGCCAGGCGCGCCATATCGGCTCCTGAAGATTGGAACACATTGCTGGCATTAGCTCCATAAGGGGGCAGCCAGCGTAATAATTTTTCGGCATTAGCGACGGGGATTATGATCGCAAGCGCAACTAATAGAATTATGATTTTATTGATAGGGTTCATAAGTTTTTTAAAAAGAAAAATAAATAAATGGCGGGACGGTTTGCGGCGCCAAACGGTAAATTATTAGGCTGGCGGCGATCCAAAATAGCAGCCAGACCATTGTTGGTAAGCGATCTTGTATTTTAGTTATTAAAGAAAGCGTTTCTTTTTCGAAGACGATGAATAAAAAAATTGCGCAAAGAATGAGCAGGGTTGCCGTTGGGATAAGAGTACTGGTATTAAATTTTAAAAGCGATGAGGCCAAGGCTTGTGCTCGTTCAATATTTTCAGACCGGAACAATATCCATCCCAGGCTTACAAATAAGAAAGTCGCAGACCATCCGCCAATATCGGCGAAGGAACGTAATATTATTTTAGGTAAAGATTTTATGGTTATTGAAGCCGGCGTGAAAACGATATATATATGCTTCCAAATGCGCTGAAAAAGCATGCCGATACCATGCCATAATCCCCAGGCCAGATAATGGATGGCAGCGCCATGCCATAATCCAGATAGAATGAAAACGATTAGCACATTGGCGTAATTCCTTAATTTCCCAGCGCGATTTCCGCCCAGCGGTATGTAAATATAGTCGCGCATCCATGAATAGAAGCTTATATGCCAGCGTTGCCAGAATTCCGCCAATGATCTTGCGCGATAGGGAAAGTTAAAATTTGGAGCAAGATTAAAACCCATAAACATGGCGCAGGCGATAGCAATATCGCTGTAGCCTGAAAAATCACAATAAATTTGCAAAGTATATCCCAGCACCGCCAGCCAAGCTGTTGCCGCACCGATCTGTTCCGGCACGGCAAAAGCGTTTTCAACAAGTGTTTCGGCAAGCCAGCTGGAAATAACTATTTTTTTGAATAGTCCCAGAAAAAATAGGGCGGTTGCGGCGGATAAATTTTTTAATTGAAACGGCCCGCCATTTTTTAACTGCGGCAAAAAATCGTTCGCATGCACGATCGGACCGGCAAGCAGATAAGGGAAAAAGAAGGCATAAACGGCGAAATCAAGCATCGACCGCTCCTCTTTATATTTTCCGCGCAACAAATCGGCAAGATAAGAGATCATTCGGAAGGTATAAAAGGAAACCCCGATCGGAAAGATTATTTCCCAGAAGGGAAGAGTTGCCGGCAGTCCAATCGAAGCGAAAAAAGACTGGGCCGAAACGCGGAAAAAATCATAATATTTAAACCAAAACAGAATTCCCAGATTGGCTACAATCCCAGTCCAGTACAGGGTTTTTCTTAAGCGGTCTGTCCGCTGGCTGGAGGCGGCCAATCCTGTTAAATAGGTGATTAAAGCGGCGGCGACAAGCAGGCCGACAAAACGTTCGTCTATCAACCAGTAATAATATGCGCTGGCTGATAATAAAAATAAGCGTCGAAACGCTGAATGTGATTTGAGAGTCCAATATATGGAAATTACGGACGCTAAAAAAATAAAAAATTCAAACGTTCCGAATACCATACTTTAAGCCCGCTTTTTGGGCGGATTTTTAACCCGGAGAGTTTATTGAATGCCTGATTTTTTCATGGTTTCCACTATTTTTTCCATTTTGCCATCCATTATTTTTTCAATGCCGTGGAAATTTTTGTTGATGCGGTGGTCGGTAATGCGGTCTTGCGGGAAATTATATGTTTTAATTTTTTCTTCACGGGAAGCTGTGCCGATTTGGACATTACGGGCGTCTCCGAATTTAGCGCTTGCCTCTTTTTCTTCTCTTTCCAGCAGTCTGGCCAGCAAAAGGCTCATAGCGCTTTCTTTGTTTTGAGCAAGGCTTCGTTCTGTTTGAGAGAACACTGCTAACCCGGTAGGGATATGAGTCAAGCGCACAGCCGACATTCTTTTGTTCACATATTGGCCGCCGGGACCGGAAGCTTTGCAATAGTCGGTTCTTATATCTTGCGGCCTTAGATTCATTTGAGTTGCGTCAGGCTTAGCCATAATCGCTACGGTGGCAGTGGAAGTATGGACTCTTCCGGCTTTCTCGGTTTTTGGGATCCTTTGAATGCGATGGACTCCGCCTTCATATCTTAAGCTGTTATAGGCGTCCGGACCCTTTATTTCCAAAATGATTTCTTTTATGCCGCCCAATTCAGTAGGGTTTGAATGTAAAGTGGTAACGCTCCAGCCCTGATTTTGGGAATAGCGAGTATACATTCTTAAAAGATCGGAAGCAAAAAGAGCCGCTTCGTCTCCTCCGACGCCGGCTCTGATTTCTAAAATAATAGCGCTAATTGCCCTTGCTTCTTCTGGCATAACAATTTGCTAGTTTTACTTTTTGCTGCTCTTTTTTTCTGCTCTGTCCTTGAATTTCTGGACTTGGCCTACTTTAGAGATGGACCTGCGTTCACCGGTAAAGAAAGGATGGCATTTTGAGCAAGTTTCAACCTCGGTGAATTCCTTGGTTGAGCCCAAAACAAAATCCTGTCCGCAGGAACAGCGGATATGAGCATTGGGATAATAAGCTGGATGGATATCTTTTTTCATAATAAGTAATTTATTGATTTACAATTGCTAATATTAGCAAATTTACCCAAAATTGCAAGGACGTTGTCTGTCCTGGAAATATTAAACAGAATTTTTAGAAAAAATATTATCCACAAGCTTATTGAGCCGTTTAATGGTATATTAGAAATTAGTTTAACCATTAACACAATAATAAAAAAGAATTATGCCTAAATTTTTTCATATCTCTTCGGCATCTCTGCCTCTCATAGCCGCGGTTTTAGTCTTAACCCTTTCGGCCGGGTATTTCACTTTGGCTTGGACAGAGCCGTCCGGCACGATGCCGGTAACCGTGAGCGCGCCTTTGAACACGGGCAGCGTCGCCCAGACCAAGACGGGAAGCTTGACCATCGGGGGCACTTTAAGCGTCCAAGGTTCTGATTTCGTCATCGGTACTAATGATGGACGGTCCGTCGGATCAACGACAACCCAAAGAGCCTTAGTTCATGGTTTGAACGATACTTTGCATCTTAACTATCAAGGAGACTTTGAAGGAGGCACGGTCATCGGCGGGCCAACAACCACTGTCAGCGGCAGTTTTTGCGTCGGCTCCGCTTGCGTCAGTACGAGTACCTGGCAGACGATGGTGAACAACAGAGGCGAAGTTAGTGTCATTTCTTTATTAGGTTTTAATTCTTTATCAGGGCAGGCAGCTACAAATTTAAAAAATCATCGTTACGAAAAAGCAACATATAATCCTATTAGCCATGACCTTAGCCTAAGTTTAGTCTACGATGGCTATTATACTCCTTGCTCCACTTATAACTTTTCACTTTCCAGGCTGGAAAGAACAGGCCTTAACCAGTTCAGAGTGAAGTCAACATTAAATACTCCATATGTGCCTGGCACGTTATATTCTGAAAGGATAAGGTGGTCCGTTGTGAGAGTTGGAAATTTTCTTTACTATGGTCAATTAGGATGTACCAGTAATTCTTATTCGTGTTGGCAGGACCCAGCTAATGGAGTAATTACTCGTTGCGATTTAAACTTTAGTGATTGTGTTGATATGACCATTGCGATGAATGGGAAAAAATATTTAGATTTGGCTTTTTCAGACGGTGCTTATTTATACGGCGTTGTTCATAATAGGAGCAATGGGAATAAAGTTGAATGGAACCTTTCAAAGTTTGAGATCAGCGGAAATACTTTGACGCGGCAGGATACCGGCCTGCCATTATCCGCTTCCGTCTCCGATGGAACTTATTTTTATTCTTATGACGACGGCAGTAAAAAGATATCAAGATATGATGCCAGCGGCGCAAAATTAAAAGAGTGGACAATCGACGGTATGGGAGATTTTTTCTTTGTTGAGGGCAATCATTTTATCACTGGTTCCGGTTCTTATATCAGCGGAGATTCTACAACAGATTGTTGGTATGGCGGCACCAAAACAATGGTTACCACCGCCGGCCTTGATTTTTACGACTTGGGAGTAGTTGATTAATTTTTAATTGTTCATAGTAGCGCGTAGACAACAGCTCACGACAATCTCAGAGATATAGCATTTCTAACAGGGTGTTGATTTTTATTTTGGCTTTTGCTATAATCCGTGCATTATGGCTATAGAAACAAAACAAACAGATATGGATATAAAAGATTTTCAAATATCAATCGACGAAATGTCGCAAGCCGGCGTTAATTTTGGCCACAAGACCTCCCGTCTCCACCCCAAAATGCAACCCTATATCTTAAAGGTGAAAGATTCCGTTCACTTTATTGATTTGGAAAAATCGGCTCAAGCTTTGAAAGAAGCTATCAACCTTATCCGCAAAATAGTGATGGACGGCAAAACCGTTTTAATGGTTGGCACCAAAGTGCATTTGCGCGATATGCTGGAAGAAACCGCTATAGATTGCGGGCTCCCTTATGTCAAAGAAAGATGGATCGGAGGAACTTTTACCAATTTCGAGGAGATCAGAAAAAGAATTCAATATTTTAAAGATTTGGAAGCCAAAACCAAAGAAGTTGATTTTGAAAAAAATTACACCAAAAAAGAAAGATCAATGATGAATAAAGAGATCGCCAGATTGAAAATGAAATTTGGAGGTATTAAAGAGATGGACAAGCTGCCGGAAGCTTTGTTTGCTTTGGATATGAAAAAAGATGCGATAGCTATTAAAGAAGCCCGCGATAAGGGAATAAAAGTGATCGCTCTCGCCGATACCAACGTTAATCCTACCTTGGCCGATTATCCGATCCCAGCTAATGACGATGCCGTCTCTTCGGTCCGATATATTTTAGGTAAGATCAAAGAAGCTGTTTCGGAAGTAAGGCCCAGTCTGAAAATTCAAGAAGAAAAAAAATAATTTTCGGCCTGCCATCTGGCAGAGAGAACCGATATTATAAGGAATTATAATTTAGTATCAATTTTAAAATTAGATATTTTAAAGTATGGTAACCATTGATCAAATCAAGCAATTAAGAGAAGAGACCGGCATCTCTGTTAGCGAGTGTAAAAAAGCCCTAGATCTTGCCCAAGGCGATTTGGGAAAAGCCAGGGAGTTTTTAAAAACTAAAGGACAAAGCATCGCCCAAAAAAAAAGCGATCGTGCGGCTAATGCTGGAATAATTTCTAGCTATATCCACCAGGGAAGCCAGGTTGGCGTTTTATTGGATCTTCGTTGCGAAACCGATTTTGTCGCCTTGTCCGCTGATTTCGTCAATTTAGCCCATGAACTTTGCTTGCAGATTGCCGCGGGCAATCCTATCTATGCCAGCGAAAAAGACATTCCTGAAGAAATTTTGAATAAAGAAAAAGAAGCTGCTTTGGAACAATTCAAGGATTCCAACAAGCCAGCTAATATTATCAATAATATTATTGAAGGCAAATTAGGCAAGTATAAGCAAGAGAGAGTTCTTTTGTCCCAGCCTTGGGTAAAAGATCCTGATAAAACCATCAAAGATCTGGTCAATGAATATATTGCCAAATTAGGAGAGAATATTTTGCCAAAAAGGTTTGTCCGTTATGAACTTTCAAATTCTAGCAGTTCAAATAGTCCTTGCATCTAGTTTTTTAGGGCTGGTTGTAATGATCGCGAGAAAAATACCCTCGCTGGTTGCATTAGACGTTTCCGACAAATCCACAATAGGACATTTTTTGAGGCTGAAGAAAAAGATTCAAGAGGCTAATCCTCTAAAGGGAACCAAGCCGGAAATATTTTTACAAAAAATCCTTTCAAAAATTAGAGTTTTATCTTTGAAAGCCGATAATAAAGCTACTGACTTGATACAGATATTGCATAAAAGAGTTGAGAAAAAAAATAATTTTTTCCAGATTTTTCCTGAGAGAAAAGAACAAGCGAAAAAAAATTCTTCCAGCGGATCCCAAGATCCTATAGAAAACAAAAAAAGCGATAATTATTGGAAAGAGATCAAGACATCCGTTTCCGCGACCGCCAAGCGTAAAAGCCCTTCCAAAAAATCAAAGAAAAAATAAACTTTTTGACATAAAAGACAATTAGCCTAATAAGGCTAATTTTCTTTTTTGATTGTAGAAAAAGACCATTGAAAAATATTTTAAAAGCTGGTAAATAATGGTTTAGTAGCGAAAGCAGAGATATGCCTCCTTAGCTCCTGCCTGCCGGCAGGCAGGCAATGGCACCCCTTTCACTGAAAAACTATTTAAGATATGCCTCCTTAGCTCAATGGCAGAGCAACTGTTTTGTAAACAGTAGATGTTAGTCCGATTCTAATAGGAGGCTCCAAAAAGACGGAAATTACAAACTTTTTTATTGGTTTTTCTTGTATGCCTAAGAGACTTGAATAGGCTTTCAAAAAACTCTTGACAGAGAAAAAATAAAAGAGTAATAAATAATAATACATCGAAAAAAAATGGCTAAGAAAACAACAAAAGATTTGTTGTGATCTAAGCGAAAGAAGACCGCGCACTGAAGAAAAGAAAAATAGTCAGGGCCACCTGATTTTTTCTTTCTGCAAGTTTGCGGAGCCATAGGAAAGCAGTTTTAAAACTGAATAATAAAGTAGTTAATAATTTAACTACTACGAACCGTAAAGTACAATAAATTAAGTATTAGATGATTTTTTAGAGTTGTCTCGTTATTTTTTTGAGAGTTTGATCCTGGCTCAGGATGAACGCTGGCGGCGTGGATAAGGCATGCAAGTCGAGCGGTGTCTATATGTGATTACATCAATTGTAGGCGCAGCGGCAGACGGGTTAGTAATGCGTAGATATGTACTCCTAAGACGGAGATAGCCCATCGAAAGATGGGGTAATATCCGATGGTATCGCCCTTAAAGCGATTAAAGCCGCAAGGCGCTTAGGAAGCAGTCTGCGTCCTATCAGCTAGTTGGTGAGGTAATGGCTCACCAAGGCTATGACAGGTAGGCGGAGTAAGAGCTTGTCCGCCAACAAGGGCACTGAGACACGGGCCCTACTCCTACGGGAGGCAGCAGTCGAGAATATTGGACAATGGGGGAAACCCTGATCCAGCG
>JBBABZ010000015.1:0-22242 GCA_041657385.1 Minisyncoccota bacterium | reverse complement strand
AACGATTCTCTTTGGTAAACTGAAGATGCATACTCGCTTGGTTTTTAGTTGTTAATAGCTTATCAACTATTCTACCTTACGCGAGTATGTTTTTTTATGGGTGGTGCAATTCAGATTAGAATGCACGAAGCTAGCTGTTAAGCTAGCTTTCTTTTTAATTTCTCGCTAAGTCTCATCATCCCTCTCGTCATCAATCTTTTAACGTTCTTTTTCGTCGTTCCTATCTGGCTGGCAATCTCATCAAGAGGATAAGAAAACCCTTCGATCCCAAAGAATGACTTAATCACTATTTTTTCCCTGGATGGAAGAAATTTTATCTCTTGCTCCACTGCCGGATTCTTAGCCTTGCTAAAGGAAATATGCTGTTTCAGATCTTCGATGCCGGGCATTATTTCCTGCGCGGCCGCGCTTTTGATCATTTCTTTTCGGATCGTTTTTTTCAAAAAAGAATATAGCTTTCCTTTTTTTCTGAAAGCATCGCTGCCTCTTTGGCAAGCTTGGTCAATGCCCTTAGCTAACCCTTCTTCCCCTTTTTCTATCAACTTGGAAAGGTCTCGAGGATCCGATGTGAATCCTGCAGCAATATTAGCCACCAAATCCCTGTAAGAGCTTATCAGTTCATTCCTAGATTCGGGGTCTTTTTTAGCCCTAGACAGGAGATCTATATTTTTCCTGTAAAATTCATTACGAAAATTTATTTTTTTCAAACGAGATTGAAATTGAATAAGACTTTGCATCTAATTTTGTTGTAAGAGAACTATCCGGATTACATTACTGTAAGCCGAAGATAATCTCGGCTTACAAATTAATGTAATTATATTATGGCTATTTTATAGCACTTTTATCGTATTCTGTCAAATAAAATACCAAGAGAATATTTCTCACAACAAAAAATATATGGCTTGAAGGCCATATATTTTTATTGATCGAAGTTAATCGCTTTTTTTGTTTCCAGTAAGGTCTTTTCCAGTTTATCCGATATTGCATTGCCGCCTATCCTTTGCTTCACAACCTTGAAAACTTCTTCTTTGAACCAGATCATTTTTTCCAGAGGAGAGTCGAATTTCTCCCAAAATTTTTCGCCTGTTTTTTGGTAATCAATTGCCATTGAATTCAGATTATTGATCTTGTCGGCGGCGGCCACAAAAACCGATTCGATCCTGGCTGTTTTTAAATTATCGATATATTTTTGCTTGCGCTCCAGCCAATCATCTTTGCCGTCTTGTTCGATATTCGGATCTTTATCTTCGGTAACTCCTTTAACTATCTCGGCCACTTTTTCCCCAAAATTTTCAGCTAGATCCTGATAATAACAACCCTTCACGTCTTCCAAGATATCATGGAGCAAGCCAGCCACGATAGTATCTTCGTCATCGGTATATTCAGAGATGATCCAGGCAACCGAAAAAGGATGGACAATATAGGGAGATTCTCCGTTCTTGCGCGTTTGCCCTAAATGTTTTTGGGCGGAAAAGTTTATCGATTTTTCTATTTTATCGGTAAGCTTCATTACAATTATATTAATCGAATTTTACTTAAAAATCAAAAAACTCCTTACGCGATCTTCTGCTTATTTTTTCCTATGTCTATTTTCATTCCAAAAAAAGTTCCCGTTGCTATCCCAAAAGAATAAACAACAATAGCTAAAACGCTGTTTTGGCCGTCGAGGTCGGTTAAAATATTATACAAAACGATCATGGAAACTACGGTAACGACAAAAGAGAAAAAAGAAGCAGGAATGATTTTTTCGCTAGCAACAAAACGCCAATTCAAAGTCAAAAGGAAATCCTGCAAAACTCCAGCTAGAAAATAAGCGGTTAGGTATAAAATTGTTGTTGCCATAGGATCTTAAAAGTTTACTAATAAATTAATATCTTTAAAAACGAAAAAGGCTCCTAGATGTTCCAGGTTCCAAATTTTAAGTTTAAGGAAAGTTGTGTCCCCAACAGGACTCGCCCAGAACCACGTTGGGTTCTGGGCTGTCCGGCACCCTATGTGGTGCCGGGCGAACCTTTTGGCTATATCTGCTTTCTTCACTCAGCTCAAAATATTAGTTTGTGCCCCCAACAGGACTCGAACCTGTAACTCACAGCTTAAAAGGCTGTTACTCTACCAATTGAGTTATAGGGGCAAATATTTTATCTTTTAGACTTTTAACACATAAATACAAAAGGCTGTTACTCCCTGCCTGCCGGCAGGCAGGTACCAATTGAGTTATAGGGGCAGATGTTTTAACTAGCTGAAAAACAATGCAACAATACTAAAAAATACCAAATTTTGGCGAATTAATCAAGCCGTTGCTAAGCCAAAATGACTAAATTCCCTCCTGGCGCAATTTTTCCAAAAGGTCTTTTTGCTTTTTGTTCAATTTCTTCGGGGTTTTTATTTCCAAAACCACATAAAGATTGCCCGATCCATAACCGGAAAAATGAGGCAGGCCTTTATTGGAAACTCTTAAGATTTTTCCCGATTCAGTCCCGGACGGAATTTTCAATAAAATATTCTTGCCTTCTAAGGTTGGAACATCTACGTCTTCTCCAAGCGCGGCCTGTGAAAAAGCTATCGGCAAAACGGTGTATAGATCGTCTCCCTTGCGCTGGAAAATAGGATGATCTTTTACGAAAATCTTGATATAAAGATCACCTGGCTTTCCTCCACGGCGGCCGGCTTCTCCCTTTCCCTCCATTTTGATCATTTGATTATTATCAACTCCGGCAGGGATAAATATCTTTATTTCTTCTCCGCCTTTCAAGCGGCCTTCTCCCTTGCAAACATTACATGGTTTTTTCGGTTTGTAACCCTCTCCCTGGCATTCGGGACAAATAGTATTTCCGGTGATCGATCCAAAAATAGTTTTTTTGATCTGCTGGACTTGGCCGGTTCCCCTGCAAGAAAAACATTCCTCAACTTGGCTGCCCGGCTCTGCTCCCGTTCCCTGGCAACGGGAACATTTTATATTTTTAGGCAAGTTGATATTTTTTTCTTTCCCTTTCAAAATATCCTCCAAGGAAACTTCCAGATCTATTTCAATATCTTTGCCTTTTTTAAAATCTTTTTTATTCCTTGGCTGCCTCGGCGATCCGAAACCGAACATTTCTTCAAAGATATCGCTTAGATTGTCAAAGCCGGTTCCTTCAAAATCAAACCCGGGCATCCCTCCTTGAAATCCCTGGAAATCGAATCCTCCTTGGGCTCCGCCGCCTGGTTGAGCGCCTTCAAAAACCCGGCCGAATTGGTCGTACTGGGCTCTTTTATCTTTATCGGATAAAACTTGGTAAGCCTCGTTTATTTCCTTGAATTTTTTTTCGTCGCCGCCTTTATCCGGATGATATTTATGAGCCAGCTTGTAATAAGCTTTTTTGATATCTTCGGATGAAGCGTTGCGGGCAACGCCTAAAATTTCGTAATAATCCTGCATAAAATAAGTTTAAATCTTAAAAAGAAAAGCGTAAAGCAAAAATCTATTACACGCTTTACGCTTTACCTGCCGGCAAACGCTTTAATTTTTACTTTTCCTTATATTCTCCTTCTTCAGCTTGAGGGCCGTCTTCTTTCTTTGGCTCTTGTTGGCCCGGCTGTTGGCCGGTTTGCGGTCCTTGCTGCTGATACATTTGGGCGCCGATCTTTTGAAGGGATTGAGAAAGATCCTGGGTCTTGGATTTGATCTCTTCTATATTATCACCATCTTTGACCTTTTTCAATTCTTCTATTTTTTGGGACGATTCCTGTTTTAATTCAGCTGGAACCTTCTCTCCAAGGTCTTTCATGGTCTTTTCTCCGGTATAGATCATATTCTCCGCTAAATTTTTAGCTTCGATCAAATCTCTTTTTTTCTGGTCTTGTGCGGCATACATTTCAGCGTCTTTTTTCATCTTTTCGATCTCTTCTTTAGCTAAACCGATGGAACCTTGGACTTTGATGGACTGGGTCTTGCCGGTCGCCTTGTCTTTAGCGGTCGTAGTCAATATGCCATTAGCATCAATATCAAAAGCGACTTCGATCTGAGGCATGCCGCGAGGAGCCGGCGGAATTCCATTAAGGATGAATCTGCCCAGCGAACGGTTATCGGCAGCCATCGGCCTCTCTCCCTGTAAAATATTTATTTCCACTGAAGGCTGGCTGTCGGCCGCGGTTGAAAAAACTTGAGTTTTAGCGGTCGGAATAGTTGTATTTTTAGAGATGACCACGGTGCTGATCCCTCCTAAAGTTTCAATGCCTAAAGATAAGGGTAGGACATCAAGCAATAAAACGCTTTTAATGTCCCCCTCTGGCGCGCGTCCTTCGGAACGGGCTTTTAAAATTTCCGCCTCAATGGCCGCTCCCATAGCCACAACTTCCTCCGGATTGATGGAGCGATTAGGCTCCTTTCCAAAATATTCCTTGACCGAATCGCTGACCTGCGGGATCAAAGTAGTGCCTCCGACCAGAACGATTTCATTAATTTGCTCTTTGGAAACTTTCGCTTCCGCTAAAGTTTTCTCAACTCTTCTAAGGGCTTGCTCCACCAAATCATGGGTCATGCTGTCGAATTGAGCTTTGGTGATTTTTTCATCAAGATGTTTCGGACCTGTCGCGTCAGCGGAAATAAACGGCAAGTTGATTGCAGTTTGGCCGGAGGTTGAAAGCTCTATCTTGGCTTTCTCGGCAGACTCTTTTAATCTCTGCAAAGCCAAATTATCTTTAGCTAGGTCAACGCCTTCTTTCTTTTTAAAATCTTCTATAATAAAGTTCATGATCTTCTGGTCGAAATCTTCTCCCCCTAAGTGAGGTTCTCCTCCTGTTGATAAAACTTCTACCGTATCCGGCGACACATCCAAAACGGTCACATCAAAAGTGCCTCCGCCAAAATCATAAACCAAAACCTTTTCGGCATTTTTCCGTCCAAGGCCGTAAGCCAAAGCAGCCGCGGTCGGTTCGTTGATGATCCTCAAAACATTGAATCCAGCGATCTCTCCGGCAGTTTGGGTTGCTTTTCTCTGCGAATCATCAAAGTTAGCCGGACAGGTAATGACCGCGTCCGTAATTTTTTCGCCAAGCTTTTCTTCGGCATCCAACTTCACTTTTTGCAAAAGCATTGAAGATATCTCGATCGGCGTATACCACTTGCCTCCCATTTCTACTTCTACGCTGCCATCTGATCTTTCTCTGACTTCGTAGGGCATTCTCTTTATCTCTTTTTGCACTTCCGGATCAGAAAATTTGCGGCCGATAAATCTCTTTACCGCAAAGATCGTATCCTTGTGATTTGCTATCGCCTGTCTTTGAGCCAAGATGCCAACCAGCCTCTCGCCGCTTTTGGTAACAGCCAAATAAGAAGGGGTTAATTTGGACCCCTCGCGATTATCCAAAGCTTTCGGCTCGCCATCTATGATGGAGGCCATTTTGGTAATTGAAGTGCCAAGGTCGATTCCTAAAATTTTCATAGATATAGCATATCCTGATTCGGCCGAATATCCGCTTCTCGCAAAAATTTAATTTTGTTTTATACAACGGATAACGCAACCGAAACTGGTAATGATTCAACGGTGATTATTATTTATATTATCTATTATATAAATTATCACTCTCTAGTCAAGAGTGCTAATTTGTAAGCCGCGCGAATGGAACATTTCCGCGATACCCCGTACCAATTTCGCTATCCATGCACTAGCGGCACACTCTCTCATAATGGCACAACAATCCCGTACTAAATTTTGCCTTAATGGCAAAAGCGGCACGCTATCGCGTGTATTGTGCCGAGTTCGTGCCAAAACATTGCACCCCGGTACCAATTTCGCTAGTTAAACAAAAGCGACGCACTAAGCGTGCGCCGCTTCATAGAAAAAAGATTTAATGTAATGTTTCAATATCAAAATCATTCAACGGCGAAATTGATACGGGGTTATTATCTCTTCTATTAATTTTTTAATAGAAGAGATAATAAAAAACCGGCCCCTCCTTTTTAGGGAGGGGCCGGGTCAATCAATTGATCAATCTTCTAGCTTATTTAATATTTTCTTTTTCGCGGATCTGGTTGATCTTTTTATCCAGTGTTCTTTGGCTGCGATAATTTCTATTCTCGCCTCCTCTTAAAACCAGCCACTGGTCAAATTTGAATAAGGAATCCTTAAATAAGACTATTAATCCGATGGCCAGCAAAATCGGCAATAAAAGATAATTGAGCAATCCGTCTTTCAAGCCGGTATTTACTTCCGTCGCGGCGCCTTCTACGGCTCTTTTGTTAACCACGACTATAGCGGAATCAATGCTGGAATTATAACTGTTGTAAGCGGTACCGGTATTGGTCAAGCTGGTATAGCCAAAATTAAAACTGTCAGCTGAAGCGGCTATAGCCTGAAAAGTAACCGTTTTGGAAGTACCGGCGGCCAAATCTCCGAGATAAATTCCCGAAAGGACATTGCCAGTCACAACAACTCCGTCAACCTTAATATTGTCATAATAAGTTAGTTTGGAAGGCAACGTGTCTTTGACGTAAATACCAGTGGCAACAGTATTGCCGGTGTTGGTTACCTTCAAAGAGAAATCGACGACTTCTCCAGGATAAGCTTCAGTGGAATTAACCCAATTAAATTCTCCTCTAGTTATATTGCGAACCAATTTATCTATGGTGAAAGTAGCGTTTGTCGTTGCTATCTTTTGAACATTAATTTGAGCCGAAGCCTGAACTTGGGAAACATTGGAAGCTGAAGCGTAAGCGTAATTGGTCAAAAGGGTGCTGCCGCTGCCAAAATAACTATCAGCAGAAATGTTAGCCTCAAAGGTTACGCTCTTAGCAATTCCGGCATTGATAGTTCCCAAATTAATTCCATTAGCAAGGTCGCTGACTGAATAAGAATAATAAGTGCTATCAATATAAAGATTGCCGCTGTAAGTCATATTGGAAGGCAAAGTATCTTTGAATACAACACTCTGCGCAGCAGTCTGTCCATTGGAATAGATGTCTATCTTATAAGAAACTCTTTCTCCCGGGTTGGCGTTGACTGAAGAAGTCCAAGAAGTCTGGTCGGTTACATTTTTAACAGTTTTAGTAATGGTTAAATTTGGACTGCCGACAATACCGGATAAAGCAGCCTCAAAAACTAAGTGGCCTTGGTCTTGGCAAGTACCGGCAACGTCGCCCATATTAAACTCGACTGTTCCGTAGCTTTGAGAAATATTTACGCTCTGAGCAACAGAAGTCTGGCGGGGATACCAAGAAGCAACGCTGTCAAAAGTTAAATTGGCCGTATTATTGGAAAGAGTGATATTCGCCGCATCTGTCACAGCCGAAGCATTATCAGCCGTTATATAACCGTTTACGGTAATCTGGCCTTGAACGGTAGTCGGGAAATTAAGCCTTACTTTAGTATTATGAGCGGTAGAACCCTCTCCCGTATTATGGTAATAGACATCGAAAGCAATTCTGTCTCCCGGGTTAGCCGTGACAGAACTTTGCCAAGTAGTATCGCCACGAGTCCTATTTTTGACTCTTAATGTTTCCAAATCGTTGCTGGCGTTATTGAATTGAGGTTGCTGCGTTTGGGTCGAGCCGGAAAGAACTCCCTCGAAAACCACATGGCCGCCATATTGATCTCCTCCAGAAATTTGTCCGATATTAACCAAAATGCTGTTTGATTGTACAAAAGTAACGCTGACGTTATTAGCGGTCGATTGCTGGTTCGGATAAGCCTTCGCGACATTGTCAAAAGTAAAATTATAACCATTGCTATTGCTGATGGTAACGTAACCCAAGCTATAAACATAGCTGGCATTGTCAGCATAGGCATAAGCCTTGAAGCGCATTTGGCCGCCGGTATTATCTTCAAAATCCAGCCTTATTTTTGCATTTTGGGCGATTGTATCAGGAAGGGTATTCTTGTAATAAACATCAAAAGCAATTCTGTCCCCGGGATTGGCGGAAACGCTAGCCTGCCAAGTAGCAGTGCTTTGAGTTCTATTTTTTAAACCAAGAGCGCTGTAAAAAACAGGATTCGCTCCGGCTAAAGCTACATTGGCGGCAAAAACTTGGCTGACCAAAACTAAGCCAAAAACTACGGCGCTGATCTTTTTAACAATTTGTTTGATTTTAGTATTCATAATTAATTATTTACCGGCGCTAACCCGGCTAATCCTAATTTTTATTATTATTTACTGGTAATTATTATAATATCTCAACTTTTATACTTTACATCATTTCCTTATTTTTGTCAAGTTATCCGGGTAATGCGGGCGGACATATTATATTGTCGCTCCATTTTTATACAGCCTAATAATAATTTCTAAAACAAAAAAGAAGACAAGATGTCTTCTTTTTTGGTTCTGGGACGATCTAGGGAGGGGTTGGCCCCGCCGAACAAGTTACACAAACGCTACCAGTTATTACTGGTGCGGATGGTACTGGCGGATTACTCACCGTAGAATAATTGCTCTCTGCCTCGACTACGTGACAGTTAATAGTGCAACTGACACTGCTAACAGTTGGCGGAGGCGGCGGAGCTGGTGGAGCGATCACTTGTTGCGCGGACGTTGGATTATTATTGTTGACTACAACAATCACTGTAGTCTGTTGCCCGCAATTTCCATTGCAACAACCACTTGTGCCGCTCGCGCAAGAAGGAGGCTGATAGGTTTGTGCAGAAGCTTTCGTAGAAACAACAGAAGATCCACAACTGCTAGTCTTCTGGCAACCGGTAACCGTTTGATCGGCTACTGTTTGCTTGACAACAGACTGATCTTCAACTGTTGAGCTTGCAACCCATTGTTTTTCAACCCTCTGCTCTTTCACTTCTTCCTTTTCTATATTGGCTATTTTTATATTAGCCGTTCCCGCATTTATCGTCTTGGCATTTATGGTATTATTTTCGTCTTTGAAGGCTTCCTTGACTCCTTCCTTAGCTCCTTCCTTTGACGACTCTTTCACCATATCGCTAGTCAGCTGTTGGCCTGAATTATTTTGGATTCTTGGATAAAAAATCCAAAAACCTGCAGCTGCCAACAAGACAACTACCAAGAAGATCGCTATCCCCTTAGAACCTTTGTTTTCATTCGTTGCCATATATTTTAACGGCATAAATCCCTGCGCTAATACGCATTTCATTATTGCCGTAGTTAATTTTGGCTTCTATATTCAGCTGTAAAAGAACAGCCGAATTACTACCGATCGGATCTCGACAATCCGGATCCGGTAATATTCTCGCCGCTGTTACAAAAACAGACGCGGGAACATTACCGGACCGCTTCGATAATAATTCGGTGGTCGCCTACATTTGGCGGCCAACATGTACTTAAGAATAACACATTTTCATAATTTGTCAATGAAGGAACCAATTGATCTCCAGGGTTGACCAAAAACTGCCTTGCCACTATATAGACATATTGACGGCCTTGGAAATAAACCAAAAGCTGATCCCCTTTTTGTATCTCATCCAAACGGTTGAAAATACCATAATAATTTACACGCGGCCAGTTCACTGGAGCTGTATGTCCCAAAATAATGGTTGTGCCTTTTTCTGATGGCAAACTAGAATTCGGATAGATCATCACTCCCTTCTTTAAAGAAGCTTCCACATCTTCCACGCTATCGCTGGGGCTGGTCACTAAAGGAGCTTCCATTCCTATTTTCTCGATAACCAAGCTGTCTTCTTTCTGAATAATATCCTCCTCCCTGGAAGCAACGACTATTGTACCAGTGCTATTTACGGCTTGAGTATTGTTAGCTTTTTTTTCAGAATAGAAAAATTTGCCGCTTTCAACAAAAAAACTTTCAGCGGCGTTGGTCAAAAATTTAAAATTGATCGCCCAGGAAATTTGGTTCCAATTCAAAGCGAAGATCGCGATCAGGTAAAAAACCGCAAAAAATTTGATATAACGCTTGTTGGCTTCAAAAAATTGTTTGATCATGATCTTTTAACTCAGCAAAGCTATCTGATTCAAGCTATGAGGAATAAAAATAATTGCTTTATCAGAAAACAGCAGCATCCCGAAAATCATTATAAAGAAAAATCCCTTAAGCAACAGGTCTTTGTGCTGGACCCTGATCTTAATAAATATATTCAGCATCATCCCGAACATAACGATAGCCAATGAAAGGAAATTTAAATTTTCAATTATTCTGGAATAATCAAAAGTTAAAAATTGCATCAACCCTGTCTTCCATTTCGACTCGATCTCTTGAGATTGAGCCAATGGAGCGGCCAATATTTGGCTTTGCGCTCCCTCAACTTCGGGCTTGGTCGAAGACGGGCTTGAAGAAGATGTCTGGCTTGGCGTTAATTGCTTCGCTATTTGGCCGCTAGAGGCTGCTTGGCTGCTGGTGCTTATACTTAAATCCTGGCTCGTCGTTGCCGGCTTTGGAACAGCTACCACCTCCTTCTTGGCTTGTGCCGCTTGCTTGGTAGAGGCAGCAGCCGGTTTTGCCGCAACAGTAGAAGCATTTTTGTTTGAAGTATTATTTAATTTTGTTCCGAACATTTGAACGACAACTGTGATCTGCTGGCCCTGGAAATCTCCTTTAGCTACTCCTATCCCCATCTCCTGATAACCAGGGTTGATCAAATTAGCCAAATGGCTGGGAGAGTCTTCCCAAGCCTGCATCACCTCATCTCCATCGACAAAACCGATCGCCAAATTCTCTCCAGCTTTTTGGTAATTATATCCGGTAAGCTTTATCCAATACCAAGGGGTTTTCCCTTCGGGGCTGTTATGGCTGAAATAATCAAAATTAAGCATGTCTTGAGCTTTAAGAGCAGCGGCTTGGTCAAGCAACGGATTAGATTGAAGCTCTCCCAGCCCTAAAGATTTTCTTTCTTGATTGGTCAGGCTGACTAAAGCTTCTTTGGTTATGGAAGCAAAAAATGGGCTTCGATAAAGGCAGGTAAAAGACGGCAAGATCGCAAACTTGATCACAAGCAAGACCGCCAAATAATATATTAAAAAATTGCTGTCTAAAAACTTCGGACGGAAATTATTCTCTTGGACAGGAATAAAAACCAATTTTAATTTCGCGCCGAATTCTTTGATTGTCATATTGATATTATAATACTTTTTATGTCTTCTGTCAATCAAAATTAAACCAATTATTGGCTGCGCTCCTAATTAAAAAACAAAAAGAGGCCTTTCGGCCTCTCGAAACTTGAAAAATTACTTAGAGCCATCTCCACGGTATTTGATGCCCTCCAAAAAAATTCTGGAAGTCTTTATGCACGCAATAGCCAAAATTCAAACCATCCCCAGCTTCAATCATTTCTGATTTGCCAACGATTATAGTGATCCTGTCTCCTTGATGCAGCCACCATTCTCTCTTTCCAAAAAAAGAATCGAAAATAATACTTTCATCTTTCGCCGCTTCGAGAAGCAACCTCTCTTGGGACAATATCCAATGGGTCTTTTTTCTAATAACTTTCATCATATTGTTATTAACTTTTAAATGAACATTGCCCCCTCTGCTTAGGGAGCGATGTTCTTCGCTCCCTTCGGACAAGAAGGGATTTTTATTGGCATAATATACAATGCTTAACGGATACTGTCAAAAACTCTCATTAATAAATAAAAAGACTAGCCAAGGGCTAGTCTTTTTCGCGCTGTGCGAACAGCATCACAAATCAATTCCATCACTTCCTCTCTTGAGGCTTTCAATCCTCTCATTATGAATTGAAGCGAATAGCAAGAAGAACCTCCCAAGCCAAAGTACATTATAACCGCTGTTCTTTGGCGGATTTCAAGAGATTTCAAAGCCGCTTCGATCTTTCTTCTTTTTCGATTAGCCCTTTTGGATCCTTTATTGTAATAAATAAATTCATCAAGGCCGTCTAATCTTGAATTCGCAACATCGAAAATATCGAAAAGGCTCTCCATTGCCATTCGAACAAACAATTCGAGGAAAAAAGACAATTCTCCTTTTTCTTTGAATCTTCTGGTGTCATAAAGCCTAGTCCTTCCTATCCCTTCCCGTAATCCGATGTATCCTTCCCGAGAAAAGTCGGAAACAATATCGGAATTTTGAGAAAGACTCCACGCTACTTTTGGCACAAGACTTGAATAAATTTTAAAAAGTTTGTTCGCGGCTTGATCGTCGCCTTGCTTCAATTCGGCGATCAAGTTTAATTTTTTATCATTGTCGTATCCCTTTTCCTTCTTTTTTATGGAAATGAAAGTGGAAATTGCCATTATTAATTTGCTGTAAACGAACTTTCCCAGGCTGTAAGGCCGGGGAAACCGGCTTGCAGCCTTGAGAAATTATGGTAAGAGTATAAAATATCTATCGGAATATGTCAACTTAAATTTTAAATTTAAAAACAGGGCTCTTGCCCTGTTCTTTAAAATTCGTCTTCTATAATTTATATTATTTCACAATTTTTACTGTTGCCGGCCTGATCACGCGGCCTTGCAAAGTATAACCTTTTTGCAATTCTTCGATAATAATACCCGGCTCTTCCGATTCAATTTCCATTTCTTCTACTACTTCGTGAAAATTAGGGTTGAATTTTTCCCCAATCGATTTTATTTCTTCCACGTCTTGTTTTTTCAAAAAATCCAAAAGCTGGTTCTTGATCTGAAGCATGCCCTGGATATTGCCGTCCTTCTTAGCTTCCGCGGATAGAATTTTTTCCGCCATGGCAAAACTGTCTAAAATCGGTAAAAGTCCGGAAATAAAATTTTCACTGGAATATTTTAACAGATCGGAAACATGTTCGGCCTCTTCTTTTTTGTAATTCAAAAAATCCGCCCGCGCCCTCTGCCAGCCTGCCAGGTATTCGTCTTTCTGCTTTTGGCATTCCTGCAATTCCTTCTGCATATCTTCAACAGACTCGCTTTCTTTTTCCATCTCGCTCTCTATTTGTTCTTCTTTGTTTGCTTTTTCAGCCATAATATTTTTAAAATCTGCCTGCCTATCGGCAATTAAAATTCTTCCAAAAATCTTTTGAAAGAATTTATCAAATTTATATTTTTTTCGTAAGCCATTCTTTTCGGACCCAGAATAGCCATAAATCCCACCCTGTCATCGGGCAAGGAAAATTTTGAAACGATCAAGCTAAAATCTTTGGCTTGGGGCAAAACATTCTCTTCGCCGATAAAAACCTGCATCTCCTTTGACCCATCAAGCTCTCCTATTTTTTCTTCAAGCCCATCGGCTGTCCGGGCGAAACGCTCCAAGCATTCAATGTTTTCAAATTCAGGCTCTTTAAAAATCCCGCTCCAGCCCTCTTTGATCGCTATGTCTTCTTCCGGAAAATAAGCGCTGGCCAAACTGGAAGTTTCCTGGGCTATTTTCTTAGCCATCAAGCGGGTGAATCTGAAAGAATCTTCGATCTCTTTCTCAAGCTCTTCCCAAAAATTTAAAAAATCTTTTTCGCCTTCCTCAAAGGGTTTTTCTCTTAACAGCTGGTCCACAAGAAAACGATAGCCTTTATCGGTCGGAACGCGCCCGGCGGAAGTATGCGGCTGGCCGAGATAGCCTTCATTGGTCAATTTCTGCATTTCTATCCTAATAGTAGCCGGACAAACTCCGAATTTATATTTTTCCTCCAAGGATTGCGAACTGACCGGCTCGGCCGAGTCGATATATTCGTTGATCAGCAAATTTAAAATTTGTTCTTGGCGTTCAGATAACATATTCTTTGATTTTAATCATAAAATTTTATCACTCTTACGTCAAGACTGCTAATTATGGGGAAATGGCCTCGTTGCTCCAGATTAAAATTAAAGTTAAAATGTAATTAATGATCAAAACCATCCTCTATAAAGACTTCAGCTGGATCGACATAGTGGACCCGGATAAAAACGATATTGAATATCTAAAAACCAAGCTCCGCTTAAAACCTTTGACAATAAAGGCTTTAGTTGTGCCGCAATACCACCCGGATTTCAATTTTTTTAAAGACCAGATCAATATTGTTTTTCACCACCATAATTTTAAAAAAGACGGCGAAATAGAATTCCAAGAGCTTGATATCGTCGCCCAAAAAGATTATCTGATCACCAGCCACTACCAGCCCATTTCTATTTTGGACCTTCTCTTTGAAGAGTGCCAAAAATCCGACAAGAACAAAGAAAAATATTTAAGCAAAAAGTCAGGTTTCCTGCTTTTTGTTTTACTGGAAAGATTCTTAAAAGAAAAAATTAAAAAAATAAACAATGTCGAAGAAAGGATAAACTTGCTGGAAAAAGAAATTTTTTTGGGCAAGGGCAAAAAAACCATCGAAGAAATTTCCCGGCTGAAAAGGGAGATCATCAATCTTTGGAGGGGCATTGAACCGCAAAAAATTATTTTTGAATCTTTAAAATCGGTGGGGCCGAGGCTTTTAGGTGAAGAATTTTTGCATTATTATTCAATTCTTTTCAGCATCCATCGCAAAACCGAGATCGCCTTAAAAACCTCAAAAGAAACTATTGAGTCGCTGGAAGAAACCCACCATATTTTGGTTAGCTTGAAAATGAACGAGATCATCAGTATTTTGACTGTTTTTTCCGTCATTATTCTGCCGTTGAACTTGCTGGCCAGTATGTGGGGCATGAACACGAATTACCTTCCATTTAAAAATTTTTCTTTTGATTTTTGGATAATTTTCATCTTAATGCTGGCCGTGACCATTGGCATGGTCTTTTATTTTAAACACAAAAAATGGCTATGAAAAACAAAACACTTTTTATTTTATTGTTCGCGATAATGGGCCTGGCGGCTTTTGCCAGGCTTTGGCAGCTTGGCTCTATCCCGCCCGGTCTGTGGCCGGATGAAGCGCTGAACGGAACGCAAGCGATTTCTGAACCAGGCAAAATATTTTATCCGGAGAACCAAGGCCGCGAAGGCTTAATAATGCTTCTGGATTCTTTATCTTTCAAGGCTTTCGGCGTTTCGATGTTCTCCTTCCGCCTCGTGCCGGCGGTCATTGGAATTTTAACGGTTTTGGGAGTTTTCTTACTAGCCTGGGAACTGTTCCGAAAAAAATCCCTCGCCTTGCTGGCCGCTTTTTTTGTCGCCGCTTCTTTTTGGCACATAAATTTTTCACGCATCAACTTCCGGGCCATTATGCTGCCTCTTATTTTGAGTTTCAGCTTCTACTTTTTATTTTTGGGGATGCGCAAAAAAAATTGGTGGCCCTTCCTGGCTTCGGGTATTACTTTCGGAGTCGGATTTTATACTTATACTTCTTTCAGGCTGGCGCCGGTCATTCTGTTTTCCGTTCTCTTTTTCTGGTGGCTGGCTTGCCGCAAAGAAAATAACATCAAAAAATTTTTAAGCGGATCATCGTTAATGCTTTTAGCGACATTTTTTACCGCCTTGCCCATAGGACTTTATTTTTTATTAGGACATATGCAGGATTTCTTCGGACGGGTTGGCGGAATCTCTGTTTTTTCCCAGCCAAATCCGATTTTCGCTTTTTTTGAAAGCTTGGGAAGGCATTTAGCTATGTTCAACATCTACGGCGATCCCAATATGCGGCATAATTACTCGGGCGATCCGCAATTGTTCTGGCCCGTCGGCTTGCTTTTCCTGATCGGGTTTTTTCTTCTCTTCAAGAACGGCTTCAAGGCTTTAAAGGAAAAAAATTGGCTGGAATTTTTGCCTTACGCAACTTTATTCATTTGGTTTTTCACCATGATCCTCCCCGGCGCCCTGACTTACGAAGGAATGCCTCACGCTTTGCGGGTTATCGGCACTCTTCCTGCAATTTATATCCTGGCTGCTCTCGGCGGCAGTTTCGCTTACGAAAAATTAAAACTGGCGGTCAAATCAAAAAAAATATTAACCGCCATTGTTATTGTTTTTTTAGCGTATACAGGCATTTTTCCTCTTTATCGTTATTTCTTCCAATGGGCCCAAAATCCGGAAACTAAAAATGCTTTTTCCAAAGACTTGGTGGCTATGGGAGATTATCTTAAAAACAGTCCAGCCGATTATGAAAAATACGTGATAATGTACGGCGGCGACCTGCCGGTCCAAACTGTAAAACTGATCGCTTTAACCGGCAAAGGCAACGAAAATATCAAATATCTCTGGCCTAATAGCATTGAGTCTATCAATACCGATAAGCCGTCTTTGATCTTGATGATGGAAAACAACCAAGATGATTTTTTCAGGCTGCTGAAAAAATATCCTGACGGGACTCTCCAGGTGGAAAATAGAATTTGGATTTATAAAATTAATATAAATAATTTTTAAAAAATATGACAAACCGCTTAGCTAATTTTTTAGCCGCCGGCCTCTTAGCGATCATGGCCTGCTTGGCCCTTGCCAGCATCGCCAACGACACCCTGACCTTTGACGAAGTAGCTCATATCGGAGCCGGTTATTCCTATTGGAACAACCAAGATTACCGGCTTAATCCAGAGCATCCGCCGCTGATAAAAGATTTGGCTGGATTGCCGCTAATGGCTTTGAACCTTAATTTTCCCGAACAAAAATATTGGGAAAATGCCGCGCCCGCTCCCTGGTGGACGCAATTTGATTTCGGAAACCAGTTGCTTTATCACTCCAACAACAATCCTGATCAAATAATGTTCTTCGCCCGGCTCGGCCCGATCTTGATTTTGATCCTCTTAGGGCTATTCCTTTATTTTTGGGCTAAAAAACTTATGGGCACCGGTCCCGCCTTATTCCTGCTAACGCTTTTCGCTTTCTGTCCTAACTTTATGGCCCACGGCCGTTTAGTGACTACCGATGTCGGCGCAAGTTTCGGCGCCGTCATCGCCGCTTATTTTTGGCTTAAATTTTTAAAAGATCCCATTTGGAAAAATGTCATCCTTGCCGGATCGGTTTTCGGATTAGCGATGCTGATAAAATTTTCGCTCATCCTTTTAGTCCCGTTCTTTGCCGCAATAACCGTAATCTATTCTTTACTCAAAGAAAAAACTTTTAAATCTTTATTGCGTTATTGCCTGCTTTCGATCGCTGCCGCGCTGATCGGATTGGTCTTTGTCATCGGTCCGGTTTACGCTTTCCATATCGCCAAATATCCTTACGAAAAACAATTGCAAGACACAAAAATTGTTTTAGCCACTACCAGTTTGCCAAAAGCAATGCAGGATATTAATATCTTTATGGCTGAACAGCCGGTCTTAAGGCCTTGGGCGCAATATTTACTTGGATTGGAAATGGCCACTAACCGCACCGGCACAGGCAATACCACTTATTTTATGGGCGCAGTCGCGGCCAAAGGCAGGATGGAATATTTCCCGACCCTGTATCTGGTAAAAATACCGTTAGCTTTCCACCTTTTGACCCTGATAGTTCTGATCTGGCTAATGATCTATTTTACTAAAAATAATCCTTTTAAAGATACCTTAACTCGAACGAAAGATTGGATCTTAAAATACTTTGATTTCTTTGCGATGCTCATCTTTTTGGGAATTTATTGGTTCGCCAGCTTGGCCGGAAGCTTGAACATCGGCCTGCGCCACATTCTGCCAACCTTCGCCTTTACATATATGCTGATTGTTTTCGGACTGGTTGAATTTTTGAAAGGAATTAAAAATGAAAAAAACAAGAGAATAGCCAAAGGCATTATCGCCGCCCTCTTGGCCTGGTTTATATTCTCTTCCCTTTCGATCTTCCCGCATTATCTGGCCTACTACAACGAATTAGCCGGCGGACCGAACAATGGCTACAAGATCGCCGTTGATTCCAATTTGGACTGGGGCCAGGATTTGAAACGCCTGGATATTTGGATGCAAGACAACGGCGTAGATAAGATCTATCTTGACTACTTCGGCGGCGGCGATTCAAAATATTATTTAGGCGGCAAATATATCAATTGGGATAATAATAACCAATCCGTTTCGGAATTGCCCAAGGGAGCTTATTTCGCCGTTTCAGCCAATCAAATGCAAGGCCAAAGAGCTAAGGCAGCAATGGGTTACGACCAGCCGACCGATAAATACAACTGGCTAGATCAATACGAACCGCCCATAACCAAGATCGGCTACTCGATATTCGTGTATCAGATAAAATAAAGTAAAAAATCAATAAAAAACTGCAAGATGATGCCTTGCAGTTTTTTTATTAGAGATGGCTATTTCCTGTGCAAGGATCTAACCCTCGGCTTGGTACAGAGGCTAAGGCAAAACTTCTTCGTCTCCGCAAGCCAGCAAGGTGCCGTTGCCGGAATTGTAAGAGGCTTTGATCCATGAGGCGGAACGGGCAGCAAAAGAAAATCTGGCCTCATCAATCATTCCATCCCAATCTCTATAATTGCTTACATAAGAAGCTATCTGAAACTCTCCTCCTTGCGCTTTAATATTTCCGGTTAAAGCAGCAGCGGTTCCTATCTCTTCGCCATCTTTGTATAATCTCACATAAGAACCATCATATTTTAAAACCATATAAGCCCACGTGTCTAAAACAGCAGAGTTAGTGCCTCCATTGACCGCTCCGAGTGCATCACTTGTATTATATATCCAACCTCTCCAAGTATTTGTTAAATCTTCATTCGAAACAGTCAAACTATAATCAGTACCAGCGACTTCTCCTAAAACACTATCAACATTGCTTAATCTAGCATCCCAATAAACCCAAGACTCAAAAGTCATTGCAGTGGTGGGATAGATGCCAGAAGAATATCTAAGACTTTCATCATTATCAAAATTAGTTCCTTCCCCTACTTTAGCGTCTCCTTGTGTCGGAGTTCCATAAGCTGTTAAATCTATTCCATTAGAAGTGCTGTCTTTTATTTGAGGAGCGGCTCCCGAAGGGTCTTCTTTCAAGTGCCATACCCCCATATAATTCTCATCCCACACGCTCTCCGGCTCCGCCCCGTCCGCCGTGACAGTGGTGGTGTAGTAGATGTAGATCTCGGTATCAACCGTGCCGGAAACGCTGGGGACCTTGACCCAGTATTCCGCCTCTTCGCTGACAGAGTCGTGCTGTTCCCTTTCATAGCTTAAAAGAGTAAGGCCGTCCGAAGCAGTGAAGCGGATATCATAGCCGTCGTCATTGGCTTCGGTAAAATCAAAGTTAGCGCTGGTCAGCTTGACGAGGACCGGGAAGTCGGCCAGGTCTTCGTCAACCTTGGTCTGGTCAATGGTTATCTTCCTGCGGGTCGTGTAGCCCGCGAGCCAGTCTTCGTTAGAGCTTCCTCCTCCCGCTCCCCAGTCCCCGAACATGGCGACAGTGGAGGTCCGGCTGATGCCGCCGCTGTCCTGGTCGGCGCAGAAGTAGCCTTCCTTGTATTCGGACTTGGCGCAGAGGGTGTAGGTATCGGAAGTGGTGGAGATGTATTTGTAGTCATAGTCCCCTCCGGCAGTGTAGCTGGGATCCCTGGGGATGATGGACATATATCCGCCGCCTTTCAGAGCTTGGGTGAAGGTGGCGTTGGCAACGCTGTCTTCTTCCAGGGAGATGCTGCCGGTGACGGGATAAACGCCGGTGGCTAGATGGTAGGCTTGCAGGCTTTTCCTGATCTGGGAAAGGTCGCTCTGGCGGCGGCCGTCGCGGGCGGCTTCCCGGGTGCCGGCGGTGGAAACCAAAATGATGGAGGCCAGGATGCCGAGGATGGTGATGGTGATGAGGATCTCGACGAGGGTGAAACCGCGCTTAAAACTTTTTTTAGACAGAAGTGAAGAAAAAACTTTTTTCATACTTGATTTAATTGAAAACAATTATATTAAAAATATAAATATATTTGATTATAACACATCAAAATTAAATAATTAAAAATCTTTGCCTATCAACAGGCGAGCCAGCCTCAATTCTTCCCAAGACACATCTTCGCCTAAAAGTTCTTTGGCGTAAGAAAGCGGATATTTTCCGTCATCATCTCTGCTTCCGGCGATCATTCTTTGCATCCCCAAATATCTCCTGCGATCCGCTTCTTCCACCATATATGAAATATCCGGCATCTCTCCTTGGTCTTTTAATTTTTCCAAGTGTCCAAGAATTGTTCCGATGGTAAATCCCCTGACTTTTGCTATATCTTCCAGAGGTATTTTTTTCTCCGCCAATTCTTTGGTTTGCTGAAAAGTTGAAATTTTCTTTTTGGCCTGCAACTTCGACGGCAATTTTTCTTTCGATCCTTCTTTTTTGGGATTTTTTTTCATTACCGCTCTGATTTCTTCAGCGTGCTTTTCCGATTCTTTTTTCAACCCTTGATCAAATTCCAAAACCTCGTCGCTGACTTTTAAAGCGATCTCATTAAACCCGACCAAAGATAAGCCATCCAGCGACCGCACACGCGAAAGCGCCACATAACCCATTCCCCTTTCAAAAGACTGCGAGAGGTCTATTTTGGCCGCATCCAAACTCATGCCTTGGCTTTTATGAACCGTAATAGCCCAAGCCAAACGCAAAGGATACTGGCTGATCTCCGCTTTTATCTTGCCGTTCTCTTCGATCATCCAATTGGCAACGGCCACCTCGATCGCCCGCCCCGTCCGGGTGCGCACGCAAATATTTTCTTCATCAAGCGACTCTATCATTCCCAATGTGCCGTTGGAATATCCCTCTTCAAAATTATTCTTCACGAACATTACCCGCGCGCCGATCTTCAACCGCAAAACATCGGGAGCTAAGCATCCCCTTTTAATAATTTCGATCAAATTATCTCCGCCGCGCGCCTCCATTTTATAGCGAAATTCTTTGCCGGAAATTTTAGCCAGCTCCTGCGCGTTTTCAACATCGACATCAACATTATGAGAATAAAGCTTGGTCGGCTCCGTTTTTCCCAAAAGGGTTTTCCCTACCCGGTCCTGTAAATATTTTCTTTCTCGATCGCTCACAGCATTGTTCCTGATCGCATTTAAAACTGCCAAAAACAGATCATCGCTTTGGCGATGCTGTTCTTCCAGATAACAAATTTTAAGGTCTAAACTCTGCCAAGATCGCGCGCGATAAGCGAATTGTTTTTGCGGTTCTCCGGCGCGCGCCACCGGCGGCAGCTGAAAAAAATCGCCGCAAAGGACAACTTGAACGCCTCCGAAAGGAAGATCGCTGTCTTTAAAAGATCGAAGCAAACGATCAAGCAGGTCTAACTGGAAATGATGAAGCATTGAAACTTCATCAATGATCAAAACGCTCATTTTGCGATAACGGCTTTTTAAATAATTGCGTTCTTTCAGCCCTTCAATTTCAACTTCGCTTAACGAATTTTTAATGCCAAGCCCGCTCCAGGCATGGATGGTCATCCCTCCCAAATGCGTGGCCGCGATGCCGGTTGAGGCGGTAACCGCGGCGTAAATTTCGTTTTTACGCAAAAAATCTATGTAACTGTTCAATAAATATGTTTTGCCGCTTCCCGCCGCTCCGGTGATGAAAGCATTGTGTCCGGCTTTCAAAATTTCCAGCGCTTCTTTTTGTGTCATAGTTATCATTGTATCCGCCATCAAGCCTCGACGCAAATTTATTTATTTACAAACAAAAAACGGCTGGTTATAAATAACCGCCGTTTTCGGAAAAGCTTATGCCCGCAAGGCCAGACAGATTCCTATTTTAAAATAGATGGCTTTTATGAGAACTGTAAAACGGCGGCTAAGGCAAGACTTCTTCGTCCTCGCAAGCCAGCAAGGTGTTGTTGCCGGAGTTGTATGATGCTTTGAGCCATGAGGCGGAACGGACAATATTCGAAACTCTTAATTCATCGATTAACCCCTTATAATAATGCGCATCTGCTCCGTTCCATTTTAGTGGTCCGATATAAGCATCGTATCCTGGATTTATTTGTCCTGCATCGCCAATATTTTCAGCGCCATCTTCTCTTGTATCATTTACATATACATAAGTATGAGTTACATCTCTTACCCCAGCAACATAAGCCCAAGTATTGTTATTAAGATTAGTACTGATCCCTATTCTTTGTCCCTCTACTGTCCCAGAATTCCAACCGCATAATATTTGATGACCAACATCAATTCTCATCAAATAATAATCGCCGTTTGACCCATCATTTCCCTTAGCAAAGATATGGCCATAGTTTGAGTCATCACTTTTTATAAAAGCCTCGATAGTAAAATTATTTATTGTATTTAAAGAATTTTTATTCCCAACATTTATTTTATCATCGTTCCCATCAAAACTCTGTCCCTTTACGATCTGTCCAGTAATTTCTACTGGCTCATTCGCTGCCTTCTTCGTCCCATCGTTATCATTCCCAGTACTATCCAGCGTCGCGGAAGTCGTATTGTCCTTCATGTGCTGGACCATTACATAGTTCTCATCCCACACGCTCTCCGGCTCCGCCCCGTCCGCCGTGACAGTGGTGGTGTAGTAGATGTAGATCTCGGTATCAACCGTGCCGGAAACGCTGGGGACCTTGACCCAGTATTCCGCCTCTTCGC
>JBBABZ010000014.1:0-22492 GCA_041657385.1 Minisyncoccota bacterium | reverse complement strand
GCAAGAAGTTGCGCCTTTTACTCAAAAAAGATACAACAAAAATACCAGACAGAAACCGGAGCAGTTTGACCGTTTTTAGCTGTTCTCTTCAAGGAAGAAAGTCCGAACTTTTTCATACAAACAGCTCCACGATGTTACAAACAGGCATTTTGCCTGTTTTTTCGTGCGCGGCGGCTATCGCCGCCCATTGAGTCGCGGGCCTTCCCGTGATTTTTTTGGCGGAAAGCAAGAGGTCCGAGCCGAAGATTTTTACGTTCGAAATGTTTGAGTTGTGATGGTATAATAGGAAAATGATCAATCGGACGGTCGAAGGGGCCATACAGCTAGAGAGCGAATACTCTCTTAATATTACCGCACTAAGCCATGCGGGTATTTTGTCTAAGCTCCCTCGATCGGGAACATTTGGGGTGGTTGGGATCGATGGGAGAGAATATCCTGCGCCGACTTTGGGACAGGTTGCTGAATTGTTTTCTCGCAATAAAGAACTTGTAGGCAGAAAAGTCTCGCAAGGTTTTGATCGCTTGGAACTGACGCCGTTGGCTTTGCCGATGTCTTTTTTTATTGATCGAATGGAAAAGGTTATTATTGAACACGCCGCGGCGGGAAAAATTTATCAGACTAAGCGAACTCCCTCGGCCTCTTTGATACCTGTTCGCGTTAATGCCGAAAAACATGTTTGGATATGGGAGACTTTGAAACAGGCGTTGGATGCGGACGAGCTTATATATTTTCCTCAAGAATATTCGAACTATCATCAAGGCCAGACCAAACTTGGGGTAGTCGACAATGAACGTATTTGCGCTGTTCCCGGTTGGTCCGTGGAATTGGTTGAAAACTTGCCCATCATGCCGCAATTTGGCGAAGGTTTGATCTTGGGAGGCAGGAAACAACTGGAAGTAGGTTTTTCTCCTCGTGAATATTTGCAAGTGTTGCAAACGCCATTTTACCGGGGAGAGACGGGAAAAACGCTTGAAGATTTTATTACAAGTTTTCTTATCCGTCTCGAAACTGCCAACGAAGTAAGCAATGACGTGGATGATAGTAACGCTTTATGGTGTCTTGGGCAGTATCTGAAAATATCATATGCGGAGGTCGTGCCGACAGGGCGCTGGGTTCGAAAAGTCGGGCGTGTCCGTTTGGATATGCATCGCACAGGGAATAAACTTTGCACCAAGGATTGGGGCGGATCCACCGTGGTGAGGCTGCCCAGGCCGTGATTTCTATTTTAGATAGGTCGGAATTTTCGGCGATTTGATAAAACGTTTTAAAAACGTTAAATTAGACAGGTACAAAATTGCTAATCAAACTTATCAAAACCTAATCGATTTTATGAAAATTTTTGTTTCCGGTTCTTTGGCTTACGACAGGATAATGAATTTTTCGGGCAATTTCTCTGAGCATATCCTGCCCGAGAAAATTCACAATCTCAATATTTCTTTCCTTCTTGAGACATGCACCGAAAATTTCGGAGGTACCGCCGGCAACATCGCTTATAGCCTGGCTTTGCTGGGCGAAAAGCCGGTTGTTCTGGCCACTGTCGGCAACGATTTTGAGCCTTACCGCGCTTGGATGGCCGAACATAATATAGATTCGAGCATGATAAAGGTCATCCCCAGAGAAAAGACCTCTTTTTGCTACATTATGACCGACCGTTCGGACAACCAAATAACATCTTTTTATCCTGGAGCGATGAAATATCACGGCAACGAGATCGGCGAAGGATATGCCGCAGGCGATACTCTGGCGATCGTCGCCCCCGGATGTATGGAGAGCATGAAGGAATATTCCGAATTTTACAGAAAGAACAATATTCCTTACATCTACGACCCCGGGCAGCAGATTACGTCTTTGAACGATAGAGACCTTTTACATGGAATAAGCGGAGCGAAAGTTTTTATTTCCAACGATTACGAATTGAATATGGTTATGAAAAAAATCGGATTTGACGAGGATGATCTTTTGCAAAAAGTGGAGATATTGATAACCACGCTTGGCGATAAAGGCTGCACGATCAAAACCAAGGACGCGGTTTACAATATTCCTCCGGCCAAGCCGGAAAATGACAGCGATCCGACCGGCGCAGGCGACGCGTTCAGGGCTGGTTTTATCAAAGGATTGGCGCAGGGCCTGCCGCTGGATGTCGCCGGAAGGCTGGGATCCGTGACGGCGGTCTATACCGTCGAGAAATACGGGACCCAAACCCACGCGTTCACGATAGATGGGTTGAAGAAAAGGTATAAACAAAATTTCGGGCAGGATTTGCCGATCTAGAAATTTATTAAAAAATTCATAGATAAATCATTTCGTAACGATTTCAAAAAATTCATGGAATACGACATCAAAGATATCAGTTTGGCACAGCAGGGCAAAAAAAGGATCGAGTGGGCTTCGAACGATATGCCTGTTCTAAAACAGGTGCGCGAAAAATTTGAGAAAGAAAAACCTTTGGCCGGCTTGAAAATGTCCGCTTGTCTGCACATCACTTGTGAGACCGCCAATTTGGTCCGCACGCTCAAGGCCGGAGGCGCCGATGTTTTGCTTTGCGCTTCCAACCCTTTGTCTACGCAGGATGATGTGGCGGCCAGTTTGGTGAAGGATTACGGCATCGCGGTTTACGGAATGAAAGGCGAGGATCGCGATATGTTCTTCAAACATATCAAAGCGGCGATCGCGCACAGTCCGAGAATAACCATGGACGACGGCGCCGATCTTATTTCCACCATCCACAAAGATCATCCGGAGCTTTGCGAACAGATCATCGGAAGTATGGAAGAAACGACTACCGGCGTCATTCGTTTGCGGGCAATGGATAAGGACGGAGCTTTGAAGATTCCCGTAGTGGCCGTGAACGACGCTAAAACAAAGAATATGTTCGACAACCGCTACGGTACAGGCCAATCTACTTTAGACGGCATTGTCCGCGCGACAGACGTCTTGATCGCCGGTAAGACTTTTGTCTGCGCCGGATATGGCTGGTGCGGACGCGGGTTTGCCATGCGCGCCAGGGGTATGGGAGCGAAAGTGATCGTGACGGAAGTAGACGCCATTAAAGCGCTCGAGGCGGCCATGGACGGATTTGACGTTATGCCAATGATAGAGGCGGCCAAGATCGGCGATGTTTTCTGCACGTTGACCGGAGATATAAATGTTCTCGACAAAGATCATTTCAAGGCGATGAAAGACGGGGCGATAATTTGCAACTCCGGGCATTTTGACGTGGAAATAAACGTTAAGGGTTTGGGAGAAATAGCCAGCAAAGTTACCAAGGGTGTGCGCAATTTTGTGGATGAGTATTTGGTTGACGGTAAGAGGATATATCTTTTGGCTGAAGGCAGACTGGTGAATCTGGCCGCCGCCGAAGGCCATCCGGCCTCGGTGATGGATATGAGTTTTTCGACCCAGGCTCTCGGCAGCGAGTGGGCGGTAAAGAATCAGGCGGATCTTAAACCGGGGGTTTATGACATTTCGGAAGAGATCGAGCATTATGTGGCCGGCCTGAAGCTCGAGGCGATGAGCGTTTCCATTGATCATCTGACCGACCAGCAGAAAAAGTATCTGTCCAGCTGGCAAGAGGGAACCTAATTACAATTTTTAAATAATTTTTAAAATATTAATTTATATGAATAAAAAGTTTTTGATCATCGGAATAATAGTCGTTTTGATCTTGGCAATTGTGGGATTTGTTGGTTATATTCTGAATAAAGGATGGAAAAATTTTGAGAGCAAAGAATACTCTTTTTCATTCAAATATCCAGCCGACTGGACAGTCGAGGAAGGCCAAGATGGTCTAGTGATTTTGACAAGTCCTGACACTGAAAAAATAAAAAAGATGACTGCCGGAGAGAAGACAGACCAAATAAGTTTTTTGTCGCATGAAAATGAAGCGTATCTGATTAGCACTCTAGGATTGATTGATCCAATTATTTTGTCTGAAGAATACCTTTCATCTCAAGAGATTAAAGATCGGTCGAATGCATATATCGGCAAACTGTATATAGGCGGTAGGGAAGCTTTTCAAGTACGCCATTCAGAATACTCGGATGATAAATATACGCTTATTCGCAATCCGGATGGGTCGTTTTTTATCGTCGTTCAATCTTTAGATTATCCCAATTCGTCCGGTTCGATAAAAATGGAGCCTTATGATACGATTCTCTCCACTTTGGAATTCGTAAAATAATATTTAAAGTTTGACATTCGTTAAATTTGCGGTTAGCATAATATTATGATCTCACTATCCTTATCGAGAAATTGTTGTTGTTCGGCCAATTCTTTGCCGGCGGTTTTGCGTGTAGGATAAATTAAATTTTATAATATTTTTGCAAGCAAAACCTCCCGGCAGCGGGAGGTTTTTAAATGGTTAAATAAAAAAAATATATGGAAGCAGAAATAAAAATAGTAAAAACAAGTTCTTTAAAACAGCACGAGATGATCAGAGAGGATCATCTGAAAGAGCTGATCGAAGAAATAAGGGGAGACGGATACATCAACGATCCGATAATTGTCGATAGGAATACAAAAATAATCTTAGACGGGCATCACCGGTTTAACGCCATCAAGTTCCTCGGACTGGCGTTGTCGCCGGTGTATCTTTGTCGATTATAATGATCCCGACATAAAAATAGAAGCGTGGAGGGACGGGGAAAAGGTTACCAAAGAAATGGTCGTGCAGGCAGGATTGTCGGGAGAGTTGTTGATCCCAAAAACATCCAAGCACTTTATCCCGAACAGGCCGGTCGGATTGCGGATACCTTTGGAGATTCTCAAAGAAAAGGCCAGGGCAGGGAAAAGCTAAATTTAGGATTGATGAAGAATTGAAAAAAAGCTGTAAAAGAGCTATTTTTAGCAGATGGCGCAATATTGTTTTAACCGAGTATTAAGCCGATGAACAAGCAAAATATCAAAACTGGAAAGAAGCCCGCTTCCGGCTTGCTTAAGCTGGTAAAGCCGTATGGATGGTTCATTGCCGGCATCATTGCGCTGACAATAGCCAGCAACGGCTTGAGCCTTGTCATACCAAAATTGATCGCAGCGGCAATTGATGGCTACGGAAAAGGCGGATTGAATATCCAATTATTGGTGATCCAATTTTCGCTGGTGGCTTTTTTTGTTTTTATTTTTACCTATTTACAGGGTGTGATCCAAACATATGCGTCCGAACTGGTGGCGCGCGATCTGCGAACCCGCCTGGTAGCCAAGCTCGCGGTCCAAAATTATTCTTTTGTTGAAAATGTAACTCCGGCAAAGCTTTTAACGAACCTTACCTCGGATGCCGATGCCGTAAAAACATTTGTGTCGCTAGTGATACCATCGATGGTTTCATCGGCATTTCTTATCGTGGGAGCCAGTGTACTGATGTTTGGCATTGACTGGAAATTAACGGTGGCGGTTTTATCAGTGGTGCCGTTCATCAGTTTGGCATTTTATTTTGTATTGGGACGGGTGCGAAAATTATTTACCAGGTCGCAGGAAGCAATAGATTGGCTGAACCGGGTGATAAACGAAAGTATTTTAGGCGCAGCGATCATCCGTATTTTAAATTCGCCGCAATATGAATATAAGAAATTTGCCGCGGCCAACGAGGAGTCCAAGATTATAGGTTTGACCATTTTAAAATATTTTGCCAGTTTGATCCCGGTAGTTACTTTCATTGCTAACTTAGCGACGCTTATTATTTTGTCGCTGGGCGGTCATTTTGTGATTATCGGCGCGATGAGCTTGGGTAATTTTGCAGCTTTTAACAGCTATTTGGCGATACTTATTTTCCCGATAATCATTATCAGCTTCATGAGTACTGTTATCGCCCAGGCGGATGCTTCTTATGCGCGCATCAACGAAGTGTTAGCGGCACCCGAGCCCAAGAAGACGGGCTTATTGGCGCCGGTGTTGCAGGGGAATATTAGAACGGAAAATATCAGTTTGGTTTATGGGCAGAAATCAGCGCTTAAGAATGTAAATATTGAAATAAATGCCGGTACAAGGACCGCGATCATCGGCCCGACGGCGGCAGGGAAAACGCAATTGATATATATAATGGTCGGATTGCTGGAACCGGCATCGGGAGCGGTTTATTATGACGGAAAAAATATCAACGAGTACAGTAAGGCGTCATTGCACCGGCAAGTAGGATTGGTTTTCCAAGATAGTATTATTTTCAATATCAGCTTGCGGGAAAATATCGCTTTCAGCACATCGGTAACTGATGCGGATATTGATAAAGCTATTGCCGCTTCAGAACTTAAGGATTTTGTTGAAGCGCTTCCCGATAAATTAAATACAGTGGTATCCGAGAGAGGAACAAGCTTGTCGGGCGGACAGAAACAGCGCATCATGCTGGCCAGGGCGCTGGCGCTAAATCCGAAGATATTGTTTCTTGATGATTTTACCGCGCGCGTTGATGCGGAAACCGAACAGAAAATTTTGAGCAATATCCGCACCCGATATCCTGATATTTCGCTGGTATCGGTAACGCAAAAAATAGAACCGATAAAAAATTACGACCAGATTATTCTTCTTATGGAGGGAGAAGTGCTGGCGAGCGGCACGCATCGGCAGCTGATGGAAATGTCTCCCGAATATGTCCAAATATATAATTCACAGAAGAGCACCAACCAATATGAATTATCGGCTTAACGGATCAAAAAAAACAAAACAAAAAGGGGAGCTGATGCAGGCGTTAAAAAAATTATCGCCGCTTTTGAAAGGCGAGAAGAAAAATCTTGCGGCGGCTTTTTTTGCGGTTTTGGTCTGGTCGGTCGCTGCTCTGCTCGATCCGGTAATTATCGGACGGGCAATAGACTTGTATATTAAGAACAAAGACTTCCAAGGGGTTTTGATCTCTGCCGCTATACTGCTTGGGGTTTATGTAATAGGGCTGGCCGCAAGCTATGTTCAGACGATCGCGCTGGGCGGCGTGGGCCGGCGGGTGCTTTTTAATTTACGCAATGCGCTTTTCTCTAAATTGCAGGAGCTGCCGGCAGCATTTTTTAATCAGAATAAATCTGGCGACCTTATTTCGAGGATTAACAATGATACTGATAAGTTAAACCAGTTCATCGGACAAGCTCTAATGCAATTTATGAGGAGCTTTTTTATTGTGGCCGGTGCTGGGATCTTTCTTCTATCTCTTAATCTCCGCCTCGGCGCCGCCGCGCTGATTCCGGCTGTCGCGGTGCTGATCGCGACTTTATTGCTTTCGCCATGGGTGGAGCGCGCCAATCTTAAAAGTTTGCAAGCGCTTGGGGGAATGAGCTCGGAAGTCCAGGAGAGCTTGGCAAATTTTAAGGTGGTCGCCGCGTTCAATCGCCTTGATTATTTTCGAGATAAATTTAACGGCGTTAATTTGGAAAATTTTTCCGCATCGGTTAAGGCGGGCATTGCAAGCAATATTTTTAATCCGATATACGGCATCGCTTCCAGCATGGCGCAGCTGATCGTTCTTGGTTATGGAATATATCTTATCGCCGCGGGCAATTTTACCATTGGTTTGCTGATCGGTTATCTATTATATGTTAACAGTTTTTACGGTCCGTTGCGGCAATTGGCCACGGTGTGGCCTTCAATGCAGCTTGCTTTTGCGGCCATAGACCGTATCTCAGAAGTATTGTCCCTAAGATCGGATATGGAAATCGTTGAAGATAAATTTGGCGGCGATAAAACAAAATCGTTGCTTGAGTTTAGGAATGTATCTTTTACTTACCCTGAAGGAAAAACAGTTTTAGACAAAATCAATTTGAAATTTCAGAAAGGAAAAACTTACGCGCTGGTCGGTCCGACCGGCGGAGGCAAAACCACCACGGCATCATTGATGGCAAGGCTATACGATGCATCAAAAGGCAATATTTTGCTTGATGGCAAGGATATCCGTTCATATCCGCATGCCTTTCGTTCTCAGAAGATCGGTTTTATTTTACAGGAACCATTTTTATTTACCGGTACCATTCGCGATAATATCGTTTATGGAAACGAGAAATATATAAACTCTACAGGCGAACAGCTTGCGGCCGCCTTGGAAAAAGCCGGCCTTTCCGGGTTGATCGCGCGGTTTAGCGAAGGATTGGAAACAAAGATCGCAACAAGCGGAAATACGATCAGCCTTGGACAAAAACAATTGATCGCTTTTATCCGCGCTGTTTTGAGAGAGCCCGATCTGCTGATTCTTGACGAAGCAACCGCCAATATTGATACGATAACCGAACAGCTTTTGGAAGAGATAATCAAAAAACTTCCTAAGGAAACCGCGAAAGTAATTATTGCCCATCGTTTGAATACGATCAGCAATGCCGATGAGATATATTTTGTGAACGCGGGAGAGATTACCCTTGCCGGATCGATGGAGCAAGCGGTCAAAATGCTTACCGGCCAAAAACGGGTGAGCTGACGCCTTAGGGATTGCTGGTCGTAGCCATGGTTGTAGTTGTTACGGTCGCGGATGCAGTGCTTGTTTGGCTGGGAGAAGAGCTGAAAGTGGAAGAAGCGCTTGAAGACGCGGAGGATTCATTTTGATAAGAGCTGTCTTTTTTTGAAAAAATATCCGGATATTTTTTTTGTTCAATTGATTCAACCTTATTTTTTTTCATCTTCCATTGCTCCAAAATCTGCTGGAGCGTTTCTTCATCAAACTGCGCAGGAACGTCTTCGGCGCTGTTCAAAATTTCTTTTTGGTTTTTAATCGGCTGATAAAGAAAAACAAAGATGAAAAAAGCCGAAGATGAGAAAAGCAGGATAAATATCCAAAAAGCTTTTTCCGCCAGAATATAAGGAATGTCCCTCAATTTCCTTTTTTTGTTTTTAGAAATTGTCGGTTTTTTCATTTTATTTTGTGTAAATTTTTAGATTAAAAACAGCTTGGATCTTTTGAGGTGGATAAATTTGCCCGATGGCTTTTTCGGTGTTTGTTTTCATTTCGTCTTGGGTTTGAGGCTGGCTGTCTTTTGCGATATTCAGTCCATGGATCTCGATCAGGTAAGGGAGGTTAGTCATTTTTTCTATAAATTTTAAAACGTTAGGCAAAGAACCATTAAGGCTGATTTGGAAATTTAAGGAAGGCCAAGATCCTTCGGCGGCGTTTTCGGAAGCAAAAATTTGGGCGGAAGAGATATTAATAGAGAGATTTTCTTTGCCGGCGGTTTCTTCCATTAAAGCTATAAACGCGACCGGGTTTTTAGGATCTATGAAAAGCTTTTCACTTGTTTGGAGGTTTGGTTCTATTACATCTTTATAACGGGGCTTGAAGTTTTGGAGGCTTTTGATCTGCACTTCTAAGGAGGCCGAATTTTGCCTCATTGCAGTCAGATCTTCTCCGCTTTTTATCGTTTGCGTCAGACATGGCTGGACCAAGAAAAAAAATAAAAACAAAGACAGGGACAAGATCAGCGCCGCCGCGATATTTGTTTTTATTTTCAAACTCATAGGGTTATTTATCCAGCAGGACGTTAAAAGTTATCGTAAAGGTTATATCATTTTTTTTGATCCAGCTTTCGGGAGGGAAGCTCACATCGGAAAAGGCTTTTTCGTTAGACTCAAGATTTGATTTAAAGGAATTCAAAGCTTCTCTCGTTTTGGAAAAACCTTGCAAGGAAACTGCAACCATTTTTTCTTTTTCCGAAAGAAAATTCAGAGAAGACAAATTAATTTCTGTCGGCAAGGCGGGGTAAAGCTTGCTGAAAATATCAGCATAATCTATCTGGCTGTCATAAAATTTTTTCAGCCTTAGAAAATTAGAATTTGCGGAGCCTGTTTCGTCTTTTAACCCCTTTAAAGCCTCCAGTCTCGCTGTTTTTTCATCCGAATAAATTTTTTGGGCATTAAGGTCGGCATTCAACAAACCTTTTACGAGGAACAAAAGCAGCCCCAAAGAGAGAAAATAAAAAATCAAAACCAAGCCTAGGATCAAAACAAGCTTTAGATTCTCTTCCTGCCTCAGTCCATTTTTTTGGTTGTCTGGCAAAAGGTTGATCATTTATTCTTTGAAAGTTCTTTGCGCCAAGCCCAGTGCTGTGGTGTATTTAAGCGATTTTTCCAAAGGCATGTTTGGATTCTGCTTGCCGTCTATATTTATCCAGGGATTTCCAATCTCCACTTCCGTTTTTAATTCCAAAGAAAGCAAGTTTTCCAATCCTTTTAAGTTGGCTCCGCCGCCGCAAATGATCAATTTTTTAATGGTTTTTATTTCTTCGGATTTATCCTGGCAAGACGACGATTGGTAAAAATCCATATACTTTTTAACTTGCTGGACCATGTCGATCAGGGCTGGTACCAAAGCTTGGAAAATTTCTCCCTTAGTGATCTCTGATCCGACCTCTTCTTTGATTTTTATCCTCATCTTTTCCCTGATGCCGTAACGGGCGATCAGCGTTTCGGCTTTTTCCATATCCACTCCCAGATCTTGAGCGATTATTTTTTTGAACAAATATCCCGAGATCGGGATCGAAGAGGTGAATCTTATGGAGCCTCCGTAAAAAACTATAAAAATAGTGCGGTTTTCTCCCAGATCAAGGAGCGCGATCGGCCCTTCGGCTGTTTCTTTTTTAACTAAAGCGCGGGCGATCGCCTGGGATTCTATTTCAAAGGCTATCGGGTCAAGGCCGGCAAGCTTTAAACAGCTTAAATAATCATCCGCTATTTTTTTTGGAATTGCGGCCAGCAAGACTTCCTGGCTTTCCGATTCGCGGTTTTTTAACGGGGGAATAATTTGGAAATCAAGGTAGACATCGCTGATCGGCATGGGAATATAGTTTTCGGCCTCATAAAGTATGGCGGACCTTAAGTCTTTTTCCGAAAGTTTGGGCATTTTGATCACCTGCAAAAAAGCTTTTTCTTCGGGCAGCGCAGTGATCACATATTTTGTGTTTATCTTTTTTCCGAATATGTTCTTAAGGGAATCTTTGATCGTTTCAGCCAGTCTTTTGATATCTTTTATCTCTCCCTCTTTTATTATGCCGGAATCTATCTTTGCGTAGCCGAAAGATTCCAATTTTAAATTATCGCCGTTCTTTTTGATCTTGGCTATTTTTAAAGACAGATCGGAAATATCCAACCCGAAAGCTTCTTTTTTCAGATTTAACAGCTCGATCATTTCTTAAAAAATATTAAGATTAAACTCTTTATTTATTATATAATTTTTTTTAATAAAGTCTAAGCTTTGTTGGGGTAAAATTATTAACATGATCAATAAATTTCTTCCCAGTGGTCAATAGTGATGACTGGTGAAAATTCCGGCTGTACTCCTCCAGTAGGCACTGCTCCTCCCCAAATTCCTTCTCTGATCTTTTGTTCGTCAAAATAAAATTCCAAGGGCTGCATAATGCTAAACATGGAGAGTTTGCTGGCGAGCATCCCGCCGACCACTTCAAAAGATTCAGGCAGGCTAATAAGGTCTATTTTACTGCCAGCGTAGACTACTCCATCGATCGATGAAGCCATTAGAGAGGAATAAAGGCCGAAGTTGATGCTTCCTTTGCTTAATAATCCGGAGGGGATTCCCACTCCGGGATCGTTTACATTAACTTGGTCAAATCCGCATTGCCAGCTCCAGCAAAGAGATTGGCCTATGTTTATATCTCCGTCGGTTACAAGGACTCCGTTGACTTCCAGCTTGCGCTGTCCTTTCAGCTCAACTGCTCCGGTCACATAATAAGTGGAGGTTGCCGTTCCGTTTGCCTTATGGCGCAAAATAAGAGTTCCATTCCATCCAACATCGTCGAGGAGGGAATTGAATTCCGAGCTGGTATATAGGCATTTGTTGTTGGTAAATACAGTGGAGCCGTTATAATTTTTTCCAGCTACATCGCATTGGCCTTGGCTTTGGGCGGCAATAGCTTTGTTTTTATATGAAGAAGTGGCAGCTGAATCAAAATATACCCCAGGCATTGTTTCTTTTTTCGGAGGGCAATTGTCTGCGGGGCAATTCGGGCCGCAGCCTTTTTTTGAACAGCTGGAAGAGCTGTTCAAAGAGCTTCCGCTGACATTTATATTATTGTAAGAAAAGGCTAGTCCTTCTTGTCCCGGGGTAGATGGATTGTTGTAGATATTCACATTGCTTCCGGATTTGATGTTGATATTGTTATTACTAAAAATATTGCCATCGTGTATGTTTATGTTGCTCGTGTTAATCGTAATTTCTCCGCTGGGCGATCCGGAAAAAATGGGGCTGTTTTCGGTCAGGGTTCCAAGAGCTTTATAGGCTTTTATCTTGACTATTCTTTGGCTTCCTGAAGTCGAGGTCGCTTGCGTCGAGAGTTCTCCATTGCCGCAGCCGAAATTTTTGATCGACATAGTGTAGCTGCTGCCGGGAATAAGAGAACTGGTATCTTTGTAGCTGGAAGTGGCCCAGTCGATGCAATTGCAGGAAGCGGTCGAGCTGGTGAAGCAATCGCTCCAGGAAAGATCATTTTTGAGATGCCAAATTGTTTCGTTTATTCCGGCTTCGGCCAAATAATAGGTTTGCAAAGATTGGATTTGGCTTTTTGATATTTTATATTCGGTCGCGGCGAAAGAAAGGAAGTAAGACCCGAGCAATAATAAAACCAGCAGCGCTCCCATGGCGATGATGATCACTGATCCTTTTTGCCGCTGGCTTTTAGCGTCGGCCAAGCCGTTAAAGATTCCGTCCCAGTATTTTATTTGCGATTTCCAAGGATTGTCCATTCTTTACTAAGTTTATTTTTATATTAATAACTCTATTGCCCCAGAATTTTAAACTTTGGGCGAATTCTCCGATGATTCTTGGCTCTTCCAGATTTTTTGCAGTTAAGGTTTCGCTTGTTGAAGTGGCATTGTGCGGCAGATAGCTATTGGGATCGCTTGGAAAATAATAAGCTTTAACTTCTCTGTAAACTTCGGTGGAACTGGCAAAATATCTTATATAGTAATAGCCGCTGTCTATTTTATAAACGGAACCGACAGTAGGAAAAGCGGTTTGCCACGGCTGGTCGATTGTAGCTATTTTTGTACTTCCATCATATTCAGTGATTTTTCTTGTTTTATTATTTGCATTTCCCCATCCGGAAATAATTTCGATGAAAGAATCTTTGTAAAAATCATTAACCGAGGATGATTCTGCGGCCAGAGTGATTGTAGTCGTTGAGATGGATTGGGGAGTGCTGGTAGCGTAAATGGAGCTGATATGGCCGTCTTGAAATTCTATCTGCGAAGGAGCGGTGCTTTCTTGTTCGGTTATCACATTAACTATTTTTTTGGCCTGGCGGATTTCCCTGGTAAAGCGCTCCATGATCACGCGTCCGTTTTGAGTGACCTCAGCCAAATCTTGCTGCTGCAAAAAAAGCTTATGTCCGTAAAATTCAACCGAAAAGATTGCGCTGATAGCTATCGTAAAAATCGAAATCACAACAACGGTTTCTAAAAGAGTGAATCCGGCGGTTTTTTTTAGATTTAATTTCTTTTTATTTTTCATTTTTCAGAATATAAAGTGGCGATCTCAACAGTTTGTTCGGGAATGTTTCGTCCCCAAAAGACTTTAACTTTTATTTTTTTAATCCCTAGGTCGGTAGTAGTGCTATTCAGGCCGTTGAGCGGATTGACATAGCTTATATTAGTTATAATTTGATAATTTGAAGCGGTGCTTGTCGTAGTTGTGCCAACGGATAAGGCGGCGTCATCGTAAGAGTAAGATAAAAGGCTTTCTATCTGCCCTTGGGCCAGATAAGAAGCTGTTGAGTTATTTTTTGCAATGCCCTCTTTCATTGCCGCAGCCGGAAAAGATTGAAAAACGCCAAGAATGCCGATACTTAAAATCAACAAAGAAACCATCACTTCTATTAAAGTCATTCCTTTTTGTTGTTTAAGCATAATATCTAATTTTCCAATTTAACGAAGCCGGAAGGTTTAACCTCTATTGTGGAGGTATTATAATTTTTGTTTCTAATAACTATTGTTCCCGCCTCAACAGCAGCGCCGTAGATGTTAAATTTCAATTGGCTGTTGGTGAAGCTAACTTGGTCAAAGATTATTCCTTGAGGAAAAGAAACATTTTTTATTACTTCTTCCGGGCTTGAATATTTAACAACTTGATATTTTTTTTGGTCTGGGTAGAAACGGATGCCGTAATTTATTTGTTGGGATATGGCTAGTTGCTGGGCATATCGTAAATTGCTTACCATGTCCCTGGAAACGCTTGATAGTTCCAAGCTTGGCTGGTATCGGTAAAAAGAGATAACGCTCGCTCCGGCTATGATTCCCGTGATAGCGACAGTTATAACTATTTCAAGCAGAGTAAATCCGTTGCGGTTCGATCTTTCCGATATTTTTTTGCCGTCAGAACCTTTTTTAAGGCAATAATTTATGATCTTGTTGTAAAGCCAGGGGAAAATAACTAATTTAAAAATGAAAAGAAAAACCAGTAAAAATATTTTTTTTCTTTTTTCGCTGATTTGCTTATTTTCGGCATTGTTGCGCGATTTTAGATCTTCCATCATTTTAGTGGACTCCTGACATTATGCTGTTTAGGGGTTGCATCATGGCAATGGCGAAAAAACCGATCGCTCCGCCAAGGACCAGGATCATGATCGGTTCAATGATAGAAGCCATATTTTTCGTTGTTTCGCTGACATTTTGTTCATAAAAATCAGCCAGTCTTCCTAAGATCGTCGAGGTTTCTCCGGTTTCTTCCCCGACAGCGATCATTTGGATGACGGTTTGAGGGTATATCCCTGAATAAGATTTTAACGCCTCCGAGAGTTTTTCTCCTTTTCTTACTTTTTCGGCGCAGTCGATCAGGGCTTTTTTATAAAAAATATTACCAAGCGTATCCGCGGTGATTTCCAGCGACTTAGGCAAAGGAACGCCGGCCGCAGATAAGGAGCTTAAATTTCTAACGGTATAAGCCGAATTGATGTCCTTGACCATGGGGGAGATGATAGGGACTTTCAAAAGAAGCAGAGCAATAGTTTTTTTGCCGAAAGGTTTTTTAGAAAACCAAAGAAAGAAAACGACTATCCCGGCGATGATCGCCAGGGCAAAATACCATTTTTGAGCTAAAAATTTTCCCAAGTTGATCATTATCTGGGTGCTCATTGGGAGCTTGATGCCCATTTCGTCGAAAACAGAGGAGAGCTGGGGAACAACGATTATAAGCATTGCCGCTCCGATCAGGATCATTGCGGAGCAAATAACGGTCGGATAGGTCATTGCCCCCTTTATTTTGGATTGCAGGTCGTAAGACCTTTCCATCTGGGTGGCTAAAGTCTTTAGGACTTCCTCCATCGTGCCGGTTTCTTCTCCTACTTTGATCATGCTTTGAAAAAGATCGGGAAATATCTTCGGGTAAAGAGAAAGAGAGTCGGAAAATCTTTGTCCTTTGGATACTTGTTCTTTGATGTTAGTAAGAGCGTTTTTAAAAGTTTTACTTTTAACTTGGCAGGAAATAATATCGAGGGAGCGGGGAATGGAAAGGCCGGCCGAGATCATCACTTGGAGATTTCTGGTAAAGAACATTTTTTCTGAAATTGGGATTCCTCCAAAGTCAGGCATGGAAAATTCTTTAAATCTGTTTTTTCTCTCTTGAGGAACAGCTCTTATCAAGATCAAGCCTTGGCTGCGTAAAAGGCTGGCCAGCTGAGCTCTGTCTTTGGCTTCCATGGAGCCTGATTGCTCTGTCCCCTTAAGAGATTTTGCCCTGTAAGAATAAATAGCGATAGGACTTGAATTTAGATTTATTAATCGATGATGACGCGCATCACTTCTTCAATGGAAGTTAAGCCTAAGGCCGCTTTAATGAATCCGTCTTCAAACATAGTGACCATGCCTTCTTTTTTTGCCTGTCCTTCGATTTGGTCGGAAGTGGCCTGCTTTATGATCAGATCTTTGATCGTTTCATTCGCGGGCAAGACTTCGTATATGCCGACGCGTCCTGAATAGCCGTCAGGGTTGTCTTTGTTCGGTTTGGGCCGGTAAAAGGGGATCGTCGTCCATTTGTCGGTTGTTTTTATTATTTTTTCTTTTTTAAAAATGTCTAAAGTTTTTTCGAGGTCGCAGTATTTGCCTATATTTTTAACCTCTGCTTCCTTTAAGAAGTATTTTTCTTTTTCGTCGCAAAGTTTTCGAACCAGTCTTTGAGCGAGAATGCAATTGAGGGTAGAAGCTATTAAAAAAGGTTCGATCTTCATATCGATCAAACGGGGCAAAGATCCGGCTGCGGAGTTGGTATGCAGAGTAGACAGGACCAAATGTCCGGTCAAAGAAGCGTTGATGGCCAAGGAAGCGGTTTCGTTGTCGCGAATTTCTCCGACCATGATGATATTCGGATCTTGCCGCAGTAAAGACCTTAATCCGTTCACGAAAGTCATGCCGATCTTAGCGTTGACCTGGGTTTGATTTACTCTTGGCATCCGGTATTCGATCGGATCTTCGATTGTCGAAATATTTACGCCCGGGTTGTTTAAAATTTCCATCATTGAATAAAGAGTGGTGGTTTTTCCCGATCCGGTCGGCCCGGTGACCAAAAGTATGCCGACCGGTTTTCTTAAAGCATCTTGAAGGTCTTCAAGCTGTTTGCTCCGCAAGCCAAGCTGTTCAAGATTCAAAGCCTTGGTGGTTTCTGATAAAAGGCGCATTACGATCTTTTCTCCGTCAAAAACCGGCAAAATAGAAACGCGTATAGAATATTTATAATCATCGCTTTCTATTTTAAAGCGGCCGTCTTGGGGAAGGCGGTGTTCGTCCAGCTTAAGGTTTGATAATACTTTGATCCTGGCCACAATGCCTTGAGCCGCGATCTTCGGCAGGATCATTGCGTCGCGCAGAATACCGTCGATGCGGTAGCGGACCAAAACTTCTTTATCGGTCGGTTCAATATGGATATCCGAAGTTCTCTGTAAAATGGCGTGCTTCATAAGAGTGTCCACGATCCTGATGATAGGCAGCTCTTCGGCGATTTTTTGTAAATCGGGTTGGTTGTCAAGAGTTTCTTCGTCTTTTATCTGTCTGATGCCGCCGGCTTCTTTTTTGATAATATCTCCGAATTCCGCCTCTAAAGTTCGTTGGTATTGGCGTAAGACATTTTTGATCGATGCTTGGTTGGTCAAGCGCGGGAGGATCCTTAAGCTGGTTGTTTTTTTGATGAATTCAATGGTGCGCAAATCTTCCGGGTCGATCATGGCCACCTCCAGGTCTTGCCCTTTCTTTCTGAAGGCGATTATATTGTGCGCCCGGGCGATCGGTTCCGGGATCATTTTTAAAATATCCGGAGAAATAGTTTCTTTCTCCAGATCGACGAAAGGGATGCCTAGGATATAGGCGGATAGCTTGATTATTTTCTCTTCCGGCACTAATCCGTCTCCGATCAAAATATCTTCCACTGTTTTATTATTTTTTTCAGCCCTTGCCTGGGCCTGGTCAAATTGTTCCGCGCTTAACATCCCGGCGTCAAGCAGGAATGATCTTAATTGTTGCGGTTCAACTCTCATGTTAGTGGAAAAAGCTTTAATCTAATATTTTGTTTATTTTTTCCAGGATTTCCGTCGGGCTGTATTGCGCTTTGCAAAGATAGGTCGTGGCTCCGGCTTCGATCGCTTTTTCAACATTTTCTATATTCTCCAGATTGGTCATTACGATCACCGGGATATTTTTGGTTTCCGGAGAGACCTTAAGATTTTCCAAAACATCAAAACCGTTCATTTTAGGCAGGATCAGATCCAAAAGGATCAGATCCGGTTTTTCCAGCTTGGCTAAATTCAACCCGCTTTCGCCGTCCAAAGCATTGATCACCTTATAATTTTCCTGTCTTAAAACTTCGCTTAAAGTTTTTTGCAAGACCGCTTCGTCTTCTATAAATAATATTGTTTTCATATTTTTTATTGAGGCGATATTAATAATTTTATGCCTTGATGCCTTATTGATTTTTTGTTGGAAGAGTGAACCAAAAGGTCGTGCCGACATTCTCTTGGCTGCTAAATCCCATTTTTCCTTTTGATTTTTCTATGATCGATTTAGCTATATAAAGGCCGAGGCCGGAACCTTGAGTTTGGCGCTTCATTGCATTTTCTGAACGGAAGAACTTTTGGAATAAGTATTTCTGGTCGCCTTGAGGAACTCCAACGCCATTGTCCTTGATCGAAAAATAAACATTGTCGCCATTTTTTTTAATGATAATGGCTATTTTTCCTTTACTTTGAGTATATCTGACAGCATTATCCAAAAGATTTTCAACAACCATTTTTATTTGATCCGGAGAAGCGAAGATCCTAGGCAGGTCTTTTTCAATATTTGTTTCAACTTCGATATTCGAAGCTTTGATGTATGGCCCGAAAGATTTAGCTATATCATTAAATAATTCTTCAAACGAAAAGACCTTGTTTTTTAGGATCAAATTAGCCGATTGCAGCCGGGAAACGATCAAGAGATTGGAAACGAGATCTTTCATCCTTCCGTTGTTTTCTTTTAATATTTTAAAATATTCCAGCTGGCTAGCTTCAATTTTGCCAAGCCGGCCGGACATGATCAAATCGATCGTCCAGCTCATATTAGAGAGAGGGGCTCGCAATTGGTGGGAAACCACGCCGATGAACTCTGACTTCATGCGGTTTGATTCGGCTAAATTTTCGAAGCCTTTAGTGATGGTAAATGCGATTATGAATAGAATTCCGGTCAAGCCGCTGATAGCTAGAATAACTATTCTGGGATCTTTTATATAGTAGCTTCCTAAAAAATAAAAGGCGAATTCGCTAGTAATGATAATGAATCCCATTACCAAAAAAAGGAATTGAGGGCATTGCCAAGTGCTTAAGCCATATTTTTTACAGTTGCCTAAAATATTAAATTGGCCGGAGGGCTTTCTTGGATCCATCAAAATAATTTTAGCACAAAATTACTCTTCAAAAAAATGAAACTTTCCACAGAAAGGCGGGGTTTTGTTTTTAGAAAAACGCCGGGGTTTTCCCGGTGTTTTTCCAACAGTTATTTTTTAAGGAATAGCCAGCAAAGGCAATGGCCTGTTTTTTCAAGCTCTTCTTTGGAATAAAAACAGGGGCAGATGCTTTTTTGATCTATTTCGGGCTGGCCTTTGACCACGCGGCACGGGCAATAGCGGGCGCCGTATTTTTTTTCATTTTCCAGAAGCCTTTTAGCCAACCCTTCAAGCATTTGGGCGCTGTCATTCAGCTTGATCCCGTTTTTTTGCGCGTATTCCTCGTATCCTTCTATTAACTTTTTAATTTCCGGTTCCATAAAAGTAAAAATTTTTAAAATAGTTTTCTAAACGAGTTCATTTTTTCAGTCCAGCCTCTATCCAATCCCGCACGGCATCTTCCGGCATAAAACCGAGAAAGTCAGCGACAGCTTCTTTGTTTTTGAAAAGCATCACAGTGGGAATTTGCTCTACTTTAAATTGGCGGGCCGTTTCCGGAGATTCGTCAATATTCAATTTAGTAAAAATTACTTTGTCGCTCATTTTTTCTGAAATTTTTTCAATAACCGGGCCGAGCATTGAGCACGGAGGGCACCAATTGGCGAAAAAATCAACCAGCACCGGTTTTTCGGCGGCTTCAATGAATTGTTTGAAATTTTGGTCGTTTAGTATGGTTATCATATAAATTTATTTTACCTTATCCGTGCAAAAACAGCAAAAGTTTTTATCAACTGAATAGAGGAGAAGCAGCAGTATTCACTAAATTTATTTTTTGATTTCTGCTATAATTTGATTATCTGTTTATAGACTTCCAAAACAAAAAGAGTTATTTTTTATTTACTAATTATGGATAAAAAAATCGCGGCGTTAAAATTATGCCGGCAGAATGGTTTCACTATAATCGAGCTCCTCGTAGTTATCGCCATTATCGGTATTTTGGCCGGGTTGATCACTGTCGGAATGGCCGGTTCTTTGGAAAGAGCCCGCATAGCCAAGATCCAGGGTTTTTCCAGCACTCTCCGCACTGCTTTGATGGGCAACCGGATTTCCGAGTGGAAGTTTGACGAAGGAATGGGAACGACTACCGCCGACACGGTTGGGACGAACACGGGAACATTGCTTCCGGCGCTTGGTCCTGCCTGGAAATCGGGCGCTGAATGCGTATCGGGAGGGTGTCTGAGTTTTGACGGAGTTAATGATTATGTGGATGTGGGAAATGTGATAGATGCAAATATCGATGGCACAAACTCAAAAACTATAACGGCATGGATAAAACCATCTAGTATTCAGGTTGGCGATCATATTGTAACTAAATGGACTACGGCTGCGACTGGTGCGGGATGGCAATTTAATTTCGGGACTGCGCTAAAATTGGAATTTTGGGCGCGAAATTCAGCGGCAACAGATTGGAACTATATTGCCAATTCAGCGAATTTTACAACTGGAAAATGGCAACATGCCGTGGTAACAATAAATGCAGGGGTAATAAAATTGTATAAAGATGGAACAGAGGTCAGCGGGACATACTTAGGCTCAGCGCTTGACGCAACAAATGCGTTAAGTGTTCAAATAGGGACAAGGAGGGGTTCCAGCGCTGAATTTTTTGACGGTTCTATCGATGAAGTCCGCATCTACAACGCCGCCTTGACCGCCTCCGCCATCCGCGGCCAATATCTCGCCGGCCTTGATAAATTATTAGCCATCGGGGAAATCACACAAAAAGAATATCAAGAAAAATTGCTGAAACTGGATTCAACCTATGCAGCCAACAAATAACCGACAATCAAAAATGGAAAAGGCCTTCACTATAATCGAGCTCCTCGTAGTTATCGCCATCATCGGCATTCTGGCCGGACTGGTTGTGGTGAGCTTGAGCGGAGCGACGGAAGCGGCGAGGATAGCCAAGGGTAAGGCATTCTCTTCTTCGGTTCGCAGTTCTCTACTAATGAATCGCGTGTCCGAATGGAATTTTGACGAGACTTCCGGATCAATTGCAACAGACACGGTCGGGATCAGTAATGGAACATTAACTAACAATCCAACTAGAAAATTTGGCGGAGATTGCATATCGGGAGGATGTTTGGAATTCAATGGGACGAATAATTATGTAATGGGTGCCAATAATGTTGGATTGAGCGGTGATTTTACTGCAACAATCTCAGCTTGGGTTAAATTAAATTCGTTGAACAATAGCGGTTACCATACTTTAGTATCTTTTGGCCAAACAGGATCATTGCAGGGTTTTGCTATCTCTCAATTTACTCCAGATAGCAGCATTATCAGAGTAGCTTTTTTCGGCGGTGTAACCAACACAGGGAGTACTGCTCCGGGAACAGTTACTACGGGGCAATGGTATCATTTAGTTGCTACTAAAGTACCCGGGGCGATAGGAGCCAATACGACAAAATTATATATTAATGGAGCCTTGCAGCCTTTAACATTCGGCACTTCAGCAACGCCGAATATGATAGCCGGGAAATTGTATGTAGGCAGCGATGCTGCTGGCGAGTACTCTAATTTTGCCGTTATAGATGAAGTTCGGATTTATAACGCCGCCCTAACCGCTTCCGCCATCCGCGAGCAATATTTCGCCGGCCTTGATAAGCTTTTAGCCAGCAACCAAATTACCCGGCAAGATTACCAACAAAGATTAGCCGATCTAAATTCAACTTATGCCGTCAAAGAATAACCAACAATTCAAAAAAGAAAAAGCCTTCACTCTGATCGAGCTCCTGGTTGTGATCGCCATCATCGGCATTTTGGCCGGGCTAATCACTGTCGGAATGGCCGGTTCTTTGGAGAGAGCCCGCATAGCCAAGATCCAAGGTTTTTCCAGCACCCTTCGTACTGCTTTGATGGGCAATCGGATTTCCGAGTGGAAGTTTGATGAAGGAACAAGTACTAATGCCGGCGATACGGTAGGAGCCAATAATGGGACAATTAGCAACCCAACATGGAATTCGGGTGCGGACTGCGTATCGGGAAGCTGTTTGCAACTTGCCGGCGGGGTTAGTTCTGTGAGTTTCGGAAACAACTCAACTTTATACCCTGGATATGGAAATTTTACAGTAGAGGGCTGGGTTTTTCCAAGAGGGTATGCTTATCCGAGACAACGGTTTCCAATAGGTAATGCACAGGCTTATAGGGGAGTGGGATATCCTGGATGGTTGATAGATGGAATGTCTTATGATTCTAACGGCATTACTGTTAGCTTTAACGACGGAGTAAACTATGCCAATAGTGTAATCTCTTGCGATGCAGGATACAGACCGCCAGATTTACTAAATAAATGGCAGCATATGGTTGTGGTTTTTGATAGGTCGGCCGGTAAGTCGTATAGTTATATTAATGGTGTAAAACAGAGCGGGTCTATTAATATTTCTGCGGTAGTTGGAGATGTAAGAACGACGCAAGCGGTTACATTTGGAAACGAATCTGGCTGGTATCTTGATGGTTTTGTTGACGAAATTCGCATCTATAGCGCCGCCCTGACTTCTTCCGCCATCCGCGGCCAATATCTCGCCGGCCTCGACAAGCTTTTGGCCAACAACCAAATCACCCAGCAGGACTATCAGCAAAGATTAGCCGATCTAAATTCAACTTATGCCGTCAAAGAATAACCAACAATTC
>JBBABZ010000013.1:0-27668 GCA_041657385.1 Minisyncoccota bacterium | reverse complement strand
AACTTCGTCTGCGGACTTCGTCACGCCGAAGCTTCGCTACGGCGAAGCGAAGCTCGCCTTCGCGAATCTTCGGCGAACTTCGTCTGCGGACTTCGTCACGCCGAAGCTTCGCTACGGCGAAGCGAAGCTCGCCTTCGCGAATCTTCGGCGAACTTCGTCTGCGGACTTCGTCACGCCGAAGCTTCGCTACGGCGAAGCGAAGCTCGCCTTCGCGAATCTTCGGCGAACTTCGTCTGCGGACTTCGTCACGCCGAAGCTTCGCTACGGCGAAGCGAAGGCGGAGGAGGCGGGAATCGAACCCGCAGACGGCTTTTGAGACCGTCAGAGGTTAGCAACCTCTTGCAATGCCTTTATGCGACTCCTCCATTACAAATTGTTATTCGCTTCGCGAATTTACAATTTGTTATGGGGCGTAAAATTGCAAAAGCAATTTGTACGTCCCAATTGATTCTAAAAAGATCTGATCCGCCTTAAACGCCAACCCAATATAGCTTATTTTCCTTTTTTACTCAACCTTAACTTCTTGGCTTGGGAATGAGGCTTCAATATCTGCCTGCCAACCCGGATTTATCTTCAACGCCTCGCTTTTCTTTTGTTCGAACAATTCTTTGTTGTTTATCATTTTAGCGATCCTCATAGCTACGAAATGGGAATTTTTTACCCTTGGTTCAAGCTTTATAGCCAGATCGCCTAAAACAACAGCCTCATCGGGCTTCCCTTGGATCAATTTAGTTTGGGCTAAAGACCAATAAGTCTGCTGATTATCAGAGTCAAGCTTCATTGCTTCCTCTAAAATATTTTGGGCATTATCAGCTTGGCTTAGGTCAACACGAGACCAAGAATTATAAAGCTGGCCCAGCTTCAAATAAAGACGGAAATCCAAAGGAGATTCTTTTATGCTTTTTTTCATTATATCGGCGACGATCACAAATTCTTTTTTCATATCCTCTGCCGGCATAGTATCCGCGTTAGAGCTTAAAGAAAAATTAGAAAACCAATCAGCAAAAAATTCAGCCTCTTGATAGCGGCCGATCGGAGAGATATCCAAGGTCTGCCAATAAAGCCCTACCCGATCGTTTTGATCTTCCGTCTTAACCGCTTGGACCGCAAAATATCCGTTTTTCATCGGCTTAACGATAAAATTGAAAAAAGAGAAAAGAAAAAGGATTAAAATAATAGCTACAATAAAAGGATATTTAGAATTTTGGACATAACGATTTTCAATATTATCGCCCGCTGGCTCCGCCTCTTCCCTTTCCAGGCTGGCCGTCCAGCTTATGATCATAAAAAACATCATCAAGCTGGAAACCATATCAAAAACGGTCAGGTTCTGGATAAAATAAGCAACCAAGGCAACGCTTGGAATAGCGGCCGCGGCAAAATTTATTTTCTTGGAAAAATACGATCTCCACAAAACCCAAAAGATAGCGGCGAAAATGGCAAGATATAAAATAGAACCAATGGCTCCAAGAGCGACTAAATTGTCCACTACGATATTATGAGCCCGGTCAAACCAGACCTCGCCGCCATACTCCGGCATAAATAAACGAGGATCAAAGTGAAGGGAAAAAGCCAGCTCAAAGTTTTCCGGACCCCAGCCAAACCAGGGTTTTTCCAAAAAAGCCTGCCAGGAAAATCCCCAAATTAACATCCTGGCTTTAGAGGCAAGCTTTGCGAACTCTTGGTAAACGGGGCTGCCCTGCTGTAAGGCCATGGAAAAAAGAGTTAGGACTCCTAGCGTTCCAAAAGCTAATAATGTTCTGCCAAAAGCTCTTAACTTTCCTGTTTTTTCAAAAACAAGATAAAGAATGCCGAGTAAGGACAACCCGCCGATAAAAGAATATTTGGCGGCTCTAGCTCCTTTGACCATTATATCTTTCAGCAGATCAGGCAAAGAAACCAATGCCGCTTTGCCAGAGATGAAATTAGTCCAAAAATCCGTGCCTTCAATTAAAAGGCAAAACGATAAAATTGAAAAAACAACGATAGAAAATATCTTCAATGCTTTCGGAAAAAACTCCGGGAATTTCGATTTATCTTTAAATTTAAAGAAAAATAGATAAAGAGCGATGAAAAGGTTGAGAAGTAAATATGTACCCAAGAAAGAATCGTTGCCTAACGTCCCTCCTCCCCTTGTAGCAGCGTCTTTGGAAAACAGAGCATCGAAGGTAACGATCACTGCTGCGGAATTAGATGCTATAAAAACTAAAAGCCAATCTTTTACTTTGAAAACAGATGAAGTAACCAGAAAAAAACCAAAAAGATGCAGCCACATCAAAAGCCCGGTCATTCTTTCATGCTTGGACCAAAAACTGCGGGAAGGATCTACTCCTCCAAAAGTGCTTACAGCCATGGCCGCAATAAAAAGGGCCAAAACGATCAGAATGATATTCTTTTTGGGCCGGTATTGCTTATCAAAACTGATCAGCGCCAGCCAGGCAAAAAACATCACTTCGCAGAAAGCCATAAAATAAATGCTCTTCCCTCCCACGAACGGAAAAAAATAGCTGCCGGCCACTATCAAAGGAGCGAACATCGCCAAAATCGCACCGCCCAAAATGAACATCTTCAAAACAGGGAAACGATCCGGCATGTTATAATTTTGGCTCGGCGCGCCGACCGTTTCGTTTACTGGTTGCCTGTCTTTTTTTTCTCTTGATTTTTTTCCCATAGGTAAAATATAACAGAAAATAGTTATTTATAAAAATTTCCAAACAGAATATTTATTAACCCGCGCCGGCTTGCTCTTTTAACCAACTAATAGCTTTGCCGTTTTTAAAATTATGGCTATATCCCCCAGGAAAGAACGATTTTTAATGTAATAAAGATCGTATTTGAATTTTTCTTTGGCTTCGTCCACTGAAGCCGATGCCGGATAGTTTATTTGGGCCCATCCTGTGAATCCCGGCCTTATCAAATAGCGCTGCCTGTAAAAAGGAATTTGCTCTTCATATAATTCTGCAAGCTTTACCCATTCCGGGCGAGGACCGACAAAACTAAGGTCTCCCTTCAAAATATTATAAAATTGCGGCAGCTCATCAAAATGGATTCTTTTTAACGCCTTGCCGACGCGGGTAACTTGGCTTTCGTCATTAACCCGCCAAGTTTTATGCTGGTTCTCGGACTCCCTCATGCTTCTCAATTTATAAAAAGAAAATTCCTTGCCGTCCTTGCCGGCTCTTTTTTGCACGTAAAATATCGAACCGGGAGAATCAAGCTTTATCGCAAGCGCGGCAAACGGAAATATCAAGGCAAAAAATAAAAGGCCGGCCAAGGAAAAAAAGATATCAAAGGCGCGCTTTGAAAACTCATATATTTTTTTATCCGGCCGGGAAATATTTTCAAGGAACCAAATTTCGTCCACGCTTTCAAGCGGTATTTTTTTTGTTATATTCTCGTAAAAACTGGCAAAACTAAGATAGTCTATATTCAACGGAAGATCTGAAAATACTTTTTGAGATATCCCCTCTTCCTTCTTGCGGTCAAGCGCAAGAACAACAAGATCTATCTTTTCTTCCTCGATAAACTTTCTCAATGACGGAATATCAAATATCCGGCCATTCTTTTCTTCCGATCCCATGTCCGGTTTTTCCCGGGACATAACGAGAGGATCGACTATAGAAACCAGGTCAAATCCATTTTGCGCCAAATCGGGGATGATTTCGGAAAGCTCGCGGTTGCTGGTTTTGTCGCCGACAATAATCACCTTTTTTTTGAAATGTCCGGCGCAGAGGAAATACAAGAAAGACCGCCATGCATATAAAAATAATGAAAATATTATAATATCCAGCAGAAGAATGGTCTTTGGAGCGATGGCCGTCCAAGGATTCAAATAAAAATAGATAAAGCCAAAGCTCGAAGCCAGCGAAACAAAAATTAAATTCTTTTTAAAAAATTCCAACCGGCTTTTAACGGCGATATTTTCATAAAAGTCAAAAGAGTAAAGAAGAAAAAGCCAAAAAAGATTGATAACTGAAAAATTTAAGAGGAAAGCCCTGGTTTGAAAGCCTGGTAAAAAAGAAAAATCGTTATATCTCAAGGCCAAAGCTAAAAACAAAGAAGCATACATCAAAACAACATCCATCACCGGCAAAAATATTCTAAAAAACCATTTCCCTTTTTCCATATCTTTTAAGCCTCAAAGTAAATTTTTTATAAAAAATTTGGAGAAAATCCTATAACCCTAGCCTGCTCTGCGCTCTTTCTAACTGTTATTATATCTCCTCGTTTTATTTTATAAGAATATTTTATCTGCCCATCAACGCAAATTTCTCCTTTATCGTTCAAGCATTCTATAACGGCCCCTCCATTATCCAATAAAATTTCTCCCCTTTCTAGCTCTCCAGAGTAAGGAGCAAGAGCTGTTATACCCATCTTCCGGCAATTCCAATCCAATCTTTTTGCGCGGGCAGCCTTAGCGAAAGCGTTGCTGCCTGTGGGCGTATAGCCTATAACTCCTGAATTCCTTTCAAGGGATCTTTTGCCTTTTATGTCCGCTATGCAATTGAACATTTCTCTGGTGTATCCGGAAGAAATCAGATACTCATTCAGCGCCAGCGGCAATTTTTTACCGTTGAGATCCGCCTCCAATTTAAGCAATTCAAGGACATAATAATCCTTGCCCTTTTTTCCGCTAAGAGCCGTGCTGATCTTTTCCGAAAAGTCTTCCAAAGAAGCGCTCATATAATATCCCACTCCTTCTTTCTTATCTTTGACCCCCAACAAGGGACACTTGAATTCCGATTGCCAATAAAGAAAAGTTCCGTCTCCTCCGACAATAATTGCCAGATCCGCCTGTGCGGCATCGTCCGTTATCTCTACTTCTAAATTTTTTAAAAAGCCAAAAATTTTCTTTTTGGCTGATAAATTTTCTTTTTTCCCAAATCTGACAGCTATCTTTTTTTTATTCAAAATTTTCTTCATACCATCTGATGGTCTTTTTTAAGCCATCCTCAAAACTATTTTTAGCTTTAAACCCGAATTCTTTTTCAGCTAAGCTAGTATTCAGCATTCTTCTCGGCTGTCCATCGGGCTTTGAAACATCCCAACGGATCTCGCCTTTAAAATCCATCAACCGGCAGATCAATTCAACAAGATCCTTGATTGAAATTTCCATACTGGATCCCAAATTTACCGGATCGGACTTGTCGTATCTTTCAGAAGCCAAGGCAATTCCTTCCGCTCCGTCTTCAACATAAAGAAATTCCCGGGTCGCTTTGCCGCTGCCCCAAACTTCAATATTATTTTTATTGTCTCTTTTGGCTTCGCGAACTTTACGAATGATCGCCGATATAACATGAGAGCTTTGAGGATTAAAATTATCACCCGGGCCATACATATTCACCGGCATCAAAAAAATAGAATTAAACCCGTATTGCTGCCTGTAAGCTTGCGACTGGACCAGCAGCATTTTTTTGGCCAAACCATAAGGAGCGTTTGTCTCCTCCGGATAGCCCAGCCATAAATTTTTTTCCTCAAAAGGGACTGGCGTAAATTTTGGATAAGCACACACTGTTCCAATGGCTACGAATTTTTCTACTCCCTCCTGGCGGGCGGCTTCCATAAGATGCGCCCCCATCACAAGGTTGTCGTAAAAAAGCTCCCCCGGTTTTTCCTGGTTCAAGCCAATGCCTCCCACCTTTGCCGCTAAATGGATAACTATGTCTTGTCCGGCAACGGCTTTTTTGCAATCCTCCCAAACCCTTAGATCAAGATCTTTCACGGTTGGCAAAAAAAGATCTTCTTTGGAAACTCCCCTCTTTTCCAGCAAATTCTTCACTAAGTGCTTCCCTAAAAATCCGTTTCCGCCTGTAATTACTATTTTCTTTTGGGCTAGATTTATCATAGATATTATTCAAAATAATTTTTTGTTTCAAAGCCGCCGTTCCTTAAGTGCACATCTCTTCTCGCCTGGTCCAAATCGGAAGCCACCATTTCTTTGACCATTTCCGGAAGAGTTATCTTCGGCTGCCAGCCAAGCTTCTCTCTTGTTTTAGCCGGATCTCCCAATAATGATTCCACTTCAGCCAGCCTGAAATATTTTGGATCAACTTCAATAATGATTTTACCTGTTTTTTTATTGATGCCTTTTTCTTCCACTCCCTGGCCCTGCCATTCCAGGTCGATCCCAACCTCTTTAAAAGCAAGCTCGCAAAATTCCCTGACCGAATACTGCTTCCCGGTCGCAAGAATATAATCGCCCGGTTCCGGTTGTTGGAGAATTATCCACATTGCTTCAACGCAGTCTTTGCTATGGCCCCAATCCCTTTTGGCATTAAGATTGCCCAAATACAGCTTCTCTTCCAATCCCAGACTGATCCTGGCGGCGGCCCGAGTAACTTTTCTGGTAACAAAAGTTTCGCCTCTTCTTGGCGATTCATGGTTGAATATAACTCCGTTGCACCCAAAAATTCCGTACGCCTCGCGATAGATGGCCGTTATCCAATATGCATACAATTTAGCCGCCGCATAAGGGCTGCGAGGCTGAAATGGAGTATTTTCATTTTGAGGCGCCTCTCCAGGCTTGCCGGAAAATAATTCGCTTGTCGAAGCTTGATAAATTTTAGTTTTCTTTTCCATCCCAAGGATCCTGATGGCTTCCAGCATTCTAAGAGTGCCCAATCCATCGGTATCGGCGGTGTATTCCGGCATTTCATAAGAGACTTGGACGTGGCTTTGCGCGGCAAGATTATAAATTTCATCAGGCTGGACCTCTTTAACTATCCTCAATAAATTAGTGGAGTCGGTCATATCGCCATAATGCAAAATAAAATTCCTGCCTTTCATATGAGGATCTTGGTAGATATGGTCTATGCGCGAAGTATTAAAAGAAGAAGCGCGGCGTTTTATACCGTGAACCTCATAGTCTTTAGCAAGTAAAAATTCCGCTAAATACGATCCGTCCTGGCCCGTAACACCAGTTATAAGAGCAATTTTTGGCATAATTTTATTTTTTAAAATACTGGGGAATTTTGGAAAGAAGCTTTAAAGGAATCGTTAGAAAATTCGCTTCCAAACCGTTTTTCCCCCAAGCTTTATAGCATTCAATATTCGCCCTGATTATATTTTTAATGTTTTTATTACTTTCGCCGCCTATTCTCATTTTTACTAATATTTTAGGAAAATAACAAGCCTTTACATTATTCTTCCTCAAAAATCTTAGCATTAATTCATAATCAGCCGCTATCCTAAAATCCAGATCGAATTTCCCGTATTTTTCATACACTCGCTTCCTTACAAAAAAAGCGGGATGGGGAGGCATCCACCCTCGCTCGAATTTTCCCTTTTTACAATTCGACGAACGCCAATATCTTAAAACTTTATCAATATCTTTATCATCAACATAAACCAGATCCCCCCAGCAAACATCGGCATCTTGCTCTTCCATTTTCTCAACCACCGATTTTATCACTTCATCCGAAGCGTAAAGATCATCGGAATTTAAAATACCGATGATATCGCCCGTGGCCAGATTAAGACCCTTGTTCATCCCGTCATAAATTCCCTTGTCTCTCTCCGAAACAAATTTCGCAATCCTATCCTTATATTTCTCAACGATCTCCAACGTCCCGTCGGTCGATCCCCCGTCAACGATAATATACTCAATATTTTTGTAGCTCTGCCCCAAAACGCTCTTAATAGCGGATTCTATAGTCTTCCCGCCATTAAAAGTTACTGTTATTATTGAAATTATTGGTGTTTTCATTGATTTAACAACTTTTTATAAAGCTCTCTATAGCCATTAATAAATCTGTCGAAAGAAAACAGCTCGGCTTTCTCTCTTGCTGCTAATCCCATATTTTTTAATCTGCTCTGATCATCAAAAATATATTCTACACCGCGCGACAAACCATCAACATCTCCCAGTCTAGCCAATATTCCAACTCTACTGTCTATTAATTCGCGATGGGCAGGAATATCAAAGCCAGCCGCCGGCAAACCACTGGCCATAGCTTCGATCAAAAATAAAGGAAAAGTCTCTGCTAATGAAGGCGTGATAAAAAGGTCGGATAGCGAAATCAATTCCGCCATTTCTTGCTCTCTTTTTACATAACTTCTAAAAATAAAATTACTCAAATCAGTTTTGTAATTTTTATTTCCGCCAACCCCGAGAAACAAATAATTTTTATTTTTTAGCATTTCTGCTATTTTAAAAATATGATCAACGCCCTTTAATTTGCCCATACCAAAAATAATTATTTTTTTGTCTATAGGCAAGCCATATTTTTTCCTCAACACATCTTTATCCCGACTATTATTAAATCTTTTTATATCAACGCCATTATAAATAACTCTGATATCAAATTTTGATAGATAAGATTCCTTTGCGCGATTTGCCAGCCATTCCGAAGGACAAACAATTGTTGGATTCCAACAGCTACCTAACATTCTTTGTTTCTCACCTAAAAGAAATTTTTGAAACAAATAGTTATAAGTTTTAGGATAATCGTATGCGTTTTCGCATTTCCCCGCACCGCTGACGCAATGCTTGCAACCCATACTGTGGGCAGGCATCCATGTTAGCGGCCATTCGTCGTGCAATGTCCAAACGATCGGAATATTTAACGATCCCAAAAATTTCACCAGCCAAAAAAAATTCACATAGTAACCATGCAGGTTATGGATATGTATCAAATCAAAATTATTTTGTTTAATATAATTTATGAGCCTTTGAGTTGAAAGCCAAGTTCCCCAGCCCTCTACTCCCCCAAAACGAGTTAAAAAAGTGTGCAGATAAACTTCTGGCAAATATCCAAATTTATAAATTTTCCCGTCATTGATTGTCGACCCCCTTCCATAAGCAAAATAGCTGGAAAATCCTGAGATTCCGTTTAAATCGTTATGAATATTTCTAGCCACTGCGGCCGCCCCGCCTTGAGAAAATACTGTATTTATAATTAATATTTTAGGCATATCAAATATTATTTTTGGATAACTGCGATATATCTTGTCGGCGGGAGAAAAGAAAAAACTCTGTCCATTATCTTATAAATAAATTCGCTGGGGGCTAAACTTGTCGGAAAATGTCCGCAAGAATAAATTTCAAAATTATTCATTCCTAGCTCGCCAAGCATTTCTTTTATTTTTTCTTTTCCGTAAAAAGAAATATATGGATTACGCTTGCTGGCAAAAGGTCTGTCGTTGTGAAAATCAACAATTCCCATCCCTCCCTTTTTTAACGCTCTGTATATCTCTTTTAATAACTCTTTTTCATGGTTCCTGCCTCTTATTAAAGTATCGGTGCAAATTGCTACATTAAAAAAATCATCTGGAACGGGAAGCTTCAAGTAATTGCCCCTCACAAATACAATATTCTCCCTCTTGCAATCAACGGCCCGAGTCTTCGCGTTTAACAAAGATTGGTCTTCTGCCTCGCAATGAACGAATAACGAAGCTATTTGCGAAAGATCAACGCTGTAATTGCCACAACCGGCAGAGACGTCAATCATCAAGCCATTTTTTAATGATTCTGGAATAAATTTTTTAATCATCTCTATTTCTTTATTTACAAAACCTCTATACCCAGACGATTGTAAATAATAAAGGAACCCCCAGCCAACTGGATCTTTTTTCCAAGAAAATGGCTTGTGGGCTAAATCAAAATAACCTTTTTCCGTATCCCGGTTTTCATTCCCTTCCAATCCCCATTCGGGAAATCTATCGGGCAACATTTCAACCAGATTATCGGCAAGAATTGAAAAATGCTTTTTGCATTTTTTACATTCAAGATAAAGATTCTTATTGACGACTTCCGATAAATCATCAGGGCAGCGAAAAATATTATAAAAATTGTTAGCCATTTTTTTTAAATTTATGATACCAAGTAATAAAATCCCATTTACCCCTTATTTTCCCTTTAAAATCTCCCATACTGTCTATATGATCGATCCTTATTCTTCTTATCTCGAATAAGGGTGTTTGTTTATTGTTTCTGCCCCAAACCGTAGAGCATGCCAATTGGTATCCAGCTTCTTTCAAAATTCCTATAATCCCTTGGTTGTAATCGCTTAATTGGCCGAAGGGATAAGCAAATAAATTAATTTTTTCGCCAAGGACATTCTCTAAAAAAATTTTAGAAGAAAAAATTTCATCCCTAGCCTCTGCAATTTTAATTTTGGCTAAATTGGGATGGGTAACCGTGTGCCCTCCGAAATCCATGCCTGCTTTTCTCATTGTATTGATCTGGCCAGGAGAAAGAGGCTTTAGGCCATTATATGGGCTATCTTCGGGTAGCATTTTTCCCTTATCAATAAAATCACTGCAAATAAAAAAAGTAGCAGGACAATTGTATTTTTTTAAAATTGGAAAAGCATAATAAAAATTATCCTCGTATCCGTCATCAAAAGTTATAGCAATCGAATCATCAGCAAACCCACGGAGGTCGCTTAAAGAAGCAATGTGATAATTTGAAGAAAGATATTTAATTTGATCTTCAAAATTTTGAGGAGAAACCGACCATGGGTAATTCGGATTTATGGAATGATACATCAATACGGAAAATCTCGGCCCGGACTTTAATAATTTATCCAACGGAAAATAAAATTTAGCCAATAGCCTTTTCAATTTCTGTTTTTTAAAAATAATTTTGTCAGAGTCCATTTCTCTATCTGTTTAATGTCGCAAAAAGCAACCCCATTGATTTAGTTTTTGGCATAATTTTTGTAGTGAATCCATTCTCTTTGAGGTATTTTTCTAATTTTTCATACTCACCGTCATATTCTATCGCGATATTCTTAATTTTATGCAAATATTCAGAAGATGTGCTAAAAAATATTTCCTGCTCTGACCCTTCAGCATCTACTTTTAAAAAATCACATTCTCCTATGTTATTTTCTAAAAAAATGTCTCTAAGGGAGATAGTATCGATTTCAATATTTTTTTGATGGTTGCTTTCTAAACTTAAAGAGTTGGCCATGCTTGATTCGGGATCAAGGTATATCTTTCTTTTCTCCTTTTTCGATGCGATACCTAATTGGAAGGCTTTAATTTCTTTCTCAAGATTATTCGCTTTAATATTTTCAATTAATTTAGAAAATGTTTCTGGCGCTGGCTCATAGCTATAAACCTTAACGTTATCTGCTGAATTGGCAGCAAATAATGAAAAAGCTCCGATATTCGCTCCGATATCAATTACAGTATAATTATCTAATATCTTTATCTTTGAGGTATATTCTTTATCAACAAAAACTCCTTTAATTCCCCAAGGCTCTGTGTTTGCTGCGCTGATTATCAAGCCGTTGCGTAAAAAATAGTCCCTTTCCTTGCTTCTATCTAGCAGATTAAACCGAAAAGATAAATAAACAGGCCAATTTTTAAAAATAGCCATAACTCCAAAGAAAGATTTTATTTTATAGAGAATACCGTAATACGCCATATTTTTCGTTATAAAATAGTTTATTTTTTGTTTTTTACAATTTCCTCATAATCAACTCTTGGAAAAACATCTAAAAATCCGCCAGCGGTCGCATTATATATTTTAACATCGCTGAATTTTTCTTTAATAAGCCGATAAGATCTGAAGAGGTCTAGAACATAAGGAATAGTTTTCTCATAGCTCAAAGAAAACGATTTCTTATAAAGTGGCTCTTTGTCATAAAAATGAGTAGGATATGCATCCGATGGTTGAGCTAGCCAATCATGGTCGCAACCCAATAGATATATTTCCTTAAACCCCATATAATGGGCAACAAATAAATTAGGTAAGACTACATTTATTAATGATGGTATCGGCTTGTCTATATCGGAATGAAAACACTTATTCTCTTTCATCTCCCCGCCTATGGCTAAGTAATAAACTTTTTGCTTTTGGAACAAATTATATTTTTGTATTGTCGAAGCCGTCCAATAAGGGAAAAAAAACATACAATTCGAAGCTTTTTCTTGAGTCTCCTTAAGTAATTGTATACGACCAGCATCTTCTTCAAAAGACAAAGGGTCTATTGTCGTGTAATATTTTGGGTTAATTTTATCGAAATCCTTATGAAGATAAAATTTATTTGTAACAAAAGTAATCTCATTTTTAAGCAAAGTCAGGTCTTGATTTTTAATCGATGGACCGTTGCCTATTATAAAACACCTCTTTGAAAGGTGGATATTTTTAAGTTCTCTATTTTTTTTTACGATCCTACTGGCAAAAAATAAGTTACCAATATAAAGGACTCTATCCCTGATAGATAGAGGCAAATATGACCTTACTTTTAACCAATAGTCTCTTAATTTTACCAAATTCATCTTTGTTAAAACGTTAAAATTTAATCATAAAAACCGAAGGAAACACTCTGAATATATAGTATAAGCCAATCTTCTGGATGAATCAACAGTAGCTCAACTTTTGTAAATTTTATGGAAAATCAGTAATATTATAATTATGCCTCATCGAAAGTTCACAAAAGATATAGGGATTGTCAGCCTGGCTAATCTCGCAATAGCACTGAAAACCCTGATCTTCCTGCCGATTATCACTAAAGTCTTAGGCGCCGGAAACTACGGTATTTGGATCCAAATAATAGCGGCCATAAGTTTAGCGACGCCTCTCGTAACAATGGGATTGCCATATACTTTGGTAAGATTTTTAGCTGCAGAAAAAGACAAAAAAGAAATACAGGACGGAATATATTCAGTTGCAGCTATAGTTCTCACTTCCGCTTTGATAGTCAGCGCAATTTTATTATTCTTTTCATCCCCTATTTCCAACTTTCTTGGTGGAGAAAAAATATTAATCCAAATGCTTGCTTTCATTATTATTTTCGAGTGTCTAAACGAAATTCTTTTTAATATCTTCAGGGCCTTCCAACAAAATCAAGAATATTCGTTTTTTATCTCTTTTCAAAATTTCGGAGAAATAGCACTGGTAATAATAATGATATCCCTAGGATATGGGCTTATTGGAGCGGTTTTCGCTCTCTTAGCCGTAAGACTGATAAGTTTTTTAATAATGGCAATAAAAATAATAAAAAAAATCGGAATAAAAATTCCCGAATTTTTAAGGATAAAAGAATATCTGCATTTCAGCCTTCCATCTTTGCCGGCAAATATCTCTTCTTGGACTGTCCAATCTAGTGACAAATACTTGATTGGAATTTTTCTTGGTGCTAATTTTGTCGGGTATTATGCTCCCGCTTATGCAATCGGTAACTCCATAACTTTCTTTATAGCTCCTTTAATTTTTATCCTGCCAGCAGTTCTATCAAAACTATACGATGAGAATAAGATCGAAGAAGCGAAAAATTATTTAAAATATTCCTTGAAATATTTTTTAATGATCGCCGTGCCTTCAGTCTTCGGGCTGGCCGCTCTATCAAAACAAATATTAACAATCTTCTCTACTACGGAAATAGCCCAAAAATCATATTATATAGTTCCAATGGTAGCCTTTGCCATATTACTATTAGGAATTTACTCAATTGTCGCCCAAACAATAGTCCTCAAGAAAAAAACGAGAACGATTGGAATAATATGGGTAATTGCCGCTTTTTTAAATATCGGTCTGAATATTATTTTAGTTCCAATATTCGGTATTGTTGCCGCCGCCATCACTACAATTGCCGGCTATGCTTTTGCTCTCATGGCCGCAGTTTACTATTCTCTCTCTAATTTTCGATTTGAGATCGATTGGAAGTTCATCATAAAAAGCGTATTCGCCTCAATTTTAATGTACATATTTGTCTTATCCCTTAATCCGGCTGACCTCTCAAAAACGATAATGACAGTAGTAGGAGGTGCGATATTCTACGGAATCATAATGTTCTTTCTCAAAGGAATCGATGAAAAAGAAATCAAATTTTTAAAAGGTTTTTTCAAAAGAGCCTAACACTTCCCTTAATAATTCTTTAATTTCTTTTTTGTCCAAAAAGCGATTTTCTTTTCCATCAGTGCAAACATCTTTTTTTAAAAAATGTTTTTGAGAAACAACATATTTCTTTATTTCTGGCAGAACTATAAACATATCTTCTGTTTCGCAAATATTTTTTTCCTCTTTTCCTGTCATTAATTCTTCGCAAAATTTTTCACCTATTCTCTCTCCAATTATTTTTTGTTCTATATCTTTTGGGTTATATCCGTATTTAGGTGCTAATTCTTGGACCATCACATCTGCAAGATCTCCCATTTTTAAAAACGGCATTTTTAAAATAAAAATTTCTCCGCCATCCGCTGCCTCTGCCGCCATTAAAACCAAGTCAACGGCTCTCCTTATACTCATCACGAATCTAATCATTTCTGGGTCTGTGATCGTTACAGGCCCTCCTTTTTTTATTTGCTCTTCGAACAGCGGGATCACCGATCCTCTAGAATTCAGAACATTTCCGAATCTTACCGAAGAAAAAGATGTTTTTTTCTTGCCCCTGTAATAATTAGCGTTAGTTATCAGTTTTTCCGTTAACAATTTAGTCGCTCCCATTACATTTATGGGGTTCACTGCTTTATCTGTGCTTATATTTATCATCTTTTCCACCTCATTATCCATGCAGGCATCAATAACATTTTGTGTACCCACTACATTGGTTTGTATCGCCTCAAAAGGATTAAACTCACACAAAGGCACATGTTTTAAAGCAGCGGCATGAAAAACAACATCCGCTCCTTCTGTTGATTTCTTTAATCTCTTTCTGTCTCTTACATCACCGACTAAACATCTTGTCTTTTCAGAAAGAAGCTCTTGATCAAGATTGAACAGTCCTGTTTCATTATTATCAAAAATCCTAACCGCTCTCGGGCTGCAATTTAAAACTCTTCTTACGATTTCGCTGCCGATAGAACCAGCGCCTCCTGTGACCAAAACCGTTTTATCTTTATAGAAATTATTTTCCATACCCTTTAAAAAAATTTTTAATTTCTTTTGTTATATAATCCAATTCTTTCAAGGTTAAAGTCGGATACACCGGCAAAGTCAAAACCTGTTCCGATATTTTTTCAGTGGCCGGCAAATCGCCTTTTCTCCAACCGAAATTTTTCTCGTAAAAATCCGTCAGATGGACAAGGTCAAAATAAATCTTTGTCATTATTCCCCTATCGTTTAAATAATCCTTTAGCCCATCTCTTAACTTCTTCCCTTCTTTTACTCTTATCGTATACATTTGGAATACATGAAAATAATCTTTTGGCGGAATTGGCAATATTATCTCTTTTACATCGGCCAGTTTATCATTCAAATAATTTGCATTTTTTTGCCTTATCTTTATGATCTTCCCCACTTTTTTAAATTGGCTTATTCCTAGGGCGGCAAGAATGTTCGACATCCTGAAATTGTATCCCAATGCTATATGATCCATCTTTTTAACCGAGGAAAAATAATTTTCATTTTCAACTCTTCCATGAGATCTTATCAGTTTTAATTTTTCATAAATCTCTCTGGAATTTGTTGTTACTACTGCTCCTTCTCCGGTAGTGATAACTTTATTTTGGCAAAAACTAATCATCGCGGCAGCGCCAAAAGACCCCACCTTTTTTTTTATACCTGACCCTAATGATTCGGCTGCATCTTCCAATAATATCAAATTATGTTTTTCTGAGATTTTCTTTATCTCCCTAATTTTACAAGGACATCCACCAAAATGAATCGGCATAATCGCTTTCGTTTTTGAGGTAATCTTCCTTTCAACATCTTCTGGATCCAAGCCAAAAGTTTCTGGCTCTATCTCGGCAAAAACCGGTTTTGCACCGACAAACAGAACAGCATTAGCTGTGGCAATAAAAGTAAAAGATGGAACAATGACCTCGTCTCCCGGCCCAATTCCGCAAGCAATCATTAAGGCATGCAAAGCTGAAGTTCCAGAGCTGAAAGACAGCGCATATTTTACTCCCACATAACCCGCCAAAAGATCCTCAAATTCCGCTATTTTAGGGCCAATAGCCCAATTCATTCCGCTTTCGATAACTTGTGTAACGGCCTTTACATCATTCTTATCCCAATAAATTTTAAATAAAGGAATTTTATATTTCATTTTAAATTTTTTTTATTTTCTTAATCTTATTATCCGTTAAGTACAACTCCTCCCAATAACGACTTACACGCAAGCCATATTTTATAGGAGGAATTTTTATCTTTTTCCCTAAAGCAAGCATTACTCCCAAAAGATGGATATTCGGTCCTGCAAAACTAGACAAACACATTGTTCCGGCAATTCTTGCGTTTATTTCCATTAATTTTGGATTGCCATTATTATCTTTTTTAGCTTGAAAGAAAAATGGTCCGTTGAACTTGATCTGTTTAGATATTTTCTCTGCCATTTCATTAAATCTTTTATCTGTTACTACTTTGCCCTTTACTGAAATTCCCGCCTTGGCCTCTATTCTTTCTCTCGCCATCGTAAGGACTAATTTCCCATTTTTTTCAGCCAAACAATCTATAGTATACTCCTCTCCCGGTAAATATTCCTGGATGATCGGATTCTCGATCCTTTTATAATAAAAATCCAATTCTTCTTTCGAGTCTATCTTGTGAAAGTCTTGAGAACCAGAACCTCCTCTTGGCTTTATGATAATTGGGTAATTAATATTAATATCTTCTTTCTTTATAAAAGATTTAGGGAGAGGGATTATTCCTTCCAACGCTTTATATGTTTTCCATTTGTCCCTAGTTATCTCTATAGCTTCAAAGTCAGAGACCATTACTTCCGCTCCCATTTCTTTGAACCACGGTTTTAACTTGGAAAAATCCAATAATATAGTATCTAAACATGGTATTATAACATCTATTTTCTCCTTGAGAACAATTTCTTTAATCTTAGGATAGAATAACTGGTCTTTAAAGACCGGCACGATATAAGCTTTATGGGAAAGATAAAGGCCCGGAGACAAGCTGTTTGAGTCAACAGACACTATCCTTATATTTTTATCCTGCTTTAAGGCTTTTATTGCAGGGATGGCCATGCCGGAACCGGCAGGAACAATCAAGACATTGATTTTTTTTATCATTTTTCTTTTATCTTATTGATAATTTCTTTGAGACCAGATAGATCCGAAATAATATAATCAGCTCTGTACTCGTCTGCCACATCGCCAATTCGGTTATATTCCCCCTCCCCCCTTTTTATTTGCACTGTAAAAACTCCCGATTCCCTTGCTCCAATAAAATCCTTTAAAGGATTATCTCCCACATAGACCGCTTCCTCGGGCTTAACTTTAAGTTTATTCAAGATAATATCATATGGCTTTTTGCTAGGCTTGCAGTAATCTTCGCCAAGGGCGCCTGAAATAAAAATCTTGTCAAAATATTCTCTTATCCCTAGGGCTGATATTTTATTATTTTGAAATATCTCCGGCCCGTTAGTGATCAACCCTATCTTAAATTTTTCCTTGGCCCATTCTAAAACTTTTTTGGCGTCTGGATATAAAAAAATAGATATTGGATTGTGGCCTCTATAAATCTCTACTAAATCAAAAATGGATTCATCTTCGATCCCTAGATTTTCTAAAAAAATATCAAAATTTTTCTTACGCAAGCCCTCCTTAAATCCCTCCACAAGAACATTCAAGACCATATTATAATCCAGCCCATGCTTATTTGAAATATACCTCGAAACGGCTTTAAAACCGCTTTCGACAGCTTCTCTCTCCGGATAAAGAGTATCGTCTAGGTCGAAAATTATCGCTTTGATCATAATAAAGATTTCTTCCCTTTATGTCACGAGGCTTTAATATGTTATCTTTTTTTGCAACAATCTTTCACTGATTTCTAGCTCTTCCAAAACTTTTACTATTTTCTGACTGGTATGACCGTCACCATAAGGATTTTTTGATTCTTGGACTTTTTTCTTAAAATCTTCTGAATGTAAAATAAATTTTATTGCGAGAGCTATTTCTTCTTTGTTATATCCGACCTCTATTACATTTCCCCCTCTTTCTCTTCCCTCCTGCCGAGAGCCGATATTAACAACTGGAAGATGTAATGAAGGCGCTTCTATTATTCCACTACTCGAATTACCTATCAATATATCAGCACAATCCATTAATCCTAAATAAAAATCATGTTCAATATTCTTAAATATTTTTATGAAAGGATATTCTCTATATTTTTCTATTGCTTTAATCATTTCTCGTCCTCCGGCATCAGCATTTGGATATATGACAACCATCTGCTCTCTTAATTCTTTAACTGCATCAAGAGTAGATATAATCTGATTTGAAGCCTCGTTAATTTTTGCAGTAACAGGATGCTGCAAAATTACCAAGATTGGCTTTTCTGGATTAAGCTTAAGCCTCAGACAGACTTCTTTTTTTGAGGGCATGGTGCTGTTTAAAATAGCATCCAATCCTGGGGCTCCGACAACTTGGATTCTCCAGCTTTCCTCACCAAGTTTTAATATCCTTTCCTTGCCTTTTTGCGTTGCAGGCAAATGAATATGGGATAGCTTTGTTATCGCATGCCTGGCTATATCGTCTATGGTAGAAGTAACGTCTCCTCCATGCAAATGGGCTACAGGGATGCCAAAATAAGCTCCAACGACAGCAGCGGCAAGCATTTCGCTTCGATCGCCTATAATTAAAATTATCTTTGGATCGATCTTAACAATTTTTTTGGTAAATTTTTTAATAAAATCCCCTATAAAGTTTGCCATGGATTCTCTGTCGTCCCTATCATACACAGATTGAATCTTTGTAACCTTGTGACCATCTCGACTAATCTCTTCAACTGTATAACCGAATTCCTTCATTAAATGCATACCAGTAGCTACAACCTCTAAGTCTAGCTGGCTGGATTTTTCAATTTCAAAAAGAGTCTGTCTCATCAGGCCATAATCAGCTCTTGTTCCAGAAATATATAAAATTTTTTTCTTATCCATAGATTGCTCTATTGTACTTTTTCCCAAGTGATTAACTCGTCTTTTTTTATATTTTCTTTAGATACTATACCTATAATTCTACTTAAATATTTTGGTTTTATTCCAGTACCCGGCCTCTTAATTGCAAGCATCGACATTCCAATTATTTCTCCTTTAGAGATATCAACTGCCGCAACAATACTTTTCCTTGCCAACTTTGCTATTTCCAACTCGCTCGGCGTAGGGTTCTTTACCCCGTCTCCAAGCGCCTCTATGATATCAAGCTCTCTTACAATATCATCGGGAGAATCCCCTTTCGCTAATCTATTTTCAATATTTCTAATTCCCATAACCATAGCCTTCAATTCTTTCGGATCAACTGAAGCTTTATGATCCGGCCCCGGTAAATTTTTATCTGTAGTAAAATGTTTTTCTATCACGCAAGCCCCTAACGCGACGGCTGCTAAAGAAACATTTATGCCCTGCGTATGGTCAGAGTATCCCGTAAGTAAATTAAATTTTTTGCTTAAAGCAAACATTGCCCTTAAATTCACATCTTCTATCGGACAAGGATAATTAGTTGTGCAATGTAATAAAATTATTTCATTATTTCCCTGGCTTTTTATCGCTTCGATTCCCTCTCCAACCTCATCCAAAGTAGCCATGCCAGTCGACAAAATGGTTGGTTTGCCTTTCTGTGCGATTTTTTCAAGAGCAGGAAAGTTGGTCAGATCTCCCGATCCAGTTTTGAACGCTGGGATCAATTGATCCAAAAAATCTATGGCGTCTTCCGAATGAGGCGTAGACAAAAATAAAATTCCTTTTTGATCGCAATATTTCTTTAATTCGACAAAAGAATTGTAATCTAATTCCAACCTCTTGACCATTTGAAACATGGTTTCCTTTTTCCCTGTATTTTTTTTCTGATATTCTGCCATTGGCACATTCTCGATCATAACGCCTTCGGTCTTGAATGTTTGGAATTTTACCGCATCCGCTCCAGCCTCTTTTGCAGCATCAATTAATTTTTTAGCCAAATCAAGGCTACCATTATGATTCACTCCGGCTTCGGCAATAATAAAACAAGGCTGGCCATCGCCTACCAGTCTATTTCCTATTTTTATTTCTTGCATAACTTTTTAAAATTAATTCTGCTAATTTAAAATCTGATTCCGCATCGATGTCTGTGCTTTTTTCGGCAGGCATAATATATGCTGAAGTTTTTTTCGTAAAAAATCCCTTGTTTTTTTCTAATGATTCCGGTGTTATCACAAAAATCGCTCCGTTAGAAACATAATTTTTCGGCGCATCCTGCGACCTTATTTTAACATTCTCCCAACCGAATAGCGGCAACAGGGATCCTTTGTCTATTTTTAATGTCCAATAAAGAGGATGATCAAGCTCTCGCACGCCGACGACAGAATCACATTTGTTTTTTAAAAATAATTCTATGGCCTGGTCAACATCAACGCTTGTGCGCAACGGAGAGGTTGGCTGGAGCAATACCACAATATCCGGCCTGTATCCTTTCTTCCCCAATTCTTGGATCGCATGGAAAACCGCATCAATCGTTTTTGATTTATCGCCAGCCAATTTTTTCGGCCTTTTAACTACTTCTGCCTTATATTTCTTGGCAATTGCAGCGACCTCATCGTCCTCTGTAGAAACAACCACTCTATCGATATATTCGCTTTCTAAACCGGAAGCAATACTGTAATAAATCAAGGGCTTCCCAGCCAAAAGACGAATATTTTTTTTAGGTATTCTCTTTGATCCTCCCCGGGCAGGGATAATTGCTAAAATTTTTTTATTGTGGATATTCATCTTGAAATAATCTAATTATTTTTTGGCATTCTTTGAACTTTTAATCCATTCTACTGTTTTTTTAAGCCCTTCGGCAATATCAATCTTGGGCTGCCACCCGCATTCGCGGTTAATCTTTTCATACGAGATACAGCTCCGGTAAATATCTCCTTCTCTCTTTAATTTAAAGATAGGAGGCAAATTACAGCCGGACTGCTCGTAAACTAATTGGTATAGGGAGTTAATCTCTATTTCCTGATTGGTGCTAACATTAAAATATAAATTTTTTTGGGCGCTATTTAATAACAGAATATTGGCATCTACTACATCGTCGATATAAACAAAATCTCTCGTTTGACTACCATCGCCGTAGATAAAAGAAGGCCGATTCGACAAAGCATTATCTATGAAAATACTGATAACCCCTCCTTCGCCCGTGTTTATTTGTCGAGGCCCGTACACATTCGCCAGTCTAAAAAAAATAAAATCTATGTCTTTTCTATAATAATTTAAATATTTTTCAAAGATCAACTTAGAAAAAGCGTAGTTGGAAACAGGATTAAGATCTTTTTCTTCTGTAAGAGGCAAGTCAGTATTGTCTCCATAAACCCCTACGCTAGAAGGGAAAAATATTTTTTTAACGCCACTATTTTTACTGGCTTCTAAAACATTTAAAGAACCGATAATATTAATTTCAGAATTCTTTATAGGATTCTTAATCGATTGATCTACGCTAATTTGGGCCGCGTAATGAAAAACACATTCCGGCTTTTCTTTCTGGAAAATATCAATAATGCGCTGTTCGCAAATATCAGCTTCATAAAATTTGGATTCGGTGTTTATGTTCTCTTTTCTGCCAGTAGATAAGTTATCAATAACAACTACTTCGTTCCCTTCTTTTATAAGTCTGTCGACAAGGTGAGAGGCTATAAATCCAGCACCTCCAGTTACCAAACATTTCATAATTATCTTATGCCTATGATTATCGGCTGACGATTAATTCTATATTAAGAAAGTATTTTCTTTATCCCCTCCTCTAGCTCTACTTCGGCTTCGAAGCCTAAAATGTTCTTGGCTTTTTTGGTGTCGGCTAGGGTTTCAAAGACATAATTTTTCAAGGGGTTTTCTTTGTATTCCGGCTTGATATCTGTTCCTAAAATTTTGTTAAGAGTATCAACTAATTGGTTGAGATTATAACAATGGCCCTTGCCTAGATTAAAAACATCGCAGGATATGTCCGCTTTCATTCCCATCATGAAGCCCCTAACTATATCCCCGACAAAAGTAAAATCTCTGGTCTGATTTCCGTCGCCGTAAATCATTGGACTCCGACCAGCTTTCATATCCCATAAAAATTGGGAAACCAAATTAGCAAAAGTTTTTTTGGCTTCTTCGTGGGGGCCGTAAACACTAAAGAATCTGAAGCCAATCGACTTCACTCCGTAAAAATCATTATATAACCTAGCTAATCTTTCCATGGCGTATCGAGCTTCTGTATAAAAATCTTTGACTGGCACAGACAGATCTTCCGTAAACGGAGGTTTGTGGCCATTGTAAACCGAAGATGATGAAGCATAAACAACTTTGCAATTTTCTCTCTTTGCCAGTTCCAAAATTTTTATAAACTCATTGATCGCTTCGCCGACAAAATAAGGATTCTCTCTATAAAGCAAAGTGGTCGAAGGTATGCCTAAATGATAAATCCCCTCCACTCCTTTTAACTCTTCCAAATCTAAAATATTCATTACCGGAGTTTGGATAAATTTGATCTTATCTTTGAAGCTGGAGATATTGTTTAAGCTGCCAGTAGAAAGATTGTCGATCATGATAATCTCATGACCTTGCTTTATTACTTCCTCTACGAGATTTGAGCCGATGAAGCCGGCTCCGCCTGTAATAAGTAATTTCATATAGGTTAAATAAACCATTTTTCGGGCAAAAAATCAACAACTGAAAATATTTGAGTTTTAACGGTTTTTGTGGTTTAATATATGGGTCGCCCCCGTAGTTTAATGGACAAAATGCGAGCTTGCGGAGCCTGCGATAGGGGTTCGATTCCTCTCGGGGGCACAAGTTTACGAGCAAACAATTTTAAGGAAGCGCTAAATTCCCCGCCGTGGAATTTAGCTTAATCCTCGGCTGGCTCGTCCCGCCGCAAGCGGGACTCCCTGCCTGCCGGCAGGCAGGCATGGCCGCCAGCCTGCGGACATTCCTTAAAACTGTTTCCCCTCCAAAAAACTGGAAAAACGTCTTGAGCGTTTTTTTGTTTTAACTGGATTTGGCCCACTAGACTAATTTTTGGTAAAGTTAAGGCGATGAATTTTTCTACTGCTATAAAAGAGATACCGCATATCGGGCCGGTTTACCAGCAAAGACTGAAAAAGCTGGGGATCAAAACCCTTGGAGATTTTTTGTTCTATTTCCCGGAACGCTACGAAGACCTGTCCAGGATCAAAAAAATCAAAGATATCAAGATAAACGAAGAAGCTTGCTTGCAGGCTGATGTGGTAGAGATAGAACAGGAAAAAACCTGGAAAAGGAATATGTCCATAACCAAGGCTGTTGTCCAGGATGATTCCGGATCAATTCAAATCGTCTGGTTCAACCAGCCGTATCTGGCCAAAAGCCTAAAAAAAGGAGACCGGCTTTTATTGAACGGCAAAATTACCATCGGCAAAGGAATCGCTTACTTGAGCTCCCCGACTTACGAAAAGATCGCCTCTAAAAATGAGATCAACTTTAATGACACTGTTCATCTTGGCCGGATCGTGCCGATCTACTCCGGGACCCAAGGGCTGTCTTCCCGCTGGCTAAGATATATTTTAAAACCTTTGCTCTCGTCTTTTAAAGACAGGATCCCTGAAACTCTACCGGAACATATTTTAGACAAATATGATTTGCTCGGACTAGAAGAAAGCCTTTGGCAAATCCATTTTCCCGATTCCATGGAAGCGGCCGAAGCGGCCCGGAACAGATTTTTATTCGAACAATTATTTTTTATCTCTTTATCGACCCTGCAAAAAAGAATAAAAATGCTGGAGGCCAAAGCTCCGGCTTTTCCGACCAATCTCCCTTTGATCAAAAAATTTCTGGAGAGCTTGCCCTTCCAGCTGACCGAAGCTCAAAAAAAAGCGACTTGGGAAATATTGCAGGATCTGGAAAAAGGCTATCCGATGAACCGCTTGCTCCAAGGCGATGTTGGATCAGGCAAAACAGTTGTTGCTGCCGTGGCGGCCGTCAATATCGTCAAAGCCAAGGGCCAAGTGGTCATTATGGCGCCGACGGAAATTTTGACCAAGCAGCACTTCCAAACTATTTTTAATTTCTTCAAAGACTTTAATTTTAATATCGGCATTCTGACCGGCAAAGTTGATAAATTTTATTCCAAAAAATTAAAATCGGACACCATTGAAGTTTCGCGCCAAAAACTTTTGAAAATGACGCTGAATGGCGATATTGATATTTTAATAGGCACGCAAGCTTTGATAGTCCCTTCCCAAAAAAGAGCGACTGCAGAGAATAAAGTTAAATTCAAAAATTTGGGAATGGTGGTTATTGATGAGCAGCACCGGTTCGGGGTCAAACAGCGCGCCCGCTTGGCCGGAACACAAGCCAACCAATCCATCCCTCATTTCTTATCAATGACCGCCACTCCTATCCCCCGCAGCTTGGCCTTGAGCATTTGGGGAGACTTGGATATTTCCGTTATTGATCAAATGCCCAAGGGGCGGAAGAAAATTATTACCGAAATTGTCGAGCCAACCGACCGCCCAAAAATTTATGATTTTATCAGAAAAGAAGTTGAGAAAGGAAAACAAGCTTTTGTGATCTGCCCGCGCATTGAGCCCAAAGACCCCGAAGAACAAAAAAAATCCGGCTGGTTCGAACAGGTAGAAATGAAAACCGTCAAAGAAGAATACGAAAAACTTTCTAAAACTATTTTCCCGGATCTGAAAATAGAAATGCTGCACGGCAAAATGCTTCCAAAAGAAAAAGACCTGGTAATGAAAAATTTTAAAAAGAAAAAATTCGATATTCTGGTTTCAACCTCCGTAGTTGAAGTCGGCATAGATATTGCCAACGCCACAGTTATCGCCATTGAAGGCTCGGACCGGTTCGGGCTGGCCCAGTTGCACCAATTTCGGGGACGCGTCGGCCGGGGCGATTTCCAGTCTTACTGTTTTCTTTTGACCGAATCGGGATCGGGCAAAACGAACCAAAGGCTGAAGGCTTTAGTAAAATATGACGACGGCTTCAAACTGGCGGAAATGGATCTGAAGATCCGCGGGCCCGGAGATTTCTTCGGCGTTAAACAATGGGGGCTCCCCGATTACTCTATGGACGCATTGAAAGATATAGAACTGGTGAATAAAACCAAGGAAGCGGCTAAAGCAATTTTGAAGGAAGATCCCCTCTTAAAAAAATACCCTCTCATCAAAAGAAGGTTGGAAGGGTTTGAGGCGAATGTGCACCTGGAGTAAAACTAAAGCGTAAAGTGCAAAGCGAAAAGCGTAAAACAACAGTGCAAAGCGAAAAACATCCGTTTTCGTTATCGATTACTTTAAGCTTTTCGCTTTTAGCTTTACGCTTATTTGCGGGTTTTCGGGGTTACCCAAAATCCCATATACTTCCCTAGCATCAGGCGGATCTGGGCGTCTAGGGCCGGGATGGCGGTAAAGAAGATCATGATCGTTGGCAATAAAAACCACTCCAGGGCGAAATAAAGATACTTGTATCGGCCGAAGCTTGGAGGCTTGGGGGGCAAAAGGATCAAGCTGAAATAGACAGAGACTAAAAGCAACATCATTGAAAAAGTCAGGATCCAGCTAGTAACCAACGGCAGGTTATAAGAAACCAAAGTGTGGGCAAATTCGCTGCCTCCCAACCGCAACGGCAGCCAGCCCAAACAGAATATCAAAATCGCCGAAGTGGCCCAAGACACATAACCTTCTATTATTTCCCAAGATAAGGAAAACTTTTTTGAAAAAGGGATTTTTTTGTTTTTTAAAAAGCCGAATAAAAAATAAGGGATCTCGTCCGCTCCATAGGCCCATCTTTTTTGCTGCCGATAAATATTTTTCATAGTCTGCCAAAAACTTCCCGCGGCATTGGCATCCATGGAAACAGGATAATAAAGAGGCGTTGTGCGATAGTCTCCGTCAAACTGCAAAAAGCACTGCCAAAAGATCCTGGAGTCGTCGGAAACAACATTGGGCTGTTTGAATCCGACATCAACCAAAGCTTTAAAACTCATGGAGTGGGATGAAAAAGTGATCAATTTCTCCGGCCGCTCTTGGTTCATCGTGTGCCAAAAAGTTGAAGAAAAAGCGAACACCCTGGAGATGACCGGCGTTTGCCAAATATTATTGATGTAAAGAGGAACGGGCTGGAAACTGGTGCGGGTCGGTTTTTTTGCAGTTAAATAATGGTAAGACAAGCAGCTGAAATACTTAGGAAAAGCGCAGGTGTCTATATCAAAAGAGGAAACCATAATATTCTCATAAGATATTTTCAAGGGATCGACGATCTCTTTCAGCGCAAATTTACCGGCCCAGGCATCGTTTGACCCATGGCCGGGAATTTCTCCGGGCAAGCCTTGCGGATGCCAGGTTATTAAAAATTTGAAAAAATCATTCTTGAATTCTTCTGATATTTTTTTAACGGTTTCTTCGCTAATTTTCCGCGCGCCTTCCTCGCAAGACAAAACAACTATCATCCGGTCTTTGGGATAATCGCTTTCTCTTAAAGCTAAAAAACACGGGCGAACCACAGCTAAAGGCTCCTTATACATTGGCAAGATCACCAAATGATAAAAATCGCGCCAAGATGTTGCTTCTAATCCGTTATCTCTGGGCATTGTTAGTTTCTCTATCTCCCCCAGCCAATCCGTCTCCTCGTAGGCTTTCATTCTGTCGTAGCCGGCGCGCAAATGAAATGAAAAATAAATGCTGCGGATAAACCAGTAAAGGTCATAGACTATAATAAAAAAAGCAACTGCCAAAGGCAGTTTCCAGGAAAAAATAACAGCGAGCGCTAGAACTAAAAAACTTAAAAGCCCCGGCAGCATTTCAAAAAAACGGTATAGCCTTCTCTCTTTAGGGTCTTTTAGATCTTTAGCCGTCCCTATTTTAAGATAGTAATTTTGGTCGGAAGACATTTAAATTTGAAAGAGAATTTTTAGCTCATTAATTGTTCTGGGCGGCCCCGGCACCACGAAGGGTGCCGGACACGCCCAGAACCCTACGTGGTTCTGGGCGGCCCCAACCGGAGTCGAACCGGTGTTACGTGGATGAAAACCGCGCGTCCTAACCACTAGACGATGGGGCCAAAACTCTATCAGCTTATCCTAAAAATCGGGAAAAATCAACCCCGTGTACAGGTTCACCTGATATGATACACCTGCCCATTCACAAATGATGAAAGGAAAGTACAATGGGCGCCATATGACGATCTATGGCACACTCATCCCCTGGGCAGCGGGCATCGCCCGCTCCTCTTCCATAACCGATTCCTTAACCGAACGGGCTAAATGGAAAATCAAGGTAATTGATTGGTATAAAGCGCATGGAAATGATCAATCGCTGACTGCCCGGCATTGGGGTATCGGCAGAATGACGCTTTACCGATGGCTGAAAAAAATCAAGCGTTGCGGCATTGCCGGGTTGAATGATAAATCCCGCAAACCAAAGCATTATCGGAAACCGACAACCGATTGGCAGACAACCTTGCGAATCGTCCAGCTCCGCAAACAGTATCCAGCCTGGTCAAAGCGCAAAATTAAAGCGCTGCTGCTGAGGGAAAACATCCAGATTTCGGAGAGTACAGTTGGACGGATATTGAAACGAAAATGCTTGATTGATAAGAAAATTTCCGGGAAGAGAAGGAAGGCGGCGCTGCATCCGCGAACCCGCTTCCCTAAAGGATTAAGGATCGCCAATGCCGGAGACATGGTTCAGATTGACACCAAGCATATTATGCTAACCGGCGGCAGGAAATTTTATCAGTTTACTGCTATTGATGTCTTGACCAAGCAGAGAATATTACGGGTTTATCGTTCAGAAGCTTCTTGCAATGGAAAATTGTTTTTGCAAGAGTGCCTGCGGC
>JBBABZ010000012.1:0-30239 GCA_041657385.1 Minisyncoccota bacterium | reverse complement strand
GAGGGGTATATTGGCTTGATAATACAGTAACTTATGGTGCAAGCGGCGGAGCAGTTGTAGACGATTCTTGTAAGCTTATAGGAATAATATCAGAAAAGGGAGTAACCGATGGAGTTAATTCAGAAAATAAAGTTCCGTCTGGATCTACGATGGCCTTGTCCCACAAATTTATAACTTGGAATTTGCAATCTTAAGAAGCACCCAAATAATTTTATGCTGTCAGAAGTTATATTTTTAATCGTAGGAGCAGCATTATCCTTATTGATAGATAGATTATATTATAAATTTTTCGAGAGAAGATCTTTTGAAAAAAGATTGCGCGAGATTTTCTCAGAAGCTATTAAAAGCGATAAAAAGAAGAGCATAACGGTAAAAGAGATAAACCTTCTCCTAAAGAAGAAAGTTTTTAATAAAAAAGGGGAGTATATCGCCTGTCCAAAATGCGGAGGAAAAATAGAAGAAGGCGTCTTAATTGATTCCAATAACGACGAAATTTACGAAACTATTAAGTGTAAAAATTGTGGTTGGGGAGGAGAGAACCCTCTCTTAGATGGAAAAAGGCCACTTTAAAAATGTGATGGGGGGGACGAGACATTCTGCCGTCTCGAACGAGACAGATCGAATAGTGCTTTTCTGTGTCTCATTTGTCTCATTTTGTGCTAAAATCATAATATAAACTCCCGACCGAGACGGGTCAATTGTTCCGTCTTTTGGACCTCAAAGGATGCTTACTGGGCTTGAACAGTAGGGGTTCTAGACCGGGTAACACAGCTCTCGAAAGAATCGTCCCAAAGGCGATTTTTTAAAAAATTTCTCCTTGGCAATCGTCTAATAATCGTATATAATACATATATAAATATATGTATTGCAATCGTTATGTTTATTCCTAAATATAATGTTTCGTCTAAGCTTTTAGAGAATATTAAGCGAATTTCGGTGTTTATTTCACAGCTAAACGGCCAGTATTTTTCGCAGGCGGTCTTGGTTAAGCTTGAGAAAAAAGCGAATGAAATTTCCGCGTATGCTTCAACCAGCATAGAGGGTAATCCTTTACCGCTTACCGAAGTAAAAAGAATCATAAAATCCAGCCCTGAACATATTCGCGATACGGAAAGAGAAGTGCTCAATTACAATAAAGCTCTGGAGAAATTAAACGCGGATCTCAAACAGGGCGCAGTCAAACTGACTCTGGGCTCGATTCTAAAAATTCAAGCAATGGTCACAGACGGCCTTATCGTTGATTTTAACTCTGGAAAATTACGGCAAGGTCCGGTTGTCGTGAACGATCCGGTTGCAAGAAAAATAAAATATTTGCCGCCCGATCATCAAGATGTCCCCGCGCTGATGGAAAATCTGCTGGAATTTATAAACAGCAACGAGAAAAAAATTGATCCTCTCGTGCTTGCGGGGATTTTTCATAAGCAATTTGTTGTCATTCATCCGTTTATGGACGGCAATGGCCGTACCGCAAGACTGGCGACAAAAGCTTTGCTGGCTAATTTAGGGCTTGATACTTTTAACCTTTTTAGCTTTGAAAATTATTACAACCGCAATGTAACAAAATATTTTCAGTTCGTTGGCGAAAGCGGCAACTATTATGACATCAAGGAAGCAGTTGACTATACTCCATGGCTGGAATATTTTACCGACGGCATTATTGATGAGCTTATCAGGGTGAGCGAAGAATTGAAAACCTTGTCAATCACGCCCGAAACCGTGCTGTCCGAATACCAGCAGATCATTTTAGACCATATTAAAAAGAACGGATATATTGCCGATAAAATTTATTCTAACCTGGTAAAAAGATCCAAGCCGTCCCGCGTAAATGATTTTAATAAGCTAATCAGGCTTGGCCTGATTGAACGCATCGGCAAAGGGAAGGCAACGATCTACAAATCAAAACAGTGATCGCCCTTGCATCGTTCATCTTGTTATCTCGCGGCCGGATACTCGGTTCAAATATCGGAAAGAGGGCGGTTTTTTGGTAAGATAGACATATGATAAAACATTTTTCGTTTGAAGAGGCTAAAACCATAGGCGAATCCTTGGGGATTGATTGGAGCAAATTTGATGTTGAACAGTTTAGAATGGGGATAGATGTGGAGTTGGAGCATGGCAGTCGTGATCCGCGCACAAACGTAACCAATGACGATTCTATTATGACGGGAAAAATAGCCCTAGCTCACTTGAATGAGCTCCCGGATTATTATACGAAATTGAAAAAAATGGAAGAAAGCGGCGCTATATCTTAAAACAGGCCGGTTTCTTTGCCAGAGATGGGAAGCGGGCCAAAACCCGCTTTTTCGTTGGGAAAATTCGCCGAGGGAAAATAGTGTTAACTCTGGTTTTTTTGATATGATTGATTTGTATTGATGGATGGTTTGGATTATTATCGGATAAAAAAGATAAGAAAGGAGGTTATTTATGGAAAATAACAAGGATATAGGAAAAGTTGCAAGAACGCTACAAGGAACCGAATCAAGGGTTATTCTGTTTTTTGATACAGAGACGACGGGACTTCCGCGCAGTTGGAATGCGCCGCAGAGCGATCTCAATAATTGGCCAAGGATCGTCCAGATTGCATGGGTGTCTTGCGATCTTGACGGCAAAGAAATATCGCGAAGCAGCTTTATTGTCAGGCCCGAGGGTTTTTTAATCCCGCGAGAAGCATCTTTGATACATGGAATTACAACGGAACGAGCTGCGCAAGAAGGAACTTCTTTGATCGGCGTACTTGCATTGTTCGGCCAAGCGATCGATCAGGCGGAATGCATTGTTGCCCACAATATAAGTTTTGATGAAATGGTTGCGGGCGCTGAATTTTTACGAAATAATATGCCAAACAATATTCCGTTAAAACGGAGAATCTGCACCAAGGAGATATCTACAAATTTTTGTGCGATCCCGAGTGCTAACGGTTTCAATGGTTATAAATGGCCGAAGCTTTCAGAGCTCCATACTAAATTATTTGGCACAGAGTTTAAAGATTCTCATAGCGCGCTTAATGATGCAGACGCTACAGCAAGATGTTTTTGGGAAATGAGAAGGCGCGGCATAATATAAGAAAAATGGGGTCAGCCATATATAAGATATATCGGTTGAGAAAAAAGCAGTCAAAAATTTTGACTTTGAACAAACATTGCGAAGATCGGGGAGGCCAAGAAATGGCGATTAGTCCCATTATTGCCATTATTAAGGTATTTATCGTTTATTCTATGACGATAAAATAATTTACAACTTAGCTATGTTTCGTCTAAAATATAGATGTGGACAATGAACAAATTCGTATTGCGGCGGTAGAGTTTGCGAAACGAAACAAGAACCGTATCGCAAAAGAACTTACTGATATAAATATTTTTAGACCTGACACAAGGCCGGTGTCTGTTTTTATGGCAGGTTCGCCGGGTGCAGGCAAAACAGAGTTCTCAAAAAGTTTGATTTCCATGTTTAAAAATGGTGTTATTAGGATTGACCCGGATGATATACGCCCTATGCTCCCAGGATACGCAGGGAACAATTCATATTTATTCCAAGGGGCAGTTTCTTTAGTGGTAGAAAAAGTTCACGATTTTGCATTAAAACAGAAACAGAATTTTATTTTTGATGGAACTTTTTCTAAATACGAAAAAGCTAAAGAGAATATAGACCGTTCAATAAGATCTGGACGACCAGTATCCATATTCTATTTATATCAAAAACCAGAAGTTGCTTGGAAATTTACAGAGCTTCGGGAGAAAGCTGAAGGTAGGAATATTCCAAAAGAAAAATTTGAGGAACAATTTATTAATGCTAAAGAAACTGTTGCGCGTATTAGAGAAGAATATGATGAAAAAGTTGAAATTTTTTTAGTTAAGAAGGATTTTGAGAAAAACTCGGTAGAATATGTAATTGAAATAAAGCCAGGAGGCAAAAAAGTTGACGAATACTTAATAAATTAGTATATTTATCATACAAAATTATGAAATTCATTGTATCGTTAAAAAAGATTATATGTCCAAATAGTAAAAAAACTGAAAAGAATTTTTCTGATTTTTTAGTTAACGCACCGGCTAAGGACAAAATAAAAATATTTACCAACGCAGCGCGTTGCGCCAATGAAGAACAGCGTAAAACTGCAGAGAAAGCAAATCTCAAGCTGAAAACAGAGTAATATAAAAATTTTGCCTAAAAAAGATCGCCAGAAAGGCGATTTTTTGGTAGAGTAATATTTAGAATGAACAGCGAGACGAAAGTCGTTAAAATTGAAGATTTGGGATATGACTCTTTTTTTGAGTCCGAGCGCGCCAAATTGGGATTGGGCGGTTTTCCGGTCGCGCGGGTTATTGTTGAATATAAGGGGGCTTATAAAGTTAAGAATGAGAATGGCGAATATTTGGCAAAGATAACGGGGAAGCAAATGTTCAATGCTTTATCCAGGGAAGATTACCCTGCCGTGGGCGATTGGGTGTCTATCACCGATCTTGGCGAAGAAAGGGCAGTGATCCATAAAGTATTGCCCAGAAAAACAATGATAGAGAGGAAGTGCAGCGACAAGAATGAGACCCAGATCATCGGGACCAATATTAATGTCGCATTTGTCGTTGAGTCAATCGGCGAGGACTATAATTTAAATCGCTTTGAAAGGTATTTTGCCATAGCGATCGCCGGAGGCATAAAGCCGGCGATCATATTGAATAAAATAGACTTGATCTCAAAAGAGGAGCTGGACTTGAAATCGGCCCAGATAAAAAACAGATTCGGAGATGTGGATTTTATTCTGACCAGTACCGTAGCAGGCAAAGGATTGGATGAATTGAAATCGTATATAGAAAAAGGGAAGACATATTGCTTTTTGGGTTCGTCCGGGGTCGGGAAATCTTCTTTGATCAATAAGCTGCTCGGCGAAAGCGTTATAAAAACCGAGAATATAAGCCTTCACGACGGCAGAGGAAAACATACTACTACCAATCGGGAAATGTATTTCTTGGAAAACGGCGGCATAGTGATAGATAACCCGGGGATGAGAGAGGTCGGGATGACGGATGCGGGCGCTGGCATAGACAGCTTGTTTGACGAAATAACCGAGCTGGCTAAAGGATGCAAATATGTTGATTGTACACATACCCATGAGCCTGGATGCGAGGTATTGGCCGCGATAAAATCAGGAAAGCTGGACGAAGACAAATACAATAACTATGCTAGCTTGAAAAAAGAAGCTGAATATTACGAAGCAACCGACCTTGAAAAAAAACAAAAAGACCGCCAGTTCGGAAAATTCATTAAGACGGCGAAAGATCAGTTGAAAAAATACGGACATAAAGATTTTTAAAAGGTATAAAGCCGCAGTTTCTAGCATTCCTTCTTAATGCAGCTAATCATGGCAATAGTTATTAAGATAATTTTATAAGAATATTAATTGTTTATAAATTATGAACAAAAAATTATTGAAAGATTCATTGGGCTGGGGTTTTATTCTCTGGCTGATCGGCTACGCCTTGGGTTTTGTTTTTTTCTTCATCGTTCCCAAACCGATCATAGGCTGGTTTATTATGCCCATCGGTACAATAATCACGTTCTGGGTTTTGTTTAAAAAAGTGAAGGACGAGCATTTTAGGCATTATCTTATTTTATCGATTGTCTGGACAGCGATCGCGATTGTATTTGACTATTTTTTTATCGTCAAAGCGCTGAACTCGGCGGAAGGATATTATAAGCTAGACGTATATGTTTATTACGCATTGACTTTTGTTTTGCCCCTTATTGTTTATTGGTGGAAAAAATCTAAAAAATATATAGCTTGATTGACAGATCGGTCAAAGAAGCTTCATACTGTAGCAAGTTCGTTTAGGGGGCTTACATATGGAAATAATGGTTCATCCAGACTATCGTTTGCAATTTCAGAAAAGCTTTATATGGGACGGGAATCGTTGGTATTGGAAAATAACCGGCTGGACATGGGTGTCCGCCAAGGATTTTCCGCAAAAACCGCCGAAAACTCCCCCGATAAAGTTTTATTTGCTGGGATTCCGCAAATCGGATAGGACATGGAAGGGCGTGACACGCAAAAAAATTGTCGGAGCGTATTACGCATACCGGCAAGGAGACAGGATCACTGTCGTATATCGCGAATGCGTGCCATAAGCTATTAAGCATGTGCCGGTTCGGCACAAACAAAAAATCTGGTTGCCGTCAAAAGCGCCAGTTTTTTTATGATTTGATAATGATCATCAACATTAAAAAATGCCCTCATTTCAGCGGTTTTTGTTTGGCGATATTATGTTTTGCGAAAATTGATTTATGGCTTCAAAAGGAGTAATTTTAAGAAAAAGACAGCCATGAAAAAATTACACTACATCACTGGAAATCGATCAAAGTTTGCCAACGCGCAAGCTTTTTTTGCTCCTTACGGGATAGTATTAGTTCAGACGAAGCTGGATGTGTATGAAATTCAGGGATCAGATGCTGTTGCCATAGCGCGATCAAAAGCCGAGCAGGCATGGGAACAGTTGAGAGAGCCGCTCTTCATCAATGACGCTTGCTGGATAGTTCCTGCTCTTGATGGCTTTCCTGGCCCTTATATGAAATATATCAACGGCTGGTTTGCTCCGCAGGATTTTATTAATTTGATGCAAAACAAAAAAGACAGGACTATTATCCTGCGCGATACTATCGCGTATATCGACGAGCAAGGCAGCCAGGTTTTCACTAATGATCATCGGGGCACCATTTTAGAGAGAGTATATTCTGGTGGATGTAAGAATCCTTCAGATGCAGTAATTTCCCTGTCAAAATCAGGAAGATCTCTCGCAGAAGAAATGGCTGGTAAAAACTTTTTTCTGGAAGGAGAAGATGTTGTTTGGAATAATTTTATTGGCTGGCTGCAAAAAAATAAAGAGCGGCCATGATTTTTTTACGCGGAGATATGTTCAGCGGTAAATTTGTTGCCGGAGAATAGATTATTCGTCTTGGATCGCGCCAGACAGGTCGGATAATTTTATAAGATCTGTTTTAAACGTTGAAAGATCGGTCAACTCGACGGAATTTTCAGCCAGAGTTTTTTTAGAGATAATTATCCTCAATGGACAGCCGATCAAATCAGCCTCGGCAAATTTTTGTCCGGCGTTTATGTCGCGGTCGTCATATAATGTTTCAATGCCTTTATTCTGCAGATCATTGTAAATATTTTCAGCTTCATTATTTTGTCCGAGCGAAATAAGGTGCGCATAGAATGGCGCAATTTCTTTTGGCCAAACCATGCGATCATTAGTGCTATCATATTTCGTTTCCGCAATTGACGCCAAGCAGCGGGTCAGGCCGATGCCATAACAGCCCATCAGGATCGGTTTCTTTGCGCCATTTTTGTCGGTATAACAGGCTTCCATCGTTGTAGAGAATTTTGTCATCAGTTTAAAGATGTTGCCCACTTCGGTTCCGTTAGCCGTTAAGACTATGCCTTCTTGGCATCGGGGGCATTTATCGCCGGCTTTAGTTTCGGCAATTTCTTTATTCTGGGCAAAGTCACATTTATCGCAGTAGAAGATCTCATCTTCGCCTGAAGGGATCAATGCCTGGAATTCATGGGAATATTTTGAGAAAACGCCGCCGGAAGCTTCGACAAGCTTGGCGTCAAGGCCAAGCCGTTCGTATATTTTGAAATAGGCAGCTTTTACTCTTTCGTAATACGAGTTTAAGCCTTCTTCGTCTGGACTAAAACTGTAAAGATCCTTCATTAAAAATTCGCGGCCTCTAAGCAAGCCCGATTTAGCTCTCGCTTCGTTTCGAAATTTTGTTTGTATCTGGTAAAGAGCCAAGGGAAGATCTTTATAAGATGCAACATTCTTTCGAACGATGTCGGTAACTTCCTCCTCGTGGGTTGGCGCAAGGCCAAGCTGTTTGTCTTTATCGTTGGCCAAGCGGTAGAAAATATCAGCCATTTCATTCCAGCGACCAGTTTCATCCCAGAGTTTTTTCGGCTGTAAAACATTCATAAGAATTTCTTGGCCGTCAATCTTATTCATCTCTTCGCGGATGATATTCTCGATCTTTTTTAGAACTTTAAAGCCAAGCGGCAAAAAAGCATAGACGCCAGCCATATGCTTGTGCACGAAGCCGGCTCTTACCAAGTAAGAGGCATTGATCGAATCTGCATCGTTCGGCGCTTCTTTTCTGGTTTTATAAAATAAGTTAGATTGCTTCATAAACTATTTGATTATATGGTTTTTCATCTTTTTTTTCAATTTTTACTTTATTCCAAATTTTAGCAAGCGCTGGCAAAAGATAATTGATTTATGGATTTAAAAGGGGTAAATTTGAAGAAAGCCAAGCTGGACATTTTTCGGTCTTGCTGGATTTTAGAAGCCAGGGGATCGGTACTGTTTTATTTTGGAAGGGTATGGAAACAATGAGCGCAAATTATATATAAATTTTCGCGGAAAAGAAAAATTTATCTGCTATAAATGTTTATCAAAATTGCGGGATGGAAATATCTAATAGAGGTACCTAAGTATTTATATAAATGATTATTTTTATAAGCGGTTCTATAAACTCGGGGAAAAGCACTGTTGCGGATATTGTTGCTAAAAAGATTGGCAATTTTGCGTTGCTGGAAGTTGATAAATTCCATGAGATGATTGAGTGGATGCCCATTGACCAGGCTGTGCCTCTTAATTTGGAAAATGCCGTTTCAACGATCAAGAATTTTGTTAAAAATAATATTAATGTGGTTGTTCCTTATCCATTGTCGGAAAAGAATTATCAATATATTTTGGAGGAGTTGAAAGATGTCGAGGCGGAAAAAGTTTTCTTTACTTTAGCCCCCAAACTAGAGATAGCATTGGCCGATAGAGGGGAAAGAAAATTGACCGCCAAAGAAAAAGAAAGGATCAATTATCATTACAATATCGGCATCGCCAGTCCTTCGTTCGGAGAAATAATAGACAACTCCCGACAGAGCCCGGAACAAACGGCCGAATATATGATCTCTAGAATACAAAAAATTTAAAAAATAGTATCGAGCCAGCAGCAAGTTGCGAGCGATCAAGCCTAATTTTATGCTTAAAATTTATTTAGTAAGACACGGACAGGATATGGATAATGTCAACGGCATCTTGAACGGCCGGAGAAATGAACCGTTGTCCGAAAAAGGAATTGAGCAAGCGAAAGAAGTGGCTGATAAAATAAAAGCTGCTGGGATTTTTTTTGACGCTGTTTATTCTTCTCCGTTGCAGAGAGCTTATAAAACTGCTGAAATTATTACGAATACTTTGGGGGCTAAAAAACCGAAAATAATGGATAGTCTGATCGAAAGGGATTTTGGGATAATGACCGGACAACCGCATAATATGATCAAAGAAATGTGTTCGCCGGATATTTTACAGACTGCTACTATCACATATTTTTTAAGCCCGACGAGAGCGGAAACGTTTCCTCAACTCGTGGAAAGGGCAAGTGGAATGTTGGACAATTTGAAAGAGAAATATAGAGACGGGAACATATTGCTGGCCACTCATGGTGATTTTGGCAAGATGGTTTATGCCGCTTACTACAATTTGGATTGGAAGGAAGTACTCAAAATGTTTCATTTCGGTAACTCCGATCTGTTGGAATTATCGGGAGAGTCTGGCTCGGAAGAAACTCATGTTTTTGAGATTCACCAACATAATCTATAAATACCAGTGCTGGGTTAAAATGTAGGCAATGAATAAATATTTTATCGTTATTATCGTTATTATCGTTATTATCGTTATTATCGTTATTATCGTTATTATCGTTATCGTTTTTTTCGCTTTGATCAGCGGAGTTGCTCAGGCGCCGCAACAGGTTGCCTGTACGATGGAAGCAAAACTTTGTCCTGATGGTTCTTCTGTCGGGCGCACTGGCCCGAATTGCGAATTTGCCAGCTGTCCTGAAGTGATAAATAATAATCCCGGCTGGAAAACATTCAGCGATGACACACAAGGCGTTTCATTTCAATATCCCGATCAGCTTAATACGATTTACATCCATCCTGTTGATTGGCCGCCGCAGATTGCGGTTGCTAACGGTCCGTTTGTTTGTACTGAATCCGGTTCTGAAATAATGCAAGGCGGACAGACGCAACAAATCACGATCAATAGCCGCGAATATTGTTTAACAAAAAGAAGCGAGGGGGCGGCTGGAAGCGTTTATACTCAATATGCTTACGCATTCCCTAAAAATGATAAGGTTTTAACTTTTGTATTTACTTTGCAATCCGTGCAATGCGCCAACCATGATGATCCGAAAAAGACCGAATGCGAAAGCGAGCGCGCGGCATTTGATATAGACAGCACCGTTGATCGCATGGCGCAGAGCGTCCAGCTTAAGTAAATTTATAAATATGGCGGGCAGGCTGTAATTTAAGCGGTTTTTGCTTAAAAATAATATTGGCTGGGATGTTTACAAAAAATAATGAAAATGTTAGAAGCAATCCAAAGTCGATGTTATTTTAAAATTTAAACAAACTTTTTTATGAGCAAAAATATATTGATAGCCTCAAGCATTGTTATCGTTATCGTTTTGACGGCAATCGTGTGGTTTAATTACGCGAATCGCCAAAAAGATACTGGCGGAGAAACAGCTTCTCCTCAGATTTCCGCGTCGCCAGAAGTGGCCAAGGAAGACGGCATAGTTCAAGAACAAGGAACCCTTTCCGAAAAGCAAAACGAGAAGCCTGTGGCGGAAGAAGCGTTTGAAAACGCTGAACGGTTCGTGGTGGCGATAGATAAAAATACGGTTGATGATGTTTCTGCCGATCTTTTTAGCTCAGGATTTATAAAAGATAGGGAAGCGTTTAAAAAGGCTTTCGGAGCTGAAGAAGGAGAAGCCGTAGTATCGGGCGGATATAAGATATCTAAAGATATGAGCGCGGAGCAGATCGTTAAAGTGCTGCGCGATAAACCGTATATGAAATGGATAGTGATTCCGGAAGGGTTGCGCAAGGAAGAGATCGCGGAACTTTTAGCGAATACGCTTGGCTGGACAATTGCCCAAAAAGAAAAATGGATCAATGATTATACGGCGATGAAGCTTGATTACATTGAAGGAGTATATTTTCCCGACACTTACCTGATCCCGGTTGATGAGGATCCACTGAAAGTAGCTGAAAGGCTGCAAGCCAAATTCAATGAGAAGTTCGCGGCTTATTTGCCCGAATTTAATTCGCAGAATATCAAATGGACGACTGGGCTTACTTTTGCTTCGATCGTCCAGCGGGAAGCGGCCAATGACAGCGATATGCCGTTGATAGCGGGAATTTTGTGGAATAGATTGGCTCAAAATATGGCCTTGAATGTTGATGCAACCCTTCAATATGTCCGCGGAGATACCGGAAAAGGATGGTGGGCATCAATTAGCATTGCGGATAAAAAGACGGAATCGCCTTATAACACATATTTGAACAAAGGCCTTCCTCCTCATCCGATCTGCAATCCGGGAATTCCTGCAATTGAAGCAACGCTAAATCCGGCCGAAACCGATTGCATCTATTATCTTCACGACGCAGATCATGTTACTCATTGCTCCAAAACTTACGAAGAGCATTTGGACAACATTGAAAAGTATTTGAAAAATGGAGAAGGGTAGTTGCTCTTGGGAAAAGTTATTGTAAAAGATCTAATAAAAAGCGGACGAAAGTCCGCTTTTTGCTGGAAAAATTTGTATATACTAGTTCGGTTTCCCTAAAAGCCTGGATGGCTGTATAATAAACTCTTCATGAAGAAACTTCTTAAACAATATTTCGGTTATGATGAATTCCGCCCTTTGCAGGAGGAGATCATTAATCATGTCATCAAGCAGAATGACTGTTTTGTTTTGATGCCTACGGGCGGGGGAAAATCGCTTTGCTATCAATTGCCGGCTTTGAAATTTAGCGGATTGACCCTTGTCATCTCTCCGCTGATCGCTTTGATGAAAGACCAGGTGGACGCGTTGCGGGCGTGCGGCATCAAAGCGGAATTTATAAATTCCAGTTTATCGCCAAAACAGATCGATAATATTCGCGACCAGGTTAGCCATAATGAAGTAAAAATATTATATGTGGCGCCGGAAAGATTTGGCTCCATGGAATTTAAGGAGTTTTTGAAAACTTTGCCGCTGGACTTGATCGCGGTAGACGAAGCGCATTGCATTTCCGAATGGGGCCATGATTTCCGTCCGGCTTATCGCAATTTAAGCTCGTTGAAAGATTTTTTTCCTTCAGTTCCTTTGATAGCTTTGACGGCCACAGCTACTGCGAATGTGCGAGAGGACATTATCAATCAATTGCAATTGCAGAAAGCGCGCGTTTTTGTATCTGGTTTCAACCGGGAAAATTTGCATATCGGCGTTTTAGAAAAGAAACAGGCTTTCCCGAAGCTTCTTACTTTATTGCAGAGGTATAGGAAAGAATCGGTGATCATCTATTGCTTTTCGCGCAAAGAGACCGAAACGATCGCCGAGAACTTGCGGTCTAATAAATTTAAAGCCCGAGCCTACCATGCCGGAATGAACGCGAAGGAAAGAAGCGCAGTGCAGGATCTTTTTATCAAAGATGAAGTTAATATCATTGTGGCCACGATCGCTTTTGGCATGGGCATAGACAAGCCGGACGTGCGGCTGGTGGTGCATTACACTTATCCTAAAACCTTGGAAGGATACTATCAGGAGATCGGCCGCGCTGGACGCGACGGACTGCCGAGCGAATGCATTATGTTTTATACCTACGGCGACACGATGAAGCATGAGTTTTTCATAAATCAGATAGAGGATGAGCAATTAAAGGAGCGGACCCAAGAGAAACTGGATCAGGTGATCCGTTTTGCCGAGTTGAGAACCTGCCGCAAAAAATATTTGCTTGATTATTTCGGCGAGGAACTGAAAGGGGACAATTGTTGCAGCTGTGATATTTGCTTGGTTGGCAAGGAGAAAATGAAAATGCCCGAATTAAAAACTGAACAGGATGTTGTCTCCAGCCAGCCAAAACCCGTCAAGCCTTGCATATCAACAGGTAAAATTGATTACAATGTCGAACTATTTGAGAGATTAAGGGCTTTGCGCAAGGATCTGGCTGATGAAGCGGACGTTCCGCCCTTTGTCATTTTCGGCAATACCTCTCTCCAGGAAATGGCTTACTATTTTCCCCAAAACGAAAAAGATTTTTCGCTGATCAGCGGTGTGGGAGCAAAGAAGCTTGAACAGCTCGGAGAAATATTTTTGAGCGCTATCAATGATTTTGTCGAGGAGAATAATATTTCCCCAAGGGATAACCCGAATAAAAAGCAGGATAAGCTGGCAGTGAAAATAAAAAAGCTGGTATTGAAAAAGAAATCGTAACGCGGAAAAATATAATTGAAGAAAATCATCCGCGCCGCCGTCATCATTTATGTATCATCTTTATATCCTTAAATGCGCAGATGAGACGCTTTACACCGGCATCACTGTTGATTTGTCGCGCAGAGTAAAAGAGCATAATTCATCCGGATTGGGGGCGAGGTATACGCGAAGCCGAAGGCCGGCAAAGCTTATTTATTCAAAAAAATTTTCTAACCGTTCAGATGCATCCAAGGAGGAGTCGCGGATCAAGAAATTATCGCGGAAAGAAAAACTGGATATGGTAGAAAGCGAAAAAAGCAATAGTTGACGTTATCTTGGATGGAGACCTGACTAAAGTTGCCTAATCGGTAAATTTTTTTAAAAAAATTTAACAAAAAGCCGGCGGTAATTTTTCCGTCGATTTGCTGTAATTTTAGAAATTTTTTATTGATATATTATACTAGTAGATAGTCAAAAATGATCCCGCTTCCGGTTGTCCGCACGGGCATTGAGGAAAAAAGAGCTGACATTCTCAACGCCATCAATAAATGTTAAAATATTTGGCAAGCAAAGCATATCAAAAATAAATTAGTGAAATGGAGAAAAAAATCGATCTATTGCAGATTTTATTCCAGCGGATAAGCGAAGACTGGCCGGGTATTGCGCCCGAGAGGTTTTTGGGATTTATAAGGCCTAAAATAACCCAATCTCTTAGTATCGAAAGGCTGCCTTTGATCCTAAAAAGCGAGAAGGTATTGAGGGTGAAGTTTGGCGTCGATCCGACCGGCGGCCAGCTTCATCTGGGCCATGTCGTGCCGATGATATTAGTGGAATTATTCCAAAAAGCGGGACACCATGTTGATTTTATCGTCGGAGATTTTACCGCGATGGTGGGCGATCCTTCCGGCAGGGAGACGGCTCGAGCAGTCCTTACCAGGGAAAAGGTCAATGAGAATATGCGTGATTTTGCCGAACAGGCGGGGAGATTTGTGGATATCGGTAAAATGGAAATTCATCATAACTCGAGCTGGCTGGGAAAAATGTCCCTTTCCGATACGCTTGGCCACCTGCAGAAAATAAGCGTGACTGCGGCAATGCAGCGCGATGATTTCCGCAAACGCGCTGAAAAAAATCAGACTGTTAGCATCGCGGAGCTGATCTATGGGTTGTTGATGGGTTTTGATTCTTTGGAGCTCCATACGGATATTGAGATCGGCGGAATAGACCAGTTCCTTAATATCGTCCAATGCCGCATGCTGATGGAGAATGCAGGAGTTGTGCCGGAAGTGGGGTTGTTCGCTCCTTTGATCGAAGGGACCGACGGGACAGGCAGAAAAATGAGCAAAAGTTTGGGAAACACCATTCCGGTAGAGGCATCGCTTGAAGACAAATTTGGGAAAGTTATGTCTATACCGGATTCTCTAATTCTTCCCTGGTTCAAGGCTTTTACTTTTATTCACGAAGACGAGCTTCCCGAGCTAGAATCTTTTATTAGCCAGCAGCCGCTGGAGGCTAAAAAAATATTAGGAATTCTTTTAATAGCTCTTGAAACGAAGGACCTTGGATCGGGAGAGAGGGAAAGGCAAAACTTCGAAAGAAAATTTTCGCAGAAAGCTATAAATGATGATGACTGCGAGAAGATACAAGCCAAAGAAGATCTTTTTTTAAGCCTTAAACAAAAGTTTTCCTCAAATAGCGAATTGCGCAGGTTATTTGAACAGAACGCCGTAAGGACGCTTGATGGCGCATTATTGACCGGCAAAGAATCTTTTACCGGCATAGTCCGCGTTGGCAAAAGGAAGATATTCAAGATTCAGCGAGAGCTTAAATAATTGCGGATGCGGGCGATTTTTAGCAAAGAAAAAACCCTCTTGGCTTTGCGGATAGGCCAAGGGGGTTTTAAAATGCTATTCTTCCCAGAAATTTAAATAAGTTAATAATTTTCCATCCAGATATACGTTCCAAAAATAAACGCCATCGCGTTTTTCCCAACTATCGGTTGTTGTAACCACCGATCCATTACTATCCAACGCCTTGAACCAGTTGGGCTGGTTTTCTGTTCCCGTCCACTGGAGATTAAACTCTACGGCGGTAATGGCGAATAAAAAGACAAAGACAGCTGAGATCATCGGACGAAAATATCCCATTTTAAACATGTAAATTTTAAAACAACTTTTCGATCATCGGCTTCCGCTAGCCGAGAACCTTTTGGTTGTTCGGTTAACGGCTTAAGCCGATATTAATATTGATAAAAAAATATAACTTTTTCGATGTTTTGTCAAGTTTTAGAGGGTGATGGAAAACAGTGTTCCTCAATATCGGCTTTATCGTGTATAATTTAAATTGCATGTTGCCCGAAACTAAAAAAAACAGCCAGAGAAGCGAGACAGTTTTTAAAAAAGCCCGCGATCTTGGCAGCTCCACAGCGCTTCTTATTGATAAGGCGGCGGCAATTTCGTTGTCCGTTTTGTATAAAAAGAGGGCCAGAGTTGTCTTGCAAAAATATGCGACCCTTACAAAACTTGTATCAAAACATCATTTTATAAATCAAGAGATAGAGTTTGTTTTTGAAAATTTTTTTATTGTAGAATCAACTATTTCGGAGATAGCAAATTCATTTAAAAAAAGGGATGTTAAAAAGCTTCCTCTCGTATTGTTGCGCGGCATAAAAACAACCCGTCTTTATTTTCTTTTTGAGGAATTTCTCGCTGCGACGGAAAGCAAAGTTGACCGGGAGGTCTTGCTTGCATTTCTTGCGGAATATCAAAAAGAGAGCCCGTTGTCTATCCAGGAGATCAACTCGGTTCCTGAAGTCCTCCGCCTCATCCTCGTTGAAAATTTCGGGGCCCTTATAGATAAAGCATTCAAGAAAATAAAGGATTTTAACGAAGCCGACAAAATAGATGCTCTTATAAAAAAAAGTATTGCATCGGCCGGCGGAGATCCTTCGCGAGCAATATCTTTTCTTGCTTCGCGTTATAAGTTCATGCCTCTTGATCTTGCAATGCATCTCCTTGACCGCCTTTCAAAAGAAGGCGCGGCGATGCGCCTTGTCATCAAATGGATACATCTTAACTTGGAAAAACAGGGGATAAGAGCGAATAAAATTTCAACCATTGAAAAGAGGGTCCGCGGCAAGCACCTGTCCGTTTCTGCAAACGCCATTGAATCGCTCCATTGGCTCAATCAAGTGAGGTGGGATTCTATCGCTGAAAATATCAATGTCGTTGATGCTATCTTGGCGGATGATCCCGAGGGGGTATTTTTGTCTCTTGAAAGAGAAAGCAAGAATCTTTACAGGAGCACTATCGTTCGCATCGCCGAGCGGGTTTCCGTTCACGAAGCAGAGGTTGCGCGCGCCGCGCTTAGCCTTGCCGAAAAAATGCATTTAAAATATTTTTCAAAAGATATGGCGGCAAAGAGGCATGTCGGATATTACCTCGCAGACCCGTCCGGCATAAAAATGCTTGAAGAAGAAATGCACTATGTCCCGTCTAGATCGGAAAGTTTTTATGAATCGATCATTAGCCATCCTCAAGCAGCATATTTTGGAAGCATCAGCGTTTTTTCTTTTTTTGCTTTTTCCCTTATTTTTTTAATTATTGGCATTTCGAATATTGGCATCGCCGTTTTTTTATTTTGGCTGTTAATTGCGGCCATGCTTTCTTTCGAGATAGGCATTCACGCGGCAAATGCTTTATTTACCCAATTTTTACCTATTAGGAGCCTGCCTCGTATTAGAATAGAAGGAGATGTAGGGGAAAAATATCGCACATTTGTGGCTGTGCCTTCCATGCTTCGTTCAGAACAGTCTATTCGGGAACTCGCGCAAAAATTAGAAGTAAAATTTTCCGGGAACAACGAAAAAAATATTTTTTTTGCGCTGCTCCTTGATCTCAAAGAAGCCTCCAAAGAAACGCTTGAAACCGATGGCGCGCTTTTAGACTGCATGAATGCAGAGATCGATCGCCTTAATGCTCTTTACGGAAAAGGCTCAAAAAAGTTTTTCGGACTTGTGCGCAAGCGCATTTGGAATGAGAAAGAAGGAGTTTTTATGGGATGGGAAAGGAAAAGAGGCAAGCTTAGGGAATTCAACGAACTTTTAAGAGGCAAGAAAAACACTTCTTATATAAACGGAGAAAAGGTTCTTTCTATCGGACGCATACGGTATGTCATTACCCTTGATGAAGATACCGAACTGCCCCATGATACGGCGCGCAAACTTATAGGCGCTATAATGCATCCGCTTAATGCTCCCGTGATCGATGATTCGAACCGGATCGTGCGCGGGTACGGCATTATACAGCCCCGTATTGCGGTTCACTTGAATACGGCCTACAGGTCTCTTTTCTCTCGCCTTTATTCGTCTTCGTCGGGATCAGGAATAGACTCTTATTCGGTATTAGTTTCCAATATTTATCAAGATCTTTTTGGCAGCGCGCTTTTTTTCGGTAAAGGCATTTATGATATTGATGCGATAGAACGATCTATGTTTGGTAAAATTCCCGAAAATGCAGTATTAAGCCATGATCTGCTGGAAGGCATCTATGCTCGCACCGGGTTTGCGGGAGATATAGTCCTCTTTGACGGATTTCCTAATTTTTACCACGAATCTATTATCAGGCTTGAGCGATGGATACGGGGCGATTGGCAGATCATAGGTTGGATTTCCAGCTGGTTTGGACAATCGAAGTATGGCGTGCCGCGCGAATCTTTTGCTCTTATCGATAAATTTAAGATCTTTGACAATTTGCGGAGAAGCTTGGTTCCTGTAATGTGCGTTTTTGCTCTTGTTTTAGGATCTGCAACCAATTTAAGTTTTATTAAGATCAGCGCGCTTATTTTAATCGTTCTTGCTTCGCCTCATATTTTTCCGTTTGTTATCAGCCTTATATTTTTGTATTCTGTTCCTCTCCGGCTGTACCCGTCAAAGATCGTCAAAGGCCTGTCTTTGATCGTTATGCATGCAATCCTTAAAGTGTTTTTCTTGCTTCAGCATGCCTGCATCTCAGTGCGCGCAATTTTTATTACGCTTATCCGACTTTACTTTACTCGAAAAAAACTTCTTCAATGGAATAACTTTTACGATGTCGGGATCGCATTGATGGGCAAGATTAAAGAATACTATTTATTTATGAACGAAGGCGTCATTGTCTCCCTGCTCTTTTTTGCTTTCCTTGCTGCTCGCGGATCAATTGATCCTTGGGTCCAAGCGTGGCTTATTATTTGGTGCGCGGCGCCGGTCATTGCCTTTCTCATAAGCAAGCCGATCAGTAAAAAAGAGCGGCTTAAAGAAGAAGATGTTTCGTTTGTTCGAACTGTTGCGTACAGGAACGCTCTTTATTTTTTGGAAAATGCGAAAGAGGAAACGCATTGGCTGATCCCGGATCATGTCCAGGAGTATCCAAAACTTCCAGAAAGGTCAAGAATGGCGACATCTCCTACGAATATTGGAATGCATATAATGTCTCTTATCTCGGCGTTTGATCTCGGATATCTATCTCCGTTGCGCTACGCAGACCGGACGGAAAAACTGTTTTCAAGCCTTTCGCAGCTTTATCGGTATCGCGGCCATTTGATCAATTGGTACGATATCAGAAATCTTGAAGCGCTTAGCCCCCAATATGTATCAAGCGTTGATAGCGCTAATTTTCTTCTCTCTCTTATAGCCGCCCAGCAGGCATATGCCGAAATATCAGAACGCCTCATGGTCGAGGAGTCGGCATTTAAAGGCTTGGTTGATGCAATGTCGGCATTCGTGGAAGACGTGGATGTTTTTAAGCGGACAGCGCCGAGATCTTCGAGGAAAAATATCCAAGACATACTCCTTTTTTCCAGCAATATTGTTGCCGCAGCTGAAAAGCCTTTTGGCAATGCTTCTTCATGCGATTACTTTAATAAATTTTCATTTTTTCACGAGGGTCTTTCCAGTATTCTTAAAAAAGTTCAAGGGCTTTCAGCCGGCGATTCCCAGCCAATTCCTGATCAGCTTTTATTTTCCATTGAAAAAGCCATTGAAATAGCGGAAGACCATATGATGTCTCTCCAAACCTTGGTTCCGTATATAAAACGCATAGATACTTCGGTCGGATTGTACTCTTCTCAAGACGATGCCGCCATAGAGATCGTAAAGAAAGTAGAGGATCGAGTTTTTTCCATAGGAAGTCTTAAAGATATCGCGGATATAAAGCCTTCGTCCATTAGGGAGCTTGAATTTGAGAAAAATATTTCCAAGTCTTCTCTGGGAGGAGAAGCAAAAGAATTTTTGATCGGATGGTATAAAAAACTTCTTGAAGATGTCGACTCGGGGGCAGAAGCAGCCCGCAAGATCATTTCTTCGCTTGGCGGCGCAAGAGCATCTTCCAGCCGCTATATTAACGAGGCTGATTTTACATTTCTCTACAATAAAGAAAAAGAACTTTTCCATATAGGGTACAATGTTGCTTTCGATAAAATTGATAGCGCTTGTTATAATTTTATCGCATCAGAAGCAAATTCTGTAAGTTTTATGGCGATCCTTAAAAGGGATGTTCCTCAAAAGCATTGGTTTTACCTTAGCAGAAAACTTGCGCGCTCCGGCGAATTGGTCTCTCTTGTTTCGTGGGGCGGATCTTTGTTCGAGTATCTTACATCTCTGATCTTTTTTCCCGTTCATCTCAAGAGTTTGCTTGGCAGCACGGCCCGGTCTGCGATCAAGATCCATATGCAGGATGCCCGGCAGCGCAACACTCTTTGGGGAATGGGCGAGTCGGCATATTATCAATTTGATGAAAACAAGCAATACCAATATCAAATATTCGGCAACTCTAAAATCGGCCTTAAGCGCAATTTGATAGATTTTCTTGTTGTTGCTCCTTATACAACTGCCCTTTCCATGCCGTTTTTCTTAAATAAAGCAGTTAGCAATTTAAAAGAATTTTCGCGGATAGGCTGCAAGGGAAGATACGGATTTTATGATTCTCTTGATTATCTTGCCAGCGATAAAAAGAACGGGAAAAAAGCTATGCCGGCAAAAATATATTATGCTCATCACCAAGGTTTTACTCTTGCCAGTCTTGCCAATGTGCTTAAAGACGATCGCATCCAAAAACTTTTCCATTCCCATCCCATGGTCCAAGCCCTCGATATTTTATTTGAAGAAAAAATGCCCGAGGCTCCGATCGCAGAATCGCTTTTAACTCCTGTTTCCGTATCTCTTCTGCACAATAAAACATCTTATATCCGCGATACCGGCCTCGAAAGCAAACGCTTCATACCTATGCGGACAATATCACCCCGCCATGCTTTTATTTCAAACGATTCATATTCAATTTGCTTTACGAGCGGAGGCTCAAGCACAAGCTTATATAAAGGAATTGCCCTTACCCGGCCCAGTCTTGAGGAAGAATCCGAAACAGAAGGAATGTCTTTTTTTCTTCAAGATAAAAAAACAAAAAACACATACTCTCTTTCGCCGAGAGGCATGCAATACAGCCATAGCCAGAAAGTTATTTTTTATGAAAACAAGGTTGAGGTTTTATCTTTTAGCGATATTTTTGACAGCGCTTTATCTATTTCCGTCGACCCGCGCTTGCCGGTTGAAGTGCGGGAAATTTCCATACGCAACAACGGAGCATCCATGCTTAACTTGGATCTGATGGCGTATGCCGAGGCGTCTCTTGCTACTCCAAGCCAGATTTTCCATCATCCCCATTTCCACCATCTTCTTGTCCAGGCGGAAATAATCGCCAAGGACAATGCGATAATTTTTTATCGTCCGCATCCCTTAGGCAGAACAAAGACCCTTTATTGCGCCCAAATGCTCGTATCAAAAAACTTTTTAAAAAAGTATTCTGTCCTTACAGCCTCAAGAGAAGACGCCTTTGGCCGTTTTGCTCAAGGCCCCTCCTTCTCTTCGCCTTTATCCCAGAAGAAAAATGAAAAAACTTGCATTCCTCTTGATCCCGCATCCCGCATAATTTCCGGGCTTGAAATTCGTCCCGGCGAGAGCGCATCTGCGGCATGGATACAAATTGCCGCAGAATCTTATAAGGAAATACGGCGCCTTATTAAAAAGTATAAAAGATTTGATCTTGCCCATGCGATCACATCGTCTGCTATTCCGGCGAGCGCTTCATCTACTCGAACGCTAGGCATCTCCCAGGAGCAAAGCGTTACTTTCCAAGACATAGCCTCCCAGGTCCTTACTGGATCAATGAAGGAATTTTTGCATAGAAGATCAGGAGAAACTCTCATACATTCTCTTTGGAAAATGGGGATATCGGGCAATTATCCGATCGCGCTTTTCTTTGTTCACGACATTGAAGATATGCAGATATTAAAGCAGGCAATACAGTGTTATGAATATTGGAAATCGAAAGGCATAGAAATAGACATAGTGGTTTTGAACAACCAGCATTCGGGAAGCTATCTTAAAATGTTAGACGATGAAGTTGATTTTATGATCCGCCAAGCCAAAGACAATGTTTCAAAAAATGAGGGCAGCTCTATCTATCAAGTAAAATCCGATCTGATCTCTTCCGAGGATCGGGAAACGATCGTTGCCATTGCTCGATTTGTTATGGACAGCCGGAAGGGAACGCTTTCCGAGGCAGTAAATAAAAATTATAAAGATCTAAAAAATACAAAAATACAAAAATTCATTCCTTCATTAAAAGCGTATGAACGCAAATATCCGACTATCGCCGCGCCGAAACTTTTGTTTTACAACTCGTGGGGAGGCTTTGATGATGTTACCGGCGAATATGTGATGACCGTTTCGTCCGATCGAATGCCTCCGCATCCATGGAGCCATATTATTTCTTTCGAAGATTTTGGCACAGTTGTTTCCGATTCGGGATCTTCGTATACATGGTCAAAAGACAGCCATGACAATCGAATAAGCGCCTGGACCAACGATACTCTTCGCTATCAGAGCGGCGAAATTATTTATTTGCGCGATGACGATACCGGCGAGATATGGAATCCAACGCCTTTTCCTGTAAAAACCAAGGAACCGTTTTTGATCAGATACGGATTCGGATACGCTTCATACGAAAATTCATATTCGGACATACAGCAGAAATTAACCATCTTTGTTCCTTGCGGTGATACCGTAAAAGCCAGCTTGCTGTCGCTTAAAAATAAAAGCGGCAAAGACCGCAATCTTACCCTTTATTATTATCTTGAGCCGTCCATCGGCATACTAAGGGACCATTCCCGCGACCGCATTTTTTTTGATTATGATCCGGCCGCGCAAATTATGTATTTTGGCAACGAATTCAGAAACCAAATGCCTGGCAGGACGGCTTTTGCATCCTTTGGCCAAGCTTTAGGCAAGATCGGCTGGACTAATGATAAAAGAGAATTTATCGGGAGATTCGGTTCGTATGAATCGCCTCAAGCCCTTAAAAAAACATCGTTGTCAAACTCTGCGTCGTGCAGGCTGGAAAATTGCGTTGTACTGTCCTTAAAAGTGAATATTCCTGCTGGAAAAGAAATCGAAATACCGATTTTTGTCGGAGACGCTTCTTCCTTGGAAGAAGCAAAACAGAAAGCTTTATCTTGGAAGAGTACCGGCCAATGCGATAGATCTCTTGCCGGAGTGAAAGATCTTTGGAAGCAAAAATTAAGCAAAATATCTGTCCGCACCGGCGATCCGTCTATTGATCTTCTTATGAACGGATGGCTGCTTTATCAAACGCTTTCATCGAGGATTTACGCGAAAACGGGCTTTTACCAGCCATCGGGAGCGTATGGTTTCAGGGACCAGTTGCAAGATGTTTGCGCCCTTATTTGGTCGGATCCTGCATTTGTCCGCGAGTTTATCCTTAAGGCCGCCTCGCATCAATTTAAAGAAGGGGACGCCCTTAATTGGTGGCATGACCATAATATGTTCGGCATCCGCACCGTTCTTTCTGATCATCAGCTGTGGCTTGCATCTACGCTTTTTGAATATGTTAAAGCGACGGGTGATAATTCCATTTTTGAAGAAGAGGTTTCTTTTCTTGACGGACCAGTTTTGTCATTTGCCGACAAAAAAGAATGGACGGGAATTCCTGAAATTTCTTCGGAGATTGCGTCAGTTTTTGAGCACGCTATGCGCGCAATTGAAAAGAACTTTGTTTTTGGAATTCATGGTTTGCCTCTTATGGGGCTTAGCGATTGGAATGACGGATTAAGCCGGGTGGGACATCATGGCAAGGGGGAAAGCGTTTGGGTTGCTTGGTTTTTATTGAGGCTTATTGATATCGCCTTGCCGCAGCTTAAAGAGCGCGGACAAACCGAACGGATGAATAAGTTTGCCGCTGTCCATACAGCTATCAAGCAGGCGATCAATAGATCGGCCTGGGATAAACAATGGTATAGAAGGGCATTTTTTGACAACGGCGCTGTTCTCGGTTCAAGATCGCTCAAAGAATTTAAAATAGATTCCGTCGCTCAATCATGGGCGGCTCTTTCCGGCCAAGGCGATGAAGAAAAAATAAGAACAGCGCACAGATCGATGTCTAAAATGCTTCTTAAGGAAAATTATTTTTCCCTTATCGATCCGGCGCTTAAAAAAGGTTTTATCGATCCCGGATATATACGGGATTATCCGGCGGGGATCAGAGAAAACGGATCCCAATATAATCACGCCGCTCTTTGGGCGGTGCAATCGTATTCCCGCATCGGCGAAATTGATACTGCGGAAAAAATACTCAAGTTTATCAATCCTATTGAACGATCATGCACAGAGAAAAAGGCTTTTGAATATCGCATTGAGCCGTATGTGGTCGCATCCGATGTCTACGGGGGAGTCCATGCGGGCAGGGGAGGCTGGTCATGGTATTCAGGGTCGTCCGGTTTGATGTATACGACCATTCTTGAGCATATTTTAGGGATACAAAGAAAGGGTTCGATTCTGTCTGTTTCGCCTCGTATTCCAAAGACTATGGATGAAGCGTCAATAATTTTGCCATGCGGTCTAATTTATTATCATATTGCAATAAAAAACCCCAAAAGAATTTATTCAAAAATTTTATCCGCCCGCCGTGATAATATTGAATGCGATCCGTTTCAGATACCTTTTGTTGATGACGGGATCGATCACAAAATCGAGATATTGCTTGGATAGCCGAAAAGCAATTACTATAGAAAGAGCAGTCGAACAAATATTTTAGCAAATAAAAAACCCTCTTGGCTTTGCGGATAGGCCAAGGGGGGTTTTAAAATTCTAGGTAGGACTAGCTAGGGATCTCTTCCAGCTTTTTCAGCAGGTCAGACAGCTCTTCATTGGTTATACTTTTATAATTCAAATCTATCATGTCTCTATTTTTTTCTTCCGATGAAGGATTTTTCAGAAGAACATTCAACACAGACGAAGCTGATCCTTTGCGTGCCAGTGCCGCAGCGCAACTGTATTCTTTGCGGTCAAGCATATAAGAAAAGGCTTTGTCGATCAAATCGGCTGGATAGATGTCATATATTTTCAGAAGGTTGATTATATCTAAAATTTTGGTAAAGTATTCTCCGGCTTTACTGCCATGCCCTTTAATGCTCTCCACTTTTTCTTCTAATTCCGGCAAGAATTCTGCCTGGATAAGGGCTTTAGAGGCATTACCCAAAGAAGCTATGCTTTTAGCGAGATTGTTTCTGCCTTTTTCTCTGGCCAATTTGATGGCTTTATCTGCCATCATTTGAGCGGTTAAAATTTCTTGATCTGGCGCCTGAGAAGATCCTTTTTCTTTTTGTCCAAACATATAAATTTTAAAATAACACATTCGATCATCGGCTTCCGCTAGCCGATAACCTTTTGGGTTATTTGGTTAGCGGCCTAAGCCGATATTAATATCCACAAATAAATATAACTTTTTTGACATTCTGTCAAATTCAGGAGCGGGGGAATTTTGAGAAAATTGACAAGCAAATAAAATCAGATAGAATATCAATAGAGATTGATATATTATGAAAATGAAATGCTGCCAAGACAAACAAGGGAAAAAAGAGATTGCGCAAACTGCGGCGATTTTAAAATTGCTGGCCGAAGAAAACCGCCTAAAGATAATTTGTATTTTAAAAGACGGCGAGCATTGCGTTTGCGAGATTATCAAGCATCTTGGCTTGCCGCAAAATCTGGTTTCTCATCATCTTAATAAGCTGAAGAAAGCGGAATTGATCCAGGGAAATAAAAATGGAACTTGGGTCCATTATTCGCTGACAGATAAAGGCAAAAAAGTAGCGGAAAATGTTTTCAAGATAAATTAAAAAATAAATATTTTAAAATTATGGAAAACAAAATTACATCAATTGAGGTTATCGGATCGGGCTGCGACAATTGCAAAAAATTGCACGAATTGGCGGTTGTGGCCGCCAAGGAGTTAAACATTGGCATTGAAGTCGGATACAGCAAAGACATTCAAAAAGCTCTCGCCATGGGCGTGATGCAGTTTCCGGTGCTGGCGGTCAACGGCAAAGCGGTTTTGACCGGCTCGCAATCCAATATGGAAAAGGTAAAAAAAGCCATTGCCGGCAATGCCGGTGAATCGGACGGCGGCAACAAAGGCTGTTCCTGCGGCGGTAAATGTTAATTTTTTTTTAGGTTATGGATATTTTTTACCCTGTTAAATTATTTGCCGATTGGCTGGCCTACCAGGTTCTTAACATCGCGCCCGATACAATGCTGGCCGGAGCGGTCAACTTTTTTATTTACGACACGATAAAGATAATTATTCTATTGGCAATAATTATTTATATTGTCTCTTTCATCCGTTCTTTCCTGCCCCCGGAAAAAGTTCGCGCTCTTTTAGTGCGGAAAAATAAATATGCCGGGAATATATTGGCCGCGATGCTGGGAATAATTACGCCGTTTTGCACTTGCTCGGCTATCCCTCTATTTTTGGGATTCGTGCAGGCCGGCGTGTCGCTGGGAGTAACTTTCTCTTTCCTCGTCGCTTCGCCGATGATCAACGAGGTGGCGTTGGTGATGTTGTGGGGAATGTTTGGCGCAAAAATAGCCTTATTATATGTATTTAGTGGTCTTATTATCGCCATAATTTCCGGTATTATTATTGGCAAATTGAAAGTTGAAAAACTGCTGGAGCCGTTCGTTTTGGAAACGAAATTGAATGCGAAAGCAAACACTTTTGCGATGTCATGGAAGGAGAGGCGCGATTACGCCAAAAATTATACAATTGATATCATAAAAAAGGTTTGGCTGTATGTGGTTATCGGCATTGGCGTCGGCGCTTGGATCCATGGCTATATTCCCGCGGATTTTCTGGCCCGCTATGCCGGAAGCGATAAATGGTATGCCGTGCCGTTGGCGACGCTGTTGGGAATTCCATTGTATTCCAATGCCGCCGGTATTATCCCTTTAGTGAGCGTCTTAACCGAAAAAGGAGTGGCTGTCGGCACAACTCTTGCTTTCATGATGGCGGTAACCGCTTTGTCTTTGCCCGAATTTATGATCTTGCGCCGCGTAATGAAAACCAAATTGATCCTAACCTTTGCTTTAATCGTAGGCTTGGGTATAATGTTTACGGGATATTTGTTCAATTTAATTATTAAATAATAAATAACTAAAATAAAAAATATAGAAACACTATGGAAAATTTAGACAAAAAAATTAAAGAGTTTAGCGATTATCTTTTGCAGACTCCAGAATTTGTCAGCTTCCAAAAAGCTGTTGAAAAATTAGAGGGGAATAAAGATGCTTTGGCCGCCATCAAAGATGTCCAGGATCGCATCGAAGCGATCTCTGCATTACAAGAAAAAGAGCTGGCCGCTTCCGATAAGCAAGTTCAAGAATTAGAGGCGGCGCAAGCCAAAATGCTGGCCAACGAAATTTGCGTAGAGTTTTTTAAAGAGCAAGATGCCGCAACAGCCGTTGCCAGCGAGATTTGTGAAAAATTAACCGAGGCAACCGGCATTTCTTTTTTTGATGAAGAAGATTGCGGATGTGATGATGATTGCGAATGCGGAGAGGATTGCTGCGGATAATTAATATATTTAGAGAAAAATGAACAAAAAAAATGTTATTTCAGCTGTTCTACTTTTAAGTGTTGTCGCAGTTTTAGCAGCCATGTCGGCTAAGCCAAAAACGGCGGTTTTGACAGGCAGCCAAGAGGCAGAAGCATCAATTCTATTAAAATCAAAAGTTGATGCGAGCAATGCGTCTATTGAGGTTTCGTCCGCGGAAAAAGTGGAAGTGTTTTTGTTCCACCGTACGCAAAGATGCGTTACCTGTATCGCTATTGGCAAATTAAGCGGCCAAACAGTTGCGGAGCGTTTTTCCGAAGAATTAAAAAGCGGGAAAGTCATATTCAGGGAAGTGAATATCGACGAATTGCAAAATAAAATGCTGGCGGAAAAATTTAAAGCCAGCGGTTCGTCTTTGTTCATAAATGCTATCAATAATGGAAGCGACAATATACAGGAAGATATCGATGTTTGGAGTTTGACCGGCGATGAGGCGGCCTTCAAAGACCATTTGGCCAATAAGATTAGCGGATTATTGGGAAAACAATAATGGATATTTTAAATGCCCTGATAAGCGATAATAATATCCCTGCCCTTACCGCAATTTTATTAGGTGTTATAGTCTCTATTAGTCCTTGTCCTTTAGCAACCAATATTGCCGCTGTCGCTTATTTATCTAAGAGTTTAAAAACCGTAAAAAATACTTTAGCCAGCGGTACATATTATGCTCTTGGTCGGGCGGCGAGCTATACCTTATTGGCGATTTTAATTTATTACGGATCATCTGCTTTTCAAATTTCAGAAATTGTTCAAGGCTGGGGTGGAAAATTACTTGGCCCGTTGCTTATACTTATTGGTTTGGCGATGGTCGGAATTATAAAAACCAAACTGCCGTCAAGTGGAGGCAGATTGGAAAAAACAAAGCTTTGGCTGGCGCAAAAAGGAAATTTTGGGGCTTTTTTACTAGGTGCATTATTTGCGTTGGCATTTTGTCCGTATAGCGCCGTACTTTTTTTCGGGGTGCTTATTCCGCTAGTATTGAGCTCTCCAAGCGGGTTGATTTTACCGTTTTTATTTGCCTTGGGAACCGGATTGCCGGTTATTATTTTTTCTTTTCTGATTGCCTTCAGCGCACAGAAAATCGGTAAAGCATTTCAGGGGATGCAGGCCATCGAAAAAGTTGTGCGATATGCCGTAGCTTTTATTTTTTTAGCCATTGGCTTTTATTATTTGCGTTTTTTAATAAATCTATAAAAAATAAATGACGATCGAGGATTTTCAAAAAATGGTGGACGAGGGGATCAAAGCTATTTCTACTAACTTTCTGGAAAAGATGGATAATGTGGAGATCGTTGCCGAAGAGGAGCCGGATCCAGCGCAATTGAAGGAACTAAAGATCGGAAAAGGCTATCATCTTTTCGGCTTGTATCAGGGGATTCCTAAAACAGAAAGATGGGGGCATTATGATCAGGTTTTGCCCGACAAAATAACCATCTTTAAAAAACCGATCGAGGAAGCGGCGCGGTCCGAAGAAGAAGTCAGAAAGATCGTCAAAGATACTGTTTGGCATGAGATCGCCCATCATTTCGGCATGGACGAAAAAAGAGTTAGGGATGCCGAAAACCATCGGAGGCGGAAAAATAATAATTCTTTATAAATTATTAGCGGGAGAGCGGGCCTCGGTCCGCTTTTTTGTTGCGAAAAATTAATATACTGTCTAAGCCTGCCGTTTTAATTTTGCACCAATTCAACAAAACGCTGCGTATTAAAGATGCAGACGCCAGCAGATAATCATTAAATATTTTATAAAATATTATGTATAACAAAAAATATCTTACTTTATTAGTAATAACAGGCTTTGCGGCCAGTCTTGCCACAACTGCGCCAGTGCTTGCGGAATCAGACAGCGGAAATGGTTTTGGCAGAGGGTTTAGCCAAGAACGCAGGCAGTCAGGCATATTCGGAAAAGTGGCAGCTGTTAGCGGCACGACAATTACCATAACCGACAGTAAAACCAATAAAATATATACAGTTGACGCCTCTGGCGCAAAAGTCACAAAAAACGGAGCAACCTTATCTATCTCCGGCATTATTGTCGGCGATATGATAATGGCCCAAGGCACCGTAACCGATATGTCGGTAAAAGCAACCACTATTCGCGTTGGTGTGATGGGCCACGATTCTCAAGGCAAAGGTCGCGGTATTATGGGGACTGTTACTGCCGATCCGACAGGAACCACTTTTACCGTCGCAGGCAAAACAGGGCCTGGCGCGGAAGGCCAAGCAGAGATTATTTATACTGTCGATGCCAGTGCCGCAACCATTAAAATAAATGGCGCAACTTCGACGATCTCAAACATCAAATCGGGAGATACGGTAATGATTAGGGGAACGGTTAGCAGTTTGAAGATTGCTGCAACTTACATTGATGACAGCGTGCCCGGGAAAGGGCAAGGAAAAATAAAAAATCAAACTCCGATTATTCAAGGGGACGGCCAGCCGATGATCGTTGGCACCGTGTCCGCGATAAGCAGCTCAACTATCACCGTAACTAATAAGGGCAATATTCCCTACACGATCAATATTTCCAGCACAACAACAATTAAAAAAGGAGGAATAGAAAACGCGACGATTTCAAATATCGCGGCGGGCGACAATATCGTTGCCCAAGGCGCGGTCAGCGGAACATCAATGACAGCTTCATCTATCATTGACCAAGGAGGAGCTCCGAAAACCATAACAACTGATTCGGCCGGCAATAAAACAGAAGTTCATCCAGGATTATTTGGTGACATATTTAACTTCTTTAAGCATTTGTTTGGATTTTAATAACAACTGTTAACGAATACAACAAAAACGGCTCTCAACGGGCCGTTTTTTGTTTTGACGTGCATTCTAGCTTGAAATGCACCACCCTTTGATAAACACCTCGTGCGGAGTTAGATAGTTTAAACGTTTTCTGGGACGGTGGTTTAGCAGTTTTACCGCCCGATCCACATCCTTTTGGGTGATAG
>JBBABZ010000011.1:0-31747 GCA_041657385.1 Minisyncoccota bacterium | reverse complement strand
GGCGAGCTTCGCTTCGCCGTAGCGAAGCTTCGGCGTGACGAAGTCCGCAGACGAAGTTCGCCGAAGATTCGCGAAGGCGAGCTTCGCTTCGCCGTTGGAGGATGTCTTCGGCGTGACGAAGTCCGCAGACGAAGTTCGCCGAAGATTCGCGAAGGCGAGCTTCGCTTCGCCGTAGTGGACCTAAGAGCTTACTATATCTCGTAAAGTATGTGGTATATCTATAGCCTAAAATGTAAAGATGGTTATTATATCGGTTGCACGGAAAATGTTGATGAAAGAATTGAGAGACACAAAAATGGCCAAGTTCCGGCGACAGCAAATCGTTTGCCTATAAATTTAGCTTTTTATTTTGCGTTGGAGGACAAATACAAAGCGTTTGAATTTGAAAAATATTTAAAATCAGGTTCCGGCAGAGCTTTTATAAATAATCATTTAGCATAATCACGGTGGGGTGTTCCGAATGGCAAGGAACCTGTCTTGAAAACAGGTGCCCGAAAGGGCGTGCAGGTTCGAGTCCTGTCCCCACCGCTTTCACCTCGCCGAAGCTCCCAAAAGGAGCGAAGGCGGGTTTCACTTCGCCATGGTCGGGACGAAGGCGGGCCTTGCCTCGCCATAGCTCTCGCAAGAGCGAAGGCGGGTTAGCACCTTTTTAATGATGTTTTCGCGATCGAGAACATTGGAAAAGATAGCTTGCCTTTTTTTGGTAGGCAGTTTAAAATATTATTTTTTTAGACAAAAGATAAAAATAAAAAATGATCATGCGCAACCAAATTTTCAGTTTGATCAAATCTGGCAAGATAGAGGGTTTTTCCGCTGCTCCAAAAATGATAGAAACTGTGATCTCGCGAGTTTTTGTTTTTAATAAAGACGATATCGTCCTCAAACTTTATAAAAGAGATAACGACTGGTGGAACATTAACAGGAAAGACCTTTCAAGAGGCATTTCAAGAATAAATTTCATCCGCCAAGATTTTGAGTTTAACCGCTTTTTGAATCCAAAAATATATTTTGATCTTAAGGCAGCGGTAATCGACGGCGGTATTGTGAAATTGGCAGATCCAAAAAGCGATGACGACGAGCTTGTTATTGTTATGCACGAAGAAGATATTTCTGGAATTTTCACAGAAGTATTGTATGAGAACAAATTAACTTCAGAGGAATATAAAAATATCGGAAGGTCTTTTGCAAAAATTAAAATGGCAATTCCAAAAAGTTTTTTGCCGGATAGCAAATTAAATTGGTATGAGCAAATGGCGGGAATATCAAAAAATTTATCCGGTTGGGCATTAAGCGAAAAAGATTTTCCAAAAGAAGTTGCTGAAAAGGGCTTAGCGCTGTTTGGAAAAAAAATAGAAGAGAATAAGGTTAATTTTGAGTTGATTAACAGGGATGATCTGTTTGTGCTGATCGATTGCAATTCAGAAAACCTTATTTATTCTAATCGCGAATTGCGGTTTATAGACGCGTATCCGCCAAAAGATGACTGGCAGCTTGGAACATTTGATGTCGATATTTTTAGAACAGCGAGCGATATTTATGCTTTGGCGGGAGAAGACGCCTATAACGCTTATTTAGAGGGCGTTGATGAGATAGCCGGCGATCTCCTGGATAAAAATCTGAAAGATCTTTATCTGCTTTATAGCGCCATGATAATGGTTCCGTATTTTTTTATGTTGAGCAAGAAAGATAAAAAATATCAAGCTAAAGCCGAAAAATATTTATTATTTGTGCGGAAGCTAGTTAATTAACTGCTGCGCCGAGTCCGTGAGGCGGCGGCGGGGCTGATCCATTCGGAGTGATTTGCCCGCCGGTTTTGCCAATCTTAAAATTTTATCTCTCTCCCAGCCGTTATACCCCATACTTCTTTTGCATCGGCTTGTTTCAAAACCTTGGCGCATTCTTCCATTGTGGCGCCGGTAGTATAAACATCGTCTACCAGATATATTTTCTTGCTCCTTATCGCATTCTTATCCAAAACGCAAAACGCATTTTTCAGATTTTCGTTTCTTTGTTCTTTATTCAATACCGCTTGGTTTGCGGTATTTTTAATTTTTATTAGATTATCGCAGCTTAATTCCGTTTGCCAGGCTTTGGCGAGAATTTCAGCCAGCTCTTTAGACTGGTTAAAACCTCTTTCTCTTTCTTTTGGGCCAAAAAGGGGAACGGGGATCAAGATCGAAGAAGGCTCCATCTTCTTTTTTAGAACCTCAAAGTGCAAAATGATCAAATAAGCCAGCGGCCAGGCTAAGTCTTTCAAATAAGGAGGGTATTTGAAAGAGTGGATAGCCTTTTTTAATATTTTTTGGTCAAAAGCCGCGGCGGAATAAAGTCCTGTGAGGCGGTTATCCCGGCAGCGGCCGCATTTGCCCGAGCCGACCGTTCTTTGAGGCTTGGAGCAGAGGCAATATTGGAAGGGATTAAGCTCGATCAGAGAAAAACAGTCTTGGCAAAGAAAGGTTTTTTCCTTTCCGCAGCCAAGGCAGTTTTTAGGGAAAACAAGGTCGATAAAAAAACTTGCTACTGGGGAAAACTTTTGTTCCTTTTTAATTTGAAATTTGTTATCATTAAAGTTAATCAGTGGCATAAATAATTTTATTTTTGATTATAACACTTTTATGGTCTGGCCGTTCACGAAAAGCGCTCCGCAAAGTTTTTTAGGAATAGATGTGGGAACATCATCGATCAAAGTCGTTGAGATCTCTCAAAAGGGTAAAAGAAAGGTTTTGGAAAATTATGGCGAGCTGGGAATGGATGCTGTTTACAAAGAAACATTCAGGACCTTCAATAAAAACACTCTTTTGCTTTCTACTAATGATGTCTCCCGGGCTTTGAAGGCGATAATCCAAGAATCAGAAATAAAGACCAACAGGGCGATTTTTTCTTTGCCTGATTTTGCTACTTTTTTCACTACTTTTGAGCTTCCTCAAATGACGGCGAAAGAAATTCCGCAGGCGGTTGAGTTTGAAGCCAGAAAATACATTCCATTGCCGACTTCCGAAGTCGTTCTAGATTGGCAGCTTTTAACAAAGCATGCTCCCGATAAAGAAAGGAATAAAATTCTTTTGCTCGCTGTGCCCATCGTGGCAGTGGCTCAATACAAAGAAACAGCCAAAAAATCAGGGCTGGAAATAGACTCTTTAGAAGCGGAGGTTTTTGCGCTTCAGCGTTCGCTGGTCAGGAATAATAAGATAACAGTTTTTTTGGTAGAGATCGGAGCGCAAAGCACAACTGTCAGCATCGTTGACAGGGGAGTGTTAAAAACCAGTTTCAGCTTCGACGCTGCTGCGAAAGATCTTACCTTTGCCGTGTCTAAATCATTGCAAGTAGAGATGCAGGAAGCCGAAAAAATAAAAATGGAAAAGGGCGTTTTGATCCCAAGCGGTGGAGATGCGGCCAAAGTTTTAATGCCGATTTTGGATTCGATAATTACTGAAACCAAAAAGGTGATAAAAAGTTTTTCCAAGACAGAGCAAAGGCGTCCAGAAGAGATCATCATTGCCGGCGGCACGGCTCTCATGCCCGGGCTTTTGGAATATTTCCAAAAGAGCATCAAGGAAGAGTTTAATGATGTTTCGGTAAAGCTGGCCGATCCTTTTGCCGATATTTTTTATCCTCCGGCCTTGGAAAAAAATATAAAAAAAATGGGTCCCGCCTTCGCGATAGCGGTGGGGGAAGCCCTTAAAGGATTCGAGTAATAAATAATAAATTTAAATTGCAGGCTTGGATCAGCGGCCTTAACCGGTTTGCGATCTTTTACCCGCCAATAAGCATATGGCCATTGAAGTCGCTTCTCAAAAAGAAGGAAAGCCGTTGTGGCAGACGCTTCTTTTTTATTTTTCTTTTATTTTACTGGTTTTGTCGTTAGCTTTGTTTTTAGCTTTAAACGTTTATTTTGTGCCTAAACTTGAAAAAGAAACAAAAGGCATCACCGCCCAAATTGCCAGCCAGGGCCAATCTGTAGATAGCGGTAAAAAGATCAGCGAAATGGAGGCAGAGGTCAAGGCTGCTGAAACCAAGCTAAAAGATTTTGAAACGCTTTATAAGGGTAATTTAAGAGCCTCTAAATTTTTTCAAGAATTTGAGGGCGCCGTCCACCCGAAAGCTTATTTTACGAGCTTGTCTTTGACTTTAAAATCAGACGAACCAAAAGCGGTTTTATCGGGTCAAACGGAAAGCTATCAAAGCCTGATCCAGCAAATTGAAATACTCCAAAGCAAAGATTTTATAAAAAACTTTGACATTTCAAATATCGGATCGGCCGGAGACAAAGAGGTGAGTTTCGTTTTAACCCTTAATCTCCAGCCGTCGATATTTAAATAAAAAATATGAACAGCAAAGAAAAACCTTTATTATTATTAAGCATTATTTTTTTCATAGGAGCCATCGCGGTTTTTTTCTATCTTGTTTCTCCTCTTTATTCCGGCACAGATGGTTTTTTGGAGAAAGAAAAACAATATAAAGCCAAGGTCGTGGAGCTCGACAACCTTAAAGGTTATCATACTGGCATTGTCAGCGCTTATAAAAAATTGGAAAATGCCAATTGGGAGCAGATAAAAGAAAAGATAGATGTTAATTTCGCTTCGAGTGATCCAATGTTCCTTCCTAAAATGTATTCTTTTTTCCAAAAGAGATGCAAAGACAATGGAATGAATTTAAATTCCGTCGCCGGTTCGGTTTCTTGGGGTTCAAAAAATAGCAGCGCGCAGGATCCGGGAGCATCTTCAGATAGGATCAAGAAAAATCAATTTAGCTTAAATGTATCAGGGTCTTATGAGTCTTTTAAAAATTTATTGACAGACCTGGAGAATCAAGCATTGCTGGTCGGCGTAGAGGAACTTAGCTTTTCCTCTCAGACATCGGCTTCTTCTAATAAAAATGTTGCTTTAGGCGGCATACCGTTCAGTTTGAAGCTGACAGTTCCTTCTTACTAAAATCCGTCTTGGTAATTTTTAATCATTTTTAATCTTTAAAAAATATGGCCATCGACTTACAAGAAAAAAAATCGTCATCGCCTCAAAAGATCTTGATAGCACTGCTTGCCATATCGGCAGCTCTTGTTTTATTTTTCTTTGCGGCAAACACAGACCTGTTCAAGAATATGGGCCAAGCGAAGAAGGAGCCGGTTTCAGAAATTAAAAAGATAAATATTGATTTTAACTTTTTGAGTTCCTTGGCTCTGGGGACAAGCACGCTAGATTACGCTCAAAGCCCGAGCGTTACAAGGCAGCTTGAATATTTTCCGTCTTTTCCCAGTTTTTTTAAATCGTCCTCGGCTTCGTCCTCAAGCTCAAGCTCGTCTTCAAGCCCTGTATCATCTTCAAGCTCAACTCCCGTCGAGTCAGGAAGAGCAAATCCTTTTATTCCTTACCAGATCGGAACAGCTTCCGAAGCTGATGTCACAAACAAAAAATAAAATAGAAAATGAATTTTATATCAAAATTAGTTGAAAAAGGAAAAATCGATCCCAAAAAAGCTAAACAGCTAGAGGAAGAAATTTTAGCTTCCGGGAAAACGGAAGAACAATTGCTTTTGGACAAAAAAGCAATTTCTCTTGACGACCTATATTCTTTGAAAAGCGAAATGTTGGGCGTGCCTTTTTTGCCGGAGTCCGAAGGGCTCGATATCCCCAATAAGGTCTTAGCTCTTATTCCGGAAGATTCTTCCCGTTTTTACAGTTTAATGCCTTTAGGATTCAAGGAAGATGTTTTAGAGATAGGTATGGTTGACCCGGAGAATACCAAAGCTAAAGAAGTTCTGCTTTTTTTGGCCCGCCAGCACAGGTTTGCTTATAAAATTTTTCTGATCACCCCGGTAGCTTTTGATATTTTAAGCAAGCAATATAGAAATTTAAGGGAAGAAGTCGGCCAAGCGCTGGAAGATTTAGAAGCAGAGGCGGGAGAGGAAGAGATAGAGATCAAGATAGAACAAAGGCCGGGAATGGAAAGATTGAGCGAAGAGGCGCCGATAATCAAAATGGTGGGGGTGATTTTAAGGCACGCGGTAGAGGGCCAAGCTTCAGATATCCACATTGAACCTGTTACTAAAAATTTAAGAGTCAGATTTAGGATGGATGGAACATTGTATTCGTCGCTTTTTTTGCCGATAACAGTTCATCCTTCCATAGTAGCGAGAATCAAGATCCTTTCTAATTTGAGGATCGATGAGACCAGGGTGCCTCAAGACGGACGTTTTTCTGCTCGCATAGCAGATAAAGAGATCGATTTCAGAGTCTCTACTTTTCCAACTAAAATGGGAGAAAAGGTAGCTTTGAGAGTTTTGGATCCAACAGAAGGGTTAAAAGGTTTTAAAGACCTAGGACTAAGCGAAAGAAATATGCGCATAATTCAGGAGGCTCTCCAGAAGCCTTTCGGGTTGATCCTTTCTTGCGGCCCGACTGGCAGCGGCAAAAGCACCACTCTTTATACTCTTTTGCGCGAGCTGAATAAGGAAGACACTAATGTCGTTACTCTGGAAGATCCAGTGGAATATTTCATGGAAGGGATCAACCAATCTCAGATCAAGCCGGAAATTGGCTATGATTTTCCTCAAGGCTTGCGTTCTATCGTTCGCCAAGATCCGGATGTTATCATGGTCGGAGAGATCCGCGATGAAGAGTCGGCTTCCTTGGTTATCCACTCCGCTTTAACAGGCCATGTGGTCCTTTCGACTTTACACACTAATAATGCCATTGGAGTGGTGCCGCGCTTGGTAGATATGCAGATCAAGCCTTTTTTAATACCATCAACTTTAAATGTCGTTATCGCTCAGCGCTTGGCCAGAAGGCTTTGCCCGTATTGCAAAAAGAAAGTGAAAGCTTCAAAGTCCATTACGGATATGATCATAAAAGATATCGAGACTATGCCGGAAGAAGTAAGGAACGGTTTGAGCATCCCAAGCGTTATTTATATCTATGAAGCGCAAGGGTGCAAAAAGTGCAGCGATAAAGGAGTGAAAGGAAGGGTGGGAATCTATGAGGTTTTGAGAATGACAGATTCTTTGAAGGAAGTGATCATGACCGATCAATCGGAAACCTCCTTATCAAGAGAAGCTCAAGCGCAAGGAATGATGACTTTGCGCCAAGACGCCGTCCTTAAAGCCTTGGAAGGGGAAATTTCATTTGAAGAAGTTCTATGGGTGGCCGAAGATTAGGACGGGACTGTGGAAAAAATTAATATATAGAAATAAAAAAATAGAATATAATAAAAAGAGTTATGGACTACAGCTCTTACATAAAACAATTATTGATTTTGACTATTGAGGAAGAAGCTTCCGACCTGCATATTTCGGCTGACCATCCGCCGGTTTTAAGAATTGAAAGAAAGTTGATCCCGCTGGTTAAGGTTCAAAAGCTTTCTCCAGAAGATACTCAGCAGATAGCATTCCTTTTAATGAACGAAGATCAAAGAAACCGTTTTTTGATTGAAAAAGAATTGGACTTTTCTTACGGCTTTGAAGGCAGGGCTCGTTTTAGGGTGAATGTTTTTTGCCAAAAGGGAACCGTTAGCATTGCTTTGAGGCTCATCCCCGAAAAAATTAAAACCATGGACGAATTAAATTTGCCGCTTCAGCTTCATGATTTTTGCCAGCAAAGCCAGGGATTTGTGATCATTGCCGGACCATGTTCTCATGGCAAATCAACAACTTTGGCCAGCATGATCGATGAAATCAATCATGTTCGCGCTTGCCGCATTATTACCATTGAAGATCCGATAGAATATATTTTTAAAGGCGATAAAGCCATGATCGAACAAAGAGAGCTTTATCAAGATACTTTATCTTTTCCGAGGGCTTTGAGGTCCACTTTTCGCGAGGATCCGGATGTGGTTATGCTTGGCGAGATGAGAGATTCTGAAACCATTGCCACTGCCATTACCGCGGCTGAAACCGGACATTTGGTTTTTGCCACTTTGCACACCAATTCCGCGTCCCAAACCATCCACCGCATAGTTGACAGTTTTCCGGGCAGCCAGCAAAGCCAGATAAGATCGCAGCTTTCAGGATCCCTTCTAGGCATCGTTTCTCAAAGACTGATCCCTTCACTTAAAAAAGGAGTTGTGCCAGCCTGCGAGATCATGTTCAATGTTCCGGCAATTTCCAATTTGATCAGAGAAAACAAGATCCATGAAATTCCTTTGGTCATTGAAACATCATTCGAGCTCGGCATGAAATCTTTAGACAGATCTTTGGCTGATTTGGTCAGAGAAAAAGCCATTAGTTTGGATAATGCTTTAGCTTATTCTTTAAATCCTGAAGAGTTAAGAAAATTAATTTAAAAAATGAAATTTAAATACCAAGCCAGAACCAGGGAGGGAGAAGTAAAAACAGGGGAGATCGAAGCCGTTTCCAAAGAAGCGGCAATTGACATTTTGCAAAAATATAATGTCTTTATTACTTTTGTCGAGGAAGCGGAGCAAAAGCCATTTTTATTGAGAGAGGTCAAAATCAACCAAAAGATTTCCTTAAAAGATATTATGGCTTTTTCGAGACAGCTCTCGGCTATGCTTGGATCGAAAGTCCCTCCGGCGGAAGCTATTCATGCTTTGGGGCAGAAAACGACTAATCGTTCGTTTCAAGAGATTATCTATAAATTGGCTTCGGATATCCGCGAAGGGCTTTCACTGTCAAAAGCTTTCTCCAAACATCCTCGCGTTTTTTCTCCTTTTTATGTCGGTATGATCAAGTCTGGAGAAGTAACCGGCAATGTTCCGGAAGTGCTGAAAAAAATAACCAGCCACCTTGAAAAAGATTATTATTTTCGTTCGAAAATAATAGGAGCGATGATCTATCCGGCCATAGTTATGCTGGTTTTTTTCGGAGTTTTTACTTTCCTTTTTCTGGTGGTGATCCCAACAATTACCAAAACATTACTGGAGGCTGGCAGGAAAATACCCGCAATCACCCAGATAGTTATCAATATTTCTGATTTTTTTGTAGTTTATTGGTGGTTGTTTTTAATTTTATTAATAGGTCTTGGGTTTTTCTTCTATTATTATCCTAAAACCAAAGAGGGCCGCCAGCAATTTGACCGGGCCTTATTGAACCTGCCCATCTTCGGTAATTTCCAGAAGAATCTTTATATGGCTCGGTTCGCTGAAAATTTGTCTACTTTGATCTCGGCCGGCACGCCGATAGCTCAATCTTTGGAATCGTCGGCCAATTTGATCGGCAATACTGTTTATAAAAATATCATTATAGAAACCCGGTCAAAAGCAATGAAGGGAGAGGCTATCAGCGCTTCTTTGGAAAAATTTCCAAATGAAATTTCACCGTTATTCATACAGATGGTAATAGTGGGAGAGAAAACTGGAAATCTTAGCGATTCTTTGATCCAGGTTTTTAAATTTTATCAAGAAGAAATAGACAACTTTATCAGCACTATTTCCGTTATCATAGAACCTATTTTGATAATATTTTTAGCCGTGATGGTCGGAATTTTGTTCGCTGCCTTGATAATTCCTATTTACAGCATAGGTACTGTAGCGTAAGGACAGAGAGAGCGCCGCTGTTTTAAAAAAATTATGAAGTTTAATTATCAGGCCAGAACCAAAGACGGGAAAAGCGAGACAGGCACCATAGAAGCCTCTACCAGAAAAGCGGCGGTTGATGTCTTGCATCAGAATAATCTTTTTCCGACTGCTATTAAGGAGGTTTCTTCGAATAATTTTTTTTTACGGATTAATTACTTCCAAGGAGTTCCTTTAAAAGAAATAGTCCTTTTCTCCAGGGAGCTGGCTACGATGCTTGATTCAAGAGTGCCTTTGGCAGAGGGGCTGGATTCGCTTGGCCACCAAACCAAAAATCTTGATTTCCAAGATAAGATATACAAGCTTTCCATGGCAATAAGAGAGGGGTCCCTTTTTTCCAAAGCCTTAAGCGCATATCCAAAGGTTTTTTCCAGTTTTTATATCAATATGGTGAAATCCGGAGAAGCTTCCGGAAATTTATCAGAAGTTTTGGACAGGGTTTCCACTCATTTGGAAAAAGATTATGAACTTCGCAACAAAACTTTAAGCGCGATGATGTATCCGTCGATCGTCTTCGTTGTTTTTATTCTGATATTTATCGTGATGATGGTTTTTGTGATACCGAATCTAACGGAAGTTTTGGCTGCAGATGGAAGGGATCTGCCCCTGATGACAAAAATGGTTGTCGCCACCTCCAATTTTTTCAAGAACTGGTGGATCGCCATAATAGGTTTTTTTGCGGTTTTATTTTTTTCCCTCAAGGGCTATTCCGAAACCAAAGAGGGGAAAAAGATCTTTGATAAAGTATCATTGAGGCTTCCAATTGTGGGAGGATTTTTAAAAAATCTTTATTTGGCCCGTTTTGCCGAGAATTTTTCCGTTCTGATCACGGCCGGGATACCTATTACCCAAGCTTTGGAAATAACAGCTGACCTTATTGGCAATACGGTCTACCAGGATATAATCATTGAATCGCGCAACAGGGTCATCAAAGGAGAGCCCTTTAGCTCGGTTTTGGACCGGTTTCCAAATTATATTCCATCTTTGTTCGTCCAGATGGCGTCGGTGGGGGAAAGAACCGGACGCATTTCCACCACTCTGATGAATATAGTGCGATTTTATCAGAAAGAGATAGACGCTTTCGTTGGAGGGCTTTCGAGCATTTTGGAGCCTGTTTTGATTATCGGATTAGCTTTGATGGTGGGTTTTTTGGTAGCCGCCGTAGTTTTACCGCTTTACCAGATGTCCAGCGTTATAGAATAGAGGGAAATATTGTGCTACAATACGGCGGCAAAAAGATTTAACAGGATGAAGTTATCCACAATTGATTTTTAAAAAATGGTATATAATAATTAACATTAGAAGCTTCCAAGAGGAGTAGAAAAGACAATTCAAGGAGAGACACATTGTCTTTAATGCCGATATGCGGCAATAGCTTCAATAATGCTTGCCGGCGATTGCATAAAATGCGTTTGTCGGTATAATATAGATAATATTTTAAAAGGTCGAATGTTCAATTATCAATTCAATAAATAATAAAAATTTACTAAATCAAACAATATGCAAACACAAAAAGGTTTTACTTTAATCGAGTTATTGGTAGTTATCGCCATTATTGGTATTTTAGCCGGCATGGTCGTGGTAAATATGAGCAGCGCTCCAGACGCAGCCAAGAACGCCAAGCTTCAATCTTATTTTGACCAATTAAGGACCGTTGCCACCGTTTACAAAACCACTACAAGCACACCGACCTATATCGGTTTTGACTCTACTACCGGATCAGAAGGCCTAACATTAAAAACCAAGATCGGAGAGATTTCTGGCGGTACTGTCGCCCCTTATTACTACTCCAGCTCTACAGCTGATAATTTCTGCGCCAAAGGCAGATATACCGGTTCCGCTTCCACCACTTATTGGTGTATAGACAGCACGAACGGATTTTCTGGCGCAACGACCAGCGCTACCGCTTGTTCTACTACGCTCGTCTGCAATTAATCTCTTCCAAAAAGAAGAATTTCTTGCAAAGCTCCCCTCCCAAAGAGGGGAGCTTTTGTTTTTTGCCGCCAATTGCGTTTTTGGATTTAACTGTTTTTAAAAAATAAACTACCCCGCAGCAAGCTGGCGGGGTATTCCCTCCCTGCCTACCGGCAGGCAGGCGCTATCGCTACGGGAAAAGTTTGTTTAATCCTCCGCTCACTACGGGCTGGTATTTATCCCCGCCCCAAAGGGGCGGGGTATTCTACCAGATTAAATAAAATTTAAAATGTGGAAAACTTTTATTAGACCTTTTGGCGGATACCAGCTAAAATAGACCCAATAAAGAATTATAATTTCTTCCGTTATCTTAGTAATTTTTTTAAATTATTTTAAAAGGTCGATTTCTCTTGAAATTAATCAAATATAATAATCCTAACTCAAATAATTTATAACTATGAATTATATGCAGATATCAAAAATATTCAGTTTAACTTCTTTGGCTAAATTTGTGCAAACACAAAAAGGCTTTACCGTGATCGAGCTATTGGTAGTTATCGCCATTATTGGTATTTTAGCCGGCATGCTTGTGGTAAGAATGAGCAGCTCTCCGGACGCAGCCAAGAACGCCAAGCTTCAAGCTTACTTCGACCAATTGAAACCCGTTGCCGTTCTTTACAAAAACACTACAAGCACGCCCACTTATATCGGTTTTGACTCTACTGCCGGATCAGAAGGTTTAAAATTAAAAACCAAGATCGGAGAGATTTCCGGCGGTGCCAGCGGTGCTGTCGCCCCTTATTACTACTCCAGCTCTTCGGCTACTGCTTTCTGCGCCAAAGGCAGATATACCGGTTCCGCTTCCACTACTTATTGGTGTATAGACAGCACGAACGGATTTTCTGGCGTAACGACCAGCGCTACCGCTTGTTCTGGAACAATTGCTTGTTATTAATTTTTTCTAGAATAATTTTTGCAAAGCTCCCCTCCCAAAGAGGGGAGCTTTTGTTTTAAATTTAAAATTGAAAAATCAAAATGAAAAATTATGGTATCCCGCCGCTGGCGGGATTATATACTATCGCGAAGCGATACAATTTGCATTTTTATGTTTGCCAACTGCTTCGAACCACTGTAAAATACAAGTATGGTCATTGCCTCAATCTTTATTTTCATCTTCGGTTTGGTTGTCGGCAGTTTTTTGAATTGTGTTGCTTACCGGCTTAGCGAAAAGAAGAGTTTTGTTTCCGGCCGTTCATTCTGCCCGAAATGCAAGCATAGCTTGGCTTGGTACGATTTGGTGCCGGTTTTCAGCTTCCTTTTTTTAAAAGGAAAATGCCGCTATTGCGGCAAGCCGATATCGTGGCAGTACCCTGCGGTCGAAATAGCGACAGGGTTAATTTTCCTCTTAACTTTCAATTTAATTTTCCCCGAAGCAAGCCTCGGGCTTGCTACGGGGCAGGCAATTTTTAATTTTGCAATAACTCTGGCGTACCTTTTCGCCATTGCTTCGCTTCTTATCATCATCTTTATCTTTGATCTGAAATGGTATTTGATCCCCGATAAGGTTTTATTTTGGGCTATAGGCATCACTGCCGCTTTTCATTTTTACAGTTTTATTTTTGATCTTTACCCCAAAGGGCAGATCTCTAATTTTTTATTTTCCGCTTTTGGGGCTTCGGGATTTTTTCTGGCGATCTTTCTTTTGACCAGGGGCAAGGCCATGGGCTTCGGAGATGTTAAATTAGCTTTTTTTATGGGTTTTTTTCTAGGCTGGCCGAAGATCATGACAGCCCTCTTTTTAGCTTTTTTGATAGGTGCTATAATTGGCTTAATATTGATAGTCGGCAAAAAAAAACAGCTGAAGTCAGAAATACCTTTTGGCCCGTTTTTAGTGTCCGGATTGTTTATAGCCCTGTTTTGGGGAGAAAAAATTTTTGATTACTATTTGAACTTCTTTGCTTAATGTCCAGCTTAAAACTTATCAAGAGAAATTTTAGAAAAGAAGAAGGCTTCACTCTGTTTGAGCTTCTTGTCGTTATCGCAATGATCGCCATTCTAAGCAGTATGGTTTTTTCCAATCCTGATAAATGGCAGAATGGCTTGGCCTTGGAAAGATCGGCGCAAAAGCTGGGCCAAGACATCAGCCAAAGCCGAGCTTTGTCTATGAGGGGCGAATCTGGGGGATGCTCGGGAAGCAATGCCGATGGCTACGGCGTTTATCTGGATAAGACTGCTTCGTCAACATATTTTATTTACAGAAATTGCGATAACGATGCTAATAAAAGCTACAACAGCAATTTTGATGAAAAATTCAAGACGAATATTCCTTTGGGGAGCAGTATTGTCATTTGCGGTCTTAAGGAGGGGAATACAGAGGTGTCCAATCTAAGTATTTTTTTCGAGCCGCCAGACCCTACAATTTTTATCAATGGCAATTCGGGAGTTACATCATCCGTGACGGTTTGCATTAAAAATGATGCAAGCAAGCAGAAAACAGTTGAAATAAATAAAATCGGAAATATCAATTTAAAATAGTCTATGGCTCAAAATTTCGACAGGCAAAAAGGCTTTACCCTTCTCGAGATGATCTTCGCGATCACGATCATTTCAGTTGGAGTTTTGGGCGTTTATAACGGCATGAGCTTTGCCATTGCCAATACCCAGAAAGCCAGGGAATTTTTTATGGGCGCTTATTTGGCCCAGGAAGGAATAGAAATAGTGAAGAATATAAGGGATACGAATTGGGTGGCAAGCGTGCCTTGGGATAGCGGCTTGCTTGACATTGATTGCACCAGCGGCTGCCAAGCTGATTACCTTACAAATCTTTCGGCTTACGCTGGCAGCTATTTGCAGATAGATTCCAACGGTTTTTATAACTATGGCAGTGGATTATACAGTATTTATAAGAGAAAAATCACCATTGACAATCCTAGCGATCCCGATACCGCAACTTCAACCATAAACATAATTGTAGATGTGTATTTTAATGGAGTTACAACCACAGTGAAGGAGGATATTCGTAATTGGTATCTCCAATAACCATGGAAATTAAAATATTTTCAAAAATGAAGGGATTATTTTCGCCAAAAAATTTCTCAAAACAAACACCTAGCAACAACGGGAAAGGATTCACTTTGATCGAAATGCTGGTTGCCATCGGTATCTTTTCGGTTTTGATAGTAGTTTTGAGCGGTATTTTTTTATCTTCAATGAAAAGTCAAACTCACATAATCTATACCCAGTATCTCGTTGACAACACTAACTCTGCGTTGGATTCTATAAGCCGCTATTTAAGGATGGCCCAAAAAGATTTTGACCCTGCGGGCGCTTGCGCCGGCATTAAGAATAATTTTAATCCTTTCGATACATCTTCAAGCACTATCACTTTTCTTGATTATAAAGGATTCTGCCATCAATTTTTATTGGAGGACGGTAAAATAAAAGAAAAAGTTTCAGAAGATAATACCGCTAATTTTGGAGAAGCTCAAGACCTGACATCTGATAAGATAAAAGTTACCAATCTAAAATTTAATGTTTTGGGCGGCGCTAACGGCGACAACCTTCAGCCGAGAATTACTATTTTGATCGGGGCGGAAGCCAATACGAATAGTCTTAATCCTTTGCCTAAGATCAATGTCCAAACGACAATCTCCCAAAGGAATTTAGATAAAGAAATTTAGAATTATGAAAAATATTTTTTCCCTAAAAATTTTTGGAAAAGAGGCCTGTCTACCCGGCAGGCAGGCGGAAAAAGGAGTGGCTTTGTATATGACGATTATTTTGATGGCCATTTTGATGGCCATGGTTTTAGGAGTTACCTCCATTATTATCAACGGCCTTAATGTCGCCAAAGGAGTTACCGATTCCGTCAAGTCTTTTCACGCCGCGGATACGGGCATTGAAAATGCTTTATATAAAATACGTATTGAAGAGGATTGCAACCCTCCTTGTCTTTTTCCGGATACATGCACTCCTTTATGGGGAGACCCAGAATGGCAATATACTTTTACTAGTTATAGCTGCACTACTACTCCTCCTTCTATTTTAATAAATTCCAAAGGCATATATCATGAGTCTCAAAGAATGATAGAAGTGGAATACGGAATTTGATTTTAAGCCTGAAATTTGCAACATTTTGCAATTTTATTTAAAGACTAGGGCCGTTAGAGTCTGTTAAAATGGAAATCGAATATTTTTAAGCTTCAAGTTATATATTTCATAAACAGAAATTATGGACAGAGAGAAAGCCCAATCCAGGATCGATAAGCTTAAAAAATTAATAAATTATCATAGATATCTTTACCATGCCCTGGACCGGCAAGAGATATCTCCGGAGGCTCTTGATTCTTTGAAAAAAGAGCTTTTTGATTTGGAGCAGCGGTTCCCAAAGCTTATTTCGCCTGATTCTCCGACTCAAAGGGTGGGAGGGAAACCTTTGGATAAATTTAGCAAAGTCAGGCATTTGAAACCGATGATATCTTTGAACGATGCTTTTTCCAGAGAGGATATGGAAGATTGGGTGGCAAGGGTTTCCAAGCTTTTAAAGCCGGAAGAGGTTGATGAGATGTCTTTTTTCTGTGAACCTAAATTAGACGGCCTGGCCATAGAATTGGTCTATCGCAATAGTGTTTTGGAAACAGGTTCGACCAGGGGAGACGGCTTGCTTGGGGAAGATATCACTCAAAATTTAAAAACGATCGAGGCCATCCCTTTGAAAATAAGAGACGTGGCAGAGATTTTGAAGGACTTGGAGAAAGAGGGGTTGAGAGAAGCAGTTAAAATATTTTCAAGAGAAGGCGGAATAGATATTGTCGTAAGAGGAGAGGTGATCATTACAAAAAATGATTTCGAGAAGATCAACAGTGCGCAGGAAAAACTCGGACTGCCTCTTTATGCCAATCCGCGCAATCTGGCTGCCGGATCTTTGCGCCAGCTTGATCCAAAGATAGCTGCTTCCAGGCGCCTAGACTCAAGCCTTTATGAGATCGTGAGCGATGCCGGCCAGAAAAACCATCAAGAGGAGCATAAAATTTTGCATATTTTGGGATTCAAAACGAATAATAAATATAGCCGTTTTTGCCGGAACCTGGAAGAAATTTTTGTTTGCCATGACCATTGGCAAAAAAACCGAGGGAAGATTCCTTATGAAATAGACGGCATAGTGGCAAGAGTTGATGACAATAATTTTTTTAGAAAAATGGGAGTGGCCGGGAAAGCTCCCCGCGGGGCTATAGCGTATAAGTTTCCCTTAAAACAGGCCGTCACGGTCGTTGAGGACATCCAGGTGCAAGTGGGCCGCACTGGAGCGATGACCCCAGTGGCTTGCTTGAAGCCGGTCGAGGTTGGCGGCACTATGGTTAGCCGCGCGACCTTGCATAACGAAGACGAGATAAAAAGATTGGGCTTGAAAATTGGAGACACGGTCATTGTCGGCCGGGCGGGAGATGTAATTCCCCAAATCGTTAAGGCTTTGCCGGAGTTGAGAAGCGGAAAAGAAAAATATTTTAGGATGCCGAATAATTGCCCTTCTTGCGGCACAAGATTGGTTAAGCCGGACGGAGAGGTGGCTTGGCGCTGCCCTAATCCCGATTGTTTTTCCAGGAAAGAAAGGTATTTTGCTTATTTCGTTTCCAAAAACGCTTTTGACATTGTCGGGTTAGGCCCTAAAGTATTGGAACAGCTTCTTGATCAAGGCTTGATATCTGATCCGGCCGATCTGTTTGAGTTGAAAGAGGGCGATTTGCTCCCGTTGGAAAGATTCGCCGAGAAAAAAGCGGGCAAAATAGTTGAAGCCATCCAATTTAAAAAAGAGATAGTTTTGCCGAAGTTTATTTTTGCTTTAGGCATCAGGAATGTGGGGGAACAAACCAGTATTGATCTGGCGCAGATATTTGGCAGCGTAGAGAACCTAAAGAATGCCAGCTTGGAAGATTTGCAAAAGATAAATGATGTCGGACCGGTGGTGGCTGAATCCATCCATGATTTTTTCCAAGATGAAAATAGTTTGAAATTTTTAGAAAAATTGGAAAAGGCCGGGATAAAAATCATTTCGCCAAAGATTGAAAAAGGCGATCAGAAGCTGGCCGGGCTGGCTTTTGTTTTTACCGGAGAAATGCTATCTTTGAGCCGTAACGAGGCTAAAGAGATTGTGAGGAAAGAGGGAGGGGATGTTTCAGAAGCAGTCTCCAAAAATACCAACTTCGTTGTGGCTGGGGCAAACCCAGGGGTCAGTAAAATGGCAAAGGCTGGCAAGCTGGGAGTGAAAGTTATAACGGAGGAAGAATTTTTGGGAATGATCAAATAAATTTTTAATTTCTAATTGTCAATTTCTATTAAATTTCTAATTTCATAATTTTTAAACAAGCCAGACAGAAGATCGTTGTTTAAAAATTGGTTCATTGAAAATTCAATGAAAATTAGAAATTGAAAATTGAAAATTATTCGGGCTGGTGTTCAGACTCTCTAACATATTCTTGCATTTAAAGAAGTTGGACTGGAAGCTTTTCTTAGTTGTTTTGGCCTTGGCCGCGATCTCTCTTCTGGCCATTTACAGCTCTTGCACCGTTAAGGGCAATTTTAACAATTTCTATAAGCAGGCAGCTTTTCTTGGCACAGGATTTTTATTGGCAATATTTTTAAGTTTTTTAGACTGGAGGGTTTTTCGGGAGAATTCTTATTTTATTTTACTGCTTTATTTTTTGTGCGTCTTGCTTCTTATCGGCGTTTTCTTCTTTGCCGGCGAAATTAGAGGAACAAAATCATGGTATAAAATAGGGGAGTTTTCTTTTGATCCGGTAGAGTTGACGAAATTCGTTTTAGCCATGCTTTTAGCGAAATATTTTTCCAAAAGGCATATAGAGATGTATAAGATAAGGCATATTTTTTTATCAGGAATCTATGCCGCGATCCCGGTGGCATTAGTGGCCTTGCAACCCAATATTGGATCAGCTTCTTTGCTTTTGATCGTTTGGCTTGGCATTTTGATCATCTCCGGCATAAAGATAAAACATTTTTTGCTTATTTGCCTTGGGTTGGTTTTTGCGGTCGCGCTGGGCTGGAATTTTTTTCTTCACGATTATCAAAAAGCCAGGATTACTTCCTTTCTTTTCCCGCAGGCCGATCCTTTTGGCGCAAGCTGGAGCCAAAAGCAGGCAGGAATAGCCATTGGATCTGGAGGGCTTTTGGGCCAGGGATGGTTGAACGGATCCCAAACACACCACGGCTTTTTGCCGGAGCCCCAGACTGATTTCATTTTTTCGGCTTTGGCCGAAGAGTTCGGCTTAGCTGGCGTGGCGGCCTTGATCTTTCTGTTTGCTTATCTTTTCTGGCGGGTTTTAAAGATCGCCACGCAGGCAGAATCAAATTTCGCCAAACTGTTCGTTTTCGGTTTTGCCATCATAATTTTCGCTCAAATGTTTATCCATATCGCCATGAATTTGGGAATAGCGCCGATAGTCGGAATTTCCTTGCCTTTTGTCAGCTACGGTGGCAGCAATTTGCTGTTTATTTTCGCCAGCTTAGGGATAATTCAGAGCATAAAAGCCTCCAGCTAGCGTAAAGCTAAAAGCGAAAAGTGCAAAGCAAAAGCGTAAAGCGTAAAATATTCGTTCGTTATTTTTAGTTTTACCTGCCTACCGGCAGGCAGGCGCTGTTATTTTTCGCTTTGCGCTTTACACTTTACGCTTTCGTCTGTCTCAAACAGACATGGGTAGGCAAGGTATTTTACCGATGTGCTAAGGCTTGACAGCTTTCTTTATTATTGCTACATTTTGTAATGGATTTTAGCTAGCGTAAATTTACTAAAAAATCTGAAGCTCTCTTCTTACTTTTATTATTAAAATAAATGGGTCGCTATTACCCTAAATTTTTTATTCTTAGGGTATTTTTTGCATTATCATCTCAAAAACTATGATGAAAATCAAAGATTTTTCTAAAAGCAAGATATCTTTTTCACTGCCCGGGCTTATCTTTTTGCAAAAAGAAAGCTGGCGCCAACTTTGGGAAGAGGATTTAAAAGAGCTTTTTAATGAAGTTTCTCCTATGCGCGATTATACCGGCAAGGAGCTGGCGCTTTATTTTATTGATTATCGCTTAGGCAAGCCGAACTACGAAGATTACTTTGAAGCTAAAGAAAATAACGATTCTTTCGAAGCTCCTTTAAGAGCGACGGTCAGGCTTGTAAATTTAAGAACAAAAGAAGAAAAAGAACAGGAAGTTTTCTTTGGAAATTTTCCTCTGTTAACCGACAGAGGCACTTTTGTTATCAATGGAGTGGAAAGGGTTGTTATTTCTCAGCTCATCCGTTCTCCGGGAGTGTTTTTTCCCCAAGAAGTGGTTCGCGGCCGAAAATGTTTTGGTGCCAAGGTTATTCCGAACAGGGGAGCTTGGCTGGAGTTTGAAACCGATCCAGTCGGATTTTTAAGCGTAAAGATCGATCGCAAGAGAAGATTGCCTGCCACTACCTTATTGAAAGCCTTGGCTGGATATAGCAACGATAATATCAGGGAAATTTTTGGAGGAGCTGATTCGGGAGAAATAAAATATATCGAAGAAACATTAAAGCGCGACCATACCAATAACCAATCCGAGGCCTTGATGGAAATTTACCAGAGGTTAAGATCGGGAGAGCTTTCTACTCCGGAAGCCGCCAAAGAGCTTATTTTTAATATGTTCTTTAACTTTGAAAGATATGATCTTTCCAAAGTCGGCCGCTGGAAAACCTGGTCTCGTTTGCCGGATCTGAAACCGGCCAAGGAAAGGGAGATCACAAAAGAGGATCGTGTTCTGACAGCCGAAGATTTGATCTCGGTCATAAAAGAAGTTATCAGATTGAATAATGATCCTAGCGCCCAGCCTGACGAGATCGATCACTTGGCAAACCGCCGCATTAGAACGATGTCGGAGCTTTTGTTAAATAAATTAAGAGTGGGGTTGATGAGAATGGCCCGTATTGCCAAAGATAAAATGTCTGTTTTGGGCAACGAGATCATTTCTCCTTCCCAATTAGTGAACCCGAGGCCTTTTATGGCTCAAGCCAGCCAATTTTTCTCTTCCAGCCAATTTTCGCAATTCATGGACACAGAGAATACTCTGGCTGAATTGGAGCATAAACGCAGGCTTACAGCTACCGGTCCGGGCGGTTTGACCAGAGAAAGAGCCGGTTTTGAAGTCCGCGATGTCCAGCCGTCCCATTATGGAAAAATTTGCCCGATTCAAACTCCAGAAGGTCCGAATGTAGGCTTGGTGGGATACTTGGCTCTTTATAGCCGTTTGAACCCATACGGATTTTTAGAGACGCCTTATTACAAGGTTGAGAACGGAAAAGTTACCAATAAATCCGAATATTTGGCCGCGGCCGAAGAAGAAAGGCACAATATCGCTTCGGCGAGCATTGCTTTAAGCGAGAAGAACGAGATTCTAGAGTCAAGAGTTGAAGCCCGCGCCAAAGGAGAACCTGCGGAAGTCGAAAAAGAAAAGATCGATTATGTTGATGTCTCTCCCCAGCAATTTTTATCCGTGGCCGCTGCCTTGATACCTTTTTTGCAGAATGATGACGCCAACCGCGCCCAGATGGGATCGAACATGCAACGCCAGGCAGTGCCTTTGTTATATCCAGAACCTCCGCTGGTTGGAACCGGATTAGAAACTGCGGTTGCCAAAGATTCCGGACAAGTTATTTTTGCCAAGGAAGGAGGAAAAGTTGTCGAGGTGGATGCCACTCAAGTTAAAGTCAAATCAGAAGAAAATTTCCAAACTTACAAACTTAGAAATTTCGACCGAACCAATCAATATACTTGTTTTCATCAAAGACCTGTTGCCAAAAAAGGCGACATAGTTAAAGCCGGCGATATTTTAGCTGAAGGCAGCGGTATTTCCAACGGCCGTTTAAGCTTGGGCCGTAATATTTTAGTAGCTTTCTTATCTTGGAGGGGAAATACTTATGAAGACGCGATAGTCCTTTCGGAAAAATTAGTTAAAGAGGATGTTTTTACTTCTATCCATATTGAGGACGCTTTTTGCGATGTCCGCGAAACCAAGCTTGGGCCGGAAATGACAACTTCTGATATTCCTAACGTCGGAGAGGAGAAATTAAAAGACCTTGATGAAGAGGGAATTGTCAGAATTGGCGCCACCGTTAATCCAAATGATATCTTGGTAGGTAAAATTTCTCCAAAAGGAGAAGCGGAATTAAGCGCCGAAGAAAGATTATTAAGAGCGATTTTCGGAGAAAAAGCCAAAGAGGTTAAAGATACTTCCATGAGAATGGAACATGGCAAGCATGGCCGCATAATCGGCATTAAGGTTTTTTCCAGGGAAGAAGGATGTAATTTAGAACCGGGAGTTTTGAAGAGGATCAGGGTGAGGATTGCAGAGGTTAGAAAAGTTCAGGTTGGGGATAAGCTGGCTGGCCGTCATGGAAATAAAGGCGTTGTTTCGAAAATTTTGCCTGTGGAAGAAATGCCTTTCTTGGAAGACGGTACTCCGATCGATATGGTTTTGAATGTTTTGGGAGTTGTCTCGAGAATGAACCTGGGCCAAGTCTTGGAAACTCACTTGGGATTAGCCGCTAATAAGCTTGGCTATTTAGCTGAAACTCCGGCCCTTTTCGGAGCCACCGAGAAAGACATTAAAGAAGAGCTTAAAAAAGCCGGCTTGCCTGAAGATGGAAAAACTATTCTTTTCGATCCGATAACCGGACAGCCTTTCGCTGAAAAGGTTACCGTTGGTTATAACTATATGTTGAAATTGATCCATATGATCAAAGACAAGATTCATATGAGATCAATTGGTCCTTATTCTTTAATTACTCAGCAGCCCTTGGGAGGCAAAGCTCAATTCGGAGGGCAGAGATTTGGAGAGATGGAAGTTTGGGCCTTGGAAGGATACGGCGCCGCGCATACTTTGCAGGAGATGCTCACTATCAAATCAGACGATATCATGGGCAGAGTTGGAGCCTATGAAGCTATTTTGAAAGGAGAAAAGATCAGGAGTCCGAATATTCCAGCTTCTTTCACTTTGTTGATCTCCGAATTAAAGTCTCTTTCTTTAAACTTTGAAATTAGAGAGGCTCCTGCGACAAGGGAAAGTTTCAAGTCTGGATCTGGAGAGGAAGCTAAGCCAGCCGAGGAAGCTGCGGAAGAAAAAGAAAGCAAAGAAAAAGAAAAAAAATAATCTCAACTTTTTTCTCCTTTCTCTCGCGCAAAGCGGGGGAACTCAATAATTCGTAAATCCATAACTCGTAACTGCCAACGCGCCGATCATTTGGCGTCCGGGCTCAATAACAAATCATGTTTGTTTCTAGCTTAGAATCAATTAGGATAAAATTGGCTTCTCCTCAGGATATTTTAGGTTGGTCTCATGGCGAAATCACCAAGCCTGAAACCATCAACTACCGCACGCAGCGTCCGGAGAAAGACGGCTTGTTTTGCGAAAAGATCTTTGGTCCGACCAGAGATTATGAATGTTATTGCGGCAAATATAAAAGGATCAGATATAAGGGAGTAGTCTGCGACCGTTGCGGGGTCGAAGTTACGAAATCATCCGTTAGGCGCGAAAGAATGGGGCATATCAAACTTGCCACCCCTGTTTCCCATATCTGGTTCTTAAAAGGAGTTCCGTCCAGGATCGGAACGGTTTTGGATTTACCCTTCCATAAAGTGGAAGAAGTTATTTATTTTCTTTCTTACATCGTAGTTACCGTTAATGAAGAGGCCAAAAAGGGGATACTTGAGGAAATCGAGAGGGAATATAAAGCCAAATTAAAAGATCAAAAGTCATCTATTGAGAATAAGAAGAAACAAGAAGAAGCGGCCTTGGCGCTTAAAGCTTCCCGCGATAGAGCCAGGGAAGAACTAGTGGCTTTAAGACCATTGAAAGTTTTATCCGAATTGGAATATACCCGTTTGGCTTTGAAATACGGAGAAATTTTTGAAGCCGGAACCGGTGCTGAAACATTGAAGCGCATTTTTGAAAAAGTTGATTTTGACAAAGAGATCAAAGAGATGGAACTAGTGGAAAAAGAGTCAGAGGCCGATGACCAAAAGAAAGCTCAGGTCAGGATGAATCTTTTAAAAGAAATGAGAGCCGCCGGCGTCCGCCCGGAATGGATGTTTTTGGATGTTTTACCGGTTTTACCGCCGGATCTAAGGCCGATGGTGCAGTTGGACGGAGGCCGTTATGCTTCTTCTGATTTGAACGATCTTTACCGCCGCGTTATTAACCGCAATAATCGCTTGAAACATCTTTTGGAAATCAATGCTCCGGAAGTTATCGTGAGAAATGAGAAAAGAATGCTGCAGGAAGCGGTTGACGCTTTAATTGATAATAAGATGAGGAAGGGGACGATGACCTTGGCTACTACTGGAGGCCGAAGGCTTTTGAAGAGCTTGGCGGATATACTCCAGGGAAAACAGGGGCGTTTCAGGCAGAATTTGCTCGGGAAAAGAGTCGATTATTCCGGCCGCAGCGTTATCGTTGTCGGTCCGAATTTGCAGTTAAACGAATGCGGCGTTCCGAAAAAAATGGCTTTGGAATTATTCAAGCCTTTTGTTGTCAAAAAATTAATTGAGAGAGAGCTTGTTTATAATATGGGCGGAGCCAAGAAGCTGATAGAAGATGAAACCGATGAGGTTTGGGAATGCCTTGAAGAAGCTGTCAAAGAGAAATTAGTCCTTTTGAATCGCGCTCCGACCTTGCATCGCTTGGGTATCCAAGCATTCAAGCCGATTTTAATAGAAGGTGAAGCCATCAGGATACATCCTATGGTTTGTACCGCTTTTAATGCTGACTTTGACGGCGACCAGATGCCTATCCATTTGCCTTTGTCCGAGGAAGCACAAACTGAAGCCAGAGAAAGGATGATGTCTTCGGTTAATTTATTAAAACCTTCCACTTCCGAGCCGATCGTTTTGCCTGGAAAGGATATAATTTTAGGTTGTTATTATTTGACTAAAATCGTGGAAGGGAAAAAAGGCGAAGGAAAGGCTTTCAGCTCCGCCGACGAAGCAGTGATGGCCTATGAACTTGGCGTTATTGATCTTCAGGCCAAGATTAAAGTTTTGATTGGAGGGAAAATGCTGGAAACCGGTGTTGGCCGCGTCATTTTCAATAAAGTTTTGCCGGAAGGATTTGGATTTCAAAATTATTTGCTCAATTCCAAAACGGCTAAAGATCTGGTCAAGATTATAATCGAAAGAGATGAAAAAGAAGCTTGGAAAGTTTTAGACAAAATTAAAAATATAGGCTTTGAATATGCTACTAAGTCTGGGATCTCTTGGGGTATGGATGATTTGATAGTTCCTACTCAAAAGAAAGCGTTGATCCTCGAGGCCGAAGAAAAGATACAGAAAATAGAAAATTATTATCGCCAAGGCTTGCTTTCTCAAAAGGAAAAAGCTAATCAGGCAATCGAAATTTGGAAAAAGGTTAAAACCGAGCTGGAAAAGATCATCCCGACTATTTTGCCTCCGAACGGGCCGGTTTTTTCGATGATCGATTCTAAGTCAAAAGGTTCTTGGGGACAGGTGGTACAGATGGCTGGAATGAAAGGGTTGGTATCCAATCCGGCAGGACGCATTATCGAATTGCCCGTAAAAAGTTCTTTCAAAGAAGGCTTTGATGTTTTGGAATATTTTATTTCTACTCATGGAGCTAGAAAAGGAACTGCTGATACCGCCTTGCGTACTTCCAGCGCCGGATATTTGACCAGAAGGCTGGTTGATGTCGCTCACGAAGTAATAACCACTGAAGAAGATTGCCACGACTCGACCGGGATTGTTCTCTCCAAGGCTGATGCCGACGAGATCGGACAAGATTTTTCTTTTAAGGTTTTAGGCAGAGTTGTTTTAGAAGATGTTGTTGATTCCAAAACCAATGAAGTTATTGTCGAGAAAGGGCACATTGTCGACTGGCATGCTGCTGAAAAGATTTCTAAACTAGAAGGTGTTGAACAAGTTAGGGCCAGGTCTCCGCTTTCCTGCAAAACTAAAAGAGGTATCTGCAGCAAGTGCTATGGTTTGGACTTAGGATGGGGAGGATTAGTTAAGACAGGAGAAGCTGTCGGTGTTGTGGCCGCCCAGTCTATCGGAGAGCCGGGCACCCAGCTGACCATGAGAACTTTTCATACTGGAGGCGTGGCCGAGTCTGTTGATATCACTTACGGTTTGCCGAGAGTTGAAGAAATTTTTGAAAAACGCCAGCCCAAAGGAGAAGCCGCTCTTGCTCTTGAAGACGGTAAAGTGGTTAGCATCGATGAAGAGAAAGGAATTATAAAGATTGCTTCCTCGGCTGATGATCCTAAGAAAAAAGATAAAGATTCTAAAAAGGACGATAAGAAAAAAGAATCGCAGCTTACCGAATATCAGGTTCCTCCGAAGATCGAATTGTTTGTTAAGGTTGGACAGGAAGTTAAAGCCGGAACTCCGCTTTGCGTCGGACCGCTTGATATGAAAAAACTGTTCAAGCTTAAAGGCAGGGAAGCGGTTCAAAGCTATATCATCAAAGAGGTGCAGAAAGTTTATGTTACTCAAGGCGTGCCGATCAACGACAAGCATATTGAAATTATGATCAGGCAGATGTTCTCCCGCGTTAAAATTAAAAACCAGGGAGGCAGTTTGTTCAGCCCAGGAGAGGTTATTTCCCGCGGCCAATATTTGGAGGAACAGGCCAGATTGAAAGCGGAAAAGAAAGATCCGATCAAGGCGCAGGAATTGCTGTTGGGCATTTCCAAGGTAGCTTTGACTTGCGACAGCTTCCTTTCCGCCGTTTCCTTCCAAGAAACTTCCCGCGTGTTGATCAAGGCTGCCTTGAAAGGAGCAGAGGATAAATTAAGAGGATTGAAGGAAAACGTAATTATTGGTAAATTGATACCAGTGGGAACTGGCTTTACCAATAAAAAGCAATCCGACTCTTAATCTCTTTAATCTCGCATTAGCTGATGCCGAAAAGAAAAAAACAAAAGAAGATAGCCCATAAAGAAAGGGAGGAGTCTTCTAATTACAGGTTTTCTGATAAAACCGCAAAAATTTTATGGTCAGGAGGAAGCCTGCTCTTGTCATTAATTTTGTCTTTTTCATTTTTCGACAAAGCCGGAAGCATCGGGAATATCCTGAAAGTAATTTTTGAATCTCTCATCGGCGGCTCGGCCAAAATCTTGCCTTTTTTCTTGATTTTGACCGGGCTCGTTTTTTTTAAGGCCAAAACATCTCTTAAAGATATTAAAAATCCGCTTATCATCTCGGGCTCTCTTTTATTTCTTGGCTGCGCCGGATTGCTGGGATTAAGAGAGATCAACGCTTCGGGAGCCCTCGCTGGAAATTTTTCCTGGCATGCCGGACAGGGGGGATGGCTTGGGAACATAATATCTTTTTTGCTTTTTAAGGGTTTTCAATTTCCGATCAGTTTTGTGATCTTTTTAGCTTTTATGGGGACAGGCTTTGCCATTTTAATGGTGGCTTTGCTGAAAAATTTCTTTGAGAAGCCAGTCGAAGAAGAAGTTGAGGAAGAAGGGGAAGACAAAGAAGATGAAAAACAGAAAACGAAAAACGGCCAGAAGCTTCCATCATTTTTAAAGATGGAGAAGATTGCTTTGCCAGCCAGAAAAGAAGAGAAAAAAGAGGAATCAAAGCCTTTGACTTTAGGCAACAGCTTGGATAATTTTAAAGTTAAGGAACTTAAAAATATTCAAGATGAAAGTTATTCTTTGCCTCCGATAGATTTGCTGGATGATGAAAAGAGCAAACCGCAGAGCGGAGATATAGGCTTGAACGCGGCAGTCATCAAAAGAACATTGCAGAATTTCGGCATTCCAGTGGAAATGTCCGAGGTTAATGTAGGTCCGACCGTGACCCAATATACTTTGAAGCCGGCCGAAGGCGTGAAAGTTTCGAAGATAACCAATTTGTCTTCCGATCTGGCTTTATCTTTGGCCAGCCATCCGATCAGGATCGAAGCGCCGATTCCCGGCCGTTCTTTGGTCGGAGTAGAAGTGCCGAATAAAAAACGGGCCGTAGTCAGGTTAAGAGAGCTTTTAGACAATGAAGAATTTCAAAAATCGCCTAATTCACTTTTGTTTTCATTAGGCAAAGATGTTAAAGGCGTCCCGATCTACGCTAGCTTATCTCATATGCCGCACATGCTGGTGGCTGGCTCAACCGGCGCCGGCAAGACGATCGGCTTGAATACTATCATTTTAAGTTTGCTTTACCGCCACGGACCGAGCGATCTAAGGTTGATTTTGGTTGATCCGAAAAGAGTGGAGTTTTCCATTTATAATTCTTTGAACCATTTGCTTTGTCCTGTAGTGGTTAATCCTCAAAAAGCCGTAGTTGCTTTAAAATGGCTGGTAGTGGAAATGGAAAGAAGATTTGAATTTTTGGCGGAAAATAAAAGCCGCGATATTGACAGTTATAATAACAAAAATAGGAAAAAAGAAGATCCAAAGCTTCCTTATATTGTTTTGGTTATTGATGAGCTGGCCGATCTGATGTCTTCGAGAGGCAAAGAGATCGAAGTGTATATTGCCCGCTTGGCTCAAATGGCCAGAGCGGTCGGCATCCATTTGATCTTGGCTACCCAAAGGCCGTCGGTGGAAGTAATTACCGGATTGATCAAGGCCAATATCACTTCCCGCATTGCTTTTCAAGTTGCTTCTCAAATAGATTCCAGGACCATCCTTGATACTTCCGGCGCTGAAAAATTGATCGGCAAGGGAGATATGTTATTTGTTTCAACCGAGCTTATCAAGCCTCGCAGAATTCAAGGAGCTTTTGTGTCCGAGCAGGAAGTGAAGAAAGTGGTTGCCTGGATATTAGATCATCAAAAAGAAATTGAAGCCACTCCAGAAGCTGAGTCGCTTTCCCAAGAGTTGCAAAATGCCCAAACTTTGCCGGATATAGGAGCTATGGGCGGAGGATCTTTTGCCGGAGGAGGAAGCAGCGGAGACGATCCGTTATACGAAGAAGCGAAACAGATAGTCATTTCTACCCGTAAAGCGTCAGCTTCTTTTTTGCAAAGAAAATTGAAAGTCGGTTACGCCCGCGCGGCCAGGCTGCTTGATATTTTGGAAGAGAAAAATGTCATCGGCCCTGGCGACGGAGCTAAAGCCCGCGAAGTTTATATAACCGCCGAAGACAGTATTTTGCCAGATGAAGAAGGACCGGATATCCCATTAGACGATGACGATATCCCGCAACAAAAAGTTTAAAAAATTTACAATTTACAGGCAGGCAATAAATTTTCAATTCCGCCGATTGGCGGATCAATTTCTAAACAAAATTGATAATTAAAATTTTTAAGGATATGGCTAAAAAGAAAAAACAATTAGACGAAGCGCTAGCTCAAGCCGGAGAGATGAGGGGGAACCTTGAAGATATAATTTCAGAGATCAAAGAGAAATTCGGAGACGGAGCGATAATGAAATTGAAAGAGGTCCGGAGAACAGATGTGGATGTCATTCCGACCGGATCTATTTCTCTTGATGGAGCTTTAGGGGTAAGAGGAGTGCCGCGGGGCAGGGTTATTGAAATTTATGGAGGAGAAAGCACCGGCAAAACCACGCTGGCTTTGCATATGCTGTCCGAAGCCCAAAAAAAAGGGGGCATCTGTGCTTTCGTGGATGCCGAATACGCCCTTGATCCGGACTATGCTAAAAGGATCGGCGTTAATATCGATGAGCTTTTGATCTCCCAGCCCGATTCCGGAGAACAGGCTTTGCAAATTGTCGAGAGCTTGGTCCGTTCCGGAGAAGTAGATATGATCGTAGTTGATTCGGTTGCGGCTTTGACGCCCAAGGCTGAAATAGCCGGAGAAGTGGGAGATCTGCAGATCGGTTTGCAGGCTCGTTTAATGAGCCAGGCTTTGCGCAAGCTTTCCAGTATTGTTTCCAAAACTAAAACAGTCCTTATCTTTATAAATCAAACCAGAATGAAGATCGGAGTACTGTGGGGTAACCCGGAAACCACGCCGGGCGGCTTGGCTTTGAAATTTTACGCTTCGGTCAGAATTGAGTTGCGCAGAATAGCCCAGATAAAACACGGAGAGGAGATCATTGGCAACCGCATCAAAGCCAAGATCGTGAAAAACAAAGTGGCCTCGCCTTTTAAAATAGCGGAATATGATATTTATTATAATGAAGGAATTTCAAAAACCGCTGAAGTTTTGAGCATAGGAGTGAAAAACGGCGTTATTAAAAAAGTCGGCAATCATTTTGAGTATCATGGCGAAAAAATAGGGGAAGGGGCGGGAGTGGAAGCCACTAAAAATTCTCTTAAAGAAACCCCCGAACTGGTTGCCAAGATCGTAAAAGAAATAATGGAAAGCATCGAAAATACCGGAGTCGAAGAAAAAGAAGATCCGGTTCAAGAAGAGAAATAGAAATTAAAACTGCACCTTTCCGATAGTTATCCACAGGGCAGAGATTAAAGGCATGATATACTAAAAATTAGCTTAACCATTAACATAATAAAAAAGCATTATGTCTAAACTTTTTCACATCTCTTCGGCATCTCTGCCCATCATAGCCGCGGTCCTGGTCCTAACCCTTTCGGCCGGGTACTTCACTCTGGCCTGGACAGAGCCGTCCGGCACCATGCCGGTAACCGTGAGCGCGCCTTTGAACACGGGCAGCGTCGCCCAGACCAAGACGGGAAGCTTGACCATCGGGGGCACTTTAAGCGTCCAAGGTTCTGATTTCGTCATCGGTACTAACGATGGCCGGTCTGCCGGGTCTACAACAACCCAAAGAGCCTTGGTCCATGGTTTGAACGATACCTTGCATCTTAACTATTTAGGAGACTTTGAAGGAGGCACGGTTATCGGCGGTCCAACAACCACTGTCAGCGGCAGTTTTTGCGTCGGCTCTACTTGCGTCAGCACGAGCACTTGGACCGACATAGTGAACAACGGCGGTGGCAGTGCTTCGGATCAACCAATTTATGGCGACGGCTTTGATGGCGATGTTACTATTGCTGCAGACACAGTGCTTACATCAGACAAATATTATAATAATTTAACTATAAATTCAGGAAAGGTTTTAAATCCTAATGGATATAGAATATTTGTTAAAGAAACCTTGATCAATAATGGGACGATCAGGCGGAACGGCAATAATGGAGGGAACGGAGCCGCTGCATATACTATTTGGAATGGTGCTCACTTGACTGGCGCTGGAGGAGCGGCTGGAGCTGCGTTATCCGATGGTAGCGTTGCAGGAAGCGTTATTGGAGGTGCTGGAGGAAGTTTGAACGATTCTCCTACTGTAGGTTTCAGCGGAACAGCTAAGAGCTATTGCTTAGTAAATCATAATGGTTCTAATGGGGGGAATGGAGGAAAGGGGGGAGACGTAACTGGCCATGCTGGACAGGGTGGATTTGCTGGAGGGACGGGAGGAGTGACAACTATGAGTGCGAGGCCTCCTCACAATGCCTTTTATGGTTTTTTCATGACAGACTTTTCTAATCTTGCTTCTTTGGTCCTATATCAAACAAGTGCTAGTTCAGCAGGAGGAGGTGCTGGTGGTGCTGGTGGAAGCAGTATGGGTCAAAGCGCCGCAGGCGGCGGCGGAGGCGGAGCTGGGAGCGGAGGTGGTATAATTTTTGTTGCTGCTAAAAAGATAATAAATAATGGTGTTATAGAGGTTAATGGTGGAAATGGTGGGAATGGTGGGATCGGAGCGAATGGAGATTGGAATTCCGATGGTTGGTGGCATGCTGGCGGAGGCGGCGGAGGCGGCGGAGGCGGCGGCAATGGTGGTTATCTTATGTTTATTTATAATAATTTAGTTAATGCCGGAACAATACAGACTCTAGGAGGAATAAAAGGTATTGGTGGAGCAAGCGGTACTGGTTTTGGCGGTGGCGACGGAGTTGTCGGAACAGGAGGGATAGATGGCAGTGCTGGAGCAATAGTATATTTAAAGAATTAGAATTCTACAAATAAGTTTTCGTTATTATAATAGAGAGATATAATTGATCTCAATCAAAAACCGCTTTTTGATCTGTACCCCAAAAAGTGGACACAAAAAGTGTCCGCTTTTTGTATTTAGGAAGAGGATGAGATAACATAATTAACGATCAAGCATATGAGCAAAAGAATATTCACCAAAGAACAAATTAAGGAACTGTCACAAAATCCAAATGTGGCAAATTGCAGCGAAAGATCGATTCTGTATCATAAGGATTTTAAGGTTTCGGCAGTTAGAAAACACCGTGAAGGCATGCCGCCGTCCTGGATATTCAAAGAAGCCGGTTTCGACCTTGCCGCAATCGGGCACAGCACCCCGAAGTGGTGCGTGGAACGATGGATAAGTACTT
>JBBABZ010000010.1:0-38227 GCA_041657385.1 Minisyncoccota bacterium | reverse complement strand
TCTGGGAAAGGTCGCTCTGGCGGCGGCCGTCGCGGGCGGCTTCCCGGGTGCCGGCGGTGGAAACCAAAATGATGGAGGCCAGGATGCCGAGGATGGTGATGGTGATGAGGATCTCGACGAGGGTGAAGCCCTTCGGCTTGATGTTTTTCAGCTTCTGCTTGATGGACGGCAGGGAAAAAGAATTGAAAAATTTGGAGATGTTCATATTGGTTTGATTATATGTAGAAAAAAGGGGAAGGGCTAGGCGGGGTTATGCACAGATAACTCTTATATAAATTTTTCCCGCAAAGGCTCCCGCCCTCGGTAAAAATTACCAAGCCTCTATTAAATTTTTTTATCTTAATTAATGTTCTACCAATAGAAAAAAGCCAAGTGTCTTTCTTGGATTATTCCACTGTCACTGATTTGGCTAAATTCCTTGGGCGATCCACGTCGCGGCCCAAGGCTATGGCCATATAATAAGCAAACAAGTGCAAAGGGATGACTGACAAAAGAGGGCTTAACATTTCCAAGGTTTTAGGGATGTAAATAACATCATCAACGATTTTTTTGATATTTTCATTCCCTTCGGTGGCAATAGCGATCACAATGCCTCCGCGGGCTTTCACTTCTTGGATATTGGAAACCATTTTTTCGTAAACGGAATCAGACAAACAGATAGCGATGGTCGGAAAATTCTTATCAACCAAAGCCAAAGATCCATGCTTCAATTCTCCCCCTGGAATACCTTCGGCATGCAGATAAGAAATTTCTTTTAATTTCAAAGCTCCTTCCATGGCTACCGGCGCATTGTATTTGCGCCCGATATACCAAAAATTTTTATAATCTTTATATTTTTCGGCTAAAATTTTAACTTTTTCTTTTTGCAGCAATATTTGTCTGGCTAATTCCGGTATTCTGGCTAATTCCGAAACTATGCGCGAACCTGTTACTAAAGACATCTCTCTCTGTCTTCCCAAATAAACAGTTAGCATAGCCAAGGTAGCCAACTGGCCGACAAAAGCTTTGGTGGAAGCAACGGCAATTTCCGGACCGGAACGGGTATAAACACCCGAATCGGTCTCGCGGCTTTGGGTAGAGCCGATAGAGTTAGTAATTCCCAAAGATAAAACTCCTTTTTGCTTCAATTCGTGCAAACAAGCCAAAGTATCGGCCGTTTCGCCGGATTGAGAAATAAAAATAGCACCTGTTTTATCATCAAGGATCGGCTTGCGGTAACGGAATTCCGAACCGACATCAACATCTGTTTTGAGACCGGCGTATTCTTCCAGCATATACTCGCCCGCCCTGGCCGCGTAATGCGCTGTGCCGCAGCCGATCAAGATCAAGTTATTAATTTCCCGCAATTTTTCAGCCACGCTGTCTAAACCGCCTAATTTTACCGAGCCGGTCTCAACGATCAACCGGCCCTTAATGGCATTTTCCACAGCTGCCGGCTCCTCCATAATTTCTTTCAACATAAAATGTTCATAATCGCCTTTTTCCGCCTCTTCGGATTCATACTCCATTTTTTCCGGAGCCCTTTCCTTGGCCAACGATAAATTACCAGGAGCCATAACCGCTATCTCGTAGTCTTCCAAATAAACTATATTTGAAGCAAAAGGAGCAATGGCGATAGGATCGGAAGCAATAATATATTCGCCGTCGTTCACGCCGATCAGCAAAGGACTGGAAAGGCGGGCGGCCACGATCTTTTCCGGTTCGCTTTTAGCCATTACCAAAAGGCCGTAAGTTCCTTTGACCAATTTCAAAGCTTCGGCCACCGCATCCTCTAATTTTCTTTTTTCTCCGGCCTCGTTTTTTTCTTTCAAAAATTTCTCAACCAAATGAGCCAAAACTTCCGTATCGGTTTCGGAAGAAAATTTATGCCCTTCTCCGATCAGCTGGTCTTTCAATTCGCTATAATTCTCAATAATGCCGTTATGGACCACAAAAATTTCCTTATCGCAATCAAAATGAGGATGGGCGTTGGCTTCGGTAACACTGCCGGTGGTTGCCCAACGAGTATGGGCTTGCCCCACCGTTCCCTGGACGTCCATATCTAAAAGTTCTTTCTCTGCCTCTGAGATCTTCCCGACCTTCTTACGAAAAAAAACATCCTTGCCGTCGTTAAAAACGCAAAAACCGTAGCTGTCATAGCCGCGGTATTCTAACCTTTTTAGTCCCGATAACAAGATCGGGAAAGCCGGCTTTCTGCCGACATAACCAACTATTCCGCACATAATCTTGAAATTTTCAATTTATAATTATCAATTTTCAATGAATGTTTCAATTTCCAACCTTTTCCTCCATAGTTTTTATTATTTTCTGAAAAATCATTGTTAATTCCTGGACTTCCCGCCATAAATCAGCTATTTCTTTTCTATCTTCAGGGAAACATTTAACAACCATCCTTAACCAATGCTTTGTTTCTTGCGATTCTTTTTTACAGATAAATATTTTATTCTTAAAATCTTTTTTGGAACTGGCGCCATTAGCTTCGGCATAATTGGCTCCGATACTAGTACTTGAACGAACTAATTGGTTTATCAACGGTTTACTAATTGCATCTTGCCTCAACTTCAAACAAAAGCCAATAATATTTTCTCCAATCTTTGCCGTTCTCTCCTCCAGATCATATTTGTTTGAAAATTGAGACATTGAAAATTTGTTGAAAATTGAAAATTAGAAATTGAAAATTTTAAACGACTATATTCACCAGTCTTCCCTTCACAAATATGATCTGTTTCGGTTCTTGGCCGTTGAGCCAGCTTTTAATTTTTGTGCTGGCCAGGGCGGCCGCCTTGGCTTCTTCTTCGGATATTTCCGGATCGGCTTCGATCTTGTCCCTCATTCTGCCGTTAACCTGGATGATCAAATTGATCTTTTGGGCTTGCGCCAAAGCTGGATCAAAAACCGGCCATTTTTGCTGGAAAATGCTCCCCCGATTCCCGATCTTCTGCCAAAGTTCTTCGGCCAGATGAGGCGCGAAAGGGGACAGCAATAACAACATTCTGTCTAAAGAATCTTTGCCTGTTCCTTTTTTATTGTCCGCGGCAAAATTAACGAACTCCATAAAACCGGAGATAGCGGTGTTGAATTTCGTGCTCTCAATATTTTGCGTGATACGCTGGTTAAGCTTATGAACCATTCTCTTCGCCTGGTCGCTGCTTTCTTTATTCTGCGAACATTCCAAAACCAAAGCATAAAGCTTATCTAAAAAACGGCGCACTCCTTTGACCCCTTGGATATTCCAGGCAATGGCTTGGTCAAACGGGCCCATAAACAATTCATATATCCTCAAAGTGTCGGCGCCGTATTCCTTGACAATGTCATCGGGATTGATGACATTACCGCGAGATTTGGACATTTTTTGGCCGTCATAAGACAAAACCATCCCATGAGAGGTTCTTTTTTGATAAGGTTCCAAGCTAGGCGCAGCGCCGATGTCAAAAAGAAATTTATAGATAAATCGGGAATACAAAAGATGCAAAGTGGTGTGTTCCATCCCTCCGTTATACCAATCAACCGGCAGCCAATATTTCAACTTTTCCGGTGAACCCAAAGCTTGGTCATTCTGCGGATCGCAATAGCGCATATAATACCAATTGGAACCGGCCCAATTAGGCATAGTATCGGTCTCGCGCTTGGCCTGGCCGCCGCATTTCGGGCATTTGACATTGACCCATTCCGTTATGGCGGCCAAAGGCGATTCGCCCGTTCCGGTCGGCTGGTATTTTTCCACGAACGGCAATGTTACCGGCAGCTGATCTTCAGGCACCGGAACAACCCCGCATTTATCGCAATGAATGATCGGTATCGGCTCCCCCCAATAATGCTGGCGGGAAAAGATCCAATCGCGCAATTTATATTGGATAGATATCCCTCCTAAGCCGTTTTCTTTAAGCCAAGTTTGAATTTTTTTGATCGCTTCTTCGGAGGCTAATCCGGAAAATCTTTCAGAATCAGTTAAAACACCATATTCCACAAAAGCTTCTTTTGAAATATCTCCCCCTTTAACAACTTCCTTAAATGGCAGGTTATATTTCTTGGCAAAATCATAATCCCTGCGGTCGTGGGCCGGCACCATCATTACTGCCCCGCCGCCGTAACTGCCAATTACATAATCTCCCAGCCAAACTTCTATTTTCTGATCGCTGACCGGGTTGACCGCCCAAACCCCTTCCAGTTTTATGCCGGTTCTTTCTTTCTCCAAATTCGTTCTTTCAAATTCCGTTTTTTCTCTGACTTTTTCAATATATTTTTTAACTTCAACCAGGTTGGAAATATTTTCTTCCAAAACCGAAACCAAATTATGCTCCGGCGCCAAAACCAAAGCAGTCACGCCGAAGATCGTGTCGATCCTGGTAGTGAAAATCTTCAAAGACTGGTCCGATCCGTCTATCTTAAAAATAGCTTCCGTCCCCTCGCTTCTTCCTATCCAATCTTTTTGCTGGATCTTTATTTTTTCCAAATAATCAATTTTATCCAGATCTTCGATCAAGCGGTCGGCGTATTTGGTGATTTGAAACATCCATTGTTTTATTTCTTTCTTTGAAACCTGCTCTCCGCACCTCTCGCATTTCCCGCCGATCACTTCTTCATTAGCCAGGCCGATCAAGCATTTTGGGCACCAATTAACCGGAATCTTGGTTTGATAAGCCAATCCATTTTTAAAAAGCTGCAAAAATATCCATTGGGTCCATTTGTAATATTTAGGATCGGAAGTGTTAACTTCCCTTTTCCAATCAAAAGAAATGCCCAAATTTTTCAGTTGCCTCCTGAAATTATTGATATTTTTTTGAGTGGAAATACTGGGATGAATACCGGTTTTAATGGCAAAATTCTCCGCTGGCAAACCGAAAGCATCCCAGCCGATCGGAAATAGAACATTCCATCCTTCCATCCGCCTTTTTCTGGCAAGGGCATCTAAAGCAGAAAAAGAACGGCAATGGCCGACATGAAGGCCTTCGCCCGATGGATAAGGAAATTCCACTAGAACAAAAAACTTTTTTGCCGAGCCTGCCTCGTCCGGGTCTTTGGCCTGATAAAAATTATTATCTTCCCAATATTTTTGCCACTTTGGTTCTATTCCTTGCGGATTATAATTTTCCATAGCTTTTTTGTTTTGCTTTACTTTGCTTCAAAAAACGCTTTATAGGCAAGATAAGTAGAATAAATATCCGCTTTGCTGGCGATTTCGAACGGAGCATGCATAGACAGCAACGACGGGCCCATATCAATAATATCCATATTATAGCGCGCCAAAAATTTGGCGATCGTGGATCCTCCGCCCATATCCACTTTGCCCATTCCGCCGGTCTGCCAGCAAACTCCGGCATTATTCAAAACTTTGCGGATAAAAGCCATATATTCCGCGGTTATTTCGTTCCCGTATTTTCCGCCCCCGCCGTTATATTTTTCAACCGCCACTCCTGCGCCGATCCTTGCCGTATTTTGAGGATCGAAAACTTCCGCATAATCGGGATCATAGCCAACAGTAACATCGGCAGAGATAGCTTTGGAAACAGATAAAGTGTCGCGTAAATAATTTTCATTATGCTGGCCGTTTTCCAAATAGATCAATTCACTGATGAAATCAACGATAAAATTAGAGGTGGCTCCCGTAACTCCTTCGCTGCCGATCTCTTCTTTGTCAACCAGCACCGCAATGGACGCATATTCCGGTGTAACGGCTTCAAAAAAAGCTCTTACTGCGCCATAGGCGCAAACCCGATCATCATGGCCATAGCCAGAAACAAGGCTACGATCAAAACCAACATCCCGAGCTTTTCCCTGAGGAACCAATTCCAGATCAGCAGAAACAAAATCTTCTTCGATGATGCCGTATCTTTCATTTAATATCTTTAATAAATTCTTTTTAATCGGCTCTTTATCATCTTTATTCTTCGTCCCGGTACTGCCGATAAGCACATTCAAAGTTTCGGCTGGAATCGCTTCGTCAAGCTTTTTTTCTCCCTGTAATTTATCCAAATGAGGCAAAAGATCGGTGATCATAAATATCGGATCGTCTTCTTTGTCTCCAAGATCAATCTCTACTTTTGTTCCATCTTGCTTAACGATCGTGCCATACATCGCCAAAGGCAGTACAGTCCATTGGTATTTTTTTATTCCGCCGTAATAGTGAGTCTTCAAAAAAGCGATATGCTCCGATTCGTAAAGCGGTTTAACTTTTAAGTCAATCCTTGGAGAATCAATATGAGCCATTACTATCCTTACCCCCTCGCTTATATTTTTTCTGCCTGGACGCGCCAAAATTATCGTTTTCTCTCGGTTTATAGAATAAAGCGTATTTTTAAATCCTTTTTCTTTGCTTTCACCGATATGCTCCAATTTTTGGCAACCAAATTTCTTTGCTTCTTCCTCAACTAAAAGCACTGCCAGCCGTTCGGTTTTTGCTTCTCCAAGAAATTTCTTATAGCCCTCCGAATAATCAAAACATCCAGCTACTGTCTTCTCATCCCATTGGTCAAAAGCGAATTTTCTCTCAAATGATAATTCTTGCTCTTTTTTTTCTGTATTTTTTTCTGCCATATTTTTAAAAATTTGAGGATTATCTTTCCTTAAAATTAGCTCATTTAAGCAAATTTGTAAATTAAACCCGCCTTCGCTTGCGAGCTACGGCGCCTGCCTGCCGGCAGGCAGGAGGCAAGGCCCGCCCTAAAAGTCGTTGGAGACTACTGTTCCTTTAAAGGGTTTGTCGGATAGCATGTTATCTAAATTTTCAAGGTCTTTTCCATTGGCAATGATTACCTCTAAATTATACTTTTGCGCCATCTGTGAGGCTTTCGGGTCAAAAGGCATATTGGCGCCAGGCAGCCAAACTTTACCGGTTATTTTCAACAGTTTGGCAAAAGAGATCAGCTGTATAGGCTCTGCATCCGGATAAAGCTTCGGGTCTTTATTGTAAAGGCATTCTATGTTGGAAAGATTTACCACTCGTTCGGCTTCATATGTCCAGGCGGCATAAACCGCATCAAAATCAGTGCTGCAACCCGGCTTCCAACCCGAAGCCACAATGATCTTCGATTTGGTTTTTACCATTTTTGCGTAATCCTTGATGATCTCTGGATAGGCGGCCTTGTCGAATAAAGACCTGACCAGCTCAGCGTTAAGATAAGTGCTGTTAATGCCGATCTGGTCCAAAACAGCTTCATCTTTGACCCCCAGCTCTTTGGCGGCGCGCTGATAAACCCGCGCTGTCTTCCCGCCTCCCACTACGATAAAAAACCTCTTGCCCCGCTTTGTCCAGCTCAAAATAAACTTTTTAAATTGGTCAAGGAAATCTTCGTTTATGTCATCAGGCACGATCAGCGATCCTCCCAAAGAAAGCACTATTATTTTTTCTTTTTCCATATGCTTTTTAATTTTAACCATTGATTATATAAAAAAACGCCCTCTCTTGGAGAAGGGCGCGAAAATTATTTTAATTTGAACAGCTGGCGGGAATTTTGGGTTGTGATCTTGGAAGCGGTTTCGAAATCAATGCCTTTAATCTCTAATAATTTTTCAGCGGTAAAAGGTAAAAACCCGGGCTCGTTCCTTTTCGAGCCTGCCATTGGCGGAACCAAAAACGGACAATCGGTTTCCAGGATCATTTTTTCCAATGGTATTTTTTTTATTGTTTCGCTCAAATCCATCTTGAAAATTATACCGTTAATCCCGATAAATAATCCCAAGGCCAAATATTTTTCCGCTTGAGCGGATGTGCCGTTGAAACAATGGATAACTCCCTTTAACTGATGGCCATCAATAATTCTTTGCTCCAATATCGCTATCATCTCGTTATGCGCGTCGCGGCAATGAATAATGGCCGGCAAATTCATTTTCTCGGCAAAATCCAGCTGTTTTTCAAGAATTTCTTTTTGCTTTGTTCTATAGCCATCCAGGTCAGCGGGATCTTTCGGCTTATAAAAATAGTCCAAACCTATTTCTCCAACGGCTACCACTTTTTTATTTCCAGCTAAAGTTTCGTAACTTTCGACGTCAAAATCATTCTCTAAAAAATTCTCCTGTTTTTTAAAGCCTTTTTCAGAAAAAAGCTTAAACCTTCCATACTCAATATTAGTCGGATGCAATCCGATGGCCGCAAAAACCCCTTCTGGATATTCTTCGGCAATGGCCGCGGCCTTTTGAGAACTTTGAAAGTTGGTACCGACATTTATCATCCAAACGCCTTCTTCCAGGCTTCTTTCAACGGTCTCTTTCCTGTCTTTTTCATAGTCAAAAAAATTCAAATGAGCATGAGCATCAACCAGGCGCGGAATTCCTTTTTCAATTTGATCTTGTGTCTCCATTTTTTCAAAAAAGCAAGCGCTAACGCGCTTTACCCTGAACTATTTTATCTTTTCAAATGATTTAATACAAGCCCATGTCTGCCCGATGCAGACAAAAGCGTAAAGTGCAAAGCGAAAAGCGTAAAGCAACGAACGAGCGAAAAGCTTTTGCCTATAGGCAAAAGCTTTTCGCTCGTTGTTTTTAGCTTTACGCTGTTATTTTGCGCTTTTCGCTTTTAGCTTTACGCTTTAGTACCTTAATGTAAAATAAAAAAAGAAGCCCATCGGATAGGCCTTTCAACTCTCAGAAAAAAAGAGGAAAGGATGACTAGAAAATCGCCAAGCGTGAAAGATCACGCGGTGATTTCCTAGTCATCCATAAAAGAGCAATTACGAGACGATATTGCATAGCTGGCGAGAGCGGCGGCTTCCATGTTTGGAAAGCCGAGGAAAGGGATATATCTCCCATATCTCCTTGGTATGATGGCCAAGGTATTTTTGGTTGCAGACTAACATGTTTCGAAAGTCTGCGGTACGGTTGAGTCCTTGTGGGGACTTCCGCAAGATTAAACTATCCTGCCCTGCGAACTATTGCGAATATTGTCGCCTCATATCTTCTCTCGAGCTTTGCTCAAGAAGAAGATCCAAAACGGCAATTCTGTCTCTCTAATAAACAAAACGGCCTTCTTTTTGAGAAGGCCGTTTTTTGAATGTCTATTTTATTTGATCTCCATTATGCAACCGGACCAGACATTGAAAAAACGGACCTTCCAAGAAGAAGGCCCACAATAACGATAATAGATAAAACTAAAACATCGGCTGCTTTGATCAGTTGGGAAGCGAATGGATATTGTTTTGCGGTAGCCGATGCGCTCATAATGTATTTATAATTTATCAAAACTCAAAAATCCTGTCAACTACACCTGTCGGACAGGTGTAGTTTTAAAGTTCAAAAAAGGAAAAGGTTGGGCGGATGGCAAACGCCCAACCTATGCTTCCGGCATATCTATCCAGCTGCTTGCTATAAGCAAGGCTCCGTTTCTTCGGGTAATGTGGTAAGCAATTCTATGCTTGCCTCCGTTCGGCCTGATCTCCGCTTTTTCAAGGTCCACTCCCAACGCTTTTCTTTGGCTTGTTGCAAATTGGTCAACAAGCTCAAGAAGAGTGGTTTCCTTGATCTCGGACGGGCCGAGGTTCATTGTCCCCGAATAACCGGATTCCCTCTTTCGGGGAATAGCAGGCAATGCCTTTATTCCCAAGAGCTGGTAGTAACCAGCTTCCAAGGGATCGGAAGGGATGATGAATTCTGCCTGATACCTGGTGGTCTCAAAATCGATGTTCATCCTTCTAAGGACGGAACGAAGATCTTTCCAACCATAGGACCAATCAAGAATTATCACTCCGCCGACTTCTCTAAGCTTGGGCTGGAAAATATCGCCGATATTCACATTTCTATACGCGCCAAGCAAACTGGTTGCCGGCATTTTTTCCGAAGATGCTTTTTGCATTTTTCTCACCTGTCCTTATTCGAGTTGAAATGAACTATTGAGGGAATTTTCGCCTGCCATCAGGCGTTTTATTTTCTCCCTCTCGGACAGCGCCTGCGGCGCCATTCGAGAGAGGACAATTTAGCCCAAAAACAAAAAATCCTCAGAGGTCTGAGAATTTGCAATATACTTTTTTTTATTTAACTACTTTTTGCAAACGTAAATTCCCAGACCTTGAGTTCTGCTAAAATAAAACCAAAAATTGTTTCTTGTCTGAGCTATCATTATTTTTTATTTATCAAATCGGCTAATCTTTGTCAATTTCTTACTCGTCATCGCAAACTATAAGAAGCTGGAACATTTTCAGGCAAGCGCTAAAATTCCCTCCGAGAATTTTAGCTTATTCCTCGGCTGGCTCGTCCTTCGGGACTCCATGGCCGCCAGCCTCCGGATCATGCCTGAAAATATTCCAGCTTCTTTAAAAAGTAAAATGTTTATTTAGCTTTTTCCTGCGAAGTGATGTTTTTGGAGTTTCCGCAGAAAAATTGATTGGTTTTCACCGCAGTGAAAAATTTTTCGAGGATCAAATCGGCTTTGCCGCTGGAGCAAAGCCGATGACTCCAAAAACATTACCTCGCAGAAAAACCACCTCTCTTCCACAGTCAATCCACAACTTATCCATTACTAATCCTCGGAAACAACGGCGATGATTTTTTAGACCTTAATTGATCCATTGTCGCCAAAGAAGTGCCTGGCAAAAACGGCTCGACCATTTCTCCGATCTTTCTTAGGGCAAAAAGCAAATTGCCGACGACCTTCCGGTTCTTATCGATCAATTCTTCGCTTCCCTGCTCCCAAGGTTTTTCTTTTTCAACGATCTTATTGCAATAAGCCACCAAATCCCAAATCGCGATCAACGCTTCGTTGAATTTATATGAGTTTATTTCTTCTAAAGATCTGGCTTCTGCTTTTATAACGGCGGCGGCCAATCCGTCATCGGAAATTTCTTCCTCTGCGTTCAACTTATTGGCCATAGCCAATGTCCGAGCCAGCAAATTTCCCAACCCTCCGGCCAGATCGCCATTGTATCTTTGTTCGAATTTTTCTTGGGAAAAATCGCCGTCGTCCCAGCCCGGTATCTCGCGCAAAAGATAATAACGCACGGCATCAGTGCCGTATTTATCGACTAATGAGATCGGGTCAACCACATTGCCCAAGCTTTTGGACATTTTTTGGCCGTTAGAAGTGATATATCCGTGGATAAAAACCTGTTTGGAATTGGGTAGGCCAGCAGACATTAACATCGCCTGCCACATCGCGGTTTGCTGTCTTAAATTGTCCTTACCTGCCACTTGGATGGCATTCCGGTTCTCTTTTGTCCCCCAAAATTCTTTAAACTTTTCCAAATTTTCAAACCAGCCTAAGCAGGAAATATAATTTACTAAAGCATCAAACCAAACATACATCACATGGTCTTCGTCCCCGGGAACCGGTATGCCCCAAGGCATTTTGCTCTTCAAGCGGGAAACGCTGAAATCCTGCAAGCCTCCTTTAACGAAACTGTATATCTCTTTCTGGCGGGTGGCCGGGATCACGAATTCCGGATCGGCGTCATAAAGGTCAAGCAAAGGTTTTTGATATTTGGAAAAACGGAAAAAATAATTTTCCTCTTCGATCGTTTCCAAATCCTTGTTCGGATGGATCGGGCAGCGGCCATCGACAAGCTCCGAATCGGTCTTTTCCAATTCGCATCCCACGCAATATTTGGCCTTGTAGCTTGTTTTATAAATATCGCCGTTCGCCTCGCATCTCTTCCAAAATTCCTGTGCCGCATTGATATGATGCGGGTCGGTCGTGCGGATAAAATTATTATAAGAAAGATTTAATTTTTCTTTTAATAAACTAAACTTGGCAGCATATTCGTCACAATAAGCCTGCGGATCTTTTTTCTCGTCTACGGCTTTTTGATAAATTTTCAAACCATGTTCATCCGTGCCCGTGTTGAAAAAAATTTCTTTCCCGCTCTTTTTTTGGCTTCTCGCGATCGCATCGGCCTGGACGATTTCCAGGGCAAAACCGATATGCGGCGCGGCATTGACATAAGGCAAGGTCGTGGTGATATAAAATCTCTTTGAGTCCATAACTTATAATTAGCATAAGCTTTAAGCCTTTGCAAAATCAGATTTTTGAATTGTCCGGACCTGCGACGACAACGAATTCTCCTTTTATGATGCCTTCTTTCAATATTTTAACTACTTCTTCAGCCGTGCCCCGATATATTGTTTCAAATTTTTTGGTCAGCTCCCTGCAAGCCACGATTTTTCGGTTCTTGCCGGTTTCCTTCTCTAACACGGCTATTTCTTCCAGACTTTTTATTATCCTGTAAGTTGACTCGTAAAAGATCACCGGATATTCCGAAGCCAAAACTTCTTCAAAGTATTTTTTTCTTTTATTCTTTACCGGAGGAAATCCCAAAAATAAAAACTTGTCCATTGAAAAATCGCAAACGCTGGCGGCGGCGGCCAAAGCGCAAGGCCCGGGGACGGGAACTATTTCCAGATCGGGCAAGGCTGCCAAAGCCGATTCTATCAATTTATTGCCCGGGTCGGAAACGCCCGGAGTGCCTGCATCCGAGACAAGAGCCAAATTTTTATCCTGCTTCAGCAGATCAATAATATACTCTATTTTTTGCATTTTGGAATGCTGATGGTAGCTTAAAAGCGGTTTTTTAATTTCAAACCGCTCTAATATCTTTTGAGTATTGCGCGTGTCCTCGCACAAGATCAAATCCGCTTCGGATAGAATCCTCAAAGCTCGCGCGGAAATATCTTCCAGGTTGCCGATCGGCGTGGCAATGATATAAAGTTTTGGCATTTTAATTGCTTGGTTCCTCTTTCTTTTTTTGTAAAAATTCCCTTAAAAATTCATAGAAGATGCCAGCCATAGGAATGACTAAAATAGCGCCCATCATCCCCCAAAGCCTGGCTCCGATAAGCAAAGAAATAATGACCATCACCGGAGGGATGCCGATCATTTTTTTAGTGAGCAACGGGGTTAGAACATTGCCCTCGACCTGATGGATCAAAGTAAAAGCTACCAAAACCAATATTGTCTGGTTCAACCCAAGGTCCAGGATCGTAAAAAATCCAATAAGCAGTCCGGCGACCATCGGTCCGGCAATAGGAACAATATTACTGACCGCGGCGAAAAGGGCCAAGGTAAGAGAATATTTTATCGCGAAAACTTCCAATAACAAATAAGTAAGAATCCCCACAAAGATACAGCTTAAAACCCTGCTGCCGAACCATCCGGCGACTTTATTCTCAACGCTGGAAAAAAGAGTATATATATACTCTTCATATTTTTTAGGAGAGATCAGAAACAAAAACTTCTGGATTGATTTTTCCTCCAGCGACAAAAATATCGCGACAGTAAAAATAGTGACCATCGTGAATATTCCCCCGAAAAAAGTGGAAGCGGCGCTGAAAATATTGGTCGAAGCTGTTACCAGCGCCCCCTGCAGATATTTATTAAAAATTTCGAAGCTTTGCAGCTGATCGATATCAAAATCCTTCAAAAAGGGAGCGGCTTTCTCAAAATAAACCGGGAAAAGCTGGGAAAAATTGGTAAGTTCTTTGGAAAAAGTATTTGCTGTGAAATAAATAAATCCTCCCACTAGCGAAAAAAAAGACAAATAGATGAAAGCTGTCCCTATTGCTCTCGGAACTTTCCGCTTTTGGAGAAAATCAATAACAGGATTGAAAAGAACGGAGATTATCAAAGAAAAAATGACCAAAGTTAAAATATCTTGAATAAGAAAAAGGATATAAAAAAGGACCAAGGCTAAGCCGACCTTAAGAATAGACCCCCATGAAATATCTAAATTGCTTCCGTTGGCCATGATTTTATAAATTAGAATTTAACAAATTAATAAACTCTTCTTTTTCCTTAAATGGTCCGACCAATGCTAAATTCAATTTCTCCGGTTTAAAAATATCTTGGGCAACAGCCAGAATTTCTTCAGCTGTTACGCTGTTAATCTTAGCAAATATATCTTCCGGGGTTAAGATTCCCCCTTCAAGCAATTCCTGCTCGGCATAAAAAGAAGCGAGTGCGTGGGACGACTCTAAGGCGATGGAGCTTCTGCCGATATAATTGTCTTTTGCTTTCTTGAGCTCATCTTCGGAAATTTTGACCCCAGCCATCTTCTTAAATTCTCCAAGAATGACCTTGATGCCTTCGTGAAGACGGCTAGTGTCCAAATTAGCGGCAGCCACAAGCGAACCGGTATCCGAATTCATGATATTTTCCGTATGGACGTCATAAGCCAAACCTCTTTTAATGCGGACTTCTTCCATCAGCCGCGAACTGGCCATCCCTCCTAAAACAGCGCTAAGCATTTCCAACGCGTATTTTCTGGGATGAAAATGGTTATAGGTGCGGACGCCGAGAGCGATTTGGGTCTGATTATTATTCTTGGAATAAATAAGTATCTCAGGATGATTTTGGCTTTCTTCAACTGCCAATTTAGAAAAAGGCTTGCTGGAAGAAATTTCTGAAAAATATTTTTGCACCAGCGCTATGGCTTCTTGTTCTTTGAAATTTCCGGAGATGCATACGATCGTATCTGAAGAGACATACTGGTTCTTGCGGTAAGAAGCCAGATCCTCTCTTTTGATCTTTGAAACTGTTTCTTTTGTTCCGGCAATGTTCCAGCCGGCCGGCTGATCGCCGTATAAAACTTCATTCCACAGATCCCAAATATGACGCATCGGATGGTCATAGAACATATTGATCTCCTCGATGATCGCGCCTCTTTCTTTTTCTATCTCTTCGGCTGGAAGAGTAGAATTCAAAAAAATATCCGAGACCCAATCAAAGGCAAACTCAAATTTAGATGACTGCACCTTAGCGTAATATCCGGTAAAATCATCTCCGGTAAAAGCATTAAAAGCTCCGCCGACTCCGTCGATCGCGCCGAAAACATCCATTTCAGTCGGCCGTTTTAATGTTCCCTTAAGAAGCATATGCTCTAAAAAATGAGAGACGCCGCTAACTTCTTTTTTTTCATATTTAGAACCGGTTCCAACTAAAACCAAAACAGTCACCGTCTGGCTCTGCTCTTGCGGCACCGTAATAATCCTCAAACCGTTTTCTAGGGTAGTTTTCTTATACATCCGTAAAAACTTTCAATTTACAATTTCCATTGAATTTTCAATGAATCAATTTTTAAACAAAGACATCGTATGTTTGAAAATTTAAACATTGAAAATTGATTGAAAACTGAAAATTAAAAATTGGAAATTAGTTACAGTCTTCTCCTTATTAGCAACCAAATTTCTCTTTAAGCAATCCGGCCAAATCCGCTATCTTCACTCTCTCTTGCTGCATGGTGTCCCTGTCGCGCAAAGTAACGTCGTTATCCTGCAATGTCTCAAAATCTACAGTGACAGCATAAGGAACGCCGACTTCGTCCAAGCGGCGATAACGGCGGCCGATCGATCCGGTTTCGTCGTATTTGCACATAAAGATCTTTTTAAGCATCTCGTGTATCTCCTTGGCCTTGCCGACTAATTCGGGTTTATTTTTTAAAAGCGGCAAAACTGCCACTTTGATGGGGGCTAAATTTTTAGTAAACCTTAAAATCGTTTCTGCTTCTTTTCCGGCTTCCGCGGCCTGGGCTCTGCCTCCCTGGATCTCCTCAAAAGAATCGCACAAAACCGCGAAAAACAGCCTTTCCACTCCGCAAGAAGGCTCTATCACGAAAGGAACATAAGAACTCTTGTCTGTTTCGTCAAAATATTTCAGATCCGTGCCGGAAAATTTCTGATGGCGGCCAAGATCAAAATCTCGGCGGTTGGCAATTCCTTCAATTTCCGACCATCCCCAAGGAAATTTATATTCCACATCCACGCAAGCCTTGGCATAATGAGCCAATTCGTCGGGACGATGCGGCCTAAATCTCAAATTTTCTTCTTTTAATCCCAAATCTTCCACATACCAGCGCATCCTCTCTTTGGTCCAATATTCAAAAGCTTTGTCATCTTCGCCGGGCTTAACGAAATATTCCAATTCCATTTGCTCAAATTCACGGCTGCGAAAAATAAAATTGCCGGGAGTGATCTCGTTGCGGAAAGCCTTGCCGATCTGGGCGATCCCAAAGGGCAATTTGACCCGCTGCGTGTCGATTATATTTTTATAACTGGCAAAGATCCCTTGAGCCGTTTCTGGACGCAAATAAGCCAATGAAGCGTTGTCTTCAACCGGCCCGACAAAAGTCCGGAACATTAAATTAAATTTGCGCGGCAAAGCCATCTCCCCTCCGCAATCGGGACATTTCGCATTGGTCAAAACTTTGGCCATCTGGTTGATGTCCGCCGTATCTTTAACTTCTTCATCCGTAAAGCCAAGTTTTTTAAGCTCTCCTGAGTCTCTTAATTTTTCCATCAAGTGGTCGGCTCTGAATCTTTTATGGCAAGTCTTGCATTCCGATAAAGGATCGGAAAATTCAGTGGTATGCCCGGAAGCCTCCCAAATTCTCGGGCTCATAATGATCGAACTATCCAGTCCGACGATATCGTCTCTTTTTTGGACGAGAGCCTTCCACCAAGTCTTTTTAATATTATTTTTAAGCTCCGTTCCCAAAGGGCCAAAGTCGAAAAAACCGCCAAAACCGCCGTAAATTTCAGAACTTGGGAAAACAAATCCCCGTCTTTTAATCAAAGAAAGAATCTTTGCTGCTGTATCTTCCATAGTTTTAGGCCCTTCCTTCTCTCCCTTTTTGATTTTATCTGCAGGATTGAAGTTTGGCGGGTTTTATTGATTATTTATTTTATTTAACTTTTGTTTGCAAGGGTTGTATTTCCGAATACAAAACGTTTTTGGTCCATTGATCTTCTCCAGAAACTTGAGCGGTGTCTAAAACAGTAATATTCTTGCCAGCATCCTCTGCCCTTGGAATAACGGAAAGCTGGAAAGCGCAAACTTTTGATTCGGTTAAAATCCCTGATCCCGCTTCCAAATCTCCAGCCTGCCATAATATTTCCCGCGACTGCGAATCATAAGTCAGCCCGGAATTTTCCGACGGCCAAACTTTTCCCGTGAAGACTACTCCTTCCGGCAAAGTCGTCCTTATCTTTACATTGTTAACGTTATTGTAAGAATTGGTCAGTTTCCAAACTACGGCAAAAGTATTAGCCTGGCCGGGTTCCAAGGGAAGATATCCGCCGCTTGTAAAATATTTGCTATCTAAAGAAATTTCTTCCTGCCCTTTCAATTTCGAAGAAACTTTGTTGGTAAAACTTTCGGTCAACTGGCTTATCGTGATCTTGTTCTTTATTTCCGGATTTTTATCCGCCAAAGTCTGCATCGGCCATTCGTCTTTTAACTCTACCCAAAATTCTACCTTTCCTTCCTCGCCCTTATCCAAATATTGCAACTGCGGGATTTTCTTCCCATCCCAGATAATGGAATTATCTCCTGTTCCGAAATCGCCTTCAGGGGCCTTGATCGAATAAAAATCAAAACTTTTGCCTTCCAGCCGGGAAATCAAAACCAGATCGGTCAAAGGATCTTCGCCCACATTGCGGAAAGATATTTCATAGTGCAATAGGTCTCCGGGAACTGCCGTATATTGAGGACTGCCGTTGATTTGTTCAGATATATACAACCCAGGTGCGGAGATTTCAACTCCTTTTACGACTTCTGCCAATGGAATAAAATCACCATCCTGCCAAATACCGATTTGCGCCTTAAAAATCTTCTGCTCTTTCGCTTCGCCGCTTACTTTACCCGAGATCTCTATCCTCCCGCCTTCCCCCTCGTTAAGATTGGAGATATTCCATTGTGTCTGGTCCAAAGCTTGCGGTTTGGCTGAAACAAATTCGAAACCAGAAGGATACTGGAGGATCTTACAGGTTAAATCGGTTAGGGGATATGGAATATTAGACCAATAATTTATTTTGAAACTGAAAACTTTTCCGGCGGCCACTGAAGAGGGGAGATCAAGAGTAAAATTTAAAGAGGCTTTTTCCACGATAGTAGTGAAGGTCGTGGAAACTTCATTTCTGGTATTCAACCCTTTCGGCTGGAAAGTTAAAACCGCTTTGGCTGTTTTTGCCTCTCCTTCCTTTCCTAAAAGCCTAGACGAAAAAACAAAACTGCGCTCCTCTCCAGGATAAATATCCCCCTTTAATTGAATAGAAGACATCCTTTGAATCCTGTCGCTCCCATCTTCCAAAATAGAATTTTTTGGAAATTCAAAAGAAAGCTCTGGATTTTCAGCCCTGATCGTTCCGTTGTTCTTAAATTTAACGACATAATCTATTCTATCTCCCAAGGCGGCCTTTTGCACTCCTAATATTTCAAGCTTGATCGTTTCTTTGGAATAAGAGCTTTGCTTCCATAAATAAAAACTGGCGACTAGAATAAGAACGAGGGTTGCAAAAATGAGAATAATTTTTTTCATTTTTTTTCAAAGACCCCGTTCTTCGCCATAAAGCGGCAGAAAAGAGCCCTTATCTTTTATTTTTTATTAACTTCAACTCCGAGCCAAAGCTCGTCGCCGCTTATTTTTACCTTTTTTTGCAACTTGATACTGGCATCTTCATCTCCTGATTCTAAGGATTTAGCGGCCACGTCTTTAGCTAAAGCTTTTTTATTTTTTTCTAAAATTTGGTTAAGCAAGACACTACCATTAAATCTTACCAAAATTTCGTCTTTGGGAGTAAGCCCAGCTTCTTTCCTGATCTGCTGGATCTGCCTAGAAATTTCGCGAAGCAGCCCTTCTTCTTTCAATTCGGGAGTAAGCTCGGTATCTAGCTCCATATTCTTTTCAAATTGTCCGCCGAAAGAAACCTTTTTAACATTAACTTCTTCTTTTATCAGCTCTCCAAAAGAAACATTGGTTTGAACGCTTTCCGAAGCTTTTTTGACTTTTAATTCAGCTAAAGGCTGTTTTACTTTAAACCCCGCTTCCGCCCTTAAGCGTAAAGCCTCGGTAATAATATTTCTTGTTTCCTCCATATCCGCTTCCAATTTATCGTCAATTAAGTTCTGGTCAAAAACCGGCCAATCGCACAAGTGGACCGACTCTTTGTCTCCGCCGATCGTTTTATAAACATACTCTGAAACAAAAGGGGCGAACGGAGCCAAAACCTTGGCTGTCTGGAAAATGACATAGCCAAAAGTCTTGATGCCTTCGGCATCCCCTTCTTTGAACCTGCTCCTTGATCTTCTTAAATACCAAGTTGAAAGATCGTTAATAAATCCTTCGATATTTCTGGCCGCCAAAACAACATCGTAGCCGTCCATCTTTTCAGTTGTTTCTTTGATAAATCGGTTAAGCTTGGACAAAATCCATTTGTCTAAAATGTGCTGGCTTTGAGGCAAAGAAAAATCCGCTGGCCCTTGCTGGTAAGTTTTGTAAAAAGAATAAACATTCAAAAACAGCAGAATATTTTTTTGATAAGTTTCTTTTAAATCTTTTTCAGAGAAACACAAATCCTCTCCTTTCATTACCAAAGAAGACATTAAATAAAGCCTTAGAGAATCAGCTCCGTATTTTTCTATCACTCCCCACGGATCGGGATAATTCTTTTTAGATTTAGAAAGCTTCTCTCCTTTTTCGTTAAGCATTGTGCCGGTTGTAACGACATTCTCAAAAGGAACCTTATCGAACAAAATTGTCGACATCACATGCATAACATAGAACCAAGCCCTGGTTTGGGCAATATATTCAGCTACGAATTGCGCAGGCAGCCGTTTGGCAAAAACCTCTTTATTCTCAAAAGGATAATGAAGCTCAGCAAAGGGCATAGAAGCGGATTCCACCCAGCAGTCGATCACTTCCGGCACTCTTTCCATTAAACCGCCGCATTCGCAAGAAAAATTGATCTCATCAACAAAAGGCCTATGCAGGTCTTCTACTTTTTTGCCGCTCAATTTTTCCAGCTCGGCAATAGAACCGACAACTTCCAATTTTCCGCATTCTTTACAGCGCCAAATAGGCAACGGCGAAGCCCAATAACGGTTCCTGGAAATGTTCCAGTCGGGCGCTGATTCCAATCCTTTTTGAAAACGGCCGTATTTTAAATGATCCGGATGCCAATTGATATTTTCGTTCAGTTCGATCAACCGGCTTTTTACTTTTTGGATATTGATAAACCAGGCGGGAATGGCGTTGTAATATAAAGCTGTTCCGCATCTCCAGCAAAAAGGATAAGGATGAGTGGTCTTTTCCGTTTTATAAAGTAAATTTCTTTGAAATAGATCTTTTTTAACAAATTCGTCAGACTCTTTGAATTTTTTTCCCCGTATAAATTCCGGCGATTCTTCAACGAACCGGCCCTTGTTATTCAACAACGACAAAACCGGCAAGCCGAATTTCGCGCCAAGCTTGTAATCATCTTCGCCGTAAGCCGGAGCGATATGTACGATCCCGGTTCCGTCTTCCGCTGTTACAAAATCAGCGGGTAAAACTTTATAAACTTTTGCCGATTCTTCTTCGCTTAATCTAGCCTTATAAAGCGGCTCGTAAGACAATCCGACCAAATCTTTTCCGCTGATCTCTTTTATCGTGTTTTCTTCCAAGCCGTAATTTTTGGCCCTGTTTTTGGCCAAGATCAAATATTCTTCTCCTTCCTTAACTAAAACATAAACAAACTCTGGATTGATAGCCAAAGCCAAGTTAGATGGCAAAGTCCAAGGAGTGGTTGTCCAAGCCAGCAAAGAGGCTTTTGATAATTCAGCGTCATCGCTTTTGATTTTAAATTTAACAACCACCGATTCTTCGGTCAGGTCTTTATAGCTGTTATCCATCGCCACCTCAAAATTAGAAAGAGGTGTTTCGCATCTCGGACAATAAAGCAAAACCTTCTTCCCTTCATAGATCATCCCTTTCTTCCAAATCTCTTTGATCGCCCACCAGACGGATTCGATGTAAGAATTGTCCATCGTTTTGTAGGAATTCTCAAAATCAACAAACCGGCCGATCCTCTCGACCATCTTCCCCCAATCGTGCGCGCAAGTTAAAGCGTTTTCTCGGCAAGTCTGGTTGAAAACATTAATGCCGATCTCTTCGATCTGTTTTTTGCCGGAAATTTTCAATTTTTCCTCAACAATATTCTCAATGGGCAAACCGTGGCAATCCCAGCCCCAGCGGCGTGTAATATAGCGGCCCTTCATGGTCCAATAACGGGGCACCACATCTTTGATGGTTGAAGCTAAAATATGGCCATAATGAGGCAAACCGGTGGCAAATGGAGGGCCGTCGTAAAAATTAAAAACAGGGCAATTTTTTCTTTGCTCTACGGATTTTTCAAAAATTCCATTTTTCTTCCAAAATTCTATAACTTCTTTTTCCCGTTTGGAGGGATCGTTTTCACCCCCTTCAAAAACCATATAAATTTGTGAAAATTAAAAAAATTATTAATAGCTTTGATATCTATAATAATCGGTCTTTATTCGAAGTTTCAGCGTCAATTTGCCAATTTTTAGACAAATTGAACTCTATTTCTGTTCTATTAGAGAAAAAAATATACCGTAAGCCTATACAATTTGTCCTCTACAAATTCCTTAGCATTTTTGCCGCTTTTGTTCAAACTGAAACAATTAACAGGCTAGTAAAAAACGGCGGATACCGTTCTCTTCCACAAAAAATCTTACACGGGTTTCACCCGTGTAAGATTTTCCACTTTTTTACATCCTCTCCGGCGATTTGATCCCCAAAAGATTGAGAGAATTTTTTAAGATTTGGGCAGCAGCTTTGGTAAGAGCCAAACGGAAAATTTTTTGCTCTTTTTTCTCGGCGTTCAGGATCGGCAATTTTTCGTAAAATAAATTATATTTTTGCGCCAGCTCATAAGCGAAATTGCACAAAAGGTTGGGCGAAAAGGTTCGAGCCGCCTCGGCTACTATTTCCGGAAACTTAAAAAGCATTCCCAAAACCGCCCGCTCCTCAACAGCCATCTTAACTTCCCGAAGGTCTAACCCTCCGCGATTTTTTGCTTTATTTAGGATGCTTTGACATCGGGCGATAACGTATTGCAGATACGGCCCGGAATTGCCTTTAAGATTCAACATTTTATCCCAATCAAAAATGATCTCTTTGGAATAATGCTGGGAAAGATCGTTGTACTTTATCGCTCCTATCCCTACCATCTCGGTGATCTGTGCTTTTTCTTTGACTTTAAGATCTTTGTTCTGCTCGGACCCGGAGATCAGTTTTTCCGCGCGGTTAATCGCCTCATTCAAAACTTCTTCCAAATGGATAGTTTGCCCCTTGCGCGTGGAAAATTTTCCTTCAGCCGTGCGGTAAAGACCATGTCCTATATGGGCAAGCTGATCTTTCCGGATCCATCCCAAAAGCTCGGCAGCTAAAAAGAATTGCCTGACATGCAATGTTTGTTCGGCTCCAATCTCATAAATAAATAAGTCGGGATGCCACCGCTTAATGCGATACTTGATAGCGGCCAGATCCCGGACAAAATAAGTGGAAGTTTCATCCGATTTCAAAAACATAGCCGGAGGCAAAGATCCATTCGGATATTCAAAGATCAAAGCGCCTTGACTCTCCTTGGCTAAGCCTTTTTCTTTAGCCTCATTAATAACTGCCTCCATTTTATTCTGATAAAAACTTTCTCCTATCGCGTGATCTATTTTTACGTCGAGCAAGCTGTAAATTCTATTGAATTCTTTCAGGCTTATCTTCACGCAAGCATTCCAGATCATTTTGGCGGTCTTATCTCCCTGTTCAAGCTTTTTAAACCATTGGCGGCCGAAATCTGCCATTTCCGGCTTGGCTTCCGCTTCTTGGTGAAATTCAACATATACTTTCTCAAGATCCGCGAGGGTCAAATTATTTAAAATTTTAGCCGCCTTTCCGGAAGAGGTCCCCTTCAATTTTTTTTCAAAAAGCTGATAGCTCAATTTGCCGAACTGTGTTCCCCAATCACCTAAATGATTGATACCGATCGTTTTCCAGCCCAAAAATTCATATAAGTTATAAAGCGCTTGGCCGATGATCGTTGACCGCAAATGGCCGATGCCGAAAGGCTTGGCAACATTCACTGCGGAATATTCAACTAAAACCGATTTGCCGTTCTTTTTACCGCGGCCATAATTTTTTTTCTCTTCCAATATTTTTTCCAGCTCTCCCAGTAAAAATTTTTCGGAAACAAAAAAATTAAGAAACCCGGGAGCTGCAACTTCTATCCGTTCAAATTCAATTGGATTTTGTTTCTCTATTTCCTTCTTCAAAATCTCGGCTGTTTCCATTGGATTCTTTCCAATCAATTTGCCTATTTGCAAAGCCAAGCCAGCCGCGTAATCGCCACGGCCGTAATCAGGATAATCAATTTTTATTTTAGCCGTGTCAAAATCAACGGGCACGATATTTTGGCCTTGTAATGATTTAACCGATCCCTCTAAAAACTCCAAAAGCTTATCTTTCAATGTCATACCTTTTGAGTTTAGCGGATTTTGCCTGAAATTTAAAGTTTTTTACAAAAACTATCTTGAAATGATGTGGACAAACCAACGGTTACCGGTTTAAGATGAGATTGTGAAGATCATCTCTGAAAATAGAAAAGCGGAATTCGACTATGAGATCCTCGACCGGTTCGAAGCCGGCCTTGTTTTGAACGGCCAAGAAGTTAAATCCATAAAAACCAACGGCGCCAGCTTAAATGGTACGTATGTGATGCTTCGGCAGGAAAAAAGAGCCAGGCGGCCGGAATTATTCTGGCTGGGCGCCAATGTTCCCCCTTACCAACCCGGCAACATTATGTCTAATTATGATACGCAGCGCGCCAGAAAATTACTCTTGAACAGGAAAGAGATCAATTATTTGATAGGCAAAACAAAGGTTAAAGGCTTGACTTTAGTGGCTTTAAGGTTGTATGATAATAACGCTAAATTGAAGCTTGAGTTTGGCATTGGAAGGGGTAGAAAAAAGTTCAACAAAAAAGAACTTATCAAAACCCGCGATGCCGAACGAGAGATAAGGAGAGCCCTCGCAAGGTAATATAACCATGGGGGCGATTGCTTCGACAAAAAAGCTTCGTTCAAAACAAGCAAGCCGAGCATGATAGGTCCGCTCGTTAATCCGCCCTATCAAACCTATAAGTGCCAACTTATTCAAACAACCCGAATTAGCTTTAGCTTAATTCCATCCGCCGGCCTATTCTCGATAAGCTTCAGCGGGTGTCAATTTTCGAGATAGATAACTGTCTTTCCTGAAACAGTTATCGATTTGGCTCAGGATAGAAGAATCAAGGTTTTGCCTGCTACACACTTGATCCTTCGAAAATTCAAAACAGGCTAAGCTTGTAGAAAACTTTGAATGATTTTTTTGGACGGGGTTTCAATACCCCCGCCTCCACCCCATTAGAAATTTTAGATTAAAAGATATTTTATAAAACCGTTATTCTTAGAAAAATAATAGTTTTATTAATATTCTGGAATGTAAACTTTCTAATGGGGTCCACCAACCTCAATTTAGCGAATTCGCTTAAAGATGTCCCCTTTTGGCGGATAAAGATTAAAAAATATTTAATCCAAAAAGACTTATTAAAAGAGTATTCATCAACAACCAAATAAGGTCCCCTGAAGTGCGCTTGATCGATGAAACAGGCAAGCAGATAGGCGTTTTACCATTAGCCGAAGCCTTGAGGATGGCCCAGGAAAAAAAACTGGACATAATCCAAATTACCGAAAAGGTTGAACCGCCGATTTGCAAGCTTGGAGACTACGGCAAGTATCTCTACGCCGAACAAAAAAAAGAACGGAAAGAAAAGGTCAGCGGCAAAACCGGAGAAATAAAGGGCATCAGGCTAGGGTTTAATATCGGAGTCCACGACTTGGAAACCAGAGCCAAGCAAGCTGAAGAATTTTTAAAAGACGGATCAAAAATCAAAGTAGAGCTGATCTTGAGAGGAAGGGAAAAGGGCTTGAGAGGATTCGCCGAACAAAAGATCGATCAATTTTTGGAAATTTTAAACTCTAAAATCCCGATAAAAACTGAAAGGGAGCTCAAAAAAGAAATGAGGGCCCTAACGATAATTATTTCAAAAAAATAATATGGCAAACAAAGCAAAAACCAGGAAATGTATCGCTAAAAGGTTTAAGATAACCAAAACCGGAAAAATTTTAAGGAGACCGACCGGCCAAGACCATCTTTTGTCTAAAAAATCATCTCAGAAAAAAAGAAGTCTAAGAAAATGGGTCGAAGTTTCTCCTAATGAAGTTAAAAAGATAAAAAGAATTGTAAGCTACTAAAATATGGTAAGAATAAAAAGAGGTGTTGCCGCCAACAAAAGAAGAAAAAATACGATCAGCGAGGCAAAAGGATTCAAATGGGGGCGAAAATCCAAATTTAAATCAGCCAAATTGGCTTTGATGAAAGCCCGCAGATACTCCTACCGCGATCGCAGAGTAAAGAAAAGAACCATCAGATCGTTATGGCAAACCCACATCAACTTTGCCGTTCGCGCTGAAGGACTGTCTTACAGTAAATTCATTGCCGCGCTGAAAAAGGCCAATATTGAATTAGACCGCAAGATATTGGCAGGTTTCGCAGCCAAGAATCTGAAAATCTTCAAAGCAGTCGTCGCTAAAGTAAAGTAGAGCAGAAAAACAAAAACCGCCTTGGCGGTTTTTGTTTTGGATGCCAACTGCCAGGCCCAATAGGGCTATAAAATATTTATCTCCGGCTGGGCTGGCAATTTATCCTGTTTTGAATATTTTATCATCAGCTTTTTCCCTTTTTCCAAAGCTTCGGCGGAATGCCCCCCTGTTGCTATGATTAAAAATCTGATCAAAACCGCCGGACCGGCAAAATTTTCCGGCTCAATCAGCAAATCTTCCGGCTTTCTCAGGCCGGCTAAACACTCCCCTTCTTTTTGGTCCCTGGCTACGGCTGCAAAAAAATCATCTTCAAAGAATATCCGTCCATTTTTTAAAATTTGGACATCGGCGCCTGTAAAATCAGGCTTTCTCTTTAATAATTCTCCCAGCCTCTCCGAAAATTGCGGGTCGGTCAGCAAACAGCCGCCGGCTGGCTGGGGAAAATATTCGATGCCAAGCTTTTTGACCAATTCCAGCTGGCCCTTCCTTGATTTGCTTTGAAAATCAAAAAGGCTTTCTCTTTTCACCCATCCCTGTTTTTCAGGGATGGTTTCGGGCAAAAGCTTGGCCGAAAGAGGCCTTAAAATAAGCCCCTCCAGGCCGGCCTGCTTCTCCATCATCTGAAAAGTATTGTTGTTTTGGGAAAACGGCCTTTGGCCGAGGACTTCGCCTGTAGCGATAAAATCAGCTCCTTTAGCCTCCATTATTTCTTTAGCCTTCCTTAGCATAAGGAAATGGCAATCAACACAGGGATTTAGGTGCTGCCCGCGCCCATGTTCCGGATTTTTGACTATCTTTAATTGATCTTCGGCGATATTCACCGCGTTCACTTCTAATCCGTTGCCGGCGGCCGTTTTTTTAGCCTGGCCGCAACCGAAAAAATAGCTCTCAAAAGTAACCGGGAAAACATCTACCCCTTGTTCTTTCAAAATTTTGTAAGACAAAAGCGAGTCCAGCCCGCCCGAAAAAAGTAAAATTGCTTTAGCCATGTTCCTTCGCTCCGCTCAGTCAAAATCAAAATGAAAAAATCAAAATGAAAAATGATTGGCGGGATCGTTTATTAAATGATTATTGGCTTTGGTTAAAATCTTTTTAGCGTTGGCAAACTTCATTTCTTTAAAAGCTTGATCGAATGGCAGCCATTCATAGCCGATATGCTCATCAGAAATTTTTATTTCTTCTTGCTCCGCCTCCGCCAAGAAGAAAACGACTGTTTTGAAAATGGTTTTCCCTTGGGCCCTGAAAAAATATTTTATAGAATCCCTGAATCCTGGGATAAAACGAAGATCTTTCAACCCGGTTTCTTCCTCTATCTCCCGGCAAGCCGCAACCATCTCCGTTTCCCCTTCTTCTAAATGCCCTTTGGCAAAATCCCAATATCCTTTGGCATTAGGTTTGGATCCGGCGTAATGCAAAAGCAGGTAATGAATTTCTCCCTCCTCTTTTCTGAATATTACTGCTCCGGCTGATTTTTCTGAAGCCATAACAATAATTAATTTTCAATTTTCATTAAATTTTCAATGAATCAATTCTTAAACCAAATCAACAAATCAATTTAAAAATCAAAATGCCTACCTAAGAGACATAGAAGATGATTTTTGCCGCGTCCGCAGGCAAAATTGCTCGGTTGCGGCCAGAAGGCCGCAAATTTTGCCGAGGATTTAGCTCTCTTTCCGCTGGAGAAAGAGAGCGGGCGGCAAAAATTATTTTCTATGTCGCAAATACCCTGACAACTTCTCCAATGGCCAGGTATTGATAATGTCGCTCTCCTCTGCCCACCCCCTCCGCGCCTGGGCCACCCCAAGCTCCATATAACGCATCTGGTCTTTGATATGGCTATCGGTGTTTATTGCCATCTTTACTCCGGACTCTTTAGCCTTTTTAATATTAATATCATTCAAATCAAGCCTTTCGGGACAAGCGTTTATCTCCAAAGCCACATTAAATTCTTTAGCTGCCCGCAAAAGCTTGTTAAAATCCGCCTGGTATTCATCGCGCTTTTTCAATATCCTGCCGGTCGGGTGGGAAATTATTTTTATATTCGGATTTTTCATCGCTTTGATCATCCTCTCGGTCATTTGATCTTTTTCCATTTTAAAATGGGAGTGCACGCCGCCGATCGCGTAATCCAATTTGGCTAAGGCTTCGTCTTTAATATCGATTGAACCATTTTTTAAAATATTAGCTTCACAGCCTTGGAGAACCTTGAATTTTGAATCTTGAATTTTGAATCTTTCATTAATTCCATCTATCTCGGTTCTTTGCGCTGACAGTTCTTTTTCGTTTAAGCCGTGCTCTATCGTCAAATATTTAGTATGATCAGTGATGCCTATATATTCATAGCCGATTTCTATGGCTTTTTCAACCATTTCTGATATGGTATTCTGCCCGCCGCTCCAGTCAGTATGGCAATGCAAGTCGCCGTTAATATCTTTAAGGCCAACCAATTCCGGCAGTTTTTTTGCTTGAGCCGCTTCTATCTCGCCGCGATCTTCTCTTAACTCCGGCGGGATCCAAGCCAAGCCTAAAGCGCTATAGATCCCTTCTTCGTTTTCTCCGGCGACCATCTTCGACCCGCAAAAAAGACCGTATTCCGAAAGTTTTAATCCTTTCTCTATGGCGATCTTTCTCAAAACAATATTATGGTCCTTGGAACCTGTAAAATATTGCAAAGCCGATCCATAACTTCTCCTCGGCACTACCCGCAAATCCATATCAAAACCCTCTTTTAATCTTATTGAAGCTTTGGTCCCCCCTTGGCCCCAAATTTTTACGATGCCCGGCAGGCTCGTAAAAAAATCCATTACTTTTTTCGGCTGGCTTGAAACTACTAAAAAATCCACATCGCCGATGGTTTCTTTCATCCGCCTTAATGAGCCGGCGAAATCAACTTGCTCAACTTCTTTAATAGCTTTCAGCTTATCGTAAACCTCCTGGGCTTTAGGCAAAATCTCTCCCAACAAAAACCTTCCTTTGGACCGTTTCAAAAATTCTATGCTCTGGAGAATGTTCGCTTGAGCTCGGGGCCCGAAACCGAACAATCCGGCGATCTTGTTTTGTCTTGCCGCTTTTTCCAGATCTTTAAGGTCGGCGATGCCTAATTTTTGGAAAAAATATCTGGCGCGCTTCGGACCCATTCCTTCAACAGCGATTATTTCTTCCAGCTTAACCGGCAATTTTCTTTTCAATTCGCTGTAATATTTTATCTTGCCGGTCTTGATATATTCTTCTATTTTTTGGGAAATACTGCCGCCTACGCTTGGAATTTCTTCTAGGGCCTTCAATCCGCCCTTTTTATAAATATCCGATATGTCTTGTTCTAAGGCGTCAACTGTAATAGCCGCATTTTTATAAGCATACGGTTTGAACGGCACATCCTCGCTTTCCAAAAAATCGCCTATCTCGTATAAAATTTTTGCTAATTCTTGGTTCATTATTTTTCTTGCTTCTCCTGGGCCTCTCGATAAAAAATTGCTTTGATCTTTCTCATCGGGCCGAAATGGAACGGCCTTATCGATGTCTCTATCCCTTCCCTTAAGAGCAAAAGAAGCAAAGCTCCGAGCAATCCCAAAAAACCGGTTACAACAAAAACTTGCTGGAAAGAAAAATAGGTGAGGGCCAATCCGCCCAAGGCTCCGGAAATACCCGTGCCCAAACCAACGGCAGTAGCGTCTAACCCGAACTCGGTCGCCTCTTTGCCTTTATCGAGATGCCGGCTGAAAATCGCCGCCCACCCTGACAAACTCATAGCCATCGCCAAAGCATGGACAGCTTCAAGAAGATAGAGATGCCATGGCAAGAAAGCATAGACATAGCCAAAAGGAATTAAGGCGGCAATAAAAAGCCCGCCGGTCATGAACCAATAATCGTCTTTTTCTCCCTTAAAAGAATCCAGGAAAAGCCCGATCGGTATTCTTAAAATTGATTTCACTATCCAATAAACGGCAGTGGCAAACCCTACTACCGCAATGCTCCCCCCTTCAATGTTTTGTAAAATGAATATGGCAAAAACAGGTCCGATCAGCCCCCATCCCGTCCAAAAAACCAAATCGCTCCAAACTAAAATTCTGACAACCGGATTGATCTTTAAACCGCTCATGCTTGTTTTTTTATTATTAATTTAGCTTGATTTCTTATTGTCTCATTTTAAGCTAAAAACGAAAGGCAGTCCATCAAAAATGCCGGCGAGGAACCGGCATTTTCATTTTTAATCTAGCTAACGGCTAAGCTTCTCCTTGGGAAACTTTCAATACTTTATAAGCAAAATTGGGCTGATTTTTTACGACAACCGCCTCTCCTATTCTCCGGCCCAGCAATGCCCGGCCGACTGGCGACTCATTGGATATTTTTCCTTCAAAAGGGTTGGCTTCCAGCGTTCCGACCAGAGTAAAAGAAGTTTTGTTTCCCGAATTATCCTGCAAAAAAACCTTTGACCCCAAATAAACTGTTTCCTTGTCTTCTTTTGGCGGCGTTATTATCTCATAATTCTTCAAGATCGTATCCAAATCTTGAAGCTTGTTTTCAAGCATCTCCATATCTTCCTGGAATAATAAGTATTCCGAATCTATATCTTCCGATTGCAAAACCTTGGGAACATCCCCCCTGGTCTTGGACAGCCTTATCTTTTTTAATTCCTCAAACTCCTTCTTGATCTTAGACAGGCCTTCTCTAGTTAAATAAAATTTTTTATCTTGGAGCATTGTTGTTGCCATATATATAAAAAATCCCTTTTGGGTAAGGGAGTTAGCTTTTATTATTTATTACTGATTGTATTTAAGTTTGTTCTATGAGCTTTTCCCTTACCTATACTGTTGGTCCTTTGCCGCAAATAAAAAGTTTACCGGCAAATTTAGCGGTAATAGAGAGATGCATTCTGTTTTGGACATTCAGGATACTCATATTAAGACCATGATAAGCTCGGTCTGGATCTTTGTCAATAACCTCTTTTCCCCTTATCTCTCAAGGCTTTTAAAAAATTATCAACAAGAAGCAGCTGCAAATAAAAACCGCCCGCGATGCGGACGGCTTTTGAAGACAGCGAAATTATCTATTTCTTCTCTAACTCTCCGGCTTGGCAATAAAGAAAAACTTCTCCTGTTACCAAAACCGTTGTTTCTTTAGGCTGGACTTCCAAAACTCCTTTTTCAATGTCAAAAATAAATTCTTTCGAATCTTCGTCTTGGATCGTTATCTTTCCCTTTTTCAAGGGCGTGATCAGCGGCACATGATCCTCAAGCACCGTAAGCTCTCCGGCAAGGCCGGGCAAAGTAACGGAACGGATATTTCCCTGAAAAACTATTTTTTCGTGGCTGAGAAGGCTTAATTTCATAAAAGTTATATTACTTCCTGGATCCCTCCCTTCATATAAAAATCGTCTTCTTTTTTGGAATCCATTTCGCCGGAAACGATCTTTCTAAATCCTTCTATTGTGTCTTTAAGCGGCACATATTTTCCTTCTTTCCCGGTAAAGATCTGGGCCACATAAAACGGCTGGGAAAGGAATTTTTGTATTTTCCGGGCGCGCTGGACGATCAGGCGGTCTTCTTCGGCCAGCTCTTCTACTCCCAAAATAGAAATAATATCCCTCAAATCCTTATATCTCTTTAATATTCTGACCACTTCGCTAGCCACAAAATAATGCTCCTGTCCGACAATACTCGGATCAAGAATGGTCGAGGTTCCCTCTAAGACATCGATGGACGGATAAATTCCCAAATCCGCGATCAAGCGGGACAAAACGATAGTGGCATCCAAATGCGAAAAGGTGGAAACCACGGCTGGGTCGGTCAAATCATCGGCCGGCACATAGACCGCCTGAATGGAAGTGATGGACCCGTCCTTGGTCGAAGTAATCCTTTCCTGCAAAGCGCCGACCTCCGAAAATAAAGTCGGCTGGTAGCCGGTTTGCGAAGGAATGCGGCCCAATAAAGTGGAAACCTCGCAACCCGCCTGCACAAAGCGGAAAATGTTATCGATAAAAAGCAAGGTGTCTTTTTTCTCCTGGTCCCTGAAATGCTCGGCAATTGTCAGTCCCGTCAAGGCAATTCTGAAACGCACTCCCGGGGTTTCGTTCATTTGCCCGAAGACAAGGCTGGTATTCTTCAACACTCCCGAATTTTCCATATCCACGAGAATATCCTTTCCCTCGCGGGAGCGTTCGCCCACGCCCACAAAAACCGAAACGCCTTGATGGACAGCCGCAATATTTCTGATCAGCTCCTGGATCAAAACCGTTTTGCCCACGCCCGCTCCGCCGAACAATCCGACTTTTCCTCCTTTTGGAACCGGAGTCAAAAGATCAATGGCTTTGATACCGGTTTCCATAATTTCAATTTTTGTTTTTTGCTCTTCCAAGGTCGGAGCGGCTTTATGGATGGAAGCATAGTTAACGGCCTTGATCTCGCCTTTTCCGTCGATCGGCTGGCCCAAAACATTTAAAACCCTTCCCAAAATTTCCTTTCCGACCGGAACTTTAATGGGCGATCCGGTATCGACAACCTCATCTCCTCTTTTTAAACCGTCTGTCGGGCCCATCGCCAAAGCGCGGACCTTGTTGGCTCCGATGTGCTGTTCCACTTCCAAGATCAAATCCCTTCCCTTAACGCTCAAAGCGTTGAACATTTGCGGAAGATCATTCTCGAATTCAATATCTATTACCGGTCCTAATATTTGAACTATTTTTGCCATACAATCGTTAATTTTCAATTTTTAATTTTCAATTTTCAAATAAGCAACGAGCGGATATTTCACAGATTGGAAATTGGCTCATTGAAAATTTAATGAAAATTGAAAATTGGTAATTGAAAATTTATTAACTTATTGCCTCTTTGGCTGAAGTTATTTCTCCCAGTTCGGAGGTGATCTGCTCCTGTCTGGCCTTGTTATAATCCAAAATTAAAAATTTAATGATCTCTTTGGCGTTGTCGGAAGCGTTCTTCATGGCGATCATACGAGCCGAATGTTCGGAAGCGTTAGCTTCCAAGATCGAATGGTATATCTCGAAAGTAACAAGCTCCGGCACCAGGCTTTCAAATATCTCTTTGGGGCTCGGCTCAAAAACATATTCCAAATAAGGCTCCGGCTCCATTTCTTTCGACGCCTTTGGAGCATGCTCCTTTAAAAGTTTCTCAAAAACATCTTCTTTCACCGGCAAAGCCTGGATAATGCAAGGCTCCTGGGTTAAAGTCGTTACAAAATTAGTGAAAATAAGATACACTCTTTGATATTCTTTCTCAAAATATTTGGTCAGTAATTCGGCGAGAGGCCTTATCTCATTCAGTTTTCCAAAGTCTCCGATCCCGCTGAATTCTATTTTCAGTTTATATCCTTTTTTCTTAAAAAAAGTTGACGACTTTTTTCCGATGGCAACGATTTCCACTGGCGCTATTTTTTCAAACTCCTTAATTTGTTTCTGGGCGAAATTCAAAATATTTTTATTAAAAGATCCGCAAAAACCCCTGTCGGAGCTAACCACTACAGCTAATATTTTTTCCGTAGGCCGATCCTTAAAATAAAAACTGGCCAGCCCTTCTTTTTTTTGATACGCGCTTAATTTTTTCAGCATCTGGTAAACCCTTAGGGCAAATGGCCGGGAATTAAGCGCTAAATTCTGGGCCTTGCCCATCTTGACCGCCGAAACCAACCCCAAAGCATTGGTGATCTTGGAAATATTCCCAACCGAACCGATTTTTTGTTTAATTTCCTTGGACCTCATATTTTTGCAGCGCTTCTCTTAACCCTTTTTCCAATTCCGAACGAAGTTCGGGACTAATATCCCTGGTTTTCTTTATATTCTCTAATATTTCCGGCCTGATAGATTCAAAATATTCAAAAATATCTTTTTCCGCCTGTTTGATATCGGCCAGTTTAACTTTATCCAGCCATCCCTTAACAGCGGCGAAAATGATCAAAACTTCTTTTTCGAACGCCAACGGATTCCTTTCTTCCTGCTTTAAAAGCATCATCATTCTTTTACCTCTTTCTATTTTTTCGCGGGTTTCCTGGTCAACCTCTTCAGCAAATTCCAAAAAGGCTTCCAGCTCTTTAAATTGGGCCAGTTCCAGCTTCAAAGTCGAAGCTATTTTTTTCATAGCCTTGGTCTGGGCCGCAGAGCCGACTCTGGAAACGGAAAGGCCTACATTTACCTCCGGCCGTTGTCCCTTAAGATATAAACCGGCATCAAAAAAGATCTGGCCATCGGTAATGGAAATAACATTAGTAGGGACATAAGCGGTAATATCTCCGGCCTGGGTTTCAATGATCGGAAGCGCGGTCAATGATCCGCCTCCTTTTTCCTTGCTAAGTTTAGCTGCTCTTTCCAGCAATCTCGAATGAAGATAGAAAATATCGCCCGGATAAGCTTCTCTCCCCGGCGGCCTTCTTAAGATCAAGGCGATCTCGCGCCAAGCCCAAGCGTGCTTGGTCAAATCGTCGTAAACGACCAGCGCGTCCTTTCCGGCGTTCATAAAATATTCTCCCTGCGCCGCTCCGCAATAAGGAGCTAAATATAAGAAAGAAGCCGGGTCGGATGAAGAGGCGGCCACGACAATGGTATATTCCATAGCACCGCTCTTTTCAAAAATTTCAATGGTGCGGGCCAGCTTGGCTCTTTTCTGTCCGATAGCCACATAAATACAAATCGGCCTTTTAGCCTCGGTTTTTTGATTTATGATCACATCAATAGCAAGAGAGCTCTTGGTGGAGATCCTATCTCCTAAAAGCAATTCTCTCTGCCCTCTCCCTATCGGGATCAAGCTGTCAATAATTTTAATGCCTGTGTGCAAAGGATAATCAACTCCCTCTCTTTCAATGACCGACGGACCGATCTTCTCTATCAGCCCTACTTCTTTGGAATCAATTTTGCCCTTGCCATCCAGCGGCCGTCCCAAAGGATCGATCACGCGGCCGATCATTCCTTCTCCTACCGGCACGGAAACGACTTTGCCTGTTCTTTTAACGATATCTCCCTGCCTAACCTTGGAGTCTTCTCCTAGAATAATAGCTCCCACTTCCGTTTCTTCCAGGTTCAAGGCTATGCCCAAAACTTCTTCTTTTCCTTCAAATTTAATGATCTCCATCGAACTCACATTCAAAAGGCCGCTGATCTTAGCGGTTCCGTCCTTGACCTCGATCACCTGGCCGATCTCTTCTTTTTGGGAATTGAAGTCCAGATTTTCTATCTCTTTTTTTAAATAGTCTAAAATTTCCATATTATTTGTGGGGCTTAGCCCTAAGTCCAAATTAAACTAATTTTTTCCTGATATTTTCGATGATCGTTTTTATTGAAGAATCGATTAAAAGGTTGCTAGTCCTAGCTTTAAATCCGCCGATAATGGATTGGTCTATCTCTACCTTGAATTTCTTATCCCGGCCTAATCTTTTTTTCAAACCTTCTTTTATCTCTTCCACTGCCCCCTGGTCCAAATCCCTGGCTAGAACCAAAACCGCTTCGCTTCCTTTTTCGATCAGTTCCAATTCTTTTAAGATTCTAGGAAGAAGATATATTTTTTTCTTGCGGGCCACGACCTCTAAAAAATTCTGGACTATTTGCCTCTGCCCGCTTTCGTCTTTTCCGGCCAAAGCTGAAATAAAAGCCTTGGCAAAAATTTTAGCTTCGTTTTTCATTATTTCTGCGCGGCTAAAAGCTTGTTTATCAGCGCCTCATCTTTTTTAGCATCTAATTTTTCTCCTAAAATTTTTTCGGCCAGAGATAAGGCAACCGATATTTCTCTTTCTTTCTCGGCATCTTTCATTTTGTCTATCTCTCTTTGGGTCTCTTTTTTAGCGGTTTGAAGAATGTTAAGCCTCTCCTGTTCTCCTAAAAGGATAGAGCTCCTTATTTTTTCATCGCCTTTCTTTTTCCCCTGATCAAATATCTCTATAGCTTTCTGCTGGGCCTTAGCGATGATCTCTTCCCTCTTGGTTCTTATTTCTTTTATTTTTTCTTCAGCGACTTTTGACCTTTCCAGCCCTTCTTCAATCTTTTGCTTTCTCTCTCTTAAAATTTTTAAAAACGGTCCTAAGGCGAATTTTTTTAGCAAAAATAAAACGATCAAAAAATTGATCATCTCTCCTAATAAAATTTTCCAATCGATTCCCATCATAAGCGATAACTAATGTTAAATCCCGCAAAAACGGGAGTGCCTGCCAAAAGGCAGGCACTATTTAGCAGCGGAGACTAAACGAATTTAAGGATCAAGGCAACGACTAATGCGTAAATGGCGATAGCTTCAGCGAAGGCAATGGCCAAAATCATGGCAGTCTGGATCTTGCCGGCAGCTTCCGGGTTGCGTCCCATGGCTTCCATGGCTCCCTTGCCGATCAAACCGACGCCGATGGCCGGCCCTAAAGCTCCTAAGCCGATAGACAAAGCGGCTGCTAATGCTTTCATGCTTTCTGTTTCCATAGTATTTTAATCTTAATTTTTATCTTGATTATTTTTGTTATTTTTTTGCGAATTTTTTTCTATGAACGGTAAAATAAGGCAACGAACATCAACGATTGTAACAATAATTGAAAAAATTACAAGCGAGATCAGGAATAACGGCGAAGTGTTGAATTTTTTATCCAGAAATATTCCCAAAAGCAAAAACGCTATCATCGGCAAGACAACCAACAATCCCATTTGCGTTCCCAGCCCGACGGCATACAAGAAATCTTTCTTTTGATTATTCTCCATGTAAAACCGTGGCGGTCGTATAAAAGACCACTACCAATGACGAAAAGATAAAAGCTTGGATAAACCCGACCAATATTTCCAGGGCCAAAAACGGCAATGGCACGAAATAAGCTAGGCTCCAATGGATGCCGGTGGCCACTACTATCAGCAAGGTTTCTCCGGCGAACAAATTTCCGAAAAGCCTCATTGATAAAGAGATCACCCTGGTAAATTCTCCCAGTCCCTCCAGTATCCCGACAAAAAACAGAACGGGGCTTCTTAAATCAAAAAACCTGCCAAGATAAGAGAATAATCCAAGCTCTTTGATCGAAGAAAAATTAATGAAAAGCACGGATAATATAGCCAAAGCTAAAGTAAAGTTTATATCCGAGCTTGGCGAACGCAAAAAAGAAAAAAGGCCCAGCCCGGGCAAAAGCTCCACTAAATTAGATAAAAGGATCATTAAAAACAAACTGACCGCAATCGGAAAAACCTTTTCCGATTTAGCCCGATCGTGCGTTACGCTATCAATAAAATTAAGATAACTCTCCAATATCCATTCCAAAAAATTCTGGACTTTTCCCGGCCAAAGGCTCTTTTTTCTAAAAACCAAAAAAAACAGGAGGGATAAAAATCCTCCTATCATTAAGATAAGCAAAAAAGTATTAGTCACCGGAAAACTGCCAATTTGAAAAAGTTTCGTAGCCTCAATAGATATCTCTTCCATAACAATTCATTTTAGCCCGCCAAAATCAAAAATGTCAAGAATTGTAATTTCTGGATCGCGGCCCAGCCGAGGGTCGGATCTTCTGGAATCGCAGTTTATCAAGGATAATAAAAACAAACTTCCATGATCTGAATAAGTCTGAAAGGCACCCTCCTTACAGATCTTCCGCAAGTAAAATTGGCCGAAGCCGGGCTTCGGCCAATTTTCCAAACAAAGACCTAACCCTCGGCTGGGTACACAGGTTAAGGCAATATTTCTTCATCCCCGCAAGTTAATAAAGTGTCATTGCCAGAGTTGTAAGAGGCTTTTAACCATTCTGCGGAACGAACTATATTCGAAATACGAACTTCATCTATAATTCCAATCCACCCAGCTCCGAAAAAAGACGCATCGTCTCTATTCCCTATATTAAAACTACCACCGACTGGTAAAATGGTCCTTCCTCCGAGATTATCAGTTTGGGTAGTCATTGTTTCCAACTCTCCATTTACGTAAAGTTTCACTCCAGAAGCGATGCCGCTTCCACTGTAAGTAGAAGACAAATGTCTCAAAGTCGTATCATTTAAAGCAGTAGAACCCTTGACTCTGACAAGATAGGGTTGATCTCCATCGTTCATCAAATCAAGAACCAAAGTATGACCATAAGCTGAGTTCCATTTCCAAAGATACCATCCCCTATAATATGGAGAATAATGATTATAATGCCTATCTTTACAGGCTAACATACCATATACATTATCAGTAGTGTTAGAAGCCCAAGCCTCCACTGAAAATGGTTCATTGTACTCAAAACTGAGAACATCTCCAGTGCTTATCTTTTCGCTGTTGACATCGTAGGTCTGTCCTTTCCCTATCTTTCCATCTGCTTCAAGGGGATTATTAGCACTTCCCTTCGTCCCATCATTATTATTCCCGGTACTATCCAGCGTCGCGGAAGTCGTATTGTCCTTCATGTGCTGGACCATTACATAGTTCTCGTCCCACACGCTCTCCGGCTCCGCCCCGTCCGCCGTGACAGTGGTGGTGTAGTAGATGTAGATCTCGGTATCAACCGTGCCAGAAACACTGGGGACCTTGACCCAGTATTCCGCCTCTTCGCTGACGGAGTCATGCTGTTCCCTTTCATAGCTTAAAAGAGTAAGGCCGTCGGAAGCAGTGAAGCGGATATCGTAGCCGTCGTCATTGGCTTCGGAAAAATCAAAGTTAGCGCTGGTCAGCTTGACGAGGACCGGAAAGTCAGCCAGGTCTTCGTCAACCTTGGTCTGGTCAATGGTTATCTTCCTGCGGGTTGTGTAGCCCGCGAGCCAGTCTTCGTTAGAGCTTCCTCCTCCCGCTCCCCAGTCTCCGAACATGGCGGCAGTGGAGGTCCGGCTGATGCCGCCGCTGTCCTGGTCGGCGCAGAAGTAGCCTTCCTTGTATTCGGACTTGGCGCAGAGGGTGTAGGTATCGGAAGTGG
>JBBABZ010000009.1:0-40422 GCA_041657385.1 Minisyncoccota bacterium | reverse complement strand
ACCGTTTAGCCACCGGCGTTTATCCCGTCACCGGCAGCATCTCCCTGGAAGAAGACAGCGTTGCCAACGCCACCTTCACCCAAGCCATGAAAGGCGGCGGATATATGTCCATCATCCCCAGGGATCCCAGCTACACTGCCGGAGGGGACTATGACTACAAATACATCTCCACCACTTCCGATACCTACACCCTCTGCGCCAAGTCCGAATACAAGGAAGGCTACTTCTGCGCCGACCAGGACAGCGGCGGCATCAGCCGGACCTCCACTGTCGCCATGTTCGGGGACTGGGGAGCGGGAGGAGGCGAGAGCGAAGGCGAAGAGGAAACGTTTACCTGCGGAGACGCGGTAACATTCGATTACAACAATGTTTCCGTCACTTATTACAGTACCAGTTCGGTTAACGACGAGTGCTGGCTGGACCGGAACTTGGGCGCGACAAAAGTTGCTACATCTTTTAATGACTGTACCTCTTATCCGAGTAATTGTGCTTACGGCGACCTTTTCCAATGGGGAAGATTGGACGATGGCCATCAAGTCCGCAACAGCGGGACGACGGCAACCCTTTCTGATTCCAGTAATCCCGGCCACAGCAACTTTATTACAGCTTTAGATAGTCCTTACGACTGGGCGTCTCCCCAAATAGATAATTTGTGGCAGGGAGTTTCGGGCACCAACAATCCTTGTCCTTCCGGCTGGCGGTTACCGACTTACGAGGAGTGGGACGCCGAGCGGGCGAGCTGGAGCCAGCAAAATTACAATGGAGCTTTTGCCAGCCCCCTTAAATTGACAGCAACCGGTTACCGTTCTCGCGCCGATGCTGTGGTTCACCTCGCGGATGCCTACGGCTTCTACTGGAGCAGCACTTTTGATGTCTTGAATTCCCACGAACTTTACTTCAATGACAGCGAGGCGGGTGTGAGCAACAGTGATCGGACTAGTGGCATTTCGGTCCGGTGCATCAAGAATTGATCTAAATTTGGACTATTTGACTATTTGCTTTATCGTTTATAACGCGAGAATATAGTTATTTATCTTCATCAAAAACGTCGCAGGAATACAGTGTTTTATATAAGAGCGTATGATTGGAAGATAGCTTTAATTTGCCGGATATTTAAGAAGCGATGCGGGATTTTTGTGGGAAATTTTTTGGAAATATAATCCCAAAAATATAAAATTAAAAAAATGCCTGCCAAGGTTAAGTTTTGTCAGTGACAGTGGAATGATTTAAAAATTAGATAATATGCAAAATCCCTATCAAAAAATAATTGAGGCGCTGGATTTAAGAGGGATCAAGTATGAAGTTTTTGAACATGGACCGGTTTATACGAGCGAACAAGCGGCAAAGGCAGGGGGCGAATCAATCAATGCCGGAGCAAAATCTTTATTGCTAAAAGCGGATAAAGATTTTGTATTAGCCGTTCTGCCAGGAGGAAAAAAATTGTCTTCAAAGAAATTGAAAAAGATTCTTGGATCGAAAAATTTGAGGTTTGCCACTCCGCAAGAAGTTAAAGAAGCTATGGGTTGCGAGATAGGCGCATGCTATCCGCTAGGGAGCATAATTGGGATCCGGACAATCGTGGATAGTTCTTTATTGGAGAATGATAAAATATCTTTTAATCCCGGATTGCACAATAAGACGATTAAATTAAAATCAAAGGACTATCTACTGATAGTCGCCGTTGAGGTGGCAGAAATATCAGAATGATCCTTGCATTTGGCGATCAAAGATCAATTTCCATGAAAAATGGTTCAAGCACGAAATTTTGCGCAATTAACAATAAGACAGCGATCATCTTCAACTCTCCAGTCCATCGTCTTTTTCCCTTTTTTTAGTTCGAGGGGTCTAACCCTTGCAGAAAAAAAAGAAATTTTTACCGGAGGGTTAGACCCTCGGCGTAGGGAAAACCCGCACAGGTCCGGTTTGTGGATTACCCTGATTGTTTTTTCCCATATTTTTTATATAATCAACTCAATATGAATACCTCCAAACTTTTCACCTCTCTCTCTCTCTCTCTCTCTCTCGGGCGGAAATTAAAGTTCAAGAGTAAAAACTCCAGAGCCTTCACTCTCATTGAGCTCTTGGTAGTCATTACCATCCTCGGCATCCTGTCCGGGATTATTTTTGTGTCCACCAACGGCGCCCGGGAAGCCGCTCGCGACACTCGCCGCCAGAGCGACCTCTCCCAGATCAGGAAAAGCCTGCAAGCCTACTATCTGGTAACAGCAGCTTATCCGTCCACTGGCAGCAGCGGCATTTCCCTGGAAGCGGACAGCGACGCCAATGCCACTTTCACTCAAGCTATGAAAGGCAGCGGATATATGTCCATCATCCCCAGGGATCCGAAATACACCACTTCTACCGGAGACTATGCCTACAAATATATCTCTACCACTACTAACGCCTATGCCCTCTGCGCCAAGTCCGAGGCCAAGACAGGCTACATCTGCACCGACCAAACCAGCAACGGCATCAGCCAGACCTCTACCGCCCCGATGTTCGGGGACTGGGGAGCGGGAGAAGGCGATGAAGGCGGAGCGTTTGTCTGCGGAGTGAGCACAGTCACTTTTACCTATAAAGGCAGCTCTGTTACCTACGGAACAGTAGAACATAATAGTAAATGCTGGATGGATCGGAACCTAGGAGCGACAAAGGTTGCTACATCTTTTAATGATTGCACCTCTTATCCGAGCAATTGTGCTTACGGCGATCTTTTCCAATGGGGCAGGCTGGACGACGGCCATCAAACTCGCACCAGCGGCATAACCACCGTTCTTTCCGGCTCCAGCAATCCCGGCCACGGTAATTTTATCTACGGCATGGGCAGTCCTTACGACTGGGTGTCTCCTCAGATAGAAACCTTGTGGCAAGGTGTTTCGGGTACCAATAATCCCTGCCCCAGCGGCTGGCGGATACCGACCGAGGCGGAGTGGACGGCCGAGCGGGTGAGCTGGACTGCTGGTAATAATTATACTGGAGCTTTTGCCAGTCCTCTTAAATTGACAGCGGCCGGTTACCGCTATCGCAGCAATGCCGTGGTCTACGACGCGGGTGCCAACGGCTACTACTGGAGCAGCGCGGTTAGCGTTCCGTATGCCCGGCTACTGTACTTCCACAGCGGCGATGCGAACATGGACAGCAATTACCGGGCCAACGGGTTTTCGGTTCGTTGCGTCAAGGACTGATATCAGCTTGGACTATTTGACTATTTGTAACTCGAAAATTTTTTGAGAATATGGCTATTTATCTTCATCTTCCGGTTTATAAAGCAAGCTATGATCTTTTGCTTGAGATGTTCAAATCGATAAAAGATTTTGACAGAGAATACAAATATACCTTGGGCGAGAATATGAAGAAGGAGGCGATGGAGCTGGTTACCAATATTTAAAGGTAAAAAAAGCGATTGGCAGGGTCTGCCCGGGTCCAAGAGCTTGTTTTGGGCCGGAGAAAATAAAGGCCTGCCCATCGGCAACCTCACTTCGCAATTATTTGGAAATGTTTATCTCAATGATTTTGACCATTTCGTTAAGCATAAACTCGGCTGCGAATATTACGGACGCTATGTGGACGATCTGGTGATCGTCCATCAAGACAAAGAACATCTTAAGTCGATCATCCCTCTTTTGAGAAAATATTTGGAAGAAGAGCTTTTTTTAGAGCTTCATCCGAAAAAAATTTATCTTCAGCATTTTTCCAAGGGAGCGTCTTTTTTAGGGGCGGCGATAAAGCCATACCGCATTTATATCCGCAATCAAACCAAAGGGAATTTTTATAAAAAGATCCGATATTGGAATGATCTTTTTGCGGAAAAAGATCAAAAGCCGACCAAGGAGATCCTTGGGAAATTTTTAGCCAGCGTGAATTCATATTTGGGGGTTATCGGGCAGTACAGCACTTACAAGCTTCGCAGGAAAATGCTGATTAAAAATTTATCAGCGTATTTTTGGAATTATGTTTGCATCTCCAATGATTGCAGAAAACTTGTTCCAATAACCGGAAAAACATAAAATCAAGAAAATGCTGGCAAAGGTTAGACCTTTGCAAAATACCTGTGCAGATTGACCTGTGGGTTGCGCACATACTGTTTCTGTTGCGCCCAGCCTTTTTGTGATAAAATTAGCTCATATGAAAAACACGAAAAATCCAAAAACAAGCGCAGTAAAAGAATATTCTATTTTAATCGGCGGTGCGGCCGGCCAAGGGTCAAGAGTGGCCGGACTGATCATTGCCAAATTGTTCAACAGGCTCGGTTATAATATTTTTATCCATGAAGATTACCAGTCCTTGATCAAAGGCGGCCATAATTTTTCCCAGATCAGGGCGTCTTCACAAGAGGTTTTGTCCCATAAAGACGAAGCCGATTTTATTTTGGCTTTGAACGAAGATACGATCAAAAAGCATAAAGAAAAACTGGCAAAAAACGGGACTCTTATTCTCAATCAAGACAAGATCATTTCAAATGAAGGAATCGGCGTAAAAATAGAAACGATTACCAAAGAATTAGGAGGATTGCCGATAATGTCCAATACCGCTTTGATCGCGGCTTTTGCCAAAATGATCGGTATTGATTGGCAGACATTGGAAGATGTTTTGAAAAAAGAAATAGGCAAAGGAATTGAAAAAAATCTGGAAATAGCTAGAAAAGCTTACGACACGGTTGAAAGTTTGGTGAAAGTGGAAAAACTTAAAAATAAGCCCAAGCCTCTTTTGACCGGCAATGAAGCCATAGCTTTGGGCGCGGTTAAAGCCGGTTTGGAAATTTATTACGCTTATCCGATGACCCCGGCGACAAGCGTGCTTCATTATTTGGCGGCGAATACGAAAGAATTGAATACTATCGCTTCCCAACTGGAAAATGAAATAAGCGTTATCAATGCAGGCATCGGCAGCGCTTATGCCGGTAAAAGAACAATGGTTGGAACATCGGGCGGAGGATTTGCTTTAATGACAGAAGGAATAAGCTTGGCTGCTCAAGCCGAGACGCCGATCCTGATAATGAACAGCCAAAGATCCGGTCCGGCCACAGGCGTGCCGACCTACGGCGGCCAGAGCGATTTATTATTTACTCTCGCTTCGGGCCACGGAGACTTTTTGAGATTCGTTGCCGCTCCGGGAGACGCGGAAGAATCTTTTTACTGGACGGGCAAGCTTTTGAACCTCGCTTGGCAATATCAAACTCCGGCAATTCTATTGACCGATAAAGATATTTCCGAAGGAACCTTTACTTTTGACGAAGCGGTTTTGAAAAAGGTCAAAAAAGAAAAGGTTTTGGAATGGAACGGCAAAGGAGAATACAAGAGATATTTAAATAAAGAAAACGGAATTTCTCCGATGGCTTTTCCAGGCCAGCCGGGAGCGATCGTTAAGGGAACAAGCTACGAGCATGACGAATACGGAATATCCACCGAGGAGCCGGCAGAGATCGTTAAAATGCAGGAAAAAAGATTGAGAAAATTCGAGGCGATGCAAAATGCGGTTGATGGGATGGAAGACGCGGTCAAGGTTTACGGCAATTTGAAATCTAAAAAAGTTGTTGTTTGCTGGGGGACGACTAAAGGGGCGGTCAAAGAGGCCGCAGAAAATTTAGGCCTTAAGGTTGTTCAGCCAATTGTTTTGCAACCTTTTCCGGAAAAGCAGATGTATGAAGCACTGAAAGGAGCTACAACAATAGTCTCCATCGAGCTTAATGCCACCGGACAGCTGGAGCAGGTTTTGAACTGCCACGGCATAGAAGCCGATAAAAGGATATTAAAATATGATATGCGGCCGTTTACCGCCCAAGAATTAGAAGTCCAATTAAAGAAAATATAAATTTATGGAAAAACTAGATACATATTGTCCAAATACTTGGTGCCCGGGCTGCGGAAATTTTGGAATGCTCCAGGCGGTAAAAGGAGCAGTGGAAGCAGTTATCGAAGCCGGAACGCCTAAAGAAAATATAGTCGTTGTTTCCGACATCGGTTGTAACTCCAAGATCGCTGATTATCTGAATCTGAACAGTTTTTACGGTTTGCATGGCCGGTCGATCGCCTCGGCCGAAGGAGTGAAAATGGCCAATCCCAATTTAAAGATATTAGTTTTCTTAGGCGACGGAGCGGCTTTAGACGAAGGCATATCGCACCTGATCCACGCGGCCAAAAGGAATTCGGACATCAATGTTATTTTGCTTAATAACAGGCTTTTCGCTTTGACCACCGGCCAATTCACGGCTGTTTCTCCGAAAGGATTAAAAGGCAAGTCAACGCCCGAGGGAAGCATTGAAGATCCGATCAATCCTTTGGAGCTGATGATGGCCTCCAATGCTTCTTTTATCGCCAGGAGCTATGCTCTGAAAGTCCAGCATTTGAAAAATTTAATTATTGAAGCGGTAGATCATAAAGGATTCTCTTTTATTGAAGTTCTTGAACCATGCGTCTCGTTCTTCAATAATATGCAGTATTACAATGAGAAAACTTACGAAACCGCCAACGAAGACCTGTCTTCCAGAGAGAAGGCGATGAGCCTTATCAAAGAATGGAATTATGACAGCGACGGAAAAGTTCCCTTGGGACTGTTCTATAAAATAGAGAAGCCGTCTTACGAAGAAGAGATGAACAATCTTGAAATAGCCAAGGAAATAAATTTCTTAGAATGCCTGCAAAAACATTCGTAAAAAAGAAGGTAGTTTGCATCGGCGGCGGAACCGGAGTGAGCGCCGTGATCAATGCCTTGAAAGGCAAATATGACCTATCTGCTGTTGTTGCGATGTTTGACAACGGCTGTTCCACCGGCCAGCTTAGGAGAGAATTTAACTTGCCTCCGATGGGCGATTTGAGGCAGTGCCTTATTTCTTTGGCAAAGGGAAAAGAGATAGTTTCTTTAATGCGTTATCGTTTTGAAAAAGGATTTTTGAAAGGGCACAGTTTGGGCAATATTCTATTGACCGCGGCCGCGATGGAAGGGAAAGGAATGGAGCAAGGCTTGGAAAAACTAGAAGATATTTTGGAGACGGGGCGAAAAATTTTTCCAGTAACGACGGCTAATTCCAATTTGGCTGTTGTTTTAAAAAATGGCCGGATAGTCAAAGGAGAAGAGGAAATAGTAAATTGTCCGGAAATATCCAAGACAGGGATAAAGAAAATATTTTTGTTTCCAAAAGCCAAGGCTAATACCAAAGCTTTGGCGGAAATTAAAAAATCGGATTTTATCATTATCGGCCCGGGCAAATTTTATACCAGCTTGATCCCCAATTTTTTAGTGGAAGGGATAGCCAAAGAGGTCAAAAGGTCCAAAGCCAAAAAGATCCTGGTCTGTAATTTGATGACCCAGCCCGGCAATACCGATGATTTTACGGTAGAGAAGTTTTTGAGCGAAACGGAAAAATATTCAGGAAAAAATTCAATTGACCATGTCATTTTCAACACCAAAAAGCTTCCCTTAAAGGCGTTAAGCCAGGTGTCAAAAATATTTCCCGGATCAAAATTTGTCGGATATGGACCAGAAATTTTAAAAGAAAAAAAGTTCGTCGGCGCTGATCTGCTGGATGAAAAGTTGCAGAAATTAAATCCCTCGGATGTGCTTGCAAAAGGCGCGAACAAAAGGACGATGGTTATCCACGACCAGAAAAAAATGGCCAAGAAGTTAGAAAGCATTATCGATGGGGCTTAGGATTATTATTTTAGCGGATAAAAATTAAAAATATTTTGATATGGAAATCAGCCAAATCAGAGGGTTAATACTTTTAGTCTGCTCCCTGCTCAATTTGATGCTTGCTTTTATTGTTTGGAGCAGGGCTAAAGGCAGTAAAAAAGCTTTTTATTTAGGGTTTCCTTCTTTTTTCTCGGCAGTCTACGCTTTTGCTTTCGGTTTTTTCTTTTTCTTTGACTGGCAAAGATTGATTTTCTACAAATTAACCTTTTTAGGAGTTTTAATCATTCCAGCCTATCTTGCTTTTGTTTATGTTTTTACAGAAAATACGAAAAATTTTAGACTGAAAATAGGTGCTTGGTATGCAATCGCTGTTGCTATTGTTTTAATATCATTGCTTACTCCATACATTGTCACTGAAATTGGCGGACAATATCCCTATCTTAATGAATATACGCACGGCTCTTTTAGTCCTTATGCAAGACTTTATATAATAGCCGGCTTGGTTTTCAGTTTGTATTATTTGATAAAAGCCTATTTTAAAAGCGCTAAACTAGAAGAAAGGAGGCAGTTGCAATATTTTATTATCGGTACTTCCATTTATTCTTCCGTCGGAGTATTGGTTGCCGGAATACTTCCGCTGTTTCTCCCAAAATTTTCTTTTATAGATTTATCTGCTGTTTTTTCATTACCATGGATAGGGTTGACGACGTACGCAATAATGAAGAACAAATTATTCGACATAAAAGTTCTTTTAACAGAGACGCTGGTTTATTTTTTTGGGATCATCTTGATTCTCCAAATGTTTTTCAGATTTTTAACTCAGCAGATCATTGTCCAATTATTAAGTTTTTTTGTTTTTTGTTTTATCGGGTATCTTTTGATCAAAGTTAGCAGGAGGGACGCGCAGAGAAACGAAATTTTGGAGCAGAAAGTCCAGGAGCGCACAAAGGATCTGCAAGCCTCTAATCAGGCCTTAGGCCAGAGCAAAAAGGTCGCTGAAGAGCGCGCCGAAGAGTTGGAGAGATGGTATAAACTGACCGTGGGCCGGGAAGTTCGGATGGCGGAGCTGAAAGACCAGATCAAAGAGCTGGAAGAAAAAACCAACGCAAGATAACATCAAAAGTGGTCAAGGCCCGGCCTTGACCACTTTTTAACTTTTATGCGCATAGTTTTAGATTTTGACCATACTTTATATTCAACCAAAAGCCTTTATGAGGCCATAAAAGCGGCTTTTGTTTGTTTGGGCGTGGACGGGGAGCTTTTTCAACAAACTTTTCAGTTGTCCAAAGGAACCGGCAGGGATTACAAGCCGGCCAAGCAAATGAAGCTGATCGCAAAACAAGTTAACATCAAAGAATCAAAATTGCAGAGAGAGCTTAATAAGTTTTTGAAAATTTCTCCGAAATTTTTGTATCCTGACACCATCGGTTTTTTAAAAGCGCATGCAAAAAAAGACGAGTTTTTTATGCTGTCTTACGGCGAGGAGAAATTTCAAAAGCAAAAAGTGGATTCGGCCAGGATCAGCAAATATTTCAAGAAAATAAAAATTACCCGTGATATCGGCAAGTCCAAACCTTTTAAAATGTTTTTAAACAAGCGCGAGCCGGTTTTGTTTTTAGAAGATAATCCGCAAGCCCTTTCGGAAGTAAAAAAAGTTTATCCGCAAGTGATCACCGTGCGGATTAGAAGAGGGGAAGGCAAATACGCCGAAGCGCCGGACAACAAGTACATTGATTTTAAAATAAAAAACCTCCAGGAACTGGAGGCGATAATTGAAAAATTGGAAAGCTAAAATCGTCATTCATAAAAACTGCTAGAAGCTTGGCTTCTGGCAGTTTTTAGTTGTTTGCCTAGGTATTGTAATAATTTGCCTAGGTATGCTAAGCTAAAGATGGAATTATTAAAATTTTTGTTAATATGGAACCAAAATTAATACCTATAAGTACAGCTGCGGCTAAGCTGGGCGTATCAATAGATACTTTAAGACGCTGGGATAGCTCAGGCAAACTTAAAGCAACTAGAAAATCTCCGGGCGGAAGCCGTTATTATCTAGAGAAAGATATTGAGCTGCTAACGCATGAAATATTCAAAATGGCTTTTGACTGGGCTGCTAGCTCAATTCCAACCGAAATACCTTCAATATTTTATTGTCCCGATAGCTCTATTTTTCAAGTAAGATTGATAAAAATGCAAAATGTATTGATTGTAGTTCCATCAATAGAAAAAATATTTTCCCTATTGATCGCAACCGCAGGAGAAATTGGCAATAATTCTTTTGACCATAACATTGGCAATTGGCCTGATTCGCCTGGTATTTTTTTTGGATATGATGTTAGTAAAAGAGAAATTGTTTTGGCTGATCGCGGGATAGGCATTTTAAAAACTCTTAAGCGAGTAAGGCCAGGCCTGGATAACTATAAAGATGCATTGACTGTTGCTTTTACTGAAATTATATCAGGGAGAGCTCCAGAGGAAAGAGGGAATGGATTGAAATTTGTTAGAAAAGTTGTTGCGGAAAATCCAATAAGCTTGTTTTTCCAGTCTGGCGATGCAGAGGTAAGGATGGCCAAAGAAAATTCCGACTTAAATATAGAAAGTTTAGGCCAACCAATAAGAGGATGCATGGCTGTAATTAGATTTTAATTAAAATAAAATAATATGAATATAGATATCAAAAAATTTGGAACAACTTTAATATCAAGGCAATCAGGCAAAGAGGCTTTTGCCGCTTTTCAGCCGACCTTGAAAGATGCCTTAGAAACAGAAGATTTAATAATAGATTTTGATGGAGTTATAACTTTTTCTCCTTCTTGGGGAGATGAGTTTTTAACGCCGATCGTTCAAATCTATGGCAATAGGTCTAAATTTAAAAACACAAAAAATCCTTCAGTGAGAACTACCATAGAAATACTTGAAAAAGCAAACAATATCAAATTCAATATAATTGATTAATTTTCTACCTTTCCCAAAAATCTTTGTATGATTTTTAAAACCTCCAGGAACTGGAGGAGATAATAGGAAGATTGTAGAGCTAGAGTTTAATTTATTAAAACTGCCAGAGGCCCGGCCTCTGGCAGTTTTTTAATTAGCGGTGGCTATTCTCCGGTATACTCGAATCTCGGCATTTTCTTTCCGTTGATTTCCACCTCTTCTGTAAACATTTTTAACGGCCGCACCCATAGATCATGGCCGCCATAAAGCGCTCGATAGACCGCCATTTCTTCCAGCGTTTCGCTATCCCTAGCGACGCCGATCAATTCGTATTCTTTCCCTTTATAATGCCTGTATTTTCCCAGCTTAAGCATATTTGAGGGTCAGACCCTTCTTCTAAAAACTAAAAACTAACAACCGATAACTATTTTGGGCCGATGCCCAAAATCAGTGCCGCGGGAGGGAGTTGGACCCTCATGACCTTGCGATCAATGGTTTTTGAGACCATCTTGTATACCATTCCAACACCGCGGCGAGATAACTTTTACCATCCTATTTAAACATAAAAACCTTTGATTGTAAATTCTTTTTAGATATGTTATTTTTAGGATAATGACTCGGGTAATTTGCATTACTAACCAAAAAGGAGGAGTAGGTAAAACCATTTTGGCCAGCAATTTGCCAGTTTTTTTAACTGCTCACGGCAAAAAAGTTTTGCTGATAGATGTTGATCCTCAAGCCAACGCCACTTTTTCTTTGGGACTAAAACCAAAGACTCTCGCGACCTCTGTTTATAACGCTTTGATGGGGCAGATCTCCCCGATGGAAACCATAAAGAATACGGGTTTTATGGGTTTTGATATTATGCCCGGCAGCCAGGACTTGGCCGGCGCCACAGTGGAGCTGGTTAATATGAAAAATCGAGAATTCAAACTAAAGGAAATTGTTGACAGAGTCAAAGATAATTATGATTTTGTGATCATTGATTGTCCGCCGAGTTTAGGGATGTTGACTTTGAATGCTTTGGTGGCTTCGGATGAAGTTTTGATACCGGTCCAATGCGAATATCTGGCTTTGGAAGGGCTGGACCAGCTTGTCGGCACAGTGGATTTGATCAATCAGAATTTAGATCGTAAGATAAAGATATTGGGAGCGGTATTGACGATGTATAACCGCCAAAATAAGCTTTCGCAAATGGTGGCTAAAGATGTCAGAAGAAATTTCCCCGGTTATGTTTTTGATGCGGTAATTCCCAGAACGGTTGTTTTATCAGAGGTGCCTTTTTACGGCCGGACGATTCTAAGATATGCTCCGGAGTCAAAAGCCAGCCAATCTTTCCGCGAGCTGGCGCAAGAATTAATTCATAATTATCGTGAAGTATAATTTAAGAGTCTTAATTTTAATTTTTTAAAATGCTAGGCAAAGGTCTTGAATCATTGATCCCTCGCAGGGACGAACAGCCCTCAAAAGAGCTTAATAAAAAAGAATCTATTTTTTGGGTGGAAACCAATCAGGTTGTTCCCAATCCTTATCAGCCCAGAAAAGAATTTGAGCCGGCAGCTTTGGAAGTGCTGGCCGAATCCATCAGAAGATACGGTATTTTACAGCCGATCATTGTTACTAAAAATGACAAGCAGGGAGATCAAGGAATAATTCCGGAATATCAAATTGTGGCTGGCGAGCGCCGTTTGCGCGCAGCCAAATTGATCGGGCTGGATCAGATCCCGGTGATCATCAGAGAGCAAACCGAAAAAGAAAAATTGGAAATATCTTTGATCGAAAATATCCATCGCGCCGATCTGAATCCGATCGAAAAAGCCGAAACCTTTACCCGTTTTTATAAAGAATTCGGACTGTTGCAAAAAGAAGTTGCCAAGCTTGTTGGAACAAGCCGCGAGGCGGTGGCCAACACGATGCGTTTGTTGACTTTGCCCGAAAATGTCCAAAAAGCGATCAAAGAAAACAAAATATTCGAAGGCCATGCCCGTGCTATTTTGATGGTAAAGAGCCCGGCCAAACAAGAGCGGTTGGCAGAAGAAGCCATTAAAAATAATTATTCCGTGCGCCAGGTGGAGAGGCGGGCCCAAGAGATAGAAAAGACGGGAGAAGGGCCGAAGAAAAGCATTTTTAGGCATCCCCGGCTGGTTATCAAGGAAATGGAAGAAGAGGTTAAAGAAGTTTTAGGCATCGAAAATTTCCATATCAAAGAAAAAGATTCAAAGTTGAGAGTGACCATCACTTTCAGATCCAGAAAAGATATAGAAGACTGGCTGGCTACAATTAAAAAGATATAAAGAGGATTTTGACTAGCGGAGCTGGACGGGAGCTAAATCAAGTTTCACTTTTTAATATCAACCCAATATGAATATCTCTCAACTTTTCAACTCTTTTTCTCTGCCGTCCCTCACCCGGAAATCGGAGAAAGTTAAGTTTGGAAGCTCTAGAGCCTTCACCCTTGTCGAGATCCTCATCACCATCACCATCCTCGGCATCCTGGCCTCCATCATTTTGGTTTCCACCAACGGCACCCGGGAAGCCGCCCGCGACTCCCGCCGCCAGAGCGACCTGTCCCAGATCAGGAAAAGCCTCCAAGCCTACTATCTGGCCACCGGCGTTTATCCGACCACTGAAGCCAGCGAAGGCATTTCCCTGCAAGAAGACAGCGCTGCCAACGCCACCTTCACCCAAGCCATGAAAGGCGGCGGGTATATGTCCATCATCCCCAAAGATCCCAGCTACACTGCCGGAGGGGACTATGACTACAAATACATTGCCACCACTTCCGATGCCTACACCCTCTGCGCCAAGTCCGAGTACAAGGGAGGCTACTTCTGCACCGACCAGGACAACGGCGGCATCAGCCGCACCTCCACTGTTGCTGTGTTCGGGAGCTGGGGAGCGGGCGGAAGCGAGGGCGAAGAGGAGGCGTTTGCCTGCGGAGACGCGGTAACTTTTACCTACAACGGCGGATCTGTCACCTACAACAGCACCAGCTCGACTGGCGACAAATGCTGGCTGGACCGGAACCTTGGGGCAACGCAAGTGGCTACGGCTTACAACGACTCCAATGCCTATGGCGACCTTTTCCAATGGGGAAGGCTGGACGATGGCCATCAAGTCCGCAACAGCGGGACGACGGCAACTCTTTCTGATTCCAGTAATCCCGGCCACAGTAATTTCATTACGGCTTCGGGTAGTCCTTACGATTGGGTGTCTCCCCAGATAGACAATTTGTGGCAAGGAGTTTCGGGAACCAATAATCCCTGTCCTTCCGGCTGGCGGGTACCGACCGAAACGGAATGGGACGCCGAGCGGGCGAGCTGGAGCCAGCAAAACTACAATGGAGCTTTTGCCAGCCCCCTTAAATTGACAGCAACCGGTTACCGTCATCGCGGTGCTGCTATAGTTCTCGATGCGGATAGCGGCGGCTACTATTGGAGCAGCGCAGTTAGTAGTGCGAACGCTCGCTATCTGTACCTTGACGGCGGCAGTACGTTTGTGAACGGCAACTACCGGGCTTATGGTTATTCAATTCGTTGCGTCAGGGACTGATTTTAAACCATCGGCAGTATGGTTAGCTTTTGCAGAAAAATAAATTTTTAGAAAAGAGCGGCTCAATCCGCTTTTTCATTTCCATTCAGATTTGAAAATTTTGCCGGGGGATTTGCTTCTAAGTTTTTTGAGGTTCGGACAGGATGATTTATGGACCGAGATGCCTTCATATTTGGTAAGATAAGCTGAAGTCTCATCTCCAGGCTGGGGGGAACAGCATTTGGCAATTTTGAAAAGCAGGTCGGGCTGGCCGCCTATCAATAATTTTTTTTGGCTGGCCGCCGGCTTGGCAGGGAATTTTATTTTCGGCAAGAGCCGTTCGATCAGGCTGCTTTCTTTAGTTTCGGCATCATCCAGCGGCAAAAGGGAATTTTTTTTCAAAAATTTTCTGATTTGCGTTTTGGCGAAATTTGTTTTGACTATCCTCAACCAATCCTCGGACGGTTTTTTATTCTTATCGGTTGTTATCTCCACGACATCGCCGTTTTCCAGCGGGCTGGACAGCGCGCTCATTTTTCCGTTCACTTTTGCCCCGATGCAGCGATTGCCGACTTCGCCGTGGATCGCGTAGGCAAAGTCGATCGGAGTGGCTTTTTCCGGCAGGTCGATAACATCGCCGCGGGGAGTGAAAACAAAGATCCTGTTGCTTAAAAAATCAATTTTAAGGGATTCCAAATATTGTTCCGGGGCCAAGCCTTTTGATTTTTCCAGCCAGTCTTTCAGCTGTTTTATCCAGCGTATTTCTTTCTCGGGCGGAGGTGATATTTTCCTTTTAATATAAGCTTTCAACCCTTTTTGTTCCGAGTAATACCAATGGGCGGCGATGCCGAATTCGGCCTCGCTATGCATTTGAGCTGTTCTTATTTGGAATTCGGTGATCTTTCCATCCAGGCAGATCACGGTGGTGTGCAGGGATCTGTAACCGTTTGGTTTCGGCAAAGCGATGTAGTCTTTTATTTTGTCCGGGATCGGGTGCCAAAGCTTATGGATCGCTCCCAAAACTTTGTAACAGTCTTCTATATTGTTGACGATTATTCTCAAGGCTACCAGATCATAGACTTTTTCCAAATCGTTGTCGTATTTCTTTAACTTTTTATACAAACTTAAATATCCTTTGGCGCGGCAGTTTATCTTGATGGGATCGATACTCTCTTTTTTTAGCTCCCTTTCCACTATCGGTTTTATCCTTTCCAGATATTTTATCCTTTCTCCGTATTCGTCTTTGACCTTAGCCATCATTTCCTTATATTCATTTGGGAAAATGTAAGGGAAAGCCAGATCTTCCAATTTGGTCTTGATGACCCCCACGCCGAGCCTGTTCGCCAGGGGCGCATAAATGTCAGCGCTTTCCAGGGCGATCCGGTGCCTTTTTTCCAGCGGAAGGTATCCAAGCGTTTCAAGGTTATGGATGCGGTCGCAGAACTTGATCAAGGCCACCCTTATATCTTTGGCCATGGCTAAAAAGAGTTTTCTTAAATTTTCGACCTGCCGTTCCGCCCCCCGATATTTTATTTTTCCGAGTTTGGAAACGCCATCCACCAGAAAGGCTATTTCCGGACCGAATTCTTTTTTAATTGCCGGAAGTTTGCATTCCGTATCGTCGGCGACATCATGCAGAAGTCCGGCGGCGATGGTCGTTGAGCTTAATTTTAATTCGGCCAGCAGATTGGCTACAAGAAAAGGATGGATGATATAATCTTCGCCCGAAGCTCTCTTCTGCCCTTGGTGGGCCTTTAAAGCGTAATGATAGGCGCGCCTAACAACCTCCAGGTTGGCTTCGGAGTTATAGGCCCTTATTTTATTTAAAAGGCTTTCTATGTCCATTACTTTTTCCTTGACATATTTTGCTAAGCCTGTAAATTATATTTTTTTGTGAAGAATTGGATAAGGGTTAATGGAATAAAAAACAGCGGAATAAACCCCGCTGTTTTTTATTCTTTTTCCGCTCCCGCTTCGGCTTCCGGGATAGCATCCTCTCCTTCTTTTTTGTATTTACATTCTTTGTTGGAGCACTTGATGTTTTTTCTAGTTTTTACCAGGATCGATTTGCAATCCGGGCAGAATTCGTTGATCGGCTCGTCCCAGGCGGCAAAGTCGCAAGCCGGCCATTTAGAACAGCCGTAAAAGGGCTTGCGGCGTTTGCTCATTTTTTTGATGATATCGCCTTCGTTGCACTTTGGGCATTTGATGTGGAGATTGTTGTCTTTCAAGCTTTCCGTGTGTCTGCATTCAGGGAACTTGGAACAGGCGTAGAATTTTCCGAACCGTCCCATTTTGAGAATGATCGGCCCTCCGCACTTCGGGCAAATTTTATCAGTGGCAGATTCGGCTACTTCGGCTTTGGCAACTTCGTCGTATTTGGCTTTGAGGTTTTCGGCAAAGGGGCCGTAAAATTCTTTCAAAACGGCGACCCATTTTTTTTCAGCCTCGGCAATTTTGTCCAGATCTTCTTCCATCTTAGCCGTGAATTTCATGTCCACGATTTGCGGGAAATGGCTGGTCAGAAGCTGGTTGACCATTTCTCCGATCTCCGTGGGCTTGAATCTTTTGTTTTCGTCTTTTTCTATATAGTTTCTGGCTTGGATAGTGCTTAAGGTCGGGGCATAAGTTGAAGGCCGGCCGATGCCGTTTTCTTCAAGCATTTTAATCAGGCTGGCTTCGGTATAGCGGGCAGGCGGCTGGGTCCAATGCTGTTCAGGTTTGAGCTCGGCTAAATTAAGATCTTCGCCTTCTGTTAAAACCGGCAACTGGGCTTCTTCAAATTTAAGAGGGTAAAGCTTCAGGAATCCGTCAAATTTCAATACTTGGCCGTTGGCGTGGAAAATATATTTAGAATCATTGGCCGCGGCTTCAATGTCAACGGCAGTGGCGTCAATTATCGCTTGGCTCATTTGGCTGGCAATAAAACGGCGCCAGATCAAGCCGTAAAGTTTTAATTGGGAGTTGTTAAGTTTTGCCTCTTCTTCCAATTGCTCGGGGGTCCGGTCCGGCGCGCTCGGCCTGATGGCTTCGTGCGCTTCCTGGACCAAGCCTTTGGCTTTAAAGCGGCGATATTCTCCGGCCCAATAATTTTGTCCGTATTGTCCGGTAATGAAATCTTTGGCGCCAGCCAAGGAGGACTCGGATAAATTTAGCGAGTCGGTTCGGTGGTAGGTAATGTATCCGTTTTCGTAAAGCTGCTGGGCCAGGCTCATGGTCATTCTGGCCGGCAAATGGAATTTTTTCCAAGCTTCCTGCTGGATGGTTGAGGTGGTGAACGGCGGCAGGGGATTTTTTCTTGTTTCTTTTTTCTCGATAGAAAGCACTTTATAGCCAGCGCCTTTCAAATCGTTTAATATTTTATCTGTTTCTTCCTTGTTTTTGATCCCTAATTTAGAGATTGCTTTATTGTCTTTTTTAGTCAGCAGGGCGTCAAATTTGTTTTCGTTCCCTGTTTTAAAAAGCGAGGCAATAATGCTCCAATATTCTTCCGCCACGAATTTTTTTATTTCCGCTTCCCTGTCGCAGACCAGCCTGACAGCCACCGATTGGACGCGTCCGGCGGAAAGGCCTTTGGCAATTTTTTTCCAAAGGAAAGGGGAGAGCTTGTATCCTACGATTCTGTCTAAAATGCGGCGGGCTTGCTGGGCGTCCACCAAGTTCATGTCTATTTTACGAGGGTTTTTCATGGCCTCTTCAATGGCTTGCTTGGTGATCTCGTGGAAAACCACCCTTTGATAGGAATCTTCGCCTTCCAGCCCCAAAGCCTTGGTTAAATGCCAAGCGATAGCTTCTCCTTCGCGGTCGGGATCGGTTGAAATAATGATCTCATCGGCTTTTTTAACAGCCTTTTTCAGGATATTCAGATTTTTTTTGGCTTTAGGAACGATCGTATATTGCGGTTCGAAATCTTTTTCAAGGTCGATGCCGAATTTTCTTTGCGGCAGATCGCGGATATGTCCATATGAAGAAAGGGCCTCCCAGCCGGAGCCTAAAAATTTGGAAATGGTTTTCGCTTTGGTAGGGCTTTCAACGATAATTAATTTCATAAAATATATATGTTGGTGATTGGGATATTATAGCCTGTGCGGTACAAAAATTCCAATAGTTCATTAAAAATCCCAAGCCCTAATGTCCAATGCCCAAATAAATCCCAATTTCCAAAATCCCAAAACGAAATATTTAGTCATTAGGATTTAGGATTTTATTGGTCATTGGGATTTGGTCATTGGGGCTTTTCGTTCAGCGGTTTATCCCGTAGTTATTGCCGCCCAGGTCGGATATTTTTCCTTCCAGCTCCATGGAGACGAGAGCTTGCGCGACTGTGGCTGCGTCCAGTTTCGTTGCCTCAATGATCTTTTCGATGTTCAAGCTTTTTTCTTCGAGGGCTTTTAGAATAAGGGATTCGTTAGGGCTGCCGGAGATCAAAAATTGCCTTAACAGGGTTCCTTGCCCGGCGAAGCCCAGCCCTTTTAATACGTCATTGATATTCTCAGTCAACTGCGCCCCGTTTTTTATCAGCAGGTTACAGCCTTGCGAATTGGCCGAATGGATCGGTCCGGGGATCGCGAAAACTTTTTTATTTTGTTTTTTGGCCCAGGCGGCAGTGAGCAAAGCCCCGGATTTTATTTTTGCTTCAACTACGAGGACTCCCAAGGCCAGTCCGGAAATGATCCGGTTGCGCTGGGGAAAAGTGTAATTGGCCGGCTTGGTGCAGGGAGGATATTCTGAAATTATCGCTCCATTGGTTTCGATGATTTTTTTAGCCAATTCTAAATTTTGCTTGGGATAAAAACTTTGATGGTCCAGGCCTCCGCCTAGAACAGCGATAGTCCTTTTTTCGATTTGGACCGCGGCTTGGTGGGCGAAAGCGTCAATGCCCGTTGCCAAGCCTGAAACTACGGTTAAGTTGTTTTGAGCCGCGGCCTTGGCCAGCTCCAAGGTGTTTTCTTTGCCATAGGCCGAACAGATGCGCGAGCCCACGACAGCCAAGCAATTTTCTTCGGCCACCATCCGGCCGATGTAATACAAAAGCTTGGGAGGAGACTTGATCTGCTTTAGCTGGAGAGGATAGTCAGGGCTGTCCAATGCGACAGTTTTGATATCTTGGTCGGAAAACATCTAAGCGTAAATTAAATCCCAAACCCCAATGTCCAATGCCCAATTAAATCCCAATTCCCAAAATCCCAAAACGAACGATTTGGTCATTGGGATTTGGGATTTTATTGGGCCTTGGGATTTGGTCATTGGGGCTTCTTAATTATATCTGTTCATCGCCTCATCCGTCCCATCTTCAATAATGGTTTTCACCGCTTCAGCAGCTTTTTCAAGAGTGCCGGCCAGTATTTTTTCTTCTTCTGCGCTGAAATTTTTCAACACGAAATTTTTCAAATCAGGTTTTCGTTTTCCGTCTTGAGGCTGGACCGGCGCTATGCCGATTCTGATCCTGGCAAAGTCCTGTGTTTTTAATTCCTGTATGATCGAACCAACGCCTTTGTGCCCGCCCGGACCATGGTTTTTGGATATTTTCAGCGACCCTATCGGCAGATCGGCGTCATCGTGGGCGACGATCAAATTTTCTGGTTTTAATTTGAAATTTTTCATTGCGGCTTTTACGGCCGTGCCGGAAATGTTCATAAAAGTTTGAGGCTTCAGAGCGATCATTTTTTCCTGGTCCAAAAAACCTTCGCTGGCCAGCGCGTTATATTTTTTCGATAAGTTGAATTCAGGCAGTCCGTTTTTTTTAGCCAAAACATCCAAAGCCCGGAAGCCTATGTTGTGCCGTGTTTTTTCCAAATTTTGCCCAGGGTTGCCCAGACCAATGACAATATACATATCATTAACTCAAGATTTAAATATTAGAACGATAGCTCTTTGTCTTATTGATAAGCAGGAAATCCCAAACCCCAATGTCCAATGCCCAAATAAATCCCAATTCCCAAAATCCTAAAACGAAATATTTGGTCATTAGGATTTAGGATTTGGTTGGGCCTTGGGATTTGGTCATTGGGGCTTAAAGCAAATCCCAATAATCTCAAGTAGAAATAGCTTAAAAATCATTATATCACTTCGCTTGCTAAAGCATAAGGATTATCGTATCATATAACCATTATGGACACACAAATTAAAGCTTTTTCTTTATTTCTATGGGATGTTTTTAAAATAATAATTATCGCTTTGGCAATCGTTTTGCCGATCCGTTATTTTTTATTCCAGCCTTTCGTCGTGAAGGGCGCTTCAATGGAGCCTAATTATCATACCGGAGATTATTTGATCATCGATGAGATCTCTTACAGATTTCATAACCCTGAAAGAGGAGAGGTGATAGTTTTTAAATATCCTTATAATCCTTCCGACCGCTATATCAAGCGGGTTATCGGACTCCCTGGAGAAACCGTGGAAATTAAAGACGGCCAAATCTATATTTCCGAAAGCGGCAAAGTTTCGATCCTTAACGAGTCGAGCTATCTTTCCGAGGAGTTTATTAAAACTTGGAAAAGTTTAGACAATGCTTCTCCTGTAACCTTAAAGGAGGGACAATATTTTGTTTTAGGCGATAATCGCAATGCCTCCTCCGATTCACGCCGATGGGGTATTTTGCCTGAACAAAATATCATTGGACGGGCAGCTTTGCAAATTTCTTTGCCGGAGTTTTTGGGCGGTTTGGTTTCTCCCAGTTATTAATTTTTGATCTTTAAGCGGCTGTAATTTATAAGCGTTTTAGCCATATATATGGAGAAAAACAAATTTCAAAACCCTTCGGGAATGCAGGACATCTTGTCTAAAGACGGATTTTATTACCAGAAAATATATAATACCGGCCAAAAGATACTTGATTTTTATGGATTTGAAAAAATAGATACTCCGATTTTAGAAATGGCTGATCTTTTTTCGCGAGGCATAGGCGAGGCGGCCGAAGTAGTAGAGAAACAAATGTATACTTTGCGCGCTAAAGGCAAGGATTTTTTAGCTTTGAGGCCTGAAGGCACTGTGCCGATCATGAGGGCCTACCTTCAGCATGGAATGAATAACTGGCCCCAGCCGGTAAAGCTTTGGTATTTCGGTCCTTTTTTTCGATACGAACGCCCGCAAGCCGGCCGTTATAGGCAGTTCAGCCAATTTGGCGTGGAGTTTTTAGGGGAGAGAAGCCCGATCGCTGACGCTCAAATTATTTTGATCTTGACCGCGATCTTGGAAGATCTAGGTTTTAAAAATTTGGTTGTTAAAATAAACTCGATAGGCGACTCCGCCTGCCGTCCGGCTTATAAAAAAGCATTGTTAAGCTTTTTGAAGAATAAAAAAAGCGAACTGTGCTCCGATTGCCAAGAAAAGATCAAAACAAATCCTTTAAGAATCTTTGACTGCAAAAATGCAAAATGCCGCCAGATTTTAGCCGAAGCGCCGCAGATCATCAATCACCTTTGTCCGGAATGCCATCAGCATTTTAAAGAGGTTTTGGAGATCTTAGACGAAATAAAAGTCAGTTATACTTTGGATCCTTATCTGGTCAGGGGCTTTGATTATTACACTAATACGGTTTTTGAGGTGGAATTGGCTCCGGCGAAAAAGGAAGTTGAAGAAAAGAAAGAGGAAAAAGAAGAAAATACCGCAGAGGGAGCTGTGCCAACAGAGGTTCCAAAAGTTGAAGAAAAAGAGGAATTGCAGCTAGGGTCCTTGGCAGGAGGCGGCCGTTATGATAAACTAGCAAAATCATTAGGAGGGGCGGATGTTCCAGCTTGCGGTTGGGGCATTGGAGTTGAAAGAGTGGCGGAAGCGATGAAAGCGAGAAAGGTAAAGCCGAACGAGCCGGTAGCGCAAGTATTTTTAGCCCAAATAGGAATTTTGGCTAAAAGAAAAACTTTGAGGCTTTTGGAAGATTTTCGAAAGGAAAGGATCAGGGTGGCCGAATCGATCGGCCGGGATTCTTTGAAGAATCAATTGGATCGCGCTGACAGATTAGGCGCCAAATACGCTTTGATCTTAGGGCAGAAAGAAGCTTTAGATGGAGAGATAATCATCCGCAATATGGAAAACGGACAGCAAACCACAGTGGATCAAAAAGATATTATAAAAGAAGTTAAAAAAAGACTGCAGTAAAATTATTATTGCTTCGGTGAAAAAAAATAACAAATAATAAAAAATTATGAGCATTAAAGTCCAAAGACAAAAGCAGGAAAGCTCGCAATCTCTGATCTATCGTTTTAACCAAGCCGTCCAAAGAAGCGGTGTTTTGGTTGAAGTTAGAAAAAGAAAATTTGATGTCAGAACGAAAAGCGAGAATTTGCAGAAAAGGGCGGCCGTGATACGCGAGGCCAAGAAGAAAGAGTACCAATTGCTGAAAAGGCAGGGAAAGCTCGTCAAAAAGCCCAGAAGAAAGTAACTTCTTAGTTTTTAATAAGTTAATTTACAGAGTCCGCATGCTTCTTTAGAGGTTTGCGGCTCTTTTTGCAATATGATGTTACAACAAATAAAAAATAATCTAGTCTCTGCCCAAAAGGAAAAGAACGAAAATAAAGTTTCTACTTTAAGGATGCTTATTTCGGCAGTAAATAATAAAGCAATAAATAAAAGGGCGTTAGCCGTTGGCAAGGAGCCGAATTTATCAGAAGAAGAGTTAGTTAAAAAAAGCGAGCTGGCTGACCAGGAAATAATCGATGTGATCTTTTCCGAAGCTAAAAAGCGCAAAGAAGCGGCTTTTGAATACGAAAAAGGCAACCGTCCCGAGCTGGCGCAAAAAGAAAAAGCCGAACTGGAAATTTTATCGGTTTATCTGCCTGTCCAGATGGGCGAAGAAGAGATCAGGAAATTAGTAGCCGATGCCATCGCCAAAACCGGAGCCAAAGACGCCAAAGATATAGGCAAACTGATGGGCGCTTTGATGCCGGCCACCAAAGGCAAGGCCGATGGGAATTTAGTGAGCAAGATAGTGAAAGAATTGCTATCAAAAAATTAAAAAAGCAAAATTTCTGCCCGCCGGCGGGAAATATTTTAACAAAAAAGCCTTGGTAATTTATCGGGCTTTTTTGTTTTGCAGATAATTTTGTTATAATGGAAAATAAAATATGACCAATAAGCAATCTCCCAAAATCGGTTTGGCTCTTGGCGGCGGCGGTGCGCGCGGCTACGCTAATATCGGCGTCATTAAAGTTTTAGAGCAAAATAATATTCCCATTGATATTATCGCCGGTACTAGTACGGGCGCTTTGGTTGGGGCGATGTATGCTTTCTCCAAGGATAGCAGGCAAGTGGAAAAAGAGGCCGTTAACAATGATCTGTCAAAATTATTGGCCTTGGCCATGGATTTTTCTTTTGAAAAGGGCATGATCAAAGGAGAAAAAACAAGGCAATTTTTTTCGCATCTTTTGAAGGAATCTTCTTTCGATTTATTAAAGATTCCTTTCAAAACGGTAGCCACTGATTTTGATACGGCCGAAGCAGTCGTGATCGGAGAAGGGGATGTCGCTTCGGCTATTCAAGCCAGTGCGACCTTTCCGCTTGTTTTTAAACCGATAGAACTGATGGATCGCAACCTTTGGGACGGAGGGATGTCTAATCCTGTGCCAGTGGATGTGGTCAAAGATATGGGTGCAGATATTGTCATTGCCGTGAATTTATACAATGAAACCGCTTTCAATACTAATAAAAAGAAAGCAAAAGACGGGGCTTATGAAATTGCTGCCAGGTCCATCGAATCATTGCAATATAACCTTTCCAGGGAATGCATAAAGTCAGCTGATATTATTATTGAGCCGGATATTGCCGGTCTTGGTTTTTTGGGTTTGGATAGATTTTTGAAGGGGCGGAGCGAAAGCATTATCTTAGAGGGCGAGAAAGCGGCAATTGAGGCTTTGCCGAAGATAAAAGAGGCGATAGATCGTTTCAGCCTAAGGAAGAACCGGTGGCCGATTCAAAAAGCGGCCGATTTTTTCAAAAAAATAGGCAAATAAAATTAAAAATCGCACCTAAAAAACCATACCTGTCGGAGAGGTATGGTTTTTTATTCGTGATTGTAGACTACGGTTCCCGGATTGTCTTTATTGGAAAAAAGAGCATTTTTGTCCGGGGCGAGGGTTGGCTTGGTTTTTTCAAAGATAAAAGCGGCATCGCCTTGGGTAACATTGGTGCAGCCGGCGCTTTGCGGCGTTCCGAATTTGTCGCCCCAGTAGGCGCCATGTATGGCGTAAGAATTTTCGTAATACATTACGGACGGAACATTTTTAAGATCATATTTTTCTTTGACCAGCGGCGGCCCTCCTTTCATCGTTGCCTTTCTTAATTTATACCAAACTTTGAAAGTGCCGGTTGGCGTTGGATTTTCTTCCCGGCCCGGGGAAATATAAGTGGCGAAGACAGGCTTGTCATAATTAAAAAGAGTAAGAACTTTTTTGGTGATATCGACATCGATCCAATAGTCCCCTTTCTGCACTTCCTCGGGAATACTTAATTTTTCAGGCGGTTGCGGCTGGGGCAGGGGCGTAACAAGGCGCGAAAAGACATAGGCATGGGGATATTTTCCTCCGTCGATCTCGTACCAGATATTTGTGTCGCCGATCTCCTGCCCGGAAATTTCTTTTAAAATTTTTACTCTGTTGGCCGAAGAGAAAGAACCAACTTGTGTTGACGAAGCATTGGGATCTTTTCTAACCGTTATATTATCGGCGTTTATTTGTCCCCACCAGCCAAGATATTTAAAACGGTCCTTGCCTAAAATAGTTTCAACTAGAACTTGGCCCGCAAAAGACCAGCTGGCAATGCTGGTTCGGTCCTGGCTGTCCGTGACAATGGCTTTTAGCCGGTATTCTTTGTCTTTTTCTATTTTAGTTTTAAATTTAAATAGGTATTGGTTCGATGAGGTGGAAATGGCTTCCGCCGATATATCCATGGGGTTGTTTTGGAAAAGTATAATAGCTTTTTTTAGGGGGCTCTTCAGTTCCGCTTTAAAGCTGATTTCTTTGAAAGATGGAAAAACCGCCGAGTTGTCAGCCGGTTTTTGTTCCGTGATCGTGGGATAATTTTGGTCGCCGGCTTTTAAAAAAATGACAATATCCGATTTTTCTTTAATGATCTCTGCCGGCAGATAAGCTCCCTCTCTCTCTATCTCGACGGCAAGGTTTGCTCCTTCAAAGCTGTAATCTAAATTGCTGAACAGGGGATTGCCGGCGATCTCATCGTAGTAGAAATTATTTTCAACAGAACCGACATTATGAAAAACGATTTTGGTTTTTCCCTGCTCTGGCAAATATTGGATATCATACTGCGGTATTTTATTTTTAGCTTTATCTCCCGGCGTAAAATCAAATTTTATTTCTGTCCCAATGCCTTCGCGGTAGCTGCAAGAGATGGGGAAGGCGGCATAATAATTGGCGTATTCTGGAGCGGTTGCCCTGTTCAATTCCAAATAAAATAAAAAGCCGCTGATGGCGACTGAAAGTATAATGAAAATCGATGAAATTTTTGTCATTTTTTGGCCCGAACGGCTCGATAAAGATTTACCATAAATTTGAGATTACCTCAATGTTTTGACAGGATTTTCCCTGCGGAGGTTTTTTGATATAATAAAAATATGGATCAAAGAATTTCTGAATATATAAGCCAGGCCAAGGCTGGCGGTATGACCGGAAACCAGATCAAAAATGAGTTGATCAAGGCCGGTTGGCCGGTTTTGGAAGTGGAAGAAGTTTTGGCGGCCAGCAACTCAATTCTTGAGAAGAATGAATCGTCTAATTCATGGCAAAATTTTGTTATTGTTGCTTTTATTCTTTCAATGCTGGGAGCAGCGGCTTATGGTTTTTGGTTTCTTGACCAGAAAATTAAAAATGAAGGGCCGAAAGTTCCTTTCGAAAATCAGACCACGACCGACTCTCAAGAGTCTTCATCGTCTTCGAGTCAAGACAATTCTCTTAGAGAAACCGCCGAGCCGGTTAGCACTAAATTGACGGCAATGCCGGCAGACTATCAGCTGGAAGGAGCTTATTTCAGTTCTGACGGCAAGAATGTTTTAGGCGTGGCGAAAAAGATCGGCCAAAAATTTATTTTTCTTAATGGCGAATTAAAAAGCGGAGGATATGATATCGTCGACAGCTGTCAATTTAGCAGCGCCGGCAGCCATTTTTTTTGCGTCGCGGCGAAAAACAAGAAAAAAATAGTCATTTCGGACGCCAATGAGGGGAATCAATATGATGTTTTGATCGAGCAGCCTGTCTTCAGCCCGGACGGAGAAAAACTGGCTTATACGGCGGGAATCGGCTTGAATAAATTTTTTATTCTTAACGGGCGGGAGACTTTGTTCCCGTACGATTCGGCCGGCAAATTGGTTTTTTCTTCCGACGGCTTCTACCTGGCTTACATTGCGGCAAAGGGAGCGGACAATTTTTTGGTCGTGAACGGAAAAGAAACAAAGATCGAGGGTAAAATTTATTCTGATCCTGTTTTCAGCGATGATAATGAAAAAATCGGCTACGGGGTCGAATTGAATAATGAACTTTATTGGAAAGAGGTGGAAATAAATTAATAATTTGCAAACAAAAAAGGCTGTTAGAAACAGCCTTTTTATTTGAGATCGATGAATTAGACTGACATTTCGTATGCCAGGTTTTTTTCATCCATCCCTTCGATTCTGGTCTCGTTTTTCAGAATCAACCTTTGTTTGGCGATTGATCGCTTCAAAGATTTTTCGCTATGGCTCAAGCAATCGAACAGATTGAAGGAGTTGCCATTTTTTATGGCTTCTTCGGTCGATTCTGCCAACGCCAGCATGCCCTCTTGAATCATGTCTTCGCGTTTTTCTGACCCCATTTCTGACCCCATTTTTTCAGCCATGTTCCTCACCAGCGGGTAGCAGATTTCTGCTAACTGGTTTAGGGCATTTTTATATGCAAGGCGGTTTGATTGCCTTTCATATGAGAGCGGCCGCGCTGCCCATATTTTTCTATCGGCGGTCTTGGCCTTAGAAAAAAACTCTAAAGCTTTTTCGCTTGAGAAAGTTTTCGCTTCCATATTCTTATTTTCTGTAAAGGAACAAACAAGCCTGGGCAGTAATACTGCTCCAGGAAGTTTTTTCCTAAAACAGCATTACTACGTTTATGTTTTATTTAATAACATATTTGCTAAATGATGTCAATAGCAATCTTGTGGGTATTTGCGCATCTGGTTTTCGCCATTGAAAAAGATAATTTTATAGAGAAACTAAATGGCTGTATTTTGGCCATTTTTTGTTTTTATAACTAAGGTTTTCCCCAATTGCCCTAAATTTCTCTATTTGCTAAAATAGCTATTAGTTTATGGTTGAAATTAACAATTTGACTTCGTTTGAGATCGACGAGGCTTATTTGCGCAAAATTGCTGAAGATGTGTTGCGGGCGGAAAAAGCCTGCGAAGCTTGCGAATTATCAGTTGCTTTTGTCGGCCTTGAAAAAATGCAAGAATTGAATCGAGACCGCCGCGGTAAAGACAGCGCAACCGATGTTCTTTCGTTTGAATATTTTAAAGATCCGGGGATGAAAGGAGAAATGGAAATAGAGCCTTTGGGCGAAGTGGTGATCTGTCCGAGCTATGTTGAAGAACAAGCCAAGCAGAACGAGAATACTTTCCAAAAAGAATTATCTTTTGTTTTAATACACGGTATTTTGCATTTACTGGGCTACGACCATGAAAAAGGCGAAGAAGAAGCCCGCGCGATGGAAGAAAAGCAAAGCGGCTATCTTTGCAAATATTGTAAATAATTTTTAAGGCATAAAAGCCGGCGGATAATAATAAATTTATGTCCAGATCTCCGATCATCACAGGCTTGGATATTGGCAGCGACACGATCAAAATTCTTTCGGTCCGGGAAAATCCCAAAACCGAAGAATTGGAAGTGGTTTTTTTCGATAAAATAAATTCTTCCGGCGTTCAGAAGGGGCGCGTGGGCAATCCTAAAGAAACGGCTGAAAAAATTTCCAGGATTTTGGAGAAAATCCCGAAAAGCCAGGATCGGATCGAGCAGGTTTTTGTGAATATCAATGGTTCTAAGATCCAGATCGTTCCCAATCGCGGTTTGATCTCTGTCTCGCGAGCTGATCAAAAAGTTTGTCAGGAAGATATTGATCGTATTTTGGAAGAGACCCAGAAGAATATCAACCTCTCTTCAAATCACGAGGTTTTTGATATTTTTCCAAAGTCGTGGATACTGGACGGCGAACCTGAATTGAAAAAACCGCTGGGATTGCAGGGCGTCAGGCTTGAGCTTGAGGCTTTTTTACTTTCCATTTTTGTTTTGGATGTTGAAAATATAATAGAGGCAGTTACCGAGGCCGGATTGGAAGTGGAGAACGTTTTGCCGTCTCTCTTGCCGCTTCTAACGCGGTTTTGGACCGCCGCCAAAAAGAATTAGGCGCAGCTGTTTTAGATATCGGGGCTTGCACTTCCGGTTTGACCGTTTACGAAGAAGGAAATTTAATGGATTTGGCTATTTTCCCGGTTGGTTCGGCCAATATTACCAATGATATCGCTATCGGCTTAAAAACAGAGATCGATATCGCCGAAAGGATAAAAAGGGAATTCAGCTCTTGCGGCGAGGAGAAAAAAACTAAAAAAAACAAGATAGAGATAGGGGTAAAACCGGTTTCCGTAAATATTAATGGTTATAAGAAAAGCGGATTAGAAAAAGAAGAAATTAAAAAAAATTACCTTGATTTTTCCCAGAAACAGGTAAAAAAAATAATTGAAGCCAGGGTTGATGAAATTTTTGAACTGGCGCAGAAAGAATTAAAAAAGATAGGCCGCCAGGAACTTTTGCCGGCCGGTATTGTTCTGACCGGCGGCGGCGTTAAATTGCCCGGCATTGTTGATGTTTCTAGAAAAATTTTAAAGCTTCCTTCTCGTGTTGGGTATGCCCAGGGATTCGTCGGGCTGGACAAAGACTGCTCTTTGGCCGCGGTTTGCGGACTGGTAATCGAAAGCAGAAAAGGCGAGCCTTCAAGAAATCAGTTTTTTTCAGGATCGAAAGGCGGCGGGCCGCTGGATAGAGTGAAGAAAATACTTAAAGCCTTTGTCCCTTAAATATTATTTAGCTCCGTTAGAAATTTTTGATACCAGGCAATTCATAAAATCATTATTCTCGAAATAAATAACGGATTTAATCTTATCTTGGGATGTAAAATTTCTAACGTGGTTAGAGATAAATTTACCAAAAGGCGGACAAGCCTTTTTTGATAGAGATAATAATTTTGATCAAAGAAGAAAGAATATGGAATTTTTAGGAGCAAAGATAAAAGTGGTTGGAGTCGGCGGTTCCGGATCAAATACCGTTGACCGCATAATGAAAGCCGGCATTGAGAATATAGAGCTGGTTGCTTTGAATACCGATGTCCAGGATTTGGAAAAAAAGAACGCCCATAAAAAAATAAGGATAGGGAAAAAACTTACTTCAGGGCTGGGAGCGGGAATGAATCCTCAAATTGGGAAATTAGCTGCCAAAGAGGCTGCTTTGGAAATTACCGCGGCATTGCAAAATTCCGACCTTATTTTTTTGGCCGCTGGATTGGGAGGAGGCACAGGTTCCGGCGCGGCTCCGGTGGTGGCCGAGATCGCCAAGAAAACCGGGGCGATCGTAGTAGGGGTAGTAACTTTGCCTTTTGCTTTCGAAGGGCGCCAAAGGAAAAGCGTTGCCTTGGCGGCCTTGAAAGAGCTTCGCCGCAAAGTTGATACATTAATTGTTATCCGCAACGATAAACTTTCAAAAATCGTGCCTTTGGATTCTTCGGTGGAGGCAGCTTTTTCTAAATGCGATGATATTTTAAAAGAGGCGATCTCCAGTATTGTCGGGATAGTCCTTAATCCGGGAATTTTAAACCTTGACTTCGCGGACATCAAGCAAATTTTAGGCCAAGGAGGCATGGCATTTTTCGGTTCCGGCATTGCCGAGGGCAAAGAGCGGGCGAGGCTGGCTTTAGAGCAGGCAATTTCCTCTCCGATCGTAGTTTTTCCTTTGGATAAAGCCAGGGGCGTGATGTTTAATGCGGCTTCCAACGGAGATTTTTCTATTAGCGAGGTATCGAAGATCGGGGATTTTTTAAAAAAAGAAATTCCTGGCGGAGCGAAAGTTGTTTTTGGCGCGTCAGTGGACAAAAATTTGAAAAAAGGACAGTTAAAAGTGACCGTAATTGCTTGCGGCTCCGAGGCCTCATAACCATAAAACCTTTCTTAGTTTTGTCAAAATTGACAGGGTATTTTTGTAGAAGCTATAATAGAAATCCAACTTAAATTTTTAATAAAAATCCGTTTAAAAACAGCGGGAAGCGGTTCTAAAAAGATAAAAAACCTAAATCAACCAAAATGGAAACCAAATTGGAAGCTAAAATCGAAAAAATGCAGAGAAGAGACGGCGAGATTGTCGCTTTTGATCCGCAAAAGATCCAAAAAGCTGTTTTTAAAGCTTTGACTGCCAGCGGAGAAGCTGATGGCGAAAAAAGCGAAGAATTGGCTGAAAAAATTGTCCTAATTTTGAATCGCAGGTTTAAAAAAGGAGAGGTTCCGCAGATTGAACAAATTCAAGACGTGGTTGAAGAGGCTTTGATCTTGGAAGGTTTGGTCAAGACAGCCAAAGGATATATTCTTTACCGCCAGCAGCGCCGCGATCTGCGCGACAATGTCCAGATCTTTGAAGAAGCGGTTGACCGCTTGGATCAATATTTGGATAAATTGGATTGGGAAGTGAAGGAAAACGCTAATATGGCTTTTTCTTTGCAAGGGTTGAATCATTACGGGGTTTCTTATCTGGTTAAGAAATACTGGCTTAAAAAAATCTATCCCAAAGAAATTCAAGAAGCAAACGAAAATGGCGATTTTCATATCCACAATCTCGATACTTTAGCCACTTATTGCTGCGGCTGGGATCTTTACGATATTTTGCAGAAAGGTTTTGCCGGCGTGCCTGGCAAGGTTGAAACCAAGCCAGCCAAGCATTTTCGGGCGGCTTTGGGGCAGCTGGTTAATTTTTTCTATACTTTGCAGGGCGAGAGCGCTGGAGCACAAGCGGTTTCCAATTTTGATACTTTGCTGGCGCCTTTTATCCGATACGATAATCTTAATTATCAGCAAGTTAAGCAAGCTTTGCAGGAATTTTTATTTAATATGGCCATTCCGACCAGGGTCGGTTTTCAGTGCCCTTTTACAAATATCACTTTGGATCTAAGGCCGTCTTCGGTTTATGCCAATCAGCCGGTTTTGATCGGGGGCGAGCCGCAAGACGAAAATTACAGTGATTTTGCCGAGGAAATGAAGGTTCTGAATAAAGCTTTTTTTGAAGCCATGCTGGAAGGCGACCGCCAAGGCAGGCCTTTTCATTTCCCGATCCCGACCATTAATATCACTAAAGATTTTCCATGGGATGAACCGGCCTTCGACGGCATTTTTAAAGCCTCGGCCAAATACGGCACCAATTATTTTGCCAATTATATCAATTCCGATATGAACCCGGAAGATGTCCGTTCAATGTGCTGCCGTTTAAGATTGAATTTGAAAGAGCTCTATAATCGTGGAGGCGGAGGCCTGTTCGGTTCCGGCAGCAAGACGGGAAGCATCGGCGTGGTCACGATCAATTTGCCGCGCATCGCCTATACCGCCAAAACCAAAAAAGAGTTTTTTGAACGCCTAGCCAAGTTGATCCAGCTTAGCAAGGAGTCCTTGGAAATAAAAAGAAAAACAGTCGAGCATTTTATTGAAAAAGGCCTTTATCCTTACAGCAAATTTTACTTGGACGGGGTCAAAAAAGCCCGCGGCGCTTATTTTGGCAATCATTTTTCGACCGTCGGCATCAGCGGCATGAACGAGGCGGCCTTGAATTTCATCGGCGAAGACATAACAACCAAAAAAGGCCATAATTTCGCTTTGGAAATAATGGATTTTATGAGGGAGGAATTGGTCAAGATCCAGACCGAAACCGGCAACATTTATAATTTGGAAGCTACTCCGGCTGAATCCACTTCTTATCGCTTGGCTCAAAAAGACAGGGAAAGATATCCGGATATTATTTGCGCCGGGACCAAGAAAGTTCCTTATTACACTAACAGCTCGCAGCTGCCGGTAAATTATACCAATGATATCTTCGAGGCTTTGAAAATGCAGGATGACTTGCAATGCAAATACAACGGCGGAACGGTTATGCATTTATTTTTAGGAGAGCAAATTTCCGATATTCAAACAGTTAAAGCTTTGATCAAAAAAGTTTTTGAAAATTTCAAACTTCCCTATATCACTTTTTCCCCTACTTTTTCAATTTGCCCGACGCATGGCTATCTTGAGGGAGAGCATTTTGAGTGTCCGAAATGCACCATCAACCAGCCTTGCGAGGTTTATTCCAGAATTGTAGGCTATTACCGTCCGGTAGGGCAGTGGAACAACGGCAAGCAGGAAGAGTTTCGCCAAAGAAAAGTTTTTAAATTGCCGAAAATTTCCGCAAGCAAATAATTAACCGGATCTTATGAAAATTATGCAGATAGGCGGCCTTCAAAAACTGACCTTGATCGATTTTCCGGGCAAGATCGCTTGCACTGTTTTTTTGGCCGGCTGTAATTTTTATTGCCCCTGGTGCCATTCTCGCGAGCTGGTATTGCCGAAGGAAATAAAAAGGCTTTCCAAGATCACAGAAAAAGATTTTTTAGATTTTTTGGAAGAAAGAAGAGGATTGCTTGAGGGTGTAGCGATCTGCGGCGGAGAGCCTACGCTAAATAAAGATCTCCCTGTGCTGTGCCAGAAAATAAAAACGCTCGGATTCAGCGTTAAGCTTGATACTAACGGCTCCAATCCGGCGATGCTAAGCGAGTTGATCGGTAGCGGATTAGTGGACTATGTGGCTATGGATGTTAAATTGCCTTTTGAGCGGTATGTTGAAGTTTGCAATACGCAGGACGAGGCTTTTAATGTCCAGCAAAGCATTAATATTTTAAAAATGGAAAAAGTTGATTATGAATTCCGCACCACTATCGTTTCCAGCGTGCATTCCAGAGAGGATATTTTGAAAATTGCGCGCTGGATATCGCCGGCGAAAAGATATTATTTGCAAAATTTCCGTCCGGAAAAAACCATTGACCCGGAATTTGAGAAAGTGACGCCATACCCGATAGAATTTTTAACAGAGGTCCGGCAGATTATCGCGCCATTTTTTGAAGTCTGCCAGGTGCGCACTCTGTAAGCGTAAAGCTAAAAGCGAAAAGCGCAAAACAAAAGTGTAAAGTTCAAAATATTCGTTCGTTGTTTTTAGCTTTAAGCTGTTATTTTAAGCTTTTCGCTTTTAGTTTTGCACTAAAAAAATGTTACCGCTTTACGACGAGTCTCATTTTAAGAACAGGACGCCTTGGGCTGTTCCGCTTTTAATCGTTTTGAATACGGTTATTTTTTTTGTTTCTTTGCAGAATTTGGGAGGATTTATCGATATGTATGGACTGGTGCCGCAAGCTTTTTTGGCCGGCCGGAATAATTTTGCGGCTGTCGCCTATCTTTTTTTGCATGCCGGTTTTTGGCATCTTTTGGGGAATATGTGGTTTTTATGGATCTTTGGCGGGAACGTTGAAAGAAGGCTCGGCGGTTTTAAATTTCTGGTTTTTTATTTGATCTGCGGACTGGGATCAGCTTTGCTGTATTCTTTGGCCGCGGTAAATAAAGAAATACCCGTTATCGGCGCTTCGGGGGCGGTGGGCGGGATCTTGGGGGCGTATTTGGTCTTTTTTCCCCGTAATAAAATAAAAAGCTTGGTTCCGCTGATCGTAATTTGGACTATAATTTCAGTGCCAGCCGCTTTTTTTATTCTGGCTTGGTTTTCTTTGCAATTTGCTTCCCTGGTTTTCGGCGCCAACGATATGGTGGCTTATTGGGGCCATATCGGCGGATTTATGGCCGGATTTTTTCTAGCCAAACTTTTAAAGCGTCTTTAGCCCTGTCGAAGCCCGGCTTCGACAGGGCTTTTAATTTGTATGATGACGGCTGCTAAAATTTTTATTTATCTTTGTTTCGCTTTTTTAGCCGGCATCGGGCTGGCTTCTTTTTTAAAAATGTCATTGGCTGTTGGATTTTTGATTTTGATCTTGGGACTGTCTTTGATCGGCATCTTGTGGAATCATCCAAAACCGGCTGCCGCCGGTTTTTGTTTGATTTTTTTTGTTTTAGGAGTTTGGCGTTTCCAGTCTTTTGAAACCGCAATTTTAAGACAGGGAGAGGATAAGAATTTGTCCGGCCAAAAAGCAGTCTTAATCGGCAGGGTTGATTTTGAGCCGGACAAAAGGCCGGGCTATACTAATTTAAAAATTAAAGTAGAAGAAGCTTGGCTTTTTGGCGACGAACAAAAACCCTTAACTCAGTTGGCGGGAGCAACGATCTGGACGACGGTAAAAAATTATCCTGAATTTTTTTACAATGACCGATTGCGTTTGCTTGGCAAGCTGCAAATTCCCGAAGCGATAGACGGTTTTAATTGGCCTGGATATTTGATCAAAGAGGGCATAGTTTGGCAGATGTCTTGGCCTCAGGCAGAGTTGTCAAAAAGAGAGCCTCCATCTGCCGGCTGGCCCTGGCTTTATTCTCATATTTTGTTTTTAAAACAAAAGCTTGAGAAACCGATATATCAAGATCTTCCGTTAAGAGAGGGTTCGTTTTTGGCCGGTTTGATTTTTGGCGACCGCAGCTTGATGCCGAAAGAGTTTAAAGATGAAATGAGCAAAACGGGGTTAAGCCACATCGCCGCGGTTTCGGGAGCGAATGTGATCATCTTAAGCAGTATTCTGATGGTTCTTTTTATAGGCTTGGGATTGTGGCGTCAGCAGGCTTTTTGGCTGGCACTTATATTCCTTTGGGTTTTTATTATTTTGGTCGGGCTGCCCGCTTCGGCGGTTCGGGCAGGAGCTATGGCTAGTCTTCTTTTATCAGCCCAATATCTTGGCCGGCAAAATGCAACTTGGCGCGCGATGATCTTGGCCGGAGCGGCAATGCTTTATTCCAACCCGTTGTTATTAAGATATGATATCGGATTCCAGCTGTCTTTTTTGGCAGTGGCTGGCTTGGTATTTTTAGCGCCGATAGTAAAAGAGAAAATGAAATTTATCCCTGGTAGAAAATTTTTCAATCTTAAAGAAATTTTGGCGCAAACATTATCCGCCCAAATCATAACTTTGCCGATTTTAATTTATAATTTTGGATATATTTCGCTGGTTGCGCCCTTGTCCAATATTCTGATTGTGCCGTTTATACCGCTGATGATGGCAATGGGATTTATTTTTGTTTTGGCTGGAATTTTTTGGCCATGGCTTGGCTGGATACTGTCCTGGCCGAGCTCATTTTTGCTTATCGCCGCGGTAAAGGCTATTGATATTTGCGCCAGCTTGCCGCTCGCTTCACTGGCCTTGAAAATTTCTTGGGTTTGGCTGGCTGTTTTCTATATTTTACTTTTGTTTTGGGTTATCAGATGGCAAAGAAAGCACAGGTTTTTGGAATCGGGTTATGTTTGATAAATTTTTTTTGGCGATCTAGGGGGCTGTTTTTCCATTTATTGTCTTTCTAATTGTTTTCATATTTGATAAAATTAAAAATTAATGTTTTGCAAATTTACTCAAAATAAAAGCGCTGATTTTTCACGCGAATCAGGCTTTACCATAATTGAGCTCCTAGTAGCTATTACCATTATCGGCATTTTAGCTGGTTTTGCCGTAGTGAATCTTTCAGGGGCGACAGCTAGCGCGCAGTTGGCTAAATCCAAAGTCTTTTCCTCTACGGTCCGCAGTTCTTTGCTTGCTTCCGCATCCGCCGAATGGTTGTTCGATGATAGCCTTGGGGCCGTTGCTTTGGATAATTGGGGAAATCCGAAAAATAACTGCAGCTTTTTCGGCAGTCCTGTTTGGAAATCAGGTATTGACTGCGTTGATGGGGGATGTCTGCAATTCGGCGCATCAAGTTATCTTAATTGCGGCAATGGTAAAAGCCTAGATATTAATGGCGCGATAACCGTGGAAGCTTGGATCAAATTTAGCGGTATCGATTATTCCGGCTCAACGGGCAGGCTTTGGGCCATTGCCGCAAAAGGCTATCCAGACTCCACTGCTCCCAATAAGGGCTGGTGGTTCACTTATGATAATCGGAATAACGGTAAAGGATTTACTTATACCTGTTTTGGCAATTCTGCCGGAGGTTACGCCGGCGGCGGGAATAATTTTGGAGGCTATACATATACTTTTACTAACGGAGATTGGTATCACCTTACTTTCACGGTAGGGTCGTCGAGAGCGAAATTATATATTAACGGCAAGCAGCTTGGCGCAACTAAACTTTTATCTAATTTGGTTTTATCCGACACAAGTCGAAATCTTTTTATAGGATCATATAGCGGCGGCCCCTCTTTCCAGGGAAATATGGATACTGTCCGCATTTACAGCGCCGCCCTTACCGCTTCGGTTATAAGCCAGCGCTATGTCGCAGGACTAGACCAGCTGTTGGCTAAGAGGGCTATAACAAAAGAAAATTATCAAAAAAGGCTGGCCGAATCGGGGCAGGCCAGCATTATTGCCCGGCAAGATTAAACGCAAATTGAACGTCATATCTTTTTAATCATTTTTTTCTCCAGGCGGATTTTTTTATTGATCTTTATCGGCTGTTATTTTTGCCGGGTTCTGATAAAATAAAATTATTATGGCGGTAAAAAAGATAGCTGTCAGGAGTATCAGGAAGCCAGCGGTTAAAAAATCTACTGTAAAAAAAATCAAGGCGGAAATTCCAACTCTGCCGGTTCAAGTTTTTTCTGCGCAAAAAATCGACTATAAAGCTTGGGTGGTGGGAGTCAATATGGGATACGGCCATCAGAGGACTGCTTTTCCTTTGCGTTTTTTGGCTCCTGACGGGGAAATAATCAACGCCAACAATTATCCGGGAATTCCCGAAGGAGATAAACTGATCTGGGAAAGCACCAGAAATGTTTACGAATTTATTTCCCGCTTGAAAAGCGCGCCGGTGATCGGCGAAGCTTGTTTTTCCATTTTAGAACGATTTCAGAAAATTTTAAGCTATTATCCAAAGCGCGACCATTCCGAATCAAATTTCAGCGTTGAGCAGGTTTACAGCCTTTTAAAAAGAGGATGGGGAAGCCATTTGATCGGCAAACTTGGCAAAAGATCGCCTGGCTTGCCTTTTATCACGACATTTTTCAACGCGGCTTTTATGGCCGAATTTTTCGGCTATCCCGGCGATATTTTTTGCGTTATTTGCGATGCCGATATCGCCAGGGCTTGGGCTCCGCTCAACCCTCATATCACGCGAATAAAATACTTCGCTCCGAATCAGCGCGTAGCCCAAAGGTTAGAGTCTTACGGGATCAACCGGTCGAATATAATTTTTACCGGATTTCCTTTGCCTTTGGAAAATATCGGCGATGAGAAGATGGAAATACTTAAAGAGGATTTGCGTTATCGCCTTTTAAACTTGGATCCCCAAGGCCGTTATCGCGAACGATACCATTCTTTGGTTGAGCGCCATCTCGGACGATTGCCTCTGCAATCCAGCCACCCGCTGACTATAATGTTTTCAATGGGCGGAGCCGGAGCCCAGAAAGAAATAGGCGTGGAAATTTTAAAAAATTTAAAAGACAAGATAATTTTAGGTTCGGCCAAGGTCATTTTGTCGGCCGGCAGCAGGGAATCAACTAAAAATTATTTTGAAAAAGAAATAAAAAGGATCGGGCTGTCCAATGAGCTTAAGGGGAATATCGAAATACTTTTTGAAAAAAAGATCGAAGATTATTTTTTAAAATTCAATGCTGCTTTGCGCAAAACAGATATTTTATGGACTAAGCCGAGCGAACTTTCATTTTATTCGGCTTTAGGAATACCGATCATTGTCTCTCCGCCGATCGGCTCTCAGGAAGATTTTAATCAAAGGTGGATATTGAAATCGGGTTTTGGTATAAATCAGGAAGATCCGAGATACCTTAGCCAATGGCTTTTTGATTGGCTGGACCAGGGATATTTGGCTGAAGCGGCCATGCAGGCTTTTGTTGAAGGCGAACAGTTGGGAGTTTTAAAAATTAAAGAAGAAATTAAAAAATGTTTTGGCTAGCCGCTGCTATTTCCGCTTATCTTCTTTTCGCTTTGGGAAACCTGGGAGATAAATTTGTTTTGTCCGGCCCGCCCAAGCCTCAAAGTTATACTTTTTGGGTGGCTGCCGGAGGCCTCTTGTCCGTTTTTTTAATTCCCTTTATCGGTTTTTCAATGCCAGGCTGGACGGAGCTGGCCGTGATCATGGCGGCAGGGTCGTCTTATTTGTTCGGCCTTTATTTTTTATACAGCGCTTTGGAAGACGGCGAGGTTTCAAAGATAATGCCTGCCCTTGGAGGGTTTTTGGCGATTTTTACTTTGATATTTTCTTCCATTCTTTTCCAGACAGGCGATTTTTTCTCTCTTAAAAATATAGCGGCTTTTGTTTTGCTTTTTGGGGGCAGTATGGCGGCTGTTTGGGAAAAAGGGAAGTCTCCGGCCAAGAAGAGCTTAAAAATCATTGCGCTGGCCGCTTTCTTCTTTGCCGCGAATTACAATTTTTCCAAAATTGTTTTTGCCAGCCAGCCGTTTTTACAGGGCTTTGTTTGGATGAGGCTGGCCACTTTTTTAGCCGGATTTATCGTTTTTGCCCGGATTGCTTTGCCGGAAGCTTTTTCTTCCAAACCGGCTTTTAACAAAAAAAGCGCTGGCTTCTTTGTTATGGCGCAAACCGCCGGAGGAGGAGGATTTCTTTTGGAAAGTTTCGCCATCTCCTTGGTCTCGGCTGCTTTGCTGCCTTTTGTTGTAGTTCTTCAGGGGGTTCAATACGTTTTTTTGTTTTTTCTTTCTTGCTTTCTTTCTTTGAAGATAAGTTTTTTCAAAGAAAATTTTTCGAGAGAAGCTGTTTCTCAAAGGATTTTGGCTCTAGCCTTGATCATTTTTGGCTTACTGGTGCTGGCTTTTGCCAAATAAGGCAGCGTGTAATTTTTGATCTATAATAAGATCCGGGGGTAAATTTATTTTATAATTTTAACCGATGAATATTGTTATAAAATACATTTTTTGGATATTAATTGTTTTGCTTTTAATCATTTTTGCTTATTTTTTTGTCGGCTGGGCGCCGCAATCTCAAAGCACTGTTTGGGGCGTCAACTTTTCTCAAAAACATGCTAAAGATCTGGGCCTTGATTGGCGTGAATCTTATTCAGCCATTTTGGACGATTTGAAGGCCAAAAATTTGAAAGTGGCTGTGCATTGGGATGTGATCGAGCCGTCAAAAAATGCTTATGATTTTTCCGATATTGATTGGCAGGTCGGCGAAGCCCAAAAGCGGCAGGCGAAATTGATCTTGATAATCGGCATGAAAACCAGCCGCTGGCCGGAGTGCCATTTGCCCGAATGGGCTAAGGGTTTAACAAAAGAAGAACAGCAATCAGCGATTTTGGCGGAGATAGAAGCGCTGGTTGCGCGATACAAAGACAATCCCGGTCTTCTTGCTTGGCAACCGGAGAATGAAGCGCTTTTTCCTTTCGGGGAATGCCCTTGGACCGACCAAAAATTTTTAGAGAAAGAAGCGGCGCTTGTAAAAAAATTGGATCCCAATCATCCGGTAATAATTTCTGACAGCGGAGAAGGGTCTTTGTGGTTTAAAGCGGCTAAGATCGGCGATATTGTCGGCGTTACCACTTACAAAAAAGTTTGGATGGGCCAGTTTAATTCATATTTCAGCTACCCTATTCCTTCCGTTTTCTATTATCGCAAAGCCCAATTGGTCAAAGCTTTATTCGGCAAAGAGGTTTGGTCTGTGGAATTGCAAGCCGAGCCTTGGTGCCCGGTTCTTTTGTATGATTGCCCGATGATCGAACAAAAGAAAACCATGAATTTGGAAAAGTTCCAAAGCAATATTAAATTTGCCCAACAGGCCGGCTTTGATCATTTTTATCTTTGGGGTGCGGAATGGATGTATTGGATGAAAGCCAAACAAGGCGATTCAACCGTTTGGGACGAAGCCAAAAAACTTTTCTAAAATTATTTTACAAGAAGATTGCAACCCTTATATCTTTTCTCAAGGACTAGATCTTTGCAAGGTATTTTATTTTAAATTTGTGGTATATTTAATCTAGTAATCATTAACGAACTATTTATGGAGTTTTTTCAGCTTTTTAATTTTCTCTCGTCCATCGGACGAAAGATAAAGAGAACTAGACAAAGAGGCCTCAAAGCCTTCACCCTCGTCGAGATCCTCATCACCATCACCATCCTCGGCATCCTGGCCTCCATCATTTTGGTTTCCACCGCCGGCACCCGGGAAGCCGCCCGCGACGGCCGCCGCCAGAGCGACCTT
>JBBABZ010000008.1:0-43414 GCA_041657385.1 Minisyncoccota bacterium | reverse complement strand
ACAATAATGAACGCGCGCAGTGGGGCAAAAACAAAATGACCCCTGTTGAATACAGGGATCATTTGCTCGCCCTAACCGTTTAGAGCGGTTTTTAAACCGTGTCCACTAAACGGGGTACAGATCATTTTAAAAGCGGTTTTTTGATTTGATGAATTGATCCAACAAAAGCTAAATAGCGTGTTTGGAAGTAAAAGGCAGAATGCCTAAGACGCGAGCTCTTTTGATGGCTCTGGCTAGCTCTCTTTGGTGTTTGGAGCAAAGCCCTGTTTTTTCAGCTCCCTTGATCTTGGCGGAAGGGGACAAAAATAATTTAAGAGTGTCCACGTCCTTGAAATCAATTTTAGTGACATTCTTTTTGCAGAAATAGCAAATCATAATTTTTTACAATTTTTTTAACTTTAGAAATTGGTTATAGGTTAGAACGGTATATCTTTTACATCGATTTCATCTTTACTTTCTGGAACATCGAAAGATCCGTCTTCGATCACCGGGATATCCTCTTCAGTTTGTTGTTTGACTGGGTTAGCGTCTCTCGGAGCGCTTGGCCTAACTGATCCTCCTCCCATGCTTTTCGGTCCTAATTGGATCTTTTCGCCGACGATCTCGGTGATGTATTTTTTCCCTCCTTGGCTTTCCCAGCTGCGGGTTTGCAAACGGCCTTCGATGTAAACCAAAGAGCCTTTGGTCAAATATTGCGAAGCCATTTCCGCTTGTTTGCCCCACAGCACAATGCTGTGGAATTGGGCATCTTCTTTTTTCTGTCCGGAAGCGTCTTTCCAAACACGGTTGGTTGCCATCCTAAAAGAGCAGACGCTTTGGCCCGAACTTGTGCTTCTCAATTCCGGGTCGGAAGCGACGCGGCCGATTAAGAGTACTTTATTTAGATTCATCCTTAGCTTGTAGCTTGTAGCTTGTAGCTTGTAGGATTTTCTACGAATTCCTTCAAGCTGATAAGTTATAAACTAATTATGGTGTTTCTAATTAAGGATTATTCTTCTTTTAAGATCTCTTCCAGCTTTTGATCGATTTCTTGCAGCTGGATCTTCTTTTCTTTTTTAGTTTCAACAACAGTTTCGATTTTAGCTTCAGGCTTGCTCTCTGTTTTTTCAGTAACAGCAGTGGCAACAATAGGGGAGCCATTATTTTCGGCGTTTTCTGTTTCCACTAAGCGGACCCTTTTTTCTTTAGCTGGCGGTTCGTCCCGTTTTTTGACGATCATGGACCTTATAATCTCTTTCCTCTCTTTCATTTCTTTTCGAAGTTCTTCAAAAAATTTGGGGCTTATATCCGCTGGAGCAATAAACCTTAACTGGTAATGCCAGGCCTCTATTTCTTTTTTGATAGGATAAGCCAATTTTCTGCGCTGAACCTTTCTTTCCGCAGAATCGGCTGCGACATTGAATTTTGAGTCCAGCCAAGAAACGGTCGAGTCAAACTGGCCTTTGTCCAAGCTTGTTAAAATTAGAAAATTAATATCGTAATATTCCATTGTTTTGGTTCCTTCGCCGCCTTAGCAAAAGGTAGTTATTTTTTATTTATAGATCATCTGCTTTTAATCGGAAAAACCTCTAAAATTGAAGCTTTCTTAGCGGTTTTACCCCGAAAAATAGGCTGGTTTTTTGGGGTTTAAAAGCAAAATTATTATAACAATCTTAAGCCCATTAGTCAATTTTTGCGCTGGTTAGCAGGGGTTAGACCCCTATAAACTCCTTGGCCGAGGGTCTAACTCTCGGTTGTTGAGTTGAAAAGATCTAACTCTTTAAACCTGAAAGTTTTTTATGGTATAATATTTTTATGATGAAAATTAACCAAAATATTTTTAGATCATACGACATAAGAGGCATTTACCCGTCGGAACTTAACGAAGAGGCTGTCTATGAGATTGTTAAAGCTTTTTGTTTCTTGCACCCTTATGCCAAAAAAATAGCATTGGCGAGAGATTCCCGCTTAAGCTCTCCGTATTTGGCCGATAGCGCTACTAAGGCTTTTTTGGAAGAGGGGCGGGAAGTGATGGATCTGGGTATTGCTCCTGATCCGTTATTTTATTTTTCCATAATGCATTACGGTTTTGGCGGAGGGATGATGATCAGCGGATCGCATAATCCGAAAGAATACAACGGGCTTACCCTTAATGTGCGCAAGCCGGGAGGCTTGCAGGCTCAAGATTTAATAGGCAAAGATCTTTCGGCGATCAAGGATATTATTATCGGGGGAGGAGTAAGAAGCCAGAACGGCGTTCATCAGGGAAAATCATTGGAGTTCAACCCTGCCCAAGCATATATCGATTATGTTACCAGCAAGGTTAAACTGGCCAAGCCTTTAAAAATCATTTTTGATTCCGGCAACGGCGCTTGCGGTTATTTGCCTGAAAGAGTTTTCAAAGCCTTGGGATGCGAAGTGGAAACTTTGTTTGCTGAATTCGACGGGACTTTTCCAAATCATTCGCCCGATCCTTACGTAGCTGAAAATCGCAAAGCGATAGAAGAAGCGGTTTTAGCCAAAGGCGCTGATCTCGGCTTTATGTATGACAGCGACGGCGACCGTGTGGCGATCATTGATAATCGCGGACGTGCGGTTGACGGAGATCTTTCTTTATTGATATTGGGCAATCAAGCCTTGCAAAAGAAAGTCGGTCCGGTTGTCCATTGCATGCGCGCTTCCAAAGCATTTATAGATGAAATGGAAAAGCAGGGAGCTAAAACTTATTTTTCAATCTCGCATCATAATGCCGTGATCGATAAAATTCTTGAGACTGGAGCGGTTTTCGGCGGAGAGATCACTTTTCACTTTTTATTTCCGCTGGATTATTATCTTTGCGATGACGCTGTTTTTGCGTCATTGGAATTTGCTCAAGCCGCTTCGCAGCACGAAGATTTTGCCGGTTATGTCGATTCCTTGCCTCGTTATTTCGTCAGTCCGGAAATTTTTCTTGCTTCCAATGATAACGAAAAGTTTAAGATCATTCAAAATCTTCAAAAATATTTAAGGGACAATAACTATAATTTTATCGACATAGACGGAGCCAGGATCAATTTTGAACACGGCTGGGCGCTGGCCAGAGCTTCTAATACGACGCCGATCATTAAGTGCCGGTTTGAAGGGGACACAGAGGAAAACCTAAAGGCTATTGAAAAAGAGGCATTGGATATTTTTCAGAAGGTAGGGCTACCGATAAACGAGCAGGTCTATCAGCAGCTAGGGTTGGCTAGCTTGTAGATTTTTTAAGGGGAATAAAACAAAAATTCACGGGACCATCCCGTGAATTTTTGTTTTATCGGATTAAGATGCTAAGCGTAAAGTTAAAAGCGAAAAGTGCAAAGCAAAAGTGTAAAGCGTAAAATATTCGTTCGTTATTTTTAGCTTTAAGCTGTTATTTTACGCTTTGCGTTTTACACTTTACGCTTTTTTACACTTCAATAATTACTGGCAATACCATTGGCCTGCGTTGAGTCTTCTGGAAAAGAAAGTCTCCCAGGTTGTTGCGTAAGTTGTCTTTGACATAAGTCCAATTGACTACGCTGCCCGAGGCTGTGGCTTTTTCCACGGTTTCGACAACTTTGCGGCGGGTCTGATGCAGCAGCTCCTTTGATTCTTTCAGGTATACGAAACCGCGGGAAATAATATCTGGAGAGCCTTGCACTTTCCCTGTCTTCCTGTCTATTACCGCTATTATGACAAAGATACCGTCGATAGAGAGCATCTGCCTATCTCTTAAAACGACTTCTTCGACATCTCCGATCCCTAAGCCGTCAACCATAATGTAGTTGGACGCGGTTTCCTCCTTTTCGATGGAAATAATATCCTGGTTCAAGCTGATAATTTGTCCATTTTCAATCAGCGGGATATTTTGAGGCGGAATGCCGCAGCTTTCAGCAATTTTTTTATTGGAGGCAAGCATTGAATATTGGCCGTGGATCGGCAAGAAAAATTTCGGCTTCATTATTTCGATCATTTGCTTCAATTCATCTTTTTGAGCATGTCCTCCGGCGTGAATGTCCATCATTTTATAATGAAACACTTCTGCGCCTTGTCTTAAAAGATCATCTTTGAGCATTTGGACGGTTCTTTCATTTCCAGGGATCACCGATGATGAAAAAATAATGGTGTCATTCGGTTTGATCGCAATGAACGGGTGTTCCTTGGTAGCGATCTTCATTAAACCGGCTCTTTCTTCTCCTTGGGCGCCGGTGCAGATAACAGTCACTTGCGAGTCAGGCAACTGGTTAACTTGGCTGGGTTTTTTGATCAGGGTTTCCTTTTCGGTTTTAAGGTATCCCAAGCGTTTGGAAACTTCAATATTGAATTTCATGCTGCGGCCGATCGTTAAAACTTTTCGGTGATATTTTTCAGAAAGGGAGATCAAATGCTGGATACGGTTCAAAAGAGAAGAGAAGGTCGCGGCAATGATCCTTCCGTGGGATTGTTGGAATATTTTTTCCAAATTATCAAAAATGCTTTCTTCCGAAAGGGAATGGCCTTCTTCTTCCGCTCCGGTCGAGTCGGACATCAATAATAAAATACCGCGGCTGCTAATTTCTTTTAACCTTTCAAAATTGGTTGCCGGTTCATTGACCGGATGCTGGTCGAATTTAAAATCCGAAGTGTTAATAATATTCCCGACAGGAGTATTGATAAAGATACCCATGTTGTCTGGTATATTGTGATTCTGGCGGAAAAATTCCACTTTAAACGGCCCAAGTTTTATTTTGGATCCGTCTTTTATTTTTTCAATATCCAGTTTCGGCTGGCTTGGAAATTCTTCCTGCCTTTTTTGAATGATAGCTGCGGTCAGCTCTGAAGCGAAGAAAGGGAATTTGTAGAATGGAAAGCGGTAGATCAGATAGGGGATAGCGCCGATGTGGTCATAGTGGCCGTGGGTGAAAAGCACTCCTAAAATATTCTTTTTATAATTTTGTAAATAAGAAATATTAGGGATGATGTAGTCTACTCCCGGCATATCCTCTTCCGGCATTCTAAAGCCCATGTCCATGATCAAGGCCGAATCGCCGTATTCCAAGATCATCATATTGCGACCGACTTCTCCGAGTCCTCCCAAGGGGATGATCCTTAATTTTTCTTTCTGTTCCGGTTTGAAATTACTTACCGGCTGGAATTCCCGCCGTTTTGGATGGAAATCCCTTCTCCTTGGCTGAAATTCTTTTTTTGCCGGTCTTTCGGAAACCGGATTGTTTGTAATTTGATTTTCCATAATTATTTTTTTAAGCTTGATTTTTTGCCAAGACTTAAGAGCGATCTTGGCCGGTTTCAAGCCGAATTATTTTTTTAATATTTATTAATCGCTTATTCAAAGCTTTTTTAAAAAGCCAAAAACAATAGAGCTTGCAAAAGAAGAGGGAACTATTCGCAGGCTGTTTTTCAAAGTTTTTAAAAAATAAATAAGTTGTGCGGACGGTGGGAGTTGAACCCACAAGAGATTGCTCTCACAAGCTCCTGAAGCTTGCGTGTCTGCCAATTCCACCACGTCCGCCCGGCACCACGTAGGGTGCCGGGCAGCCCAGAACCCTACGTGGTTCTGGGGCGCCCGGCTAACCTTCGCAGTTTTTTAGTCGATTTTCTTTCTACCAAACCTTGTTGAATTCCCAGCCTTGCTTTTTAGCATTTTCGAAATAATTCCGCAATATGTTTTCCGAATCCTGATCGGTTTGGTTCTTGCCGATAAGATAATGAAGACAAAGCAATGATCCTAAATGAGAATCAATGTTCAGTTCGTAAGTATCGTCCGGGCCGTCATACTTGCAATTTACACAAAACACTAAGCGATCAATATTCGGCTGAATCAGCATTCCGTGCACCGCGTTGGAATAGCCGCAACCGTTAGCGCCTGTTCCCGCCAGCGTCTCGGCAACTTTTCTGGTTGCCATCCTTCCAATAGCTTCATATTTATCTTGCACCATAAAGAAAATAAACTTATATTTTCTCAGATCCGGTATTTCCAAATTTTTAATTTTATCGCTGATCTCTTGCAGATCTTCTTTCAAGAGCCAGTAGATCATTGATGCATAAGTGCTCACATTGTAGGTTGGCGGCTCAACAATAGATGGAAAAACAAAAATATTTTCTGGCTTTAAAAATTTTCCCATAGGCGGCTCCGGATTCGAAGTTATCAGTTTGGGTTGCCAGCCTTTCTCCGTCAGCCACTGGGCCATTTTAGTTCCGTCTTTTCCGCCCGAAGCGCAGATGATATAAATATTTGAATCCGGGGTTGGTATGTTTTCAAAAAATGCCTGGTAATTGCAAATATTCAAAGCGTGTCCGCCAAGAATTTGGGCGAAGATTTTGCCGGTATTGGCAGCGTCGCCGCTGCCCATAAAAACATTTCTGCCGTTTTTCTCTATTTTAAGCTCTGGGTATTTCCATTTAGACAGATCATCCAGAGTTTTCATTACGTAATGATCTAATTTCTCGATCTTTTGGTTTTCCATGATTTATATATTTAATTAGACTATTTTTTCCATTGTCTTTGGGTTTGAACGTACCAATTAGACAGATCAGAAAATATTTTAGATGATTCAACTATTTTTTTGATCTCTATCCCTTTTATTGATCGGTCGGTCAGATAGAAATAATCTTGGTTGCAGAGGAAAACGGCAGGAGCATCTCCAATCACGATATCTTGAAACTCTTCCAGGGTTTTTTGCCGGTTCGGGTCTTTCTGTCCGTAGTATTTTCGCGCTTGCACTAAAAGTTCATCAGCTTTTTTGTTTTCGTATCCCGATACGTTTAGTCCGGGATCAATGATTTGAAGAGAATGCCAGAAAGGAAGGGGATCGGGAATGCTTGATAATGATTCTTCAAAAAGCAAAACTTCAAAATTTCTTTCCCTGATGGCTTTATTGATCTCTTCCTCATTAAGTAATTTTATTTCCACTTTTGCTCCGATCTTTTCCCATTGGTTTTTTAAAATTTCCGCTATTTTTATCAGGTCTGGATTATTAACTGTAGTTAGCGAGAAAGAAAGGGATGTCTCTTCGGTCGGAGCCGGGTAGCATAGTTGGTTCAGTTTTTCGCGCGTTCCGGCCAGAACTTTTCCGTTTCCTTTTGTCAGATTGGAAGGGGCCAATATTTCAGAAGCGTATTTTTCTTGGAATTTTATGACGGCCGCTTTGGTTTTATCGCCGAATTCTCCTGTGACCGTTCCTTCTGGATAGACATCGGAATCTTTAGCCAGGCATTCTTGCAGCCTTTCTACTTCTGTCCCTTTATTGCCGAAGACCAGGTCTTTCGTAAGCTGGAATTTCGGAAGTTTTTCCACGGTCTTTACCGTTTGTCCGTCTTTAGCAACGAAGTCTTGGTTGGCTAATAAACTTTTAGCTTTTTCTATATCGAAAGGATAAACAGATGCGGAAGAGTTAAATCCAAAGTAGGCCGGTAAAATAGGGGAATCAACGGCGCTTGCTTTGCTCTCAAGGGCGCTTTGGATGATCTCGTTTCGGTCGGTCGCCATAGTAAAAGCTTCGCGGATATCTTTTTCGGAGAATATTTTTTTTTGGAGATTAAAAAACGCGGCAAAATATTTCGGGGCTTGCAATTCTGTCAATTCGAAGCTTTTAAAAGTTTTTGGATCGTAGTCTTTATAGCTTTCCAGCCGGGCGGATTGGATCTGCTTGCGCTTCAAGGCGCTGATCAGATCTTCTTTTTTTGAAAAGAAAATAAAATCAACTTCGTCCAGATAAGCTTTTTTACCGGAATAATAATCATTTTTTGTTAAAGTGATAGACTCGATAGATTTGTCTTTCCTTTGTTTGACTTGTTTGACCTTGAACGGTCCAGAGCCGACAGGATTGAAAATGTTCAAATCTGTATTCAAGGCAAAGTTTTCGGGTTGAATGTTTGCCCAAATATGTTCGGGAATAATTTTTAAGACGGCTAAATTTTCTAAAAGGCCGCTATACGGCTGTTTTAGCTTCAACCGTCCGTCGTTTTCCGAGATTTTTTCAATCGTTACTCCCTGCCAGTTCGGTCGGAGAAGGCTTAAGGATTTTGAATTTTGAACCAAATCGATAGTAAAGATCACATCTTCCATGGTCAAAGGCTTTCCATCCTGCCATTTTGCATTTTCTTTGATGGAGAACTCGAATGTTTTGCCGTCGTCCTTGAATTCGTAACTTTTAATCAAGTCTGGAATAATTTCGCCATTTTGATCATAGGTCATCAGACCGGAGAAAAGCAGTTCCACCAGAGATTTGTCTATTTCCGAAGGAAAGGATAATAAGGGGTTGATGTATTGCGGCTGGCCGACGAATCCTTCTTTTATCCTTCCGCCTTCTTGGGGGACGGCAATAGTGTTCCTAAAATAAAAATCAAAGTAAAGGAAGAGAGAAGATGCTAAAAATAAAAACAGAAAAGAAAAGAAAACTTTTTTTTCTTTCGGGTTTAATAACTTAAAAAATTGCGTCCATTGGCGCCTGGAAGGGAGCTTGCTGGGGAGATTTAATTTTAAAAAACTAGGCACGAAGTATGGAACTAAATTAAAACGATTGCCAAACCTAAGAAAGCGATAACTAAAATAATAGTCAGCCAAAGCAGATTTTTTTGGATGCCGCGGCGGGTGGAGTAGGCTCCTCCTTCTGATCCGAAAGCAGAACCTAAAGCGGTTCCTCTTTGCTGCATTACTATAAAAATAATTATCAAGACGCAGATAACGGCTTGGATCGCTAATAAGATATTATTTGTCATATGATTAATTTTTTGAGGTATTAATGTTAGCTCAGCTGGTTTCAAAGATAATGCTCATAAACCAAACTATTAAAGCTGTCCAAAAAAGGGCGCTGATCCCGATTATTTCAAAATAAGGCGGCACGAAGAGAACGTCAGCGATCCAAACCAGTCCCATCATGATCACTATAGAAAACAAGTTTAAGGTTAAAAGCCGCAACGGGAAGGTGATAACTTCCAAAACGGGTTTTATAAAAAAGTTTAAAATTCCTAAAATTAGCCCTATTAGCAAAAGCGTAATAAAATTGCCGTCGTAATGAACGCCTGGCACTAGATAAGATGCGAGAGCGATGCCGGCAACTCCTCCTATAATTTGTCCGAGGAAGCTTTTCACGCTTTAAATAATAGATGAAAAGACATATAAAGTCAACCTGAAAATGGAAATGAAGCGGTAATTGTTACTATATTAGCCTATAAGCGTAAAGTGCAAAACGCAAAGCGTAAAATAACAGCGTAAAGCTAAAAATAACGAACGAATATTTTACGCTTTTCGCTTTTAGCTTTACGCTTATAAGGATGTTTGGCCAGCGAAATTTTACGGTTCGTAGCTAGCCGTGGGATACTACAAGGCTGTTGGCATTGACAAACCCTGCTGATTGGCTAAATTATAGATTAGCAGTCTATGGTCGCAACTGCTAATATAAAAATATCATATTATTTTAAAAAGTAATTTTAAAAATTGGAGCTGAAAATTTGGACTTTGGAATAGGCTAAAAAATATAGATCATCCAAATTTTAAGTTGCAAGTTCCAAGAAGGCAATTATGAAAATAAAACCGCTTTCAGACCATATAGTGATAGAGCCTTTGCGCGGAGAAGAGAAAAGCAAGGGAGGTATTTTACTTCCGCAATCGGTTGAGAAAGAAAAACCCGAACAAGGTAAAGTTATTGCCGCCGGGCCGGGAAAAATATCTTCTTCTGGAAATCTTATTCCGATGGAAGTTAAGATCGGAGATAAAGTTATATTCACTAAATACGGACCAAACGAGATTAAAATAGATAATAAAGAATACCTTATTGCCGCTCAAGACGATATTTTGGCAATAATAGAATAATTTAAGCGTAAAATTAAAAGCGAAAAGCGTAAAGTATAGCGGAAAAATTAATATTATTTTACGCTTTACACTTTAAGCTTTGCGCTTTATTAATATGGCTAAACAAATTTTATATTCCGAAGAGGCCCGCAATAGGCTTAAAGCCGGCGTTGACAAATTAGCTAACGCCGTAACCGTCACTCTCGGTCCGAAAGGCCGCAATGTGATCATCGGCGAATCTTACGGATCTCCGACCATCACTAACGACGGAGTTTCCATCGCCAAAGAAATAGAGCTTGAAGATAAGATCGAGAATTTGGGAGCGCAAGTGGTCCGGCAAGCTTCTGAAAAAACAAACGACGTGGCTGGAGACGGAACTACGACCGCCACTCTTTTGGCGCAGAGCCTTATTAGAGAAGGGTTTAAAAATGTTACAGCTGGAGCCAATCCATTGTCTTTAAAGCGCGGTATGGAAAAAGCCTGCGATTTGGTGGTAGCCGAACTGAAAAAGATCGCTAAGCCGGTCGCAACCGAAGAAGAAATGGCTCAAGTAGCCACTCTTTCAGCCGAAAATAAAGATCTTGGCACTTTGATCGCTCAAGTGATCAAGGAAGTCGGAAAAGACGGAGTTGTTACCGTTGAAGAATCTAAAAAATCAGGCATTGATAAAGAGATCGTCAAAGGTTTGCAGTTCGACCAGGGATATATTTCTCCTTATATGGCAACTAACCTTGAAAGGATGGAAGCAGTGCTTGAAGATCCTTATATCTTGATAACCGATAAAAAGATTTCCAATATCCAAGAGATCGTTCCGCTTTTGGAAAAAGCTTTGAAAACCGGCAAGAAAGATATTTTGATCATTGCTGACGAAGTAGAAGGAGATGCTTTAGCTACTTTGATAGTGAACCGCATCCGTGGAGTGTTCAACGCAATTGCCGTTAAATCTCCGGGATTTGGAGATAGGAAAAAAGAAATGATGCAGGATATAGCTGTAGTTACAGGAGGCCAAGTGATCTCTGAAGATCTTGGATTCAAATTGGAAAATGCCGAACTAACCTCTTTGGGACAAGCGCGCAAGATCGTTGTCAATAAAGATAAGACAACCATTATTGAAGGTAAAGGCAAGAAGACCGAAATAGACGCCCGCATCAGCCAGATCAAAAAACAAATCGAAATGGAAGATTCTGATTTTGACCGCGAGAAACTTCAGGAGAGGCTGGCAAAATTAGCTGGAGGGGTAGCTGTCATAAAGGTAGGAGCAGCAACAGAGATCGAGCAGAAAGCCAGACAGCACAAAACAGAGGATGCTTTAGCCGCTACTCGCGCTGCGATAGAAGAGGGAATCGTGCCAGGAGGAGGAGTAGCTTTGCTCCGCTGCCAAAAGATATTGGAAGATAGCAAATTAAAAGGAGACGAAAAGGTTGGAGTGAATATAGTTCGAAGAGCCTTGGAGGATCCGATAAGAAAGATAGCTGATAATGCAGGCAAAGACGGATCTGTAATAGCCGCTGATGTCAAAAAGCTGTCCGCGAATGAAGGCTATAATGCCGCCGAAGATAGGTTCGAAGATCTGTTAAAGGCTGGCGTGGTTGATCCGGTCAAAGTTGTAATATCTACTTTGCAGAATGCCGTATCTGCTGCTTCCATGCTTTTGACCACCGAATGCGTCGTGGTTGAAAAGCCGGAAGAAAAGAAAGCCGGAGGAATGCCAGGCGCTGGCATGGGCATGCCCGAATATTAAAAGTATTTTAGCCGATGAGCTTTGAGAGATCGCCCCGTAAGCTGAAAGGTTTACGGGGTTGATTTTAGAAGGGTTTTTGTTTAAAATATAGTTGATAATAAATAATAAAAAGTTTAAATTCGGCCTCAAGCTAAGTATTTTTCAATCTTTAGCCTTCGGCCATTTAGTTTAAAAAATATGGCATTATTAACAATAGTATTGATAGCGCTGGTTTTGGTAGGAGTATGGATAGCCCTCGATTATAACGGGTTTATCAGGCTAAGAACCCAAACCCAGGAAGCTTTGGCTGATATCGATGTCCAGCTTAAAAGAAGATACGATTTGATCCCGAATTTGCTGGAAACCGTAAAAGGCTATGCCACGCATGAGAAAGAAACTTTTGACCGCGTAACCCAGGCCAGAACTGCGGCTATGGGTGCGACAGGGATAAAAGAACAAACCGAAGCCAATAACCAATTAACCGGCGCTTTAAAATCTTTATTCGCCGTTTCCGAGAGCTATCCTGATTTAAAAGCTTCGACCAACTTTTTGGAATTACAGCGCGAATTGACCGATACCGAAGACAAGGTCCAGGCCGCCCGCAGATTTTACAATGCCAATGTCCGCGATCTTAATATCAAGATCCAAAGCTTTCCAGACAGCATTATTGCCAATATGTTTAACTTCAAAATGATGGAACTTTTTGAAGTAACTGATGCCGTCCAGAAAGAAGCTCCGCAAGTCAAGTTTTAATTCTTTAAATAGCGATAAATAAATTAAGGCAAAAATTATGCCGACTTTGTATTCTGAAGCCCGATCGAATATTCGCAAGACATGGTTTCTAATGGCCTTTTTTTTGATTTTGATCATCGGCCTAGGTTATGTTTTTAGCTACGTCTATAATGATCCGTTTATTTTATATATAGCCGTTGCCATTGCTTTTGCTCAAAGTTTTACCAGCTATTGGTTTTCAGACAAAATTGTTTTGGCGATGAACGGAGCCCAGCCGGTTGCGGAGAGCGACAATCGGGAGCTTTATCATATCGTAGAAAATCTTGCGATCGCTTCGGGCTTGCCGATGCCGAAAATATATATAATGGAAGAAGCCCAGCCGAACGCTTTTGCCACCGGCCGAGATGAGAAGCATGCCGTAGTTGCGGTTACCCGCGGCCTTTTGGAGAAATTGAATAAAGTTGAATTAGAAGGAGTGATCGCCCACGAGCTTTCCCATATCAAAAACAAAGACATCCTTTTGAGTACGGTTATCGTAGTCCTGGCAGGGATTATCGCCCTGTTATCTGATTTCTTTTTTAGAATGAGCTGGGGAGGGAGCAGAAGGAAAGATGAAAACGGAGGAGGAGCGGTTGTCATGGCAATAGGAATAATTGCCGCTATCCTTGCTCCTTTGGCCGCAACTTTGATCCAATTGGCTGTTTCCCGCAAGCGAGAGTTCTTGGCTGATGCTTCCGGCGCCTTGATAACCCGTTATCCAGAAGGGCTGGCCAGCGCTTTGCAGAAGATCGCCGGCGACTCCACACCGATGCGGAAAGCCAACAATTCAACCGCCCACTTATTCATTTCTTCCCCGTTTAAGGGGAACAAAATAAGCTTTTTTTCCAAATTATTTATGACCCATCCGCCGGTAGAGGAGAGGATCAAGGCATTGATTGGAATGAGAATTTAAGGTAAAGATAGATGTTGTTGGGAATATTTGAAGCGTACAAAATTTTGTGAAAAGTTAAAGTTTAGATAAGGCATTTAATAAAAGAATGCTCGGGACGTATAAAATTCCTTGCGGGAATTTTTACGTCCCATAACAAATTGTAAATTCGCATAGCGAATAACAATTTGTAATGGAGGGGTCGCATAGTGGCCGAGTGCGTTCGCTTGGAAAGCGAATATACCGCAAGGTATCGCGAGTTCGAATCTCGCCTCCTCCGCCCAGAACCACGCAGGGTTCTGGGCTGCCCGGCACCCTACGTGGTGCCGGGCGCCCAGTGTGTTTCTCTACAGCCAAACAATTGTCGTAGTGAACCTTCGGCAGACAAAGTCCGCTAATCGGGAAATTAAAGTCCGGCTCGTGCTGGACTTCGTTTTTTATTAGGGTAAAATTAACTTATATGAAAAATAAAATTGTTTTTGTTTTGGCGCTGGTAATCATTGTTCTGGCGGCGTTGTCCATATTTTTATATTGGCAGAATACTAAGCTTGCGGTTGATGCGAGCCAAACCAACACTGATCAGACTTGTTCTCTCTCCACAAACCAAGCCAGCGGGGTGCGAATGTCGGTTGTTTCCGCGTCGCAGTCTGACAGTTTTTATAATATCCAGGCAGAATACCCGCAATTTGACGGCGCTGATCCGGCGTTCAACCAGAAGATAGCCAGCCTCATTAATGGCGAAATAGAAGATTTTAAAAAAGAAGCCAAAGATAATTTCGACGCGCGCAATGCGACAATGCCGGCAGGGGAAGCTGCCTTACAAAATCCCGAACAGCCGTTCGATTTTATTGCTACCTGGACTCCGGCGCAATTCGGCTCGCGCTACTTGAGTTTTGCGATGGATATTTATTATTTTTCCGGCGGGGCTCATGGCACCGATCAGATATTCGCTTTTAATTATGACTTGGGAAATAAAAAGGAAATAACCATCAGCGACTTTTTGGGAGCGGCGGATAATTTGGATAAGCTGTCCAATATGGCGCAAGACCAAGTTGCGTCGCAATTGCAGTCCAACGGAATGGAGGTGAACGATTCGATGGCGCAGATGATCCAAGAGGGGGCGAAACCTGTTCCGGAGAATTACCGTAATTTTACTTTCGGATATGGCAAGCTGACGATTTATTTTGAACAGTATCAAGTTGCCCCCGGTTCGGCCGGAACAATAACAATCAATTTTTATAAAAATGACTTGGAGCAGAACGCGATAACCTCAAAATATTTTGGCCAATAAGGGCGCGGTCATAAAAAATTCTGTTTTGCCGGATCGAATATTGCACTAGCCATTAGCAGTTTTAATTATGGAAAAACGAATTGAGCTGCACGAGAAGGAAATTGAATATACTTTAAGGGTGAGCAAGCGGACCCGGAAACTTAGGCTGGCGATTTATTGCGACGGCAGATTTGTGGTAACGGCTCCGCGAAATATAAGAGAGAGCGTTGTTGAGCAGTTTATTATCAAAAAATCGCAATGGATAATAGATAAGCTGGAATACTTTAAAAGTATTTCAGGGCAAGCATCCCCTAAAAGCACTAAAAAAGATTATTTGGAGCATAAAGATCAAGCCTTGGATTTAGTACAAAAACGGATTGAATATTTTAACGAGGCCTACGATTTTGAATTTAATAAGATCAGCATTAAAAATCAAAAGACCCGCTGGGGCAGCTGTTCAAGAAAAGGAAACCTTAACTTTAATTATAAGATCGCTTTGCTTCCTGAAAGATTAGCCGATTATATTATTGTCCACGAGCTTTGCCATCTAAAAGAGTTTAACCATTCGCCAAAGTTTTGGAGCCTTGTTTTTAAAATGGTCCCTGATTATTTGGAGGCCAGAAAAGAATTAAAGAAAAATTATAGAGGTTGATAGAGAAGCAAAAATTTATAGAGGTATTTTCAGCCGTCCTTTTTTAAAATTAACGGACAGGCTATAATTATTTTGTTATTTCTGTTTCTGAAAATTATTACAACTATATAATATCGTAATTATTAAAAAAATAATTCAATGATCCAAAAAATAAAATATATCGCATTGGCTTTCTTAGTATTATTGGCCGTGGCGGCAGCAGGATTGTTTTTCCTTTGGCAGCCGCCAGCAGCGGAAGAGAAAGAGGGGCAGGAGATTACGATCCCAACTCCAAGCAGTACTGTTACCGATTATCCTTTAACGGATAAATCGGTCGGGTCACTGAGTATCCAGAAGAATTATCCAGAATCTTCATCCAGTAAAGCAATTTTTCTTTTTGAATACAGTGAGGGGACATCGGCTTATGATTTTCCAAAATCCGGAGAGGTGGAGAATCTCTTTTTGGCGAGTGACAACTTATATTATCTAGATGGAGGCGAAATTAAGTTGACGGAAATTTTTACGGGTGAGGGAAAAACAGTTCCTATCCCTTACGAGAAAGAAAAACCGGTTTATTCATTTATTATTAAAGGAGATAAGGTTTATTATCTCAGCGGTTCTTATTGCGACGGATTTTCCTTGGAATGCGATATTGATCTAAAAAGTTATGACCTGAAAACGGGGAGTATTGATAATCTGGCAAGCAGTTCGCGGTCAATATATATTCTCGGTTTTAGCAAGGACGAAAGTAAATTATATTTGGAGTGGTCCAGCGGGGATGCCGGTTGCTCATGGAGTAATTATGAATCTTTTACTTTCTCTGATAGGTCTCTAAAAAGTATAGGTTCTTGGCTTTACTGCGAGGGCGGGGAGAAGGAGACGAAGGGAGAGTCTCCTAATGTCGATGGCCTTTCAGAGACGAGATATCTGTTTGTAAAAAATGGCGTTATTTTAATCCCAACAGTGGAAAGATATGATGGATCGGATAAGGTTCTGATAAAATTTAATTCGGCAGATTATTCCCAAGGAGATTTAGAAATTTTGTTTGGTGGAAATTTTATCGTCAAAGAGATTGGCGATAAAAAGACAGTAGAGAACACTTCAGAGAGGTTGTTGATGAAAGTTCCTAAAGACTGGGAGATTAGGAACGGTAGCGGCAAGAATTCGATAGATTTTTATAACCAGGAGTATCTTGACCAACCGGGTTTGGGGAGGGGAGGGATAGAAAAGGGATTTAAACTGTCGGTGTTCATAGAAGACAAAAAAACCAGCCTAGAAGAGATTAAGATGGAGGAAGATGCCGTGGAAGTAGAAGACCCTTCATTAAGCTATAAGACGGAGAAGGTCAAGGTTTCAGGTTGGGATGCACTAAAGATCACCGTGAGCGAAGAACCGGGCCCCGCCATCGCTGTTAAAGTTCCTGCGGGTGATAAATTATACATATTTATATTTTATCCAAGCTTATCTGATGTAGATGGATACATCAGATATTTCGATGACTTTTTAGGCACAGTTTCTATAAAATAAATCTGCCGATTTAAATTTTAGGATGGCGGAAAACCGCGCTTATTTTTTAAAACAAGAAGGTGGGTTATAATTATTTTGTTATTTTATTTATAGAAATCATTTATGGCAAAAAGAAAAGTTTACGCTTATTTGGTCGGAGAGAATAAAGGAATAACCGAAACTTGGCCGGAGTGCGAGGCGAAAGTTATGGGCAGGCCCGAAGCCAGATTCAAAGGCTTTGAAAGCCGCGCAGAAGCGGAGAAGTGGCTGGAAGCTGGAGCCAATTACAGTATTAAGCATTTAACCGCCGAAGAGGGCATTTATTTTGATGCTGGCACGGGCCCAGGAAATGGAGTGGAAGTCAGCGTTACCGACCATAAAGGGAAAAGTTTGCTTGGCCTGATTCTTTCTCCGGATATTCTTAACCGGCAGGGGAGGCAGTATGCTCCCCAAGGGTCAACCAACAATTATGGAGAATTGCTGGCTTGTAAATATGCCTTGCAAATAGCAGAGAAGCAAAAAATCAAAAAGATCTTCGGAGACAGCAAGCTGGTGATAGACTATTGGTCCAAGTGGATGGTTAAAAAAGGAGTGGCTTTGGAAACGGTTCAAATAGCGAGAGAGGTTTCAAAATTAAGAGAAGCGTTTGAAAAAGAAGGAGGAAAAATAAAACGCATTTCCGGAGGAAGCAACCCAGCTGATCTCGGTTTTCATAAAGGATAAGCCCATGGATATAAAATATCTTATTACTGATGTTGACGGCGTGATCTTTGACAGGATGCCGGTTTATTTGTCGGCCATTACCGAGGTTCTCCGGCCATTTAATATTCCGAAAGACCTGATCCGTTCTTACTATTACGGCACTCTTGGCACGCCGATTGAATTGCAGACTAGAGGAATTTTAAACAAGTTCGGCATGACCGTTAGCGAAGAGTGCTTAGGAAAAATGGTTAAAAATTTTTGGGATATGTGCGCCGTATCTCCGACAAATCTTTTTTCTGGAGTTAAAGAAACGCTTGATAAGGTTAAAAGACAGGGAATTTTTTTAATGGCCAGCAGCGGCTCTCAAACAGCTGATTTGGCTAAATATTTTAAGGAATATGATCTGCCCTATGATCTGTTTCTAGGCTCTGACAGAGTTTTAAAAGGGGATAAACATATCAATATTTTTGCCGATCATTTTTCCTTGGAGAAAAAAGATTTTTGCCGGCAAGCGGCCTTTATCGGCGATGGCACGACTGATATGCAGATCGCTGCGCGCAATGGTATTTTTGGCATAGGTATTACCAATACCATATCCGCCGAAACTCTTTTAGCCTCCGGAGCGGAAGTCATTGTCTCCGATATTAGTGAGATATTTAGCTATTTTAAATAAAAAAAGCTCAGACGCTGTATTTTGCGTAGCCAGGGAATTAAGATAAAATAAAATAAGCATAAGCATTTTTAAGTCGTTTATAAAAATATGAAAAAAATCGTAAAAATATTATTGATAATAATTCTTTTGCTGGCTGCGGCAGTTTTATGTTTTTTTGCTTATCTCGGCTATGTTCCCGGATTGTCTTCTGTTTTCGGTGCGGATAAGGCAAGGGACTTGGGAATAAAATATACCCAGGCCGACCTTGCTTCGGCCAGAGCTAAAAGCCAGATAGTTTACGAGGCTTTGCCGGCAGGCACTCTTGACAGCCAGAGCCTCCAGCGCAGCGGCAGCCGTCCGGTTGATGCTGTTTTTACTTCAGTGGAGGCCAGCGCTTTGATGAACGACAGGCCTTTCAAATATTGGCCTTATGAAGATGTCCAGGTTAAATTCAATGCCGACGGTTCGGCCGAAGTTTCCGGCAAATTGGTCAAAAGCAGGCTTCCCGGATATTGCGCCGCTATCGGTTTACCCAAAGAAGTGGCGCAAGCCGCAGTGAAGTTCTTGCCACCGGATCCGGTTTTTTATTTAAAAGGCAAGGCAGCGCTGACCGAAAACACGCTTTCTATTTTTGAGCCGCAGGCCTTAGAGGTTGGAAGATTGCCTGTTTCTTTAGGTATGGTATTATCATCTCTTGATTTTAATCTAGCGGACGAAGTTTATGCCGCTCCGGCAGAAAGTCTTTCTTCGGAATTGTCTAAAACCAGCAATAAAAAAGCCTGGATAATAAATTACATAAATCAAAGGATCGCCTCTATAAAAGGATTTTACGCCAAAGAGGCTAAGTTTGGAGATAATCAATTTATTTTCAATGGCAATCTTTCCCAAACAGAGTCCACGGCGAGATAATTTTTTAAATTAAATTCAACAAATATGTTTATTAGGATGTTCAAAGCTTCAATCCTTCCCTTTATCGCGCTTGTTTTTATCCCTGCACTTTTGTTGTTTGATTTTTCAAGCAACAGCTTTAAAATAAATTTTTATCTTCCTTCCTCTGGGGCTTTGCTTTGTCTGGCTGGATTGGTAATTTTGGCGACAACCGTTAAAATGTTAATGGCAACAGGCAAGAGAACAATAGCTCCCTGGGATCCTGCCACCATCCTTATTACTTCGGGGATGTATAGCTATACTAGAAATCCGATGATAGGAGGAGCGTTGCTGGTTCTATTGGGAGAAGCGGCGATCTTCGGATCATTAGCGATTTTAGTTTGGTTTTTCCTGTTTTTCATTATCAATGACCTTTATTTTTGCTATATCGAAGAACCGGACTTGGAAAAGAGGTTCGGCCAGCATTATAAGGAATATAAAAAAGCCGTTCCAAAATGGCTGCCTAAAATTAAAAAAAAGTAGGATAGGCTTCTGTCCAAAAGAAATAAAAAATCGAAAAGCTGATTTTTCAAATTTTTAGATTCGGGTATATAATATATTAGTTTATGATCCTCTCCGATAAAGACATAAGGGGCGCCATTAAAGCGGGGGAAATATCCATTGATCCTTTTGACGAGAAATATCTCCAGTCAGCTTCGGTTGACTTGCATCTGGACAGGCATTTTTTAGTTTATAATACAAAGCAAAACTTCGTTATTGATCCGAAATTGCCGATGGAGCATTTGATGGAAGAAGTTTTTATCGAAGAAGACAATCCTTTTGTGCTTCAGCCGGGAGAATTCGCTTTGGGGATGATCTATGAGAAAACAGGAGTTTCTTCGAAGATGGTTGGCCGCTTGGAAGGCAAGAGTTCCATCGGCCGGATGGGTCTGCTGATCCATATCACTGCCGGTTTTCTTGACCCGGGCAATTTTTTGAAGATGACTTTGGAATTGCACAACACCGCCAATTTGCCGATCTTGCTTTATTATAAAATGCCGATAGCGCAGATGGCTTTTGAAGAATTATCCAGCCCCTGCGAAAGGCCTTATTCCGAAGCCATAGGCAGCAAATACGTGGGAGATATGAAGCCAAGGCCCAGCCAAATGTGGAGAAATTTTAAAAAGTAATTAACTTAATTTTTTAAAAAGATGAAAGCAACCAAATTGATAATAATTATTATCGCAGTAATTTTGTTAACATCATTCATTGGTCTATTATTCAATGGTGCGTCGATTTACTCTTTTTTTTCTGCTGCCAACAGGGATAATAATTTGAGTGTTGATTTTAAACCTGTAGATAATGATATGTTAACTGCTTCAATAACTGATAATAATAAAAATAATGAAAGCCAAAAAAATATGGAAATAAAATTAGACAATAAAGTCAAAGAAGAGATTACCGCCAGCCAAGGACCGGTGATGCAGATCGATAAGGCGGCGGATTATGTCGCAGTGTTGAAAACTTCGGAGGGAGATATCAAAATACAGCTTAATGCCAGCGCGACTCCGATCACGGTCAATAACTTTATTTATTTAGCCCGCAAAGGATTTTACGATAATGTTATTTTTCATCGCGTTATAGCTGGTTTTATGATTCAAGGGGGCGATCCGACTGGCACTGGCGCCGGCGGACCGGGATATAAATTTAATGACGAGCCGGTGACGGAACAATATAAGCGAGGAACCATTGCGATGGCTAACGCCGGGGCAAATACCAACGGCAGCCAGTTTTTCATAATGCACAAAGATTTCAGCCTTGCTCCTAACTATATAATTTTCGGGCAGGTGATCGAAGGCTTGGATGTCGTCGATAAGATCGCCGGAGCAGAGGTGAAGCCGAATTCTTACGGGACTGAAGTCTCGACCCCCGTTAATCCGGTCAAGATTTTATCAGCTGAAATTTTTCAAGTCCAACCCATTAAATAATTTTTAGAAAAATGAGCAAGATTTCGGAAGAGATCATCGCGAAACTTAAGAAGCAGGCCGATTCGAAAAATGCGGCCGGGATGGCGAAGTTTGGAATCAGTTTGAATAACACTCTCGGCATTTCAATGCCTGTTTTGCGCAAGCTAGCCAAAGAAACAGGGAAGGACCACCAGTTGGCTCTAGATCTTTGGCAAAGCGGTATCCATGAAGCCAGGATCTTGGCTTGTTTGATAGACGAGGTTGGTAAGGTCTCCAAGGATCAGATGGATGACTGGGCTAAGGATTTTGATTCTTGGGATGTTTGCGACCAGGTTTGTATGAATTTATTCGACAAAACAAAGTGGTCTTTCAATAAGGCTAAACAATGGACCAAGAGCGAAGAAGAATTTATTAGGCGGTCTGGGTTTGCGTTGATGGCTTCTTTGGCCGTCCATGACAAGAAAGCCAAGGACGAAGATTTTATAGCTTTTTTCCCTTATATCAAAAAACAATCCATCGATGAAAGGAATTTTGTGCGCAAAGCGGTCAATTGGGCTTTGCGCCAAATCGGCAAGAGAAACGTAAATTTAAAAAACGAAGCTATTCACTTGGCCGAAGAGATAAAAAAAATCGATTCCAAGTCGGCCCAATGGATCGCCAATGACGCTTTACGGGAATTGAAAGCCAAAAAGTTCTAAATTAAATTATCCTTTCTGCCTTTTTTGGATATCTTTAAGCAAAGGTCAGATTATTAATCTTAAATAATATTATAAAAATATGGAAAACAGTTCAGGAGTTAAAGCAGTTTGCAAGATAAGCGATATTGTTTGGGCGGCCATAGCAATCGGCGTTTCGATCATTTTTGCCACGATCATAGGCGCCGATTCTTTTTATAAGTCGAAACAACTTTCCAATGGTTTATCGGTTACGGGCTCTGCGGAAAAAATAGTCGTTTCCGATACGGTAAAATGGCAAAGCGTTCTTTCCCGTTCGGTTGATTCTTACGGTTTAAAGCAGGGAAGCGCCACAATAAAAAATGACCTGCAGGTCATTAAAAAATATTTTAAAGATTCAGGGATCGAAGAAGGGGAGATCACGGTTAACCCAGTAACGGTCAGTCCTGTTTGCGAAAGCCAAAACAACGTTTTTTATGATAAATACGGAGGGCAGACTTGCGGCAGCAGCCGGACAACCGGTTACAATTTGCAACAATCAATAACCATTGAATCAAAAAAAGTGAAAGAAGTCGGCGACTTATCACAAGCCGCTTCAGATTATTTTATAGGCCAAGGGCTGGTTTTTACCACTCAAAGCCTTGAGTATTATTATAGTAAGTTAGCCGATTTGCGGTTAGATCTGCTTTCGGACGCTACGAAAGATGCCAAAGCCAGGGCGGAAAAAATAGCCCAAAGCACAGGCAAGGAAATCGGCGCTTTGCAGTTTGCCAACATGGGCGTTTTTCAGGTGACAGCTAAAAATTCCGTGGATGTTTCCGACTATGGGATATATGATACTAATTCTTTGGAAAAGAAAGTGACTGGCGTTGTCAGGGTTTCTTTTTCATTAAAATAAAAAATTATGGACAAAAGCAAAATCATAGCTTTAGCAACGATTTTTATTTCATTCGCCATAGGCATTTGGGCTTATCCTCAAATGCCAGATATAATCGCCAGTCATTGGAACGAAAGGGGTGAGGTAAATGGCTATATGCCCAAGTTTTGGGGTATATTTTTGACACCAATCATGTCGCTGGCGATGTTTTTGTTTTTTAGCTTCATTCCAAAAATAGATCCGATGAAAGCCAATATTGAAAAATTCAGCAAGTATTATAATTCTTTTATCGTTTCCATCATTTTATTTTTGTTTTACATCTATTTGTTGACCATGGCTTGGAATTTCGGATACAGGTTTAATATGATGTATTTTATGGCGCCGGCTCTTTCCGCTTTGTTCTATTGGAGCGGCATCATTATGGAAAACACTAAAAGAAATTGGTTTATCGGCATCAAGACCCCTTGGACCATCAGCAATGATGTCGTCTGGGAAAAAACCCATAAGATCGGAGGCAAGCTTTTTAAGGTTGCGGCGGGATTATCCTTGCTGGGAATATTTTTTGGAGATTTGGCTTTTTGGTTCACGATTTTGCCGGTGATGATTTTCTCCGTTTATCTTATATTTTATTCCTATTTCGAATATCAGAAAGAAACAAAGAAATAAACTACCCCGCAGCAAACTGGCGGGGTATTCCCTCCCTGCCTACCGGCAGGCAGGCGCTATCGCTACGGGAAAAGTTTGTTTAATCCTCCGTTCGCTATGCTCACTACGGGCTGGTATTCATCCCCGCCCCAAAGGGGCGGGGTATTTTACCAGATTAAATAAAATAAATCTATGGCAATAGTGATCAATTTTAAGATTTGCGATAATGCCAAAGAGTGCGGAGGTATTGCAGCTTGCTCTACGGGCGCTTTGTCATGGGATGAGAAGAAAAAAAAGATCAAGATCGACAATTCAAAATGCTTGTCGTGCGGCAAATGCGAAAAAGCATGCGCGATAGGCGCCATTAAGGTGGCGAAAAATGAAAAGCAATATGCCAGGTTCAAGAAAGAAATCGATGATGATCTGCGCGAAGCTTCAGATCTGTTCATTGATCGTTATGGAGCCCAGCCGATCCATCCGGCATTTTTAACTGAAGAAAGGGAATTTGATCTGGATGGTTTGCAGTCCAAAAGAAAGACAGCAGTCGAAGTTTTCAATGACGATTCTATAATGTGCCTTTTGCTTTCCATTCCGATAAAAGAGTTGATAGGGGAATTTTCGGTCAATTATCTCAAGCTCAAAATCGACAAAGGCGATCTTTTAAAAAAATATAAAATTTTAAAACTTCCGGCGCTGCTGTTTTTTGACCAGGGGAAAATGGTCGGTAAGATCGAAGGCTATTATGATAAGGAACAGGGGAAAGAGTTAAGATCAAAGATCGCTAAAATTTTAAAATAATATCCATTTTGTCGGAGTTTTCCATTTTAGAAGGCCCGAGCTCAATATCTCATAGATCAGGGCGGATTTGCTAAAAATCAAAAAATAGTATATAGTCTGAACAAGGAAATACTCGGATTAAGAATTTGTTATTGAAACAAATTTTCTCTTTTTTCGTCATAATTGTTATAGAGGTGAAAGCCTCATTTTTATGTTTTCCGCACATCAGAATATTGATTTGGCGATAAATAATATTATTAAATATATGACCGCACCAGAAGTCATTTTTTCTATTTTGAAAGCGATTTTTATTTTGGCCGCAGCATTGGCCCTGGTTAAGTTTGGCAATCTATTTATTTCTAAAAGCGTTAAAGTATTAGTTGGGAAGAAGACTGGCACAAAAAGCAAGATCCCAAGGGAAAGGATAACGACCTTGACCGAAGTTTTTAATTCATTTTTTACTCTTTTAGTTTGGACAACGGCGCTTTTGACCATCTTGTCGGAATTCAAGGTCAATATTGCTCCTATTTTGGCCAGCTTGGGTATTGTCGGTTTGGCTTTGAGCATGGGGGCTAAAAATCTCATCCAGGATTATTTGTCGGGGATCGTTATTCTTTTGGAAGACCAGTATCGCATCGGCGAAAAAGTTGAGCTGGCTGGCAAGACAGGGGAGGTGAAAGAAATAAATTTGAGAAGGACCATACTTTTTAATCCTGAAGATAAAAAAACTTGTTACATTCCGAACAGCGAAGTCAAAACCGTAGTCAATCTGTCGCGCGACATCAGCTAGCCGGCCGTTTTTAACCAAAAGACGGTCCTGATTTTATCATTGTTTTTTAAGCAAATAATTGATAAAATAACAGTACTTAAATGGACTCTCCAATTGAAGAAATTAAGAACCGCCTCAACATAGTTGACGTTATCGGCGGCTACCTGAAATTACAAAAAGCCGGCGCAAATTGGCGGGCTTGCTGCCCTTTTCATAATGAAAAAGGGCCGTCCTTTTTTGTTTCGCCCAGCCGCCAAATTTGGCATTGTTTTGGTTGCTCTAAAGGAGGCGATGTTTTTTCTTTTGTGAAAGAAATTGAAGGAGTGGAATTCGGCGATGCTTTGCGGATTTTGGCTCATAAGGCCGGAGTGGAATTAAAACCGCAATCTCCCGAATGGCAAAATCTTAAAACCGAAAGGCAGAGAGTCTACGATGTTTGCGATTTGGCCAGCCGTTTTTTTGAAGCCCAGCTGGAAAAAAGCAAAACCGGACAAGAAGCCAAAAAATATCTTTTGAGCCGTGGACTGAACGAAGAGTCTATTGCCAAATGGCGTTTGGGTTTTGCCCCGGATACCTGGCAGGGCTTGTCCGATTTTTTAGTCGGGCGGGATTATGACAGAGAGGAGGTTGCCAAGGCCGGGTTGGCGGTTAAAAATCAAGAAGGTAATTTTTACGATCGGTTTCGGGGCCGGATAATATTTCCGGTATTTGACACTAATTCCCAGGTGGTCGGTTTCGGAGGAAGGGTTTTTGAAACGCCAAAAAATGACGCCGAGGGGGCGAAATATATAAATATTTCTAATACGCTGATCTATGATAAAAGCAGGATACTTTACGGATTGGATAGGGCCAAAGTTGATATTAGAAAAAAAGATTTCTGTATTTTAGTGGAAGGCTATATGGACTGCATCCTTAGCCACCAGGCTGGCGTGCCGAATGTGGTTGCGGCTTCGGGTACGGCGCTGACGCCTTGGCATTTGAATTTATTGAAACGTTATTCCCAAAACTTGACCCTGTCTTTTGATATGGACACCGGCGGCAACGAAGCTTCAAAGCGCGGAATAGATTTAGCTAGAAAAGATGGATTTAACATAAAGATGACGATATTGCCCGACGGCAAAGACCCGGCTGATGTGATCGTTGAACAAAGCGGCGAGGCTTGGAAAGAGATCGCTGATAAAGCTAAGCCGATAGTAGAATATTATTTTAATCTGGCTTTTGTGGGAAAAGACCAGAACAATGTTTCCGACAAAAAAGAAATAGCCAAAATAGTTTTGCCGGAAATAAAGAAGCTTTCTAATAAAATCGAGCAAAATTATTGGCTACAGGAGCTGGCCAGAAAATTGAAAGCCAGAGAAGGGGACCTGGAAGAGGAAATGGCCAAGATAAAAATAGAAGCCGTATCTATCGAATCGCCAAGCAATTCAACAAAGCCGGCAAAGAGCGGCCAGCCGGAAAATTGCCAAAAGCCCAGAAAAGAGTTATTAGAGGAAGAACTTTTGGTTTTAATTTTAGCTGACCCTAAAAGTGTTGTAGAAGTACCGCAAGAGCTTGTTGAAAGATTTGCGGGGCTGGCCAAAGAAATCATTTTAAAAATAAAAAGCGATCCCGAAATTGCCCAAGCCGAGCTTGAAAAAAGCTTTGCGGAGCCAATAGAAACGGCCGGCTTTTTAGGCCAGGTTTTTTTGCGGTCCGATTTAGAAAAAGAGAATATGGATGGATTCAAAGAAAATTTTGCGGCTTGTTTGCGGCAGATAGAAAAAATGCATCTTAAGGAAGATCTTAGCCAGCTTTCTTTTGAGATCAGGGAAGCTGAGCGGGAAGGCGAGTTGGAAAGATCAAAAAATCTTTTAATACAATTCAATAATTTAGCTAAAAAATTAAATCAGTAATTTATAATCTATGGCCAAGATTTTAAAAAAGAAAAAACCAGCGGCAGAGAGAATAAAAGTAAAAAAGACTAAACCCGCGCCGAAAAAAATAGCAAAAGCTAAAATAAAGAAACCGGATCGGAAAAAATCACGCAAGCCGTCCAAGCCCAAAGTTCTTATTACTCCGGAAGTTTTGCAGAGTTTAACAGAAAAAGGCCGTTCTCGCGGCTTCGTCACTTTTTCGGAAATTCTTTTTGTTTTGCCGGATATCGAAGAAAACATTGAAGAATTAGAAAGGCTTTATCAGGAGCTGGAAAAGCAGAGTATCGATGTCAAAGAATCGAAGGGCTACTTGGATATTGATGAAGAAAAAACAAAAAAGAAAGTCAAAACTTTCGCTGTCCGCAAAATTGATTCAGTCCAAACTTATTTGAAAGAGATCGGGAGAATTTCTTCCATTACTGCAAAAGAAGAAAAGACCTTAGCTAAAAGGATCGAGAAAGGCGATAAAGAAGCCCGTAAGAAATTAACCGAGGCCAATCTGCGCTTGGTTGTTTCGATTGCCAAGAAATACGTCGGCCGTTCGCCGAATTTAACTTTGCTTGATCTGATCCAAGAGGGGAATATCGGCCTTTTCCGCGCCGTGGAAAAATTCGATTGGCGCAAAGGCTATAAATTTTCCACTTACGCCACTTGGTGGATACGCCAAACAATTACCCGCGCCTTGGCTGACCAGGCCAGGACCATCAGGATTCCGGTCCATATGATTGAAACGCTGACCAAATATACCCAGATAAAACGCAGGCTTTTGCAGGAATTGGGCCGCGAACCATTAGCCGAAGAAATTGCCGATGAGATGCAGTTGGAAGTTGATAAGGTCCGCCACTTGGATAAGATCTCCCAAAAAGCTATCTCTCTGGAAACCCCGGTGGGCGAAGACGAGAAAGATAGCACCCTCGGAGAGTTTATTAAAGACGATCGGGCGGAATCTCCATCAGCCATTGCCGGAAGAACGATCTGGCGCGAAAGATTGGATAATATTTTAAAAGAGCTTACTCCCAGAGAGCAAAAGATTTTATCAATGCGTTTCGGTTTGGATGACGGCGTAGTTTATACCCTGGAAGAAGTCGGCCAAAAATTCGGCGTAACCCGAGAAAGGATTAGGCAGATCGAAGCCAAGGCTTTGGAAAAAATTCGTCAGCACAGTGGACTGAAGAAGCTGGAAGGATATTAGTAAATGTAAGACAAGCCCTTTTCCTTGAGGGATTGGGCTTGCCTTGAAATTTTTGCAATTTTAGTTTAATATTGGGGAGTATTATTCCGCGGTGGCGCAATGGTAGCGCGGTTGGCTGTTAACCAATAGGTTGTAGGTTCGAATCCTACCCGCGGAGCTGAAAAGTTGAAACGAACTGCCGAAAGGCCTGTCTACCGGCAGGCAGGCGGACGGCGGGAGAAATCCCGCTTTTTCGTTGCATAAAATGTTGCATAATGCTACAATTAAGGAAAAATTATGCAACAATTAAATCAAAGGCAACAAAAGATAATAGATCTTATATTTAAGAGCAGCGCCATAAGCAATTCCGAGATAATTGCTTTTTTGGGAAACAGCATTTCCAGGTTTACGGTTTTGCGTGATTTGGGTTTGCTGTTGGAAGAAGGCTTGATTAAAAAAGAAGGAAGAGGCAGAGCTGTCCGTTATTCATTGTTTTCTAGCAGTGCGATCAATTCTTTTTTTGATCCTAAATTATATTTTGAAAAAGGACCGGACGAAAGAAATATTAAATTAACATTCAATCCGGATATTTTTAATAGCTTGCCGCAATTGTTTTCAGAAAAAGAGATAAGGGGGCTGAAAGAAATTAATAATAAATATTTGGAAAAAATAGGAATAACAGACCAGTGGGTTTTTAAAAAAGAGATAGAAAGATTAACCATAGAATTAAGCTGGAAGTCTTCTCAAATAGAGGGAAACACATATTCTTTGATAGACACGGAAATGCTGATCAAGGAAAGAGTGGAGGCGGAAGGGCACAAAAAAGAAGAAGCGATTATGATCTTGAACCATAAGAATGCCATAGACTATATCTTTAGCAATAAAGACGAATTCAAGAAATTAGATTTGTTTCAGATAGAAAAAGTTCATGGGTTGCTGACAAGAGGGTTGGGAGTTAAAGAGGGCATAAGAGCCGGTTCAGTAAGAATAATTGGAACAAGGTATATGCCGCTAGATGGCAAGACTAAAATTATTGAAGTTCTGCATTCCGTAATTGATAAGATCAATTCCCTGACAGATCCTTTTTCAAAATCATTGGCTTTGGTTTTAATGATCTCGTATATACAGCCTTTTGAGGATGGGAACAAAAGAACGGCAAGAATATTGGGTAATGCCGTATTTTTGGCTAATAACACATGTCCTCTTTCTTATAGAAGCGTGAATGAGACTGATTATAAAAAAGCCATCCTTTTGTTCTATGAACAGAACAGCGCGAGATTTTTTAAAGAGTTGTTTGTTGAGCAATTCAAATTTGCTACGGATAATTATTTTTAGCCTGGTATCAGGAAGGTTTTAGCTCAACCAAAGGTTCGGAAAGCGTCCATCTATACGAGCCCATAATTTGAAACGAACTGCCGAAAGGCCTGTCTACCGGCAGGCAGGCGGACGGCGGGAGAGATCCCGCTTTTTCGTTGGCAAAGTAAAAAAGTCTTTTGTTTTTTTAGGGCAAGTAATTATTTTAATCTCATCAAGAAAGAGGAGCATTATTAAAAAATCGTTGGAATGGCAGTAATTTTTTATTGGTTTTTAGCCACCGTAAAAAATGCTATAATTGTCTTATGAAAAATAGAATTCTTGTTTTTTCTTTGGTTTTTCTTTTAGGGATGTTCGCCGGTTTTATTCTTGGGATCAAGATTGATCAGGGGCAGGACGAAAAAAAGCAAATTATCACCGCCGAAACTATTTTTGACAAAGTTGCTTCAAAGGGTGTTTTGGTTACCCAGTCGGCATATCTTAATCAGGATGTTGATATAGAGATTGATAATGGGTCCGATTGGTCTAATTTTTGGTGGGGGCATAAAATAACCGCGGAATCCTTGGTGCGCGTTGATTTGGGAGTTGATCTGGCGCAAATTAAGAAAGAGGATATTTCCATAAATCCTGTTGCTAAAACTATTTGTATAAAGCTTGCCGATCCGATCATCAATTCAATTGCGATAGAGGGCGATGTTGAGATGCGGGTTAGCAGCGGCATCTTAAAGATAATTTTTGCTTCAGATAACAACGAGGATTATAATTTGGCGACGGCTCGGATCAAGGAAGAAGCCCAAAAAGCGATAAAAGAAAATACAAAATTATTTTCTGAAACTAAAATTAAAGCCTACGAGATCCTCTCGTTTTTATTTGCCGACATTGGCTATCAGGTCAGCTGTTCAAATTAGCTTCGCATTAATTAATTTCTTCTTGCGAGGGAAACTCCACCCATGCGAGTCCAGAAGTCGAGAAAGAACTTGTCTTATAACCAAGGCGGTTTTTTTTAGTTTCTTTTCCTATTGTTGTTTTTGGAGAGAGAAAGTAAAATATAATAAATGAGTAAAAAGAAAGGCATTATTTTGTCAGTTTTAATTCTTGTGGTCGGACTTTTTTATTACATAGGAATTGAAGACCAAAACGGCCAGCTTGCTTCATCCAAAAAACTCGCTTTTGAAGATAAAGGTGATTTTAAAATTATTTATGGCAAAACACAGAATCCCAGATACGCCGAATACAACAAACTTCTTGAAAGTTCTCAGGGATTTGAAAGCATAGCTGTTTTTTTGAATGGGGCATTTATACTGCAAAAAGATTTTCCGATTATTATTGAAGAGTGCGGTTTTATTAATGCCTATTATACTCCCGACGAAAAGAAAATAGTCATATGCGATGAATTATTAGACAACCTTGCTCAAAATTTTTCCTACATTGTCAAAACAAAAGAGGAAGTGGATAGGGCTGTGACCGGCGCCGCTTATTTTATTCTTTTCCACGAATTAGGGCATGGGATGATAGATGTATATAATTTAACTTATTCCGGAAAGGAGGAAGATGTGGCTGACCAGCTGGCTTCCGTAATTTTAACAGGTTTGGGCGAAGACGGACCAAAGGCTGCGATCACCGGAGCTAATTATTTTTATATCACAAGCTCTGAAATAGGCCCTGGCTATGCTTTTTGGGACGAGCACGCCTTAAATCAGCAGCGCTATTATAATATTCTGTGCTGGGTCTACGGCAGCAATCCGCCAAAATTTAATTATTTTGTGGGAACTTACGGTTTGCCCCAAGATCGGGCAGCGCGTTGCCAATCTGAATACGAAAAGATGTTTAAATTTTGGGACGCTAACCTAACGCCATATGTTAAAGCGCAAATAAAAGCAGGGATAAATGAATGAAAATAGGATTACCTTAGAAGGCGTGGGGGATTGAATATTAATAAGTAGATTCGATCCCTCCTAATCTTTCCGTCATTTTTTCTTAATTTAAAGTTCTGAGCGCTAGAAGTTGAGAAAAACGATTATTTTTTATTAAAATAAGGAAAATGTTACAACTAAGATATAAAATTATTTAATTCTAGATTGTTTTTTATAAGGTTTGCGCATAAAATTCATTAATTAAAAATTAATTAAAATATGGGGAAAAGAATCATTATTATTAGTATTGCTGCACTTGTTCTATTGATCGTCGGAATCGGTGGTTGTTTCGTTTGCCTTGATTTTTGGAAAAAAGATACAACCGAGACTGCACAGAATGCTTTGCAAGAATCTGATTTAAAGACAAACAAAGAAATACCGGCTCGAGATCAGATAGAAAACAAATATAAATGGAATTTGGCCGATATGTATGCATCTGATGAAGAGTGGGGAAGAGATTTTAGAAAAATCGAAATTGAATACTTGCCCAAATTTTCCGGTTATCAAGGCAAGCTGGCCGATACCCGGGAACTGCTAGATTGCCTTAATCTGCAGGATCAGATGTATCTGATCCTCGCAAAAATGAATGTATATTCCTGCTACAAGCAAAGCGAAGACTTGACCAACGCCCAGGCTTCAGAAATGTATTCAAAAGTCAGCACCCTAAATTCAAAGGCTGATGCGGCTGTTGCCTTTATTGATCCCGAGCTAATCGCTTTGCCAGCCGAATCTTTGGAAGTATTGATGAAAAAATACGACTTTAGAGATTACTCGCATTATTTTGATGTTCTAATCAGAAAAAAAGAACATGTGTTGAGCGGGCCAGAAGAAAAACTTTTAGCTGCGTCCGGAGACATGGCTGGCAGTTTTGTAAATATTTACAATAAAGCGACTGCTGCCGATATCCAGTTTCCGACCATCAAAGATCCTCAGGGCCAGGATATTCAGATTTCCGAAGCAAGATATTCTTCTTTTATGATGAGCGAAGACCGGGATTTTCGCCGGCGTAGTGCCGAGGGTTTGATGAGTGCTTACGGAAACATGAAAAACACATTGGCGGAAAGCCTGAACGGTCAGGTTAAATCAAACATTTTTTTTGCTCAAGCTAGAAAATATAACAATGCGCTGGAGTCAGCTTTGTCTGAAAACTTTATCCCGGAAGCTGTCTATAATAATCTTATCGAAACAACAGATAAAAATTTGGAATATCTCCATAAGTATGTTTCTTTAAGAAAAAATGTATTTGGGCTGGATCAAGTTCATGGTTATGATATGTATGTTCCGCTGGTAAAAAATATTGATCAAAAAATTCCATACGAGAATGGTAAAGAGATCGTCCTAGCCTCCTTGTCTCCTCTCGGCTCCGAATATTCCGATATTTTGAAACAAGGATTGGAGAATCGCTGGGTCGATGTTTATGAAAACAAGAGCAAAGAATCGGGCGCCTCGGCCTGGGCGGCTTATGGCTATCATCCTTATGTTAAAATGAATTATGATGATTCTTTCGACGGTGTTTCTGCCCTCGTCCATGAATTTGGCCACGCGGTTAATTTTTGGTACGCCAATAAGAATCAACCGTTTGCCATCTCTGACACGCCCATCTTCAATGCTGAAGTCGCTTCGACGGCTAATCAGCTTTTACTGATGAAATATATGATAAATAAAGCAGCAAGCGATGATGAGAAGCTATATTATTTAGATCAATTGGCTGGTTTGATTTATAAAACATTCTATACGCAAACGATGTTTTCTGAGTTTGAAAAATCAATCCATGACCGCGTTGAAGGAGGAGAAGCTCTTTCGGTAGACAGCCTGAATCAGCTTTGGGGGGATGTGCTTGTCAAATATTACGGACCGGATTATGTCTTGGATGATTTTTCCAAGATTGGCTGGTCCCGAATTCCTCATTTTTACTATAATTTTTATCTTTATAAATACGCTACCTCTATCAGCGCCGCCAATCAGCTAGTAAAGAACATTTTTGATCAAAAACCGGGCGCCCAAGAAAAATACATCAAATTTTTATCTGCCGGAAGTTCTGACTATCCGGTTGATCTTCTAAAAAACGCAGGGATAGACATGACTATGAGCGATCCGATAGAGAATCTAGTGAAAGATTTTGGAACAATCGTTGATGAGATGGAATTAATTATAAAAAAAGAAAGCTGAGCTTCTGATTCGTTTGATAATATTTTTTATTCTAACCATTCTAAAATTTGAAAATTGTCCCATTAAGAAGCCCAGAAGTTGATACGAACCAGTTTCAGCAAGAAGCGAGCCAAAACTCGCTTTTTTGCTGGCAAAATTGATTTGCTGATGTAAAAAGGGTAAATTTAAGGAAAGAATAATATCCAAAAATGGTTCAAAAAAAAGACCAGGAAATTAGAAAAGGAGAAGTTGCTATCTATAAGTCCAAAAGCGGACCTTATTTGGATGTGCGCTTGGAGAAGGAAACGGTTTGGCTTACTCAAAAACAGATGGCTGGGCTTTTTGATAAAGACGTCAAGACGATCAATGAGCACATTAAGAATATTTACAAGGAAGAAGAATTAAAAGAAAAAGCAACTGTCCGGAATTTCCGGATAGTTCAAAAAGAAGGAGCAAGAACCGTGGAAAGAAACGTTGATTTTTATAATTTAGATGTGATTATCTCTGTCGGTTACCGCATAAAATCTTTGAGCGGCACGCAATTCAGAATTTGGGCGACAAAAGTTTTAAGGAACCATCTGCTTGAAGGATATACTATTAATGAACAGCGATTATCGCAGGCAGAGAATAAATTCAAAAAATTGCAGGAGGCCGTTTCTTTTTTGCGGAAAAAATCGGAAAACAAATTACTTCTTGGCCAGGGGCGGGAAATATTGAATTTGCTTGCCGATTATTCAAAAACTCTTATTCTGCTTAGCCAATATGATAAAGAAAAGTTAACCCTGGTCAAAAAAGCGAAGAGCAGGTTTATTTTGGATTATTGGAAGGCGAGGGAAGTGATCAGCGAAGTCAAAAGAGATCTGGCCGTTAAAGGGGAGGAAAGCGATCTTTTCGGACAGGAGAACGGCGGCAGATTGAAAAGCGTTATAGAAAATATTTACCGGACATCCGGCGGCGAAGAGCTTTATCAGTCTTTAGAAGAAAAAGCCGCGCATCTTTTGTATTCTGCGATCAAAGACCTCCCTTTTGCGGACGGCAATAAGCGCATCGCTTCTTTTCTATTCGTTTATTTCCTGGATAGAAATAAAAACCTTTACAAGCGCAACGGCGAAAGGAAAATAGATGACAATTCGCTGACAGCTTTGTCTCTTTTGATCGCGGCAAGCGAACCGAAAGAAAAAGATAAAATAATCAAAATAATTACTAATTTGCTCGCCGCATAAATTAAGAGATAAGGAGGTCCTCCGCTGTTAAATAAGTAAAGTTTAGATTTAAAAGCTATTCGCGTTTGCTTTGTAGGGATATATGAACTATCATAAAGCATATGAAAAAATTTGATAAAATGTTTCGCGGAGGAGACAATAACTCCCAAGGAAGAGATTTTGGAAAAAGGGATTACGGAGAAAAGCGCTTCGGAGGCGGAGACAGGGAAAGGCCGCAAATGCATGAGGCGACCTGCAGCGATTGCGGCAAAAGGTGCGAAGTTCCCTTCAAGCCCTCTGGCGACAGGCCGATTTATTGCAGCGACTGCTTTTCAAGCCATAGAGAAAGCCCAAGTTCTGACAACAGATCTCCAAGGAGAGATTTTGAAAGATCAAGTTCTAATAGCTTTCCGAGGAGAGAGAGCAGCGGTTCGAGGTTTCAGGACAGAGAAATGTTTGACGCAATATGCGCTAAATGCGGCGCAAAATTTGAGCTTCCTTTCAGGCCGATAGGAGATAAGCCTGTTTATTGCAAGGGATGTTTCAGCCAGTCCGGCAGCTGTTTAAAAAATGATAAGCCCGCCAATCAGTATAAAGAGCAGTTTGATATGCTGAATGCCAAGCTTGATAGAATTATAAAAGCTTTGGCTCCTGTTATTCCAGAAGAAAAGGAAAAGGCGGAGGAAATATCTGAAGTGAAAAAGATAGAAGATAAAATAAAAAAGGCTGCGAAGAAACCAGAAAAAATTGCAGCCAGTAAGGTTGCCGATAAAAAAAAGAAGTCAAAAAAATAGAAATGCAAAAACCGATCATAATGATCGGTTTTTGGTTGTTTTAAAACGGATACGATGATATGCTTTCCGTTATGAAGATAGAATCAGCTCAATTTGCAAAAGGGGTGCGCGGCAGCGATCCCATATTCGACGACGGGATTCCTCAGGTCGCTTTTATCGGGCGTTCAAATGTGGGGAAATCCAGCGTTATCAATTCTTTGGTTAATCTTAAAAGCCTGGCAAAGACAAGCTCTTTTCCGGGGCGCACCCAAAAAATAAATTTATTCCTGATCAACAAGTCTTTATATTTTGTCGACTTGCCGGGCTATGGTTATGCCAAGGTTCCGAATAAGTTAAAAGAAAGTATCGGAGCCATGCTGAACTGGTACTTTTTTGTTTCTGAATATGAACAGAAAAAAGTGGTTTTGATCATTGATGCCAAAGTAGGCCCGACCAAAGACGATTTAGAGATCCTTTGCTCTTTGGATGAGCACAACAAAGATACTATTATCGTAGCGAATAAAATAGACAAGATGAAAAAGAAGGAATGCGAGGATCAATTCAAGATGATAGAAGAGGTCATGGGAGGCCATAAAATTATTCCTTATTCGGCAAAAAAGAAGATAGGAGTAAAAGAATTGTTAAATGAGATATTCATAGATCCAACGACATTAATTGGAGCCAGCGGGAGCGGATCGGAGGGCCAGGAAGAAATAAGCTAAAACGAACTGTCGAAAAGCTTGCTTGTCGTTTGTCTGCAGCGGGCAGATGGCGGGAGAGTGGACGCTAGAACCGATGGCTGGTAAAATTTAAAGATGAAATATTCTCGAGTTAAATTTTTTGCCGGCATATGTGCTGTTCTATTGTTTTTGTGGTTCGGTTGCTATTACAGGGAAGATGCCGGCCGTTTTTTGCGGGGTTTTCTGAATAAATTACAACCCTGCCAAAGTCCGATAACATATTCTATTGCAAATATTGATCCGCGTTTTGGTTTAACAGAAGAAGAATTATTGAATGATATAAAGCAGGCTGAAAAAATATGGGAATCGCCGGTCAATAAACATTTATTCGAATACTCGCCCGAGGGAGACTTAAAGATAAATTTTATTTATGACTATCGGCAGAAAGATACGGATGCATTGAGAAAAATAGGAGTAGCTATCAATGATGACCGGTCAACCTATGATGCCTTAAAGGTTAAGTATGATTTGCTGGTTGCCTCGTATAATGAAGAAAAAGCAAAATTAGATATCTTGATCGCGGCCTATAACGCAGACAAAAATGCTTTCGAAAAAGATAATAATTATTGGAGCAGCCGAGGCGGAGCGCCGAGGACGGAATATAAATTATTGGAGCAGAAAAGGATCGATCTGAATAACCAAGTTGCGGTAATTAATCAAACTCAAAATTCTTTAAATGGGTTGGTTGATACTATAAATTCAGCAGAGATAGTCCTTAATAAATTAATTGTCATACTCAATCTTCAGGTAAGCACATACAACACGGTTGGTTCATCAACTGGCAAAGAATTCAGCGAGGGTGAATATATAAATGATGCAAGCGGAGCAGTAATTAATATTTTTCAATTTAACGATACTAATCAGCTTGTGAGAGTTCTTGCCCACGAGTTTGGACACGCGCTAGGACTGGAGCATCTTGATAATCCCATAGCCATCATGTATTACCTTAATGAAGGTATGAATGAAAAATTGACAGCAGATGATCTCTCGGCCTTAAAAAATGAGTGCGGAATTAAGTAACTTTGGCGTATAAGCATGCCTTTACCGTTTTTCCGCATGCGCGCCTTACTCTTTCCGGGCGGACATGGTATAACTAATTTATGGAATCGTTAATGAAGGCGGATATTTTCTTTTTTATATCTTCTGTGGCAACGGTCATATTAGCTATTTTGGTTTCCATCCTTATTCTCTATCTAATTAAAGCCGGGAAAAATCTTTATATGCTCTCGGAGGCGTTAAAAGGTAATTTTAAAGAATCGGAAGAATTCATAGCAGAGCTTAAGGAGCGGCTGGAAAACAATATAATTTTCCGTCTTTTTTTCCCTTTGCCGCGAAGAAAGCGGCGGACTGCGTCGAAAGATGATAGCACCAAAAATAACCATTAATAATAATTTAATAATTAATTTTTCAAAACAATGGTAAAAAAAGAAACAAAGAGCGGTTCCAACAAGGCGAAATTGGCTGTTTTCGGCGCGAGCCTTGCCGGTTTGGCAGCAACGGCATATTTTTTTCTTGGGCCGAAAGGAAAAAAACACCAGAGGCATGCCAAAGCTTGGGCTATTAAAATGAAGGGCGATGTAGTGGAAAAATTAGAGGCGGCCGGCGATGTCAGCGAGCCTGTTTATCACGAAATAATTGATTCAGTGGCTACAGAGTATGAAAAAGGGAAAAAAGCTGCTCGTGAAGAAATAATATCGCTGGCGCAGGATTTGAAAAAACACTGGAAGGTAATTAGCAATTCAGCGCGAACAGTGAAGCGCGATGCGGTGAAAGATGCGGGGAAAGTGGCAAAAGTGGCAAAAAAAGCGGGGGCTGCCAATTCAAAAAAGCCGCCCAGTATTTAGGCGGGGATTGCGTATAAGGATAAGCGGATGATCATTTTAAAAAATAAACTTTGATTTTTGTCTGTAGTTTGGAGCTAATTCAAACCTTGATTAGCTTGACTAATTCTTTTCAAGTGTTAATATCATTTGCAGTGAGATAGTTTCTTAATAAAAATTTAGTCGAGTTTATTCAAGAAGCTAAGATTTAGGACGAAATCTTAAAATATTAATTAAATTAATTTAATTTTATAGCCATGGAAGGAACAATTAAAACTCTTACAGAAAAAGGATTTGGGTTCATTACAGTTGATGGTGAAGAAAAAGATTTATTTTTTCACAGCAACGAACTCAAAGGAGTAAGCTACGGAGAATTAAAAACCGGAGACAGAGTGTCTTTCGAAAAAGCTGATTCTCCGAAGGGACCCAACGCAGTAAAAGTATCCCGCATCTAAGAAAGGGGATATGGACTGTCTAAGTCTGCAAAAAACTTCCAATACGGAAGTTTTTTGTTTTTAAACAATGCCATGGTTTCTTTTTTCGGTATTTTTTGTTATACTTATAAAATAATCAGCTAATTAATAAAATTACATATATGGCAAAAAGAGCTGGCGCGGTATTAGGCAAACATCAAAAAGGGCATAATCACAAAACCAAGAAGCGATTGGAAGCAAAGAAGGTTATGCTGGAGGCAAAGAAAAGCAAGAAAAAATAAATAGACATTAGGGCTTCAGCGGGATTTGGTTTGATTGTCATCCACGATGCGGAGCCAACGAAAATCGCCAAGAAGGCGATTTTTTGGTACGATGAAAGATATCTTCATGGAAAATCAACCAGATATAATTTGTCCTTCGTGCAAGTCAGCAACTTTGGCTGTTGCATATTTTTGTTCCAATTGCGGCAAGCAGTTGAGAGACAAGCCGCCGGCTGTTACATTATCAAGGCAGGTCATTGTATATTTTGTCAGTTTGTTTTTACCGCCATTTGGATTTTGGTATGCGTGGAAATATTTGAAGATGGTTGACCATGAATCAAGAAAAATTGGCATTGTTGCGGTAGTTTTAACTATCATATCAATATTGGTTACAATTTGGCTCACAGAAGGGTTTATTAATTTGGTCAATCAATCTCTTGAATCGATAAATAATTTCAGCTTGTAACATCGTCCGTCTTTCGGGGGAAGATCAAAAAAATATTATATGAGCATGCTAATTGACGATGTCAAAATTAAAGTAAAAGCCGGCCGGGGAGGTGATGGCGCAGTGGCTTTTAATAAAGAGATGATGGCTCTTGGCCCGACAGGCGCCAGCGGCGGCAAAGGCGGCAGTATTTATTTTGAAGGCGTGTCGGATTTGAGTTCGCTCGGGCAATTCCGTTACAAAAAAGAATTAATGGCTCAAGGTGGAGAAAAAGGAAAAAATCAATTCAATGATGGGCCAGACGGAGATGATTTAATTTTAAAGGTGCCCGTTGGTACAGTGGTCCACAATTTATCTGCCCTCAAAGACGATGAGATTGTTTCTGTTGGCCAGCGTTTATTGGCGGCTAAGGGAGGGCTAGGGGGCAGCGGCAATTTTAAATTTCGTTCATCAATTAATACAAGCCCCACTGAATTCCAGGAGGGGACGCCAGGAGAGGAATTTGAATTAAGATTGGAGCTTAAGCTGATCGCGGATGTCGGGTTTATCGGCTTGCCGAATGTCGGCAAATCAAGCTTATTAAATCAGTTGACCAACGCCAAAAGCAAAGTGGCTAATTATTCCTTCACGACTCTTGAACCGAACCTTGGCGTTTATTATGAATTAATTTTAGCCGACATCCCCGGGCTTATTGAAGGAGCATCAGAGGGCAAGGGACTGGGTGTTAAATTTTTACGCCATATCGAACGGACTAAGATCCTTTTCCATTTTATCTCTGCCCAGTCAGCTGAACCGGCCAAAGATTACCAGATCATTCGAAATGAACTAGGCTCTTATAACAAAGAATTGCTGGATAAGCCTGAATACATTTTTTTAAGCAAAGCAGATATATTGGATAAAAATGAAGTTGATAAAAAATTGAACGAATTAAAAGACGTTGGCAAGGAAGCGATCGCAATTTCAGTAATAGACGATGCCAGCATCGGCCGCGTTGAAGAAATACTGCGAGAGATAATCAAACAAAAATATTGAAGACATCCATTGTGCTTAGTCTCTTTTTATAAGCATTGGCTTGATAGTAGCGGCAAAACGGAATAACTTCCGTTTTTCAATTTGGTCGAAATTGATTTGTTGTTCTAAAAAGAGTAAATTTAAGAAAGATACAATTGATTAAAATTTGGCCATTAAATATTTAATGCGTTTTATGTTCAATCGGCGGACAACGGTTTACTATCTTTTGGAGCTTTTTATTATTGTCATCGGCATTATTGCCGGAGTTTTTTTGGCGATGCGTCAATCGCAGGAGATAAAAGACGAATTGATCAAACTTGACAGGGTTTTGGCGCTGAGCATTTCGGCGCAAGAGATTGAATCTTTGCAGGGTGATGCCAGCGATTTGCAGAATCCCAATTATGCAAAATTGAAAGCATTATTGATGCAGGCTGCCGGTATAGAAACGGAAGCAAGATTTGTTTATATTTTCGGTCAGAAACCGGATGGCAGGTTGTTTTTTTATGCCGATAATGAGCCGGCAGATTCTTCCGATTATTCTCCTCCTGGCCAGATATATGAACAAGCCAGCCCGCAAGATTTTCAAATTTTTAAAGACGGCCAGCCTCAAGTTTTTTCGAGTATTGATAAATGGGGACGCTGGATTTCCGTCGAGGTGCCGATTGTTGACGAGGCAAGCGGTCGCATCGTGGCCAGTATGAACCTGGATATTCCCCAGCAGCGCTATTATCAGCAGATTTTTTCCATTGGCGCGATGCCCATATTAATATCGATCATCTTTGTTCTATTATTGTTCAGCATCCGCCGTATTTCTCAAAAAGACGAGCAATTAATTAATCAGCGGGCCGCTTATCTTTCCATTACGGCTCATGATTTGAAAACGCCGCTGACCGCAATTAAGTGGATCGCCGAAGGGACCAAGGAATCACTTCCAATGCCGGAAAATCAATTAAAGGAAAACCTTGAGAATATTTCCAAATCATCCCAGGAGATGTTTTCTTTTATCGACGATTTAACCAGTGCTTCTAAGGCTGATGCCGGTAAAATAATATCGGATAAAAAAGAGAGAATTGACATTGGGGAAATGACCAAGAAAGTGGTCGAGAATATGAGGTTGTTTATAAAAGAAAAAAAGTTGATATTGGAATGCAATGTCGTTGCCGATGTGGATGTGATCGGCGACATGAATTCATTGCGCAGAGCTTTGGCTAATTTGATTTCCAATGCCATAAAATATTCTTCGGAAGGCGGGTTAGTGCGAATTTCCGTTCAGAAGGAAGAGAAAAAGGTTATTTGGGAAATAAGCGATAATGGCATTGGCATTCCGAAGGAAGAGCAGGAAGAAGTTCTTTCTGGCTATTATCGGGCCAAGAATGCCAAGCGCAGCGCCATTCCCGGCACCGGCCTCGGTCTTTATTATGTCAAAAAAGTAGTTGAGGCGCACCATGGGAATTTAACTCTTTTTTCGGAAATAGATAAAGGCACTAAGATAACAATAACCCTTCCGTTATCGGAAAAGGAATAAACTGATTATGCCCTCTGAATACGAACAGGCAAAAAAAGAATTTGAAGGCTTGGAAGCTCTTAAAAAAGATTTTTATTTGGATTGCCAGAAAAATGGAACCGAAGGCAAAACCTCGGAAGAAACTGAGGCAGCGCGCCAAAGAGCCAAGGAGTTGGAAGAAAAACTTGAACAGAAAAGAGGCGCTTTAATGGAATTAATTGATCAGCACAATATTGATCTGGCTGAAAAATTTCAGCTTGATTTTGTTAATAATTTTTACGAAGGCTTGGCAATGGTCAAAAAAAATAACCAATGCTTTTTTATCAATGAAGAAGGAGAGGACGTTTTTAAAGAAAGATTTGACGGAGCTCGGAGTTTCAGCGACGGCCTGGCAACCGTTCGAAAAGGCAATCAATGGTTTTTCATCGACAAGACCGGCCAAGAGATAACCGAAGACAGATACGATGCAGTCGAGAATTTTAATAATGGCCTGGCAGCGGTCAAAAAAAACAGCCAATGGTTTTTTATTAATAAAGCCGGTAAAGAGATCACTAAGGACAGATTTGATGCAGCCCGGAATTTCAGCGACGGCTTGGCAGCAGTTCGAAAAAACAGCCAATATTTTTTTATCAATGAAGAAGGTGAGAGGATCACCAAGGACGGGTATGATGAAACCCGGAATTTCAGCGGCGGCCTGGCGATGGTCAAAAAGGATGATCAATGGTTTTTTATTAACAAAGAGGGTCGAGAAGTTTTCAAAGAGAGGTATGATACGATCAAGAATTTTAGCGACGGCTTGGCAGCAGTTCGAAAAAACAGCCAGTGGTTTTTCATCGACAAGACCGGCCAAGAGATAACCGAAGACAGATACGATGCAGTCGAGAATTTTAATAATGGCCTGGCAGCGGTCAAAAAAAACAGCCAATGGTTTTTCATCAACAAAGAAGGAAAAAAGATCATGCAGGATAGGTTTAATATAACTAAGGGATTCAGCCAAGGCCTGGCAGCAGCTGAAAAGGATGATCAATATTTTTTTATCAATGAAGAAGGAGAGGATGTTTTTAAAGAAAGATTTGACGGAGCTCGTAATTTTAATGACGGCCTGGCAGCCGTTCGAAAGGGCAGCCAGTGGTTTTTCATCGATAAAGAAGCCCAAGATGTTTTCAAAGAGAGGTATGATAACATTCGGGATTTCCAGCAAGGCCTGGCAGTCGTGGAGAAGGCCGGCCGGCGTTTTTACATCGACAAGGCCGGCCAAGAGGTCGCTGAAGACAGGCTTAACACGGTTAGGAACTTTAGCCAAGGGTTGGCAGCGGTCAAAAAAGACGGCCAATGCTTTTTCATTAACGAAGAGGGTAAAGAGATTTTTAAGGAAAGATTTGATGAGATTCGAGGATTTAATAACGGCCTAGCAGCAGTTCGAAAAGGCAGCCAATGGTTTTTTATCGATAAAGCCGGCCAAGAGGTTTTTAAAGACAGGTACGATTATGTCAGGAATTTTTATGAAAAATTAGCGGCCGTAGAAAAATCCGGCCAGTGGTTTTTCATCAACGAAGAAGGCCAAGATGTTTTCAAAGAAAGATATGATGGCGTTCGGGATTTCAGCGGCGGCCTGGCGATGGTCAAAAAGGATGGCCAATATTTTTTTATTAATAGATCCGGCCAAGAAGTTTTCAAAGAAAGGTTCGATGACGCCAGAGATTTTTATGAAAAATTAGCGGCCGTAGAGAAAGCCGGCCAGTGGTTTTTCATCAACGAAGAAGGCCAAGATGTTTTCAAGGACAGGTTTGATGCAGCCGAGAATTTTAATGAAGACCTAGCAGCAGTTCGAAAAGGCAGCCAATGGTTTTTCATCAATAGAGACGGCCAAGAGATCACCAAAGATAGATATGATGGAGTCCATAATTTCCATCGCGGCCTGGCAGTCGTGGAGAAGGCCGGCCGGCGTTTTTGCATCGACAAAACCGGTAAAATTTTTAAATGAATTTAATTATAATAACGGAGAATAGCTTATTTTAATTTTAAGGAAATATTTGTTTTTAGGAAATAATTTATTACGATTTTCGCCATTGTAACAATTATTCATATATCAGGATATTATAATTTTTAATAATAAAAAACTATTATGGAAAATACGCCCAAAGAAACCGCCAAATGATCTGTACCCCAAAAAGTGGACACAAAAAGTGTCCGCTTTTTGTATTTAGGAAGAGGATGAGATAACATAATTAACGATCAAACATATGAGCAAAAGAATATTCACCAAAGAACAAATTAAGG
>JBBABZ010000007.1:0-44741 GCA_041657385.1 Minisyncoccota bacterium | reverse complement strand
TACAATAATGAACGCGCGCAGTGGGGCAAAAACAAAATGACCCCTGTTGAATACAGGGATCATTTGCTCGCCCTAACCGTTTAGAGCGGTTTTTAAACCGTGTCCACTAAACGGGGTACAGATCAGAAGGCGGTTTTTAGTTGCAAGATACACGGGTGCAAGATACACGGGTGAAACCCGTGTATGGAAATGCAGGAGAATTTACGAATAAAGCTCGCTGTGCGTGCCGATTTCCACGAAAACACATTCACTGTCGTTTATATATTTATATATGGCACGCAAGCCGCCGGAGATATTGATACTGCGATAATCTTCATATTTTCCTTTTAAAGGATGATTGTTCAATCGGCGGTCGAAAGGATCGTCTATAAATATTCCTAATCGATCTTTTATTTTTTCTTTTTCCGCTTTTCCAAATTTTTGGTAGTTTTTTTCAAAATTTTTATGGAAATAAACTATCATAATGAAGAAAGACGTTCATCTATATCTTCTCTGGAAGACATGGCAGGGGATAGATCGCGGTTCTTTTTTATGTCCAGCTCTATCCCTCCCAGCAATTTTTCCAGGACAGGGGACATTGATGGGGCAACCGAAAAATCAACCCGTTTGGTCCGGACGAATTGTTTAAGGTAGGCGTTCACAACAGCGCTCAAAGACAATCCGAGCTCTTTAGCCAGTTTTTGGGCATCTTCTTTTACGTCTTTGTCTGCCTTTACATTAATGATTGTTTTCATAACCAAAGTATATACTTTGGTTAAATTTATGTCAATATAAAAGTATTTGCAACAAAAAACCGCGGACAGGCGGTTTTCTACAAATATTTGGAGCGAGGGACGGGAGTCGAACCCGCGTGAATAGCTTGGAAGGCTATCGCACTACCACTGTGCTACCCTCGCGTTAAATCTCGAAGGGCCGTAGAATTGCACGGCAATTCATACTTTCCAGCGTACATTTTATATGCGTATAAAATTTTAGTACGAGTTAATTTATATCACTAAAATCCTTTAAAATCAACTAAAAAGAGAAGGGGATCATAGGCGCCCGCGATCACTGGTATCCCTTCGCTTGCGTGGCGAACATCATTGCGTATTTGCCGTTCTGTTTGAGCAAGTCTTCATGCGCTCCCATCTCGATAATTTTTCCTTTATCGAGAACAATGATCTTGCGAGCATTGCGGACGGTTGAGAATCTATGAGATACCAAAATAAGCGTTTTGTTTTTATAGGTTTTCTCTAAGTTTTGGAATATTTCGTATTCCGTTTGAGCGTCAATGGCGCTGGTTGGTTCATCCATGATCAGAACTGGAGCTTTTTCGTAAAGGGCCCTCGCGATCGCTAATTTTTGCCACTGTCCGCCGGAAAGCTCTTCACCTTCTTCAAACCGCCTTCCAAGCATTTGGTCATATCCTTTATCGAATTTTTTGATGAATTCATACGCGCCGGATCTCACCGCCGCTTCGTGCATCCGTTTTTCATCTTTTATATTTGGCGCGCCGAGCATTATATTGTCTCTGACCGTAAAATTATATTTCACGAAATCCTGGAATAACGTGCCCAAATGAGCGTACCAATTGGAAATTTTGATGTCTTGGATGTTGATGCCGTTCACTAAAATCTCTCCGCTTGTTACATCGTAAAAACGGCACAATAGTTTGATGAGAGTGGTTTTGCCTGCTCCGTTTACGCCAACCAGAGCAATGCTTTCTCCCGGTTCAATGGTAAAAGATATTTTTTTAAGAATTTTCCGTCCGTTTGGGTAAGCAAAGGAAACTTTTTTGAACTCTATCTTCGGCGGGTTGATCTCCTTAAATGATATTGCGTCTTTTTTTTCTTTTATTAATTTCGGCAGAGCCATCAATTCGAAGAAGGGTTTGATAAACAAGCTGTTTCCATATAGCCCCCCAAGATTATTCGCACCGTAAGAAGTATTAAGTTGCAGCTGCTCTAAAACAGTGATGATAAACGTGAGCGAGCCGATGGTCAAAGCGCCCGAAAGGGCGTTTGGCAGAAGCGAGTAAATGATCGCGAACATAACTCCCGTTTCGATCAACGGAGCGAAGATCAAAACCCGTCTGTAGCTATCAAGCGGTTTTTTGTTTATTTCGTAAAGATGGTTCTGCAGTCCCGCCAATTTTTTAAGAAGCGCTTCTTGGGATTGAAAAATCCTTGTTTCGATAATAGATGATTGAGCGGTAAGCAGGTCGCTCGTATACCAAAGTTTTTTGGCTTCCGGCGCGCTTCCGTCATACATCGACCAAGCAAAATTTCCGTTCCTGATCTTCAAGTAGAATCTGGGAGCGGCAACCAGCAATACAACGGCAGGGATCCATAGGCCAAATGGAGCCAGAGCAATTATTGCGGCAATAATGCCGATCAAATGAGAAAAAATATAGTTCCACATCCTGACAAAATCCGGTATCTGCCAGGCGTAGGTTTGGTTCACTTTCGTGATCAGATTTTGAATTTCCGGATTTTCCAAATGGCCGAGGTCAAGATCCGCTAATTTTTGGGCATAGCGATAATTTAATCCAGCTTGGAACTTGTTTCTTAAAAGATAATCATAGTATCCGACATTCAATCCCCAATAGGCGATATTTTCGGCTAAGCGCATCAAAAAGTAGCCGGCGAGCACAAAAATAACGGTTAAGGGAATGCCAATTTGGCTGGGTTGCGAGCTTGCGACAATATTATCTAAAACAAGCTTGAATAAATAGGCGGCGATGAACGGCGAGATGGCGCCGATCGCGGCTGTTAAATAATAAAGAGCGACCAAGCGTCCATCGATCTCATAGGCGAGCTTCATCACTCGCACAATATTATTCAACAGTCCGAATGTTTTTTCTTTAATTTGCCCCATAAAATTATTTCAGCAAAATTTTTCAGCCATATTTTTTAATTGTGCGAAGCGAGCCGCGCCAGAAGGGCGGGGGAGAGCTATTCCTGCTAGCAGGCGGGAGAAAAAATTAAGTTGGTCGGGGTGGAGGGATTCGAACCCTAACTAAATCCTCCCAAAGGACTCGTGCTACCGTTACACTACACCCCGTTAGAAATTTATATAGTAGATTTAAATAGATTCGTACCGAAGTACAAGGTAGTTTATATCATTTTTAAGGTCTTCGGTCAAAGCGCGAACCATTATTTTTATTGATTTTTTGGGCTTTTTTTGTTACGCTTGAAAAGTAAATTTTTAAATTTACTTTTGTCCCCATAGCTCAATGGACAGAGCTACAGCCTTCTAAGCTGCAGATCCAGGTTCGACTCCTGGTGGGGACACAATTAAGCGTAAAGTGCAAAGCGAAAAGTGTAAAGTAACGAACGAATATTTTAAGCTTTTCGCTTTAAGCTTTACGCTTGTTATATGGTGGCCATAGTGTAGCGGTTAGCACCAGAACCTGTGGAGTTCTTAGCGGGAGTTCGAATCTCCTTGGCCACCCATAGTAAACGACGTTAGAACCGTCCACAATAGCCGCCCTAATCAATAGGACGGCTTTTTGGTAGAATGGAGACAATAACTTTAACGACTCTCAAATATGCCTTTCATTACTCAATGGAAAACTAACGTTAAGTATTTAGCTATTGTCATTGTTGTCGCTGCCCTGGCGGGCACAGGTATTATCTTATATCCAAATAAAAATATATCTCCAGAAGAAAAGCAAGAAAGGCCGCCTCAAAGTCAAGATATAGTAGAAGAGATAGAGGGGCTACCGAGTGGAATTAATATTCTTAATAAGAACGGCCAAAAAATTATCATAAATAATAGAGATGGTTATCAGGTCAACATCCCACAAAATTGGGGAGATGCAACAGTAGAAGATTTATCAATAAAAGAAAAGGGGGAAGAAGCAATAACTCTCTTTGAGAAGAATACGCAAAATTGGGTATCAATAAGATCATTTACTGCAGACTCAAATATGTCATTGGCTTCGTGGGTGGAGAATGATATTAAAAATAATCCTACGACTAAATATAATCCTTATTTTAAAATTTTAGGCGAGGAAAATATAAATGGTAATAATGTATATAAAATGGTAAATGAAGACCCAATTACAGGTAAAGCATATTTTTATTATATACAAGTTGGGTCCAAAATTTATGAGATTCAATCAGATTATTCGGAGAAAAGCGTTAAAGACGTAGTCTCTGGTATGAATTTTTAAATAGAATTCAGTTTAGTCCTTATAGTTAATCTCGGCTTCTACTACGCCGCCCAGACAAAATTAGAAACAAGAAGTCGCCGAAAAGGCGGCTTTTTGGTAGAATGGAAACAATAACCTTAACGATCTTCAAGTATGTCTTTCATTACCCAAGGAAAAACTAATGTTAAATATTTAGCCATCGTTGTGGTCGTAGTTGTCTTGGTGGCGGGAGGAATCTTTTGGTATCAGCAATGCTTAAAAGAGAAGATAGAATCTTCTTCGGGCAATATTGGTCAGAATTCTGGCGCAATTGCTTGCGACGGTTACTCGGTCTTGCTGAACGATATAAAAAATCTTGAGGCGGATAATATTATAGTCTCTGATTGGGAAAAGAAATTTGCGGTTTATTTAAGGAAAAAAGACCAAGATAATCCTTTGCAGGAAAATGGCGGAGCCTTGTTGTCTTATGATGATTTAGTGATTTTGGATGTAGAGACGGGGGAGAGAAAGCTTTATGATGTATATAAAGATTTAACTCCACCGGAGATGCTTGAAGGTCTAGAAGGGGATCATTCGGAAGCTCAGTATTCGTTATTCCCACAGATTATTCGATGGTCGCCATCTAATAGCAATGTTTTTTGGGGGAAAATTTTCTTATATCCTTCCGCTGATCCGCCGATTGCAAAGCAAGTAAGTTTTTTTAGGGTCGATATAGAAAAACAAGAAATGAAATTATTTCCTCTGCCAAACCATGGTCTTTTTGGAAGAGTCGTTGAGAATACCAATACCGGAAGGGTAATTTATGAAAGCATAGATGGCGGACTTTCCCTTTATGCGTATGACCTTGAAACAAAAAAAGAGCAACTTATAGTTTCCTATTCCAAAGAGGTTTTTGATAAATATTGCAAAAATTTTATTGAATATGTACATGATGGCGGTTTTTACGGAAATTGCGATCAAAAAAGGTCTTTAAGCCCAGCTTGGTCATATTCGACCGACTTTGACATTTCTTACTCTGATTTTATAACAGGGGAACAGGTGGACATTAAATTAGATAAGTTAGATTAATAAGCCTTTATATTTTTGATGTAGAGAGGGCAAAATTCAACAAACCTTTTTGATCATTCTAAGTTTAGTTCTAACATCGTCCACTAGCCCACCCATCATTCCCTTAAGCCGTCCCTTTCTCTGGAGGAGGGGACGGCTTTTTGGTAGAATAAAGTCAATAACTTTAACGCTCAATGTATTTATGTCCAACCAAAAAGGATTCGTCAATTTTCTCATCATCGGAGTAGTCGCTTTGATTATCGCCGGTATTGCCGGGGGAGGGTATTGGGCCTACCAGAATGCGCAGGAACAAAAGCAGAACGAGGAAACGCAAAGTCAAGATCAAGAGAATTTGATAGTAGAGAATAGCAACGAAGAAGACGCTGCTTCTACAAGTAAGCAAGGGGCAGAGGAAACCAAAAATCAGCAACAAGAATCTCTAGGTGAAGGCGTTACCAATAAAGAAATCGCTACTTCTACGGTCGATCAAGGGGCGGGAGAGGAATTTTGTAACAATGATGGGGACTGCTATGCATCTATCGTTGAGTGCGACAAGAACATACAGGATCATGCGCGAAGAAACCGTTGTTATATATTTTTCGCCGTAGCCAAACGGGATCTATCTATTTGTGACACAATGCAGACTCCGGCAATGAACCAGATATCAAGCAGCACTTGTTATTTAGCTGTCGCTGAAGATACCAAAGATTCTTCTATTTGCGATAAATTAGTAAATCAGGACACGCCAGTTAAAGATGATTGTTACACGGTTGTCTCCATAGCCCAAAAAGACATATCGATCTGCGACAAGATACAAAGCGGAACATCAAAAGGGAATTGTTATCTGGAATTCGCTAAGGCCGAAAAAGATATATCCGTTTGCGAAAAGATGTCGAGCCAGTCATGGAAAGATGAGTGCTATTCGGATGTCGCTTATTATAAGCAAGATTTGTCTATCTGCGAAAAAATACAAGGCGAGCGTGCAAAGGATAGCTGCTATTCAGGTTTGGCCAGGGTCAAAAAAGACCTATCTATCTGTGATAAGATACAGGGGCAAGAAGAAAAAGACTTTTGCTATTCATATATCACTGCGGCGAAGAAAGATATATCCATCAAAGAAGAACTTACTAAAAAAATAGAAGAAAATAAAAAATTGCTTGAAGATAAAAATAATTATGACCAAGGGATAGCAAAAATAAAAGAGAATGATTGGAGCGGTGCAAAAGAGCTGCTGCTAAAGGTTTCTGAAGGGTCGTCTTTGTATGAAGACGCTAAGAGCAAGGTAGAGATTTTATCAGAGATGCTTGATTGTAAATACAGAAAAGGAACTTATGAGATGAAAGCTACTGATTCTCAAGGAAGGGTAACTGGCTTAGTTGATGGAAAAGTGAAGCAAGAGATACCTGAATCATTTTACGAAGACGGTCATGTTAATATATACGAGGCAGATGATAATTATATTTATGAATTTTACGCTTTAGAAGGAGGGAATTATCAGTTTACATTAATCTATAATAATCCATCGGGGGGAACTGAATTACATATGCTGGAGAATATCCCTATATCAAAAGGAGAAACTCATAAAATTAAAGCTTTGTCAGCCACTATGGGTGTTCTTTCGGTTGATAACAATAAAGATGGGAAATATGAGAAAGAAATTAGTTTTACTGGGAATCTTTCTTGCCCGGAATATATCGCAAGGACAAAAATGCCGGAATTAAATATTATTTCTGAAGAAACAGAAATCACAAATAAGGAAACCATTACAGAATAAATTCCAGTGATTCAGCCTGGTTTTTGGAATGGAAATGGGGCCGGCCATTATTATATCTGTTAAGTTATTATAGTGAGCAGCGGGGGTGGCGTAAGCTATATTTTTATTGCTTCTTGTCTTAAATCCGGCACACAAATCCCTTCAATTTTTAAGATCCTAGTTCTAACATCGTCCACTACTCCACCCAGATAGTACCCAAAGAGTACCCGAAAAGTAGCTATTGACTGTCAACTGGGAAATGATAGTATTTAGATACTAACACCCCCGCCCCTAGCTTCGGCTAATGGCGGGTTTTTTTATTTAAATAATTTATGATAAAGTTAGAATAATGCTAGAGAAAGACCTCGAAGACAAAAAAGAAAGGGTAATTATTTTCTTAGACGGAAGTAATTTTTATCATCGCTTAAAAGATGCAGAATTAAATTTAAAACAGCTTTTAGGATTTAACTACAAGAAATTTTCAGAGTGGCTGGCCCATGGCAGGAATATTGTTAAGTGCGTTTATTATGTTGGCTTGGTTAGAAAAGAAAAGGGGAATCCCAAAAGCGAGGAATTAGTAAAAAATCAACAAAGACTGTTCGCTAGTCTTAAAAATCAAGGTTGGGAGGTAAAAACAGGCTTTATGATGGTTCACGGCAGAGATTATAAGGAAAAAGGCGTTGATGTTAAACTAGCAGTAGATATTTTAGATATGGCATATCAAGATCAATACGACAGCGCAATAATAGTAAGCTCAGACACAGACTTGATCCCTGGTATTGAAAAAGCAAAGGAAAGAGGGAAAAAGATAGAATACATTGGTTTTTCTCATATTCCTAGTTTCGGCATGCAGCGCTATGCAAATTTAACTCGTCTTTTAAGCAAAATTGAGATAGAGCAATTTTTGCCCAAAACGCTTTTATAACAAGAATATAATTAATAATTTTAACGAGTTTCAAATATGCCTTTCATCACTCAAGGGAAAATTAATGTTAAATATTTAGCTATTGTTTTAATTGTAGCTGTCCTTGCCGGGGCAGGCATTCTTTTATACCAGCAGGATCTAGATAAAAAATCAGCCGAGATATTTAATCAAGGCCAACAAAAGGTACTAGCAGGAAACCAGAAGATAGAAGGTGGCACGGGAGTGGAAGAGAAAGCAATCTATAATAATAAGGAGTATGGATTTTCGATAAATTATCCGAAAAATTGGACGATCTCTGAAAATTTTGCGACAGGTACGATTGTAAGGGTTGAAAATTATTTTGTTAATGAATCTGGCGATAAAGATGGCGCTTATTTTAATGTCGATATCATCAAAAATACATCTGATAATGTTCAGGAATGGATTAATAAAAATAATCCAATAGCGGAGGAAGGGGAGACCCTTCAGGAAGTAAAGAATTTAAATATAGATGGAGAAGTCGGTATTTACCGAATTAAAACTTCAGATGTGGCTGGCGGGTATTTCAATGATCTAACCGTAAAGCATAACGACAATATATATTACATTACTACCAAGGTAAGAGTTTTGAGCACATACGAAAAAGAAAATAAAGAATACCAAGAGGCTGTTGATAATATAATCTCCAGTTTTAAATTTAATAACTAAAAAATTAGAGCGGCATTAAGGTAGAAGATAGAGAGATGAAAGACAGTTGTCTTAAAAATATAAAATAATTTTTTATCTTCCAATTTTGAAAATCAACGCTAATTTCGGCACAAAAATCTCTCCAACCTCCACAATCCTAGTTCTAACATCGTCCACTACACCACCCCATTCCAATCCGGGCAATTGCCCGGATTTTGTTTACGGTAGAGCCGTCTAACATATTGATACTGGTTATATGCTATAATTAAAGCGTAACTAACGGATACGCGACGGTTGTCGAGACCGCATTTTGAGCTAAAAAAGATAATTAGTAAATATAAAAAATATATGAATTCGTCTTACAATTCTTCAACCACAAAACCGATATACCGCGGTACTCAAATTATTTGGTATCTTTTGTATTTTATAGAAGCGATATTGGCGTTGCGGTTTGTTTTAAAGTTGCTCGGCGCTAACCCGGAGTCCGGGTTTGCTAGCTTTGTCTACGCAGCGACAACAATCTTTGCCGCTCCTTTCTTAAGCGTTTTTGGGAAAACGCAAGTGTTAGGCAGCATTTTTGAGTGGACCACGCTTCTGGCAATGTTAGTTTACTGGTTTATTGCTTTTGCCATAATCAAACTTTTATTAATTGGCAAAACAGTTTCCACGCCGGAAGCTGCAGATAAATTGAATAAAGAAGATAAATAACCTTAATCAACAAATATATGTCAATTCTTGTTTATATTATTTTTGGCGCGTTGGTAGGATGGGTCGCCTCTATGATTATGGGCGGCGCGAATGGATTATTGATCGATATTATCGTAGGTATCGTTGGAGCTTCGTTAGGCGGCTGGATCATGGACTATTTCGGAAAAAGCGGAGTAACTGGTTTTAACATTTACAGTTTTCTGGTCGCATTGCTCGGAGCGGTTGTACTGATCGCCGTTGTTAGGGCTCTGCGGGGTTAAAAATCAGACAACTGAACAGCTCGTAGCGGGACTTCACAATCTCAGTTCTAACGTCGTCCACTACGCCACCCAGTCAATTTCCACAAGCCGTCCCTTTCTATGGAGGAGGGGACGGCTTTTTGGTAGAATGGAAACAATGGCTTGCTGTTGATATCTCGGCTGTGAATGTAAGTATGCTAGTATGTTGATATCAACGTCCCAGCCAGCTGCAAGGTCCGCTGAGGGTTTTAAAAAATTATAACGGGAATGTTTAACTAGCAGTTTTTTGTTTTGAAAACGGGGAAAATTTGACTACACATTTGTAATGTGTATAATCAAAATATGGAAACCCAAAACAATTCTACAACTTATCAACGGATAGATATTACTCTTCCAAAAGAAACAGTTAAGTTGCTTGAAAAGATTGCTAAGCGAGGAGACAGGAGCCGGTTAGTTGACCAGGCGATTCGCTATTTTGCAAAGGAAATGAGCCAGGCTAATTTAAGAAAGCAGCTAAAAGAGGGGGCGATGGCTAACGCTTCGCGGGATTTGAATTTGGTCGAAGAGTGGTTTTTAATTGATGATGAGATATGCCCAAGCAAATAATTCCAAAACGAGGCGAAGTTTATTTGGTTAATTTTGATCCGACTATTGGCTCGGAAATTAAAAAAACGAGGCCAGCTTTGATTATTCAAAACGATATTGCAAACCGCTATAGCCCTGTAACTATTGTGGCCGCGATTACTTCCCAGATTGGCGAGCGGATTTATCCGACCGAGGTGCTCGTGGACGCCAAACAGAGCGATTTGGATAAGAGGTGTGTGGTTTTGCTTAATCAAATTCGGGCGATAGATAAACAGCGTTTAGTGAAGAAACTGGCGGTTCTTGATTCGGTGTTAATGGAAAAAGTTAACCAATCATTGGAGATTAGCTTGGGGTTGGCAGGCTTGTGAGTTATTCTTTTGTTTTCTTAGAAGATTTTTTCGATAGATTCTTAATTTTTTCTATCATAAATTTATAATCCATCGTTTCCACAAGCCGTCCCTTTCTATGGAGGAGGGGACGGTTTTTTGGTAGAATGAATTAATGAATAAAAAATTCAATGAAATAATTGGATGGTATGGAGTTGTCGCGATACTTCTTGCTTATGTGCTGGTCAGTTTTAACTTTGCAAAACCTGATAGCTCAATTTACCAAATCCTTAATCTTACTGGAGCATTGGGGGTAGCGGTTATTTCCCTGATGAAGAAAGCCTATCAGCCGGCGGTATTGAATATCGTTTGGTCTTTTATTGCGGCAGTCGCTTTAATAATGATTTTTTTACAACAATTAATTTAATAAAAGATTAGTCGATTTGTTAAACAAAAAACCGCCCAGAAGGGCGGTCTTCTTATTTAATTTTATCTCCCTTCATCCAGCGTGGCGTTGAGCTCTATCTCTTGCCCGTCGCGCAGAACTTTGAGTTTGATGGTTTGGCCGATCTGATGTTTCTGCAAAAGGTTTGTCAAAGAGTTTTTGTCGGAGATCTGTTCTCCTTCGCATTCCAGGATAATATCGTATTCTTTCAAACCGCATCTGTCGGCCGACGAATCTTTCATTACCGGTCCAATACCCAGGGCTTCGCGGGCGATCAAGGCGCCATACTCAACCGGCAGTTTATTTTTCTGCGCAATTTCTTTATTTAGTAAAATATATTTTACCCCAAGATACGGCCGTTTGATCTTGCCGAATTTTTTAACTTCGGCCAGATCTTTTTTGGCATAGTTGATCGGAATGGCGAAGCCGAGGTTTTGCGCTCCGGCCACGACAGCTGTATTGATGCCGATGACCTTGCCTTGCATATCAACCAGCGGTCCGCCGGAATTGCCAGGGTTGATAGCCGCATCGGTTTGGATCAGGCCTCTTAGGTTTTCTATCTGCGGGTTCATGCCTCCGCCGAAAGCGGTCAAGAAACGGCTCAAGCCGGAAACTATTCCCAAAGAAATAGTGTCGTGAAATTCTCCTAAAGCGTTGCCGGCGGCGATCACAGTTTCGCCGACTTCCACTTTGCTGGAATCTCCCATATCCAAATAGGGGAGCTTGCCATAATCTATTTTTAGAACGGCGATATCGTTGATCGGGTCGTGCGCTAAAACTTCGGCCGGGCAGGATCTGTCCGGGTCCAGAAGAACGGTATAATCAGCTTCTTTGTCGGAAACAACATGGTTGCTGGTTAAGATATAGCCGTTGGCTGAAACAATAAAACCGGAGCCGCCGCCGATTTTAGTGCGCTCTTTTCCGCCTTCTTCTCCAAGCCTGGGCATCATGATATTCTCTCCTCCGTAAGGCAGATAATAAAAACCTTCTATTTTAGGAAGGTCCTTGGAAACAACGATAGTAATGACAGCCGGGCAGATTTTTTTAGCCAGTTTGCTAACAAGGGATTTTGCCATATATTGAATTGCCGCTCAAAAAGAGTTCGTTTTAATGGTTATTTGCAATTATCTTATGGGTCATTTTAACATCTAATTCTATTGCCAACAAGCAGAAAAATTGATAAAATACCAAATGTTAGAGAAGGCTCCTGCCCTTATAGCTCAACTGGATAGAGCAGTGGCGTCCTAAGCCATTGATCCTGGTTCGACTCCGGGTAAGGGCACCAAATAGAAGACAAGCAATGAGCGATGAGAAAAACGACCGAGATTTTTTCAATCATAATTTTTTATTTAATCAGGATCATATAAGAATGGAAGAATATTATTCTCTTTCAGCGGCAATATTCTCACGGATATTTTGTTTTTCCAAATTGGCTTTGTAAGCCAATTTTTTTTGGAAAAAAAATAATAAAAAAATAATAAAATCTTAAACTATGGAACCGCAGCAAACCCAATACGATTTTGCCGTTATCGGCGCCGGCCCGGCCGGATTATTTGCCGCTTATGAATTATTGCAGCAATTGAAGCCGTTGAAAATTGTCATAATCGACAAGGGGCCGGATGCGATGCAGCGAAAGTGCCCGGTGAGCGGCAACGATAGCAAGTGCTTGAATTGCGCCCCTTGCAATATTATGTGCGGAGTGGGCGGCTCCGGTATTTTTTCCGATGGGATATTGAACCTTCGCCATGATGTGGTCGGGGGAAATCTTTCTGATTTTACCAATGACGACGATGAATCCCGCAAAATAGTCGAATACATCGATCAAATATTTTTGCGATTCGGCGCGCCCGAACGCGTGCACGGGATGGACGATGAAAAGATCGCGCAGCTGTCTTTGCGGGCTATGTCCGCTGGCATTAAATTCGTGCGCATCCGCCAGCGCCATTTAGGCAGCGAAAATACGCCAAAGCTTATCCAAAAGTTTGCCGACTATTTGCGCGAAAAGGGAACAGAGATCTGCACTGATGAAGCAGTTAAAGATCTGTTAATCGAAGAAGGGGAATGCAGGGGGATCGTTTTGGAAAATGGCAAGATCATCCGCGCGAAGAAAACTATTTTTGCCCCCGGGCGCGTAGGCGCGGTCTGGGTGGGAGAGATGGCAAGAAAGCACAATATCGCCGCGATCCATGCTCCGATCGATATCGGCGTGCGGGTGGAAGTTCCGGCAATTGTGATGCAGTCGGTAATAGATGTAAATCGCGATCCTAAATTTCATATCTGGACATCAAAATATGAAGACTTTGTCCGTACTTTTTGCACCAACCATGAAGGTTTTGTCGTCAAGGAAAATTACGGCAATGTCATAGGGGTCAACGGTCATTCGTTCACCGATAAAAAATCCGAGAATACCAATTTTGCATTCGTGGTCAAAACAAGGCTTACAGAACCTTTGGAGAACACCACGCTTTACGCCGAATCTATCGCGCGTTTGGCAACGATCCTCGGCCAGGGCAAACCGATAATCCAGCGTTTGGGCGACTTGCGCCGCGGCCGCAGGTCCAATGATTGGCGTTTAAAAAAGAGCACTTTCCATCCGACGCTCACCGATGTAACGCCGGGCAATATTGCCATGGCTCTGCCGCACCGGATCCTTACGGATATTATGGAAGGGCTGGATAAGCTTAACGAAGTGATTCCAGGGGTGGCCACCGATTCAACGTTTTTATATGCGCCCGAGATCAAATATTATGCGATGAAGATCGGCGCGGATAACAATATGGAAACAAACATCAAAAATCTTTTCGCCGCCGGCGATGGCGCAGGCTTAAGCCGCGATATCGTCAAAGCTTCCGCCACCGGCCTGCTCGCCGCCAGGGGAGCGATGAAAACTTTTTAAGAGATTTATTATTTATTGGTAAAATTTTATTTCCTTCTTGCTTAATCTACCCAAAATTTAGAAATTATGGTAAGGTGAACTTCGGTTGAGAACATAGAAACCTCGGCTACATTATTGCACATTGAAATATTCTATGGTACGATAGTAGCAATGAGCAGAAAGGAGATAAAAGAAAAAGTAGTTAATCTTAGAAGAGAAGGAAAAACTTATTCTGAAATTTTAAAATTTTTAAATTTAAAAATTCCTAAAAGTACTATTTCGGGCTGGTGCCGAGGTATTTCTCTTTCTGTAGATTATCAAAGAAGGATAAAAGAAATCAGTGATTCTAACTTAATTAAAGCCAGAAAGTTTGCCGTTGAAGAAAAAAAGGTTAAGGCGATTAAGGAATTAGAATCAATAAGGGAAAGAAATTCTCATTTATCTCAAAAGATTGAAGACATTGAGACTGCTAAGATTGCTCTTGTGATGCTTTATTTGGGAGAGGGAGCAAAAAATAGAAAAAGGGGATCGGTAACATTTGGCAATTCGGATCCTTTGACTGTGAGTTTATTCCTTTATTTGTTGCGTGTTGTCTACAAAATTGACGAAAGCAAGCTTAGGTGCACGCTTCAATGCCGAGCAGACCAAGATATCAAGAGGTTAGAGAAATATTGGTCTAGAGTTACGGATATTCCTTTTGAGAGATTTTATAAGGCCAGAATTGATCCTCGCACTATTGGCAAACCGTCAAAAAAATTAGACTATAAAGGAGTGTGCCGTATTGATTTTTTTTCAGCAAAAATTTTAGGAGAATTATTGGAGATACCAAAAATAGTACATAAAGGGCCCGTAGTATAAAGGCATCACGGATCCATGGCATGGATTTAATCGGGGTTCGATTCCCCGCGGGTCCACAATTTAATATGCCGGTATTAACAAAACAATTATTAATATGGGCGGATCGAAAAACAGGCGTTTATTTTGAGTTTTTTATGAACTCAATAAAAAAAGCTTTTTCATAATCGTTATTTTCAAAAATGGCTCAATGCCATTTTTTTGTTTGTAATTTTTGTAAAATCAACAGTTAAAAATATGATCAGTTTATTTCCCAAAGACGAAGTTTTTTATAATCTTTTTGAGCAGCAGGCGGCTAAATTGAAAGAGGGGTCAAAAATTCTTGACCAGCTTTTGGCCAATCCCGAAAATATAAAGGAGTATGCCGCCAGCATGAAAAAAATCGAAGAAGAAGCCGACGAACTTTGCTATAAAATTTTAGATAATCTCCGCAACAGCCTTATCACTCCTTTGGCAGGGGAGGATATAGAGCTTTTAAGGCAGGATATGGATAACATAATGGATTGTCTTGAGAAGGCCACAAACAGGATTTTAATTTATCAAATAGCCGCTCCTTATCCGCAGGCAATCGCGGAATATATCGGCATAATCAAAAGAGCCATTGAAGAGATCGGTTTTGCCGTTAAAGAAATAAAGAATGTGCAAAAATTTCATGAATTGCTGTATAAGAGATGCCAGAAAATAAACAGATTGGAAAATGAAGGAGACGAAGTCAACCGCCGGGCTTTAAAAAGCATAATGAACATTAATGATAATCCTTCGCCGCAAAAAATATTGGAAGTGGTTAAGCTTAAAGAAATTTATGAGACTTTGGAAAGTGCCATTGATTTCTGCGAGGATGTGGGCAATATCTTTGAGCTTATCCTGATCAAAAACCGCTAACCAAAAATGGAACCTTTTATTTTTATTATTATCATCGTTTTGCTGGCGTGGATCTACGATTTTTGGAACGGTGCCAACGATTGCGCCAATTCCATCGCCACGGTCGTTTCCACCAGGGCGATGTCTTTTCGGAAGGCTATCTTGATGACCGGTTTTTTTAATTTTTTTGGAGCTTTTGTTTCCACCGAAGTGGCGAAAACCATTGGCAAGGGGATAGTTGATCCAGCGGCGATTACAACAGGCATTATCATCTCCGGACTGTTGGGCGCGATAATTTGGACTATTGCTTCTACCCAGTTCGGCCTTCCGATCTCGGTCACCCACGCTCTTATCGGAGGATTGATCGGCGCCGGAGTGGCCAGCGGCGGATTTGGAGTCTTGAGAACAGACGGCCTCATTAAAATTGTCCAAGGAATTTTCGGATCGCCCTTGATAAGTTTTTTTGCCGCCGGATTATTTTTTGTTTTCCTTGTCTGGGTTCTTAAATTATTTTTTCAAAAGATGCCCGCATTCAAACTGAATAATTTTTTCAGAAGGGGGCAGGTGCTCACATCCTTAGCCGTATCATTTACCCACGGGATGAATGACACGCAGAATGCGATGGGCATTATTACGATAGCCTTGGTCTCCGGCGGATATTTAGCTGATTTCAATGTTCCTCTTTGGGTCATTGCCGGCTCCGGAACTTTTATGGCTTTGGGTACTATTTGGGGCGGCCATCGCGTTATCAAAACCGTAGGCCAGAAAATTTATGACCTCAAACCGGTTCACGGCTTTGCCACCGAATTTTCTTCAGCCGTACTTATTTATTTTCAAAGCTTGGGAGGAATACCTTTGAGCACCACCCAAGTGGTAACCGCGGGCGTGATGGGCGTTGGATCCACGGAACACAAATCCCAAGTCCAATGGAAAAAAGTCAACGAAATTTTTCTCACTTGGGTTTTGACCATCCCAGGCTCGGCGGCCATCGGCGCGGTTTTGTTTTTTGTCCTGCGCAATTTTGTCCGTTAACTTTTTAAATATATAATATTAAATAATGGAATTTGATACATCTCAAAAAGTGGCGGTCGTCGGCGCTGGAGTGATCGGGCTTTATTTGGCTTGGCAGTTGAGCCTTAAGGGCCACAAGGTTTTTGTTTATGAAAAAAGAGCTGAAAAAGATTTTGGCGATAAGCCTTGCTCGACTTTGGTTTCCGAAAGGATCAAGGATTTTATTCCGTTAGACGAGAGTTTTATTGAAAATAAAATTATCGGCTGTTTGATAAATTTTCCGCAGAAAACAGTGCGGCTTAATTTTCAGCCCGTTCATTTGGTTTTATCCAGAACCGAATTAGTTCAAAAACTTTTAGAATTGGCCAAGACTGCCGGCGCGGAAGTTTTTTTTGAAAAAGAAATTAAAGGCTTGCCCCAAGGTTTTGACAAGGTCATCGGCTGCGATGGGGGTTTGTCCCGTATCCGCCAATCGTTAAAGTTGCCGATGCCTAAATTCAGACTAGGCTTGCAGTTTTTTGAAAAGCAAAAAGATGATTACAACTTGGCCGAAACTTGGCCGATCGGATCCGGTTTTATTTGGCGCATCGCCCGAGGCAGGGAAGTGGAGTGGGGCATATTGGCGGATCGGCAAAAAGCTTTGCCGGAATTTAGAAAATTTTTAGCCAAGAAAAATATCAATCTTATTTTAGATCAGCTCGGACAGCCTGTCGGCTTGAAGTCGGCCATTGTGCCTCAAGAAATGGTTTTGCCGGATAATAAAAACATTACTTTGTGCGGGGATGCGGCAGGGCTGGTCAAACCTTGGTCTGGCGGCGGTCTGATCTGGGGATTAAAAGCTGCCCGTATTCTCTTAGAAACTTTTCCTGATTTTCAAGCTTATCGCAAAAAAACCAGGCAATTTTTTGTTTTCAGGATCGCCAAGGGCCGGGCTGCTGATTTTATGGTCCATTTTTTAGGCCAAAATTTTCCCTCTGTCCTTCCAAGCCAAATTACCTACGACAACGATTTTCCCATTTTATAGCCGTTTGGCGTTATAAGATGGTCAAGGCCCGGCCTTGACCATCTTTGATTTTTTATAGGATTTTATTGCTTTTTGGGGTGAAAAATGGTATTTTAAACCATATTTAAAAAATAAAAACAAAGTTTTTTGTTTGGGAAAAATAACAGAGCCTCAAGGTATGAACTATTCGTCTGCCAAGGCTGGTTATCTGTTCCGTTAAAAAAGGAGAGGTACCGAAGTGGCCATAACGGGACGGTCTCGAAAACCGCTTGCTCCGAAAGGGGTACAAGGGTTCGAATCCCTTCCTCTCCGCCTTCGCTTCGCCGTAGCGAAGCTTCGGCGTGACGAAGTCCGCCGAAGCTTCGCGAAGGCGAGCTGAGCTTCGCCGTTAGAGAATGTTGCAGAATGACGAAGTCCGCCGAAGCTTCGCGAAGGCGAGCTGAGCTTCGCCGTTAGAGAATGTTGCAGAATGACGAAGTCCGCCGTAGCTTCGCGAAGGCGAGCTTCGCCCGCCATAGCTTTCGCAAGAGCGAAGGCGGGATCAGCTAAGAATGGGTTCGTTCCTGTGGTAGACAGGGTGCAATAGCGGGCTTCGGCGGACAAAGTCCGCTAAAGCTAAAAGGCCCTCGCCGCGTTAAAAAATATTTCATCTTTGTCGATTTATATCAATGTTCAACTTTTTGAAAAAGCAGAATAAGGAAAAAATTCCCGAAAACTTAGAAGAAGCTTTGATCGTTTTTAAAAAACTGGAAGACGAAATAAAGAAACTTTCCGTTAGATTGGAAAAATTTGAAAAAGCCGAATCTTGTTTTTTTCAAAAATTGGGACTAGTCCGTTTCAATCCATTCAAAGAGATGGGAGGAGACCAAAGTTTTTCTTTGGCAATGCTTGATAAAGAAGACAGCGGATTTATTCTCACTTCTCTAAACAGCAGACAGGGGAACAGGATATTTGCCAAGCCCTTAGATAAAGGAGTTTCCAGTTATCAGCTTTCCGAGGAAGAGAAGCAAGCGATAGAACAGGCTAAAAAATTTTTAAGCGTTTAAAATCGCATACATTAAATGGCCAAAATTAAAAAACCAGCGAAAAATGAAAATATCATAGTCCGTCCGCCGGTAGTGGTGGTGATGGGCCATATTGACCATGGCAAAACTTCTTTGCTAATGGCTATTAAAGATTTCGGCACTTTGCGCCGTGAATCAGGCGGCATTACCCAGCATGTGGGCGCTTACCAGATAACCGTGCCAGCCAAAAATAAAAGCCAGAGCAATAGAAAGATTACCTTTATAGATACTCCGGGACATGAATCTTTTTCAGCCATCAGGTCTCGCGGCGCGAAAGCGGCCGATTTTGCTATTTTAGTGATCGATGCCGCCGAGGGCATTAAACCGCAAACGAAAGAAGCGATCAAGCACGCCAAAGCAGCTGGACTGCCGATCATTGTTGCGTTGAACAAGATCGATAAGCCCGATGCCAATCCCGAAAAAGTAAAAATGCAGCTGATGAAAGAAGATGTTGTGGTCGAATCCAATGGCGGCCAAGTTCCGGCATTGGAAATTTCGGCCAAAACCGGACAAGGGGTAGAGGATGTTTTAGAAATGATCTTATTGATGGCAGAGATGAACAATATAGAAGCAGATATTTCCAAACCGGTCCGAGGAGTTATCATCGAGTCTTACCAAGATTCAAAAAGGGGAGCGACAGCAACTTTGCTGGTCCAAGAAGGCAAACTTATTTTAGGTCAGATTATTGGTACCGATTCGGCCGCCGGAAGAGTAAAAATGATGGAGAACTTTTTAGGCGAGCAGGTTAAAGAAGCCTTGCCCGGCGATCCAGTGGTCATTATCGGTTTTGAACAAATTCCCTGGGTAGGAGAACAAGTCAGCGCTTACGGGAATTTAGAGGAAGCCCAGGTCAAGATCAAAAAAGAAGAAGCAAAGACCGAATTTCAATCCGAAGAAATAACCGCCGGAAAAACAGTTTTGAATGTTATTTTAAAAGTGGATTTTTTGGGATCGCTGGAAGCTATCAAAGAAATTTTGAAAACCTTGCCCCAGGAGAGAGTTATTCTAAGAATAGCCAAAGCCGAAGTGGGGGATGTTAACGAAACAGATATTAAGATGGCCAAAAATACCAAAGGCGCGATTATCGCTTTCAGGGTCAAGACCAACAAGATCGCCCAAGCAATGGCTGAGAGGGAAAAGGTCAGAGTCCACGAGTTCCAAATAATTTACGAGCTTTCTCAAAAACTTAGAGAGCTTATGGAAAAAGCTTTGGCTCCCGAATTGATCAGGACCGATGTCGCCAAAATGAAAGTTCTTGTTATTTTCTTAACCGAAAAGAACCGCCAGATCATCGGAGGCAAAGTGATAGAGGGAGAATTTAAAAAGGGTTTTCGTTTGGAAGTTTGGCGCAACGAGCTGAAGATCGGCCATGGCAGGATGCTAAGTTTGCAGATAAACAAGAAAACAGTTGAATTAGCCAAAAAAGGCAGCGAGTGCGCCATCCAATACGAAAGCGATCTAAGGGTCCAGGAAGGAGATATGCTGGTTCTTTATAAAGAAGAAATGAGAAGAGGGCTGTAAATAAATTAAAATTATCACGCTACGCGAGATCCCGCGTAGCGGTAAAAATTCTATTATTCAAAATGTGGAGAGTTGAAAAAATACAAAGTTTGATCCAGCAAGAGCTGGCTAAGATAATTTTGCGGGAAATTGATTTTCCGCAAAATGTTTTGGCAACCATTACCAGGGTATATGTGCCATCCAATTTGGAAGTGGCCAATGTTTATATTTCAGTTTTACCCGAAGAGAAAACCAGCGAAGTTTTCCAATCTTTGAACCGTAACATTTACAGCCTTCAGCAATTTTTGAATAAAAAATTGAGAATGAGGCCGGTTCCTAAAATACAGTTTTTCAGAGAGAAAAAAATAGCCGAAGCAGCCAGGGTGGAGGAGCTTTTGGCCGAGATCAAAGACCAAGACTCCAAAAAAGAGGGGAGTTGTGATATAGAATAATCTATACAAGGCCAGTTAGCTCTGGCTATACCAAATCTCGCGTAGCGAGGACATAGGGCCGGTTAGCCAAGCAGTAAGGCACTTCTCTGCAAAAGAAGTACACATGGGTGCAATTCCCGTACCGGCCTCAGGAAGTTAAAAGCGTAAAGTGAAAAGCGTAAAATATAAATTTGATTTTATTTTAAGCTTCGCACTTTTGTGTCGTTCGTTGCTTTACACTTTTCGCTTTTCATTTTACGCTTATATCTTATGCCCAGGTGTTGGAATGGTAGACAAACAACACTTAAAATGTTGCGAGGTTTCCTCATGTGGGTTCGACTCCCACCCTGGGCACCACAATACAACTTTCGGGGGAAACCCCGATTTTTTGTTGCGCGAAAAATAGTATTGTTTTTAGAAATTTTTGCGCAAGATGTTTTCCATCGAAGGGCTTAGCTTTTTAACTAATTCGGCGTTGTATGATCCTGTCGGCATTTCCTTTACGGTTGGATCATTGGTTGGATTGGTGCGTTGTATAATCCGATCCCAGCCAACTGATCTATAAATTTGTATTGCGCCGATGGCAAATTTACGAGATTTCGCGGCAAGAGATCCTTCTGGGGCTATTGGGTCAGCGTCGGTTGTAAAAATAGAAATTGTATAATCGCGGTTCAAATTGATTTCAAAAGTACGAAACTGTTGAGGAAAATCTTTAAGCGAGGGAGTTTCAATTTCCCAAAAACCGTATTCAGGATGATTCGGATCCGGAGAAACGAAAGCTTTAACTGTATTTAGGTGGCGATGTCCCGATAGCCAAGCAATCAAATTGGGATGTTTTTGTAACTCGGCAACTAGATCATCTTGGGTCACGGCGGAATTGGCTGACCAGCCCGATCCAGAGGCAACAGGCTCGACGCCAATCGGTATGTGGGCGGCAATAATCATTAGCTGGCCGGCGCTGTCTCCGTCGGCTAATTGTTTTTTAAGCCAATCCCAGCGAGCCTGGTCCAGATAACCGTGGCCATGGATATATGTATAATCGCCATCGTCCGGATCGGTATCGTCAAGCACAATCACTTTAAGCGGGATAGTCGATTTTGGCACGAAACTATAGCAAGCGAATCCCGCCTCTTGGGCCGGATCAACCAGATTAAAGCCGTGGCCAGTTGGAGAAGAAACAGTATTAGAAAATTCTTTCATCCAATCGGTTTTTGTTATCGGACGCCGATCAGGATCAGCAACAACTGTTGGCGGAACGGTGAACGCGGAAGCCGGTCCAGCATTGATGATACGGCCAATGGAATCCATGCCATCAAAGACTCCCATATAATAGTAATTGGCATCCGAAGGATTGAAAAAGTCTTTCATTTTTAGAACTCCGCTTGTGGCATAAGAATCTTGAAATGCAGGAGCAACAGGGAAAGAGCCTGTCCAGAAATGATCGTGATTGCCCAATACTTGGTACCATGGAATATTTTTGTCCAACCCTGTTGCTTGGAATGGTTTTTGATAATCAACCGTAGCAGATCCTAAATGTGCTCCGGAACTTGGATTGATAAGTTTTCCATCTAGGATATCAAGATACCATCTAGTCTCTATATAAGAAGAGCTGTTAACTGCATCTCCTAAGGCAAGACCAAAATCGAACGGACTTTGTTTGTGCAATTCATTGATGGATTGGATTGTCGCATTAAAAAATTGAGTATTGTACATCATTGACCCAGAGCCGATTGCGACCGATAAAAGAGAATCTTTGTGCAGTTGTTGGTGGTAGATCACTTGGTTCGGCGCTTCTTTATCGGTGATATGAACATCGGAGATAGTAGAAAACGAAAGGAGCTTAGTCTTTTTTTTGAGAGTAGAAGCGTCAAAATTGGCAGGCATAAGATCAAGGCGCTGGTCATAAGGCAATCCCGCGCCAAATGTCCAATTGCCGTAGCCATAGGCATAGTAAGAGGAGTAGTCAGTCAGTCCGATTTTAGTTAAAGGAGCAGAGTCAGGGACAATAATTCTTTGGACTGTTGTTGGAAAAATTTGCTTTCGATGGCTAAATATTCCGCACCCTAAAGATATAGATATCAACAAACAAAAAATAAGAAAAACAGAGATTTTTTTATTTAAATATAATTTCATATTTGCTGCTTTTTAAATTAAAAAATTAAGCTGGAATTAGAGTATTGCGTAATCTAAATAATTTAGTTTCTTTAAAAAGTAGTGCCACCAGATAACTTAGTTATCTATGGAGAATTTGGAGGAGGGGAAGAGAAGATTGATTTTGATGAGATGATTTTTTGTTTATAATTGTAGCTTAGCTAATATCAATTTTTAAAAATTCTTTCAATCGTTTTATAATGCCCATCTTTTCGGCTAAAGTGCGTTGTGTCACGCCCGATTCCCAAGCCGGCTGCCGGTCTGAGAGCGAAGCCCTGGGTTGGTATTCCAAAACAGGGCGAAGTGAGCTTAGACGGGGGCAGATTGACCTAGTTTCGGCTAGACGTTTTTAGTAAAATAGGTTTGAGCTTCGTTGTAGAGCTTCACTAATAAACAACTTTCGGGGGAAACCCCGATTTTTTGTTGCGCGGCGGCTAACGCCGTGCGGAAAGATCAAGGATGTATGGGATCGAATAGCAACTTAAGTTTTTTGATCCCTCTGTGAATTTGTACGGCAAGAGCATTTTTAGATTGTCCGGTGACGAGAGACATCTCCGCAAGAGATAAATTTTGTACATACTTCATGCGCATCACTTTCCGGTAGTTTTCGGGGAGGCGCTCGATCAGGAGAAATGCAGCCTTTCCATCCAGGAAGTTAAAAAAGCGTCCGGAATGGTCTGTGTTTGGTTCAAAGCCTTTTTCCAGGAGAAAATCGAGCGATATTTTTTTATGTTTTCTATATTCATCAACGATCAGCCCGTTAAGAACATGATAGAGAAACGCTTTCATCGTGTCGATTTTCCCTCCCTTGGCAAGATAGCTCCATGTTTTCATAAAGGTGTCTTGCACCAGGTCTTCGCTGGTTGCGCGGTCGCTTACCTTGAAAAAGGCATATAGATCAAGCTTTTTTCCGTAATCGTTATGCGCCGCGGTCAGTATTGCTTGTTGTTCCTTTTCCTGTTTCGGGGTCATCATGGTCATATAAGTCGTGCGGGGTGTTGCTATATTATACGATTAATTACAATGAAGTTGTAACAAATAGGAGGGAATATTACATCTATAGAAATAGATGGAGATGGCAGTTTCAGCGACGTATCGAGGGGAAGTGTTTGGACTTTAAGTCTAACATGCTGGGTGTTTTATAGCGAACTGTAATGTTATCGCTTCTCTGGCGGCTCTACTGATATGAGAACAAATAAAAATAGTGCGGAGCAAACAGCCAAACCAATTGGTGCCGATTTTGTTGAACGCTTCTGGGAAAAAAGCTGGACATACATCAAGACAGTGGTAGACGTTGTGCGAGAGCCGGTTTTAATTCTTGATAAAGATCTTCGCGTGATGGCGGCCAATGAAGCTTTTTATCGGATATTCCAGGTCGAGTCAAAAGACACCGAGAAAAAGATCGTCTACGAACTTGGCAACGGCCAGTGGAACATTCCCTCTTTGAAAAAACTCCTTGAAGATATTTTACCTAAAAATACATTTTTTAAGGGTTTTGAGGTCGCTCATGAATTTCCTTCCATCGGACGCAAAGTGATGATCTTAAATGCCCGCCAGATCCATTTCAAAGAGGAGGAGGGGCCGGGGATGTTTCCGCCCATAATACTTCTTGCGATGGAGGATGTCACGGAAATGATGATCGTCGCCGAAACATTAGCCGGACACTCGAATAGGATGGAAGCCAGGTTTGCAGAAAGAACTCAGAAATTGGAGGTTCATGTCGGAGAATTAGAGAAAGAGATCAGCGAGCTAAAAAAGCATCGTAGGGACAGACAGAAATAGTCCCGACAAAACATCATTTTATAATAATAAAAATAGACTAATCATAAAATAAAAAAAATATGAAAAACAACCAACAAGGATTCGCGATATCGTTAATGATCCTGATCATCTCGGCGATCGTTTTAGCCGGCGTGGGCGCTTATGCTTATTCCGCCCAGAACGCCAAACAAAAAGCCGCGGCAGAGATGCAATTGTTGCAAAACGAGCAGAATGCCGCTGTTCAAACGGAGAAGGCCAGTATCGTTAATTGGCAGATCTATCGCAGCGGTTTGTATGAAATAAAATATCCGAATGACTACCAAATATCCGGCGAAAATTTGAATTCGGCGGAGGTGAATTTTAGCAAAAAAGGGGCCGGGTCAGAGGCTGTTAGTTTTATAGCGAGGGGAGAGGATACTCTTGCGTTCCAGGGAGCATGGGGAGTTGTTCCAGCTTCCGGAGCAGACCAACAAAAAATGATATCGTCGGAAAATATTAGCTTTAACGGTGCCAGTTTTGAAAAACAATATTGGGTAATAAGAGGATCCGGTGGCAGCGAATGGCTTACGGCGATCGTTTATTACGCTTGCAACAGCCAGAAAAATTGTTTTTCGTTGTTGCAGGGGATCACGGTTAAAGGTATAGCTTCGCCAATGAAGAATGGAAGGAATATTTATGGCAACGAGCTGACAGACCAAGATCAGGTCCAGGCGCTGCTAGACGGAATTAAAAATTCCAAAGAAAAAGATGCGGTAATTTTCAGCCAGATGATTCCCACGTTTAAGTTCGTTGATTCGCAAGCCGTTGTGACCAAAACCGAAATATTGGCTCGCACGGCTCAAAAGTTGGAAGGTCAGGTAGAAAAACTTCAATTGGCCGATGGAACGACGTGCGTTTTTATGGGTGGAGCAACAGGGGGTAATGCTAAAAACGAGCGGCTTAATTACCAATGCGGTGACAGCAAAAATCTTTCAATGGCGATTTACGGCGATTTGACCGAAGGCGATGTCTGGAAGGCTAATGTTTCCAATATCGAATATGACGCGGCGAAAAAAGTATGGAATGTTGTATCGATCAAAAGCGTTGATATCGCTAAGATATGGCGGTAGTCAGAGCAATTTTAATAATGGACTTTCAGAGATATGAAAAGAGATCAAAAAGGATTTACGGCGTTATTGATAGTCTTGTCAGTATTAATTTTGGCCGGGTCTGGAGCGTATGCTTTTCGGACCGCTAAGCAAAAGATCGTTCCGGAGCCGTTGCAAAACGAACAGAATGCCATCGTTCAGACGGAGGCGGGAGCTATCGCGAATGGTCAGGTTTACCGCAATGAGGAATATGGTTTTGCGTTCAACAAAGATGTCTTTGATAAGCAGCTGACAATGAAAGAAAACCAGCGATGCGGCATAGCAGTAGAAGACAAATGCAGCGTTCTGGCGGAATTCGGATATTCAGCAAGTAAAGATGCGATCGCCAAATTGACCATTTCAGTATTTCTGGGGAACATCAGCGATTTTATTTTTCAGGAGCAAGCGAATGCGTCAACATATAAATTCGATAGCTCAAAAAAGAAATGGTTTTTTAACGGCGATCTAAGGGAGGCTGACAGATATGCTCCGAAGAAGCTGGCCAGCGATCTTGAAGCATATATTTTTGAATCCAGCGACGGAGCATGTTTTATGAGGGTTATAATTTTGCCCGATCCTAATAAGGATAATGTAGTTTTTGCTTGAAGAGCTATTATGCAACGCTGGCGATATTATAAATAAAGATATAACTTCGGAAAAGATATTATCCTCTTTCAAGTTCATCGATCCGTAAAAAGAGCGGAGCAGAATAGCTGTAATATATTTGTCTTTGAACCGGCATTATTTTTACAGTAAAGATAATAATAAATAATAAATATAAATACAAATATATGGGAATTATTCTATGGATAATATTCGGAGCATTGACCGGTTGGGCGGCCTCCTTGGTCATGAAGACCGATGCCAAACAGGGGTTGATGTTGGACATCATCGTTGGAGTGGTTGGCGCGGTCATAGGAGGCTGGCTGATGAACTCTATCGGAGAGAGCGGAGTAGGGGGGTTTAACCTATATAGTTTTCTTGTCGCGCTGTTCGGAGCGTGCGTGCTTATAGCTCTCGCAAGATTATTGCGCCGCTAATTAATTTTATTATATTGAGGCCTGCCGATCATATTGAATGCGCGATAGCGCGGATTTTAAATTCATTTCCGAGCTTGAGGCGTCCAATTCGATATGCCGGCCTTAATAATATCTGCAGTTATGGACTCATATAATTCTCCCACCACGAAGCCGTTGTTTAAAGGTACGCAAATCGTGTGGTATCTTTTATCGCTTCTTGAAGTATTGCTTGCGTTTCGTTTTGTGCTCAAACTGACCGGAGCAAATCCTGTAGCTGGATTTACGAATTTTATTTATTCTCTCACTTGGGCGTTTACAGCTCCTTTTCTTGCAGTGTTCCCGAAAACCACTGTGCAGGGAAGTATCTTTGAGTGGACGACCCTTTTGGCAATGTTGGTATATTGGATGGCCGCCCTCGCGATAGTCAGGCTGTTTTTGATGAGCAAAACCGTATCAACGTCAGAAGCCGCGGCCGAGCTTGAAGACAAGAAATAAGCAGGGCAGGCTGGCAACATAGACAAAGGCAGGTTCGTTCGGATTGGGCCGTCAGCCACGCATTTTAGCCGCAGGGGAGGATTATAATATTTTAAAATAATTAATAATTATCAATAATAAAATATATGAAAATAATTAATAAAACCTCAACAGTTGTATCGGCTGTTGTGTTCGCGTTTAGTCTGGTTGGGCCGGCTGCTGTGTTCGCGGCAAGTCCGGCAACAGTAGATCTTGGATCAGCGGGTAATTTTGTGATCCTCTCAAAGACAGGGATTTCAACTACCGGATCTACTTCTATTGTTGGTGATGTTGGAATTAGTCCTGCAGCCGCAAGCTACATAACAGGATTTGCGCTAACTCTTCCTGCAGCGGGCGTGTTTTCCTCATCAGCTTTAGTAACCGGAAAAGTATACGCCCCCGGTTATGCTGATCCAACTTCTGCCAATCTGACCACGGCAGTGCTTGATATGCAAACAGCGTATACCAATGCCGCTGGCCGGGCGCCAGATGTTACTGAATTGAGCGCCGGAAATATCGGCGGTCTGACATTCGCTCCCGGCGTCTATAAATGGGGTACCGGCGTAACAATACCAACGGATATTACTCTCTCGGGCGCCGCGAATGATGTTTGGATATTCCAAATAGCGCAAAATCTTGATATCAGTTCCGCTGCGAAGGTAATCCTCGCCGGCGGCGCACAGGCTAATAATATTTTCTGGGTTGTTGCCGGTCAAACGACCATCAATACGACAGCTTTTTTCAATGGAAATATATTAGATCAAACAGCGATTGTGTTAAATACCGGCGCGCAGCTTAACGGCCGGGCATTAGCCCAAACAGCAGTTACGCTGGACTCAAACGTTATTATCGCGGCAACTTATTTGTCTTCGGCGCCAGTCCAGACTTCGACACCTTCGACACCGGCTGTTTCTGCCGCCACCACTGCGCCTGCAACCGTCGCAGCAACACCATCAACCCCAAGCTCGGCAGTTTCTAACAGTTCCGCTACGTCTGCTACTCCAGCATCGGGAACCTCGCCTATCACGACAGCCAATCGCGAAGGATTAATTGCAACGATCACGGAACTGATAAAAGCCAAAACGCAAGGCAACGCAACTCCAAATGCGAATGCCGTTGTTAACGCCAATACGAATGCGAGTTTTAATCGCAACCTTACGGTCGGATCAGCGGGAGATGATGTAAAAGCACTCCAGGCTTGGCTCAATACCAGCGGTTATACAGTCGCCTTAAATGGATCAGGTTCGCTAGGAAACGAGACAACGATTTTTGGCTCGCTCACGCGCGCGGCATTAGCTAAATTTCAAGCAAAAGTAGGGATCAATCCGTCCTTAGGATATTTCGGACCGATAACTAGATCTTATTTGGCTATACATTAATAAAAATAAAAAGCATGAAAGTGAAAAATCACTTTCGTTTTTACGGGCGGCGGCTAACGCCGCCCGTTTAAGCCCCTTATTTCAGGAGCTTTTTTGTTTGTGTTAATATGGTAATGAGATGCTAACCTTCCTTTTATTTTTGTTATTTCTATAATATATGCCTGAAAAAACAAATAATGTGTTAGTCGGATTAGGTATAATAATTTTACGGAAAGACGGGAAAGTTTTAATTGGCAAGCGTAACGGCGAATTCGTGCCGGAGTATTCCATTCCCGGCGGCAGTTTGGAGGTTGGCGAGACTTTTGAAGAGGGGGCTGTCAGGGAGGTAATGGAAGAAACCGGAATGGCGATAAAGAGCCCTAAAGTCATCAATATCTCCAACAATCTGGAAACTTACAAAAAAACCGGCAAGCATTATATCTCCATAAATTTGTTAACCGTTGATTTTATTGGAGAACCGAAGGTGATAGAGAAAGACAAATGTGCAGAATATCTCTGGTGCGATCCTAAAAAAGTCCCGGAACCTCATTTTGAGGCCAGCAGAAAGGCATTAGATCTTTATTTCAAATAGCTAAGGTATAACAAAACCGCGCCAGGAGCGCGGTTTTGTGGTTTGTGGTTTTAAAAATTTAGCTCTCAATGATTTCTATATAAGTACTTTTTATGCCGAAGTCGGTGGCAGAGTCGTGAGAGGGGAACCAGATGTCAAAATTATATTTGCTCTTTCTGGCGTTCATACGGTCTTCTACTGTAAATATTTTATTGCCGTAAAGTTCGGGAATTTTGATCTTGGTGCCGAAAGGCAGCAAGTTATTGGCCACGATGCCGTCCCTGACAGTGCTGCCATTGGCAGTAATAAAAGGGGTATCATCGGTTTCTTCCACAGTAGATGAATAGGCCGTTAAGACCACCTTTAATTGTTTATTAGGAGGATTGGAAAGGATGTTTTTTTCGGCTAAGCTAGACAAGCTATAGGCTGGACTGTTTAAAATGCAGCTTTTTTCAAAGATGAGCATGCTGGTTGGGTATATGACAAGCTCATTTGGCTCTGCTATGAGTTTAGCGTCTCCTTGGTTGAGACTGAAAAAGAGGGGACAGGAAAGGGCGATCAGAACAGCGCTTATTAATTTGTAGTTAGTGAACATTTAATAAAAAAACCTCACGGGTGAGATCTGCCCCATATTATTATATAACCTGGATTCTCTGTCAATAGCTATGAAACAATCGTGGAACAAAGAGGGCTTTTGGGAATTTCCATAATATGGGAGGCGGAGCTAATAAGAGCAAGGCCTGAGGCTATTGATTCGTAAAATATTTTGTGTTATAAAAAGACTGTTATGAAAACAGAAGAAACCATAAAAACAGTTGATACGCTTAGAGTGCCCCAAAAAGGTGAAATTTTGGAAGGCACCGTAATAGCTCAAGACGGCTTGGCGTTTTTTGTCGACTTGGGACCCTGCAAAGTTGGAATAATCTTTGGCCAGGAATACCAAAAGGCAAGAAGCATCCTAAAAAACCTCAAAGCCGGCGATAAAATTTCAGCCAAAGTCAAAGAAGCTGAAAACGAAGAAGGCTACGTCGAGCTTTCTCTAAAAGAAGCCATGGAAGAGACTACTTGGGAAAAGATCAAGGAGCTTAAAGAAGCCCAAGAAGTTTTCAAGGTCCGGATCTCCAAGGTGAACAAAGGAGGATTAATTACCGAGATTTCGGGAATTCCGGCTTTCTTGCCGACTTCTCAGTTATCTCCAGTTAACTTCCCCAAAGTGCCGCAAGGAGACAAAACAGAAATTCTCAAAAAATTACAGCTTTTCATGGGCAAAGATCTAATGGCTAAGGTTTTGGACTATGACGATAGAGCCGGCCAGATCATTTTGACCGAACAATCGCAGGAAGGGGAGAATATCCAAAAAGCTATTCAGGAATTAAAAGTTGGAGATATTGTCGAGGGAATGATCTCCGGCATTGTTGATTTCGGCGCGTTCGTTAAGTTTTCTCCGGCCGATACCGAAGAATCCGATCAAGTCGCTCCATTATTGGAGGGTTTGGTCCATATTTCCGAACTAGATTGGCAGTTGATAGAAAATCCGAGCCAGGTTGTAAAAATCGGCCAAAAAGTAAAAGCCAAGATCATCGATATCGCCCAGGGAAGAGTATCCCTTTCTTTAAAAGCCTTAAAGACCGACCCATGGCAAGAGCTTGAGTTGAAGACCGGCGACGAGGTTAAGGGCAAGGTGGTCAAATTTAATCCTTTTGGTACTTTCGTTCAATTAGTTTTACCTCAAAAAGAAAGCCAGCCTAAAATTCAGGGCCTGATCCATATCTCTGAATTTGGAACCGAAGAAAAAATGAAGGAAGCCTTGGAAATAGACAAAGAATATAATTTCCAAATTTTAAGCTTCCAGCCGCAAAGACATTGGATGTCTTTAAGATTAAAGCAGGCAGTTAAAAACGGAAATTAAAAAAACCGCCAAGGGGTTATATTTTCTTGGCAACATAAAAATTTTATGAAAGCTCCAAAAGGCCCGGCTTCCAATTTAGCCAAAAATATCATTTTTGTTTTTTTCATTTTTCTGCTTTTGGCAATAGCATCGGGTTTTTTTGGCAGCTCTTCAGAGAAAAAGCCGGCAGAAATAACCATTACCCAATTGGTTAGAGAGATCAATGACGGCAAAGTAAAGCAAGTTACGGTTACCGGAGACCAATTGAGCATTGTCTATCAAGACGATGTCAAAGTTCAAGCTGTTAAGGAAACGGGAGCCACGCTGGACCAGGCTTTATCAAACTACGGAGTCGATAAAGGAAAATTGAATCAAGTGGCGATCGATTTTAAGCAAGAAGTTGATTTTTGGTCTTGGGCCGGTCCGCTTTTATTTACAGTCCTGCCATTGTTGGTTTTTGGAATATTCTTTTTTATGATCTTCCGCCAAGCGAAAAGCGGCGCAATGCAGACTTTTGATTTTACTAAAGCGCGCGCTAAGCTTTTCGGAGCAGAAGGAGGCCCTAAAGAGCAGATCACTTTTAAGGATGTCGCCGGTTTGCAGGAAGCCAAACAGGAATTGGAAGAAATAGTGGATTTTCTTAAAAATCCCAAAAAATATCTTCAGATGGGAGCCAAAATTCCCCATGGAGTTTTATTAGTTGGCTCGGCTGGAACAGGCAAAACCTTGTTGGCCCGTGCCGTCGCCGGTGAAAGCAAGGTTCCCTTTATTTCTATAGCTGGTTCTTCCTTAGTAGAGCTTTTCGTGGGAGTGGGAGCCAGCAGGATCAGGGATCTTTTTGCCACTGCAAAGAAGCATCAACCTTGTTTGATCTTTATTGATGAATTGGATAGCATCGGCAAAGTCAGGGGTCCGGCCTTTGGCGGCGGACATGAAGAAAGAGAGCAGACCTTGAATCAAATGCTTACCGAGATGGACGGCTTTGAGCCGAATGATAAATTGATCGTTTTAGCTGCCACTAACCGTCCCGATGTTTTAGACCCAGCATTATTAAGACCAGGCCGCTTTGATCGAAAAGTGGTTTTGGATCTGCCCGATGTCAACGAGAGGGAAGAGGCTTTAAAAATTCACACCCGCGGCAAGCCATTGGCTTCCAACGTTGTTTTAAGAGAAGTAGCAGAAAGAACGCCCGGTTTTTCCGGAGCCGAGTTAGCCAATGTTGCCAATGAAGCAGCTTTGTTGGCTGCCCGCCGCAATAAAGCGCAAATTTTTCAAAACGAACTTTTAGAATCCATTGAAAAAGTTTTGCTTGGACCAGAAAGAAAGAGCCATATCTTATCTATAAAAGAAAAGAAGATCACGGCTTTCCATGAGGCTGGCCATGCTTTAGCTTCCACCTTTTTGCCGCATTCAGAGCCTGTAAGAAAGATTTCCATTATCGCCAGGGGGATGGCTGCCGGCTATACTTTAAAGATGCCCGCTGAAGCCAAACAAATGAGGACCAAATCGGAGTTCCAAACAGAGCTGGCGGTTTTATTGGCTGGACAGTGTGCAGAAGAGTTGGAATTCGGCGAGATTACAACCGGAGCGACCAACGACTTGGAAAAGGCTTCACTATTAGCCAGAAAAATGGTAAAAGATTTTGGTATGTCTTCTTTAGGGCCGATCTCATTTGGACAGAAAGAAGAGTCGCCCTTTTTGGGCCAGGAGATTGAAACAGCTCGCAATTATTCGGATCAGGTTGCCTTCCAGATAGATAAAGAGGTTGAAAAAATTATAAAAGAAGCGCAGAATACAGCTCGGAACATTTTAGCCAAGGAAAAGAAGACTTTAGATAAAGTGGCTAAAGTATTAATAGAAAAAGAAACCATCGAAAGGGAAGAATTTGAAATGATAATCGGCCAGAAAGAAAAACCTGCCAAGAAAGAAGTCCAGAAAGCCAGCATCAAGGCGAAGAAAGAAAAAGAGTTATAGCGTTGGAATTTGTTCTTTTATAATGAAGATGTTAAAATGGACTAGGGAATGGTAGTCATTAATAGCTATTCATCGGTTCAATTATGGCAAGATTTGAAGATCGAAAAAAAGCTTTATCTTTAAGAATGCAAGGGATGAGTTATAGCCAGATCAAAAATGCTCTAAAAATCAGCAAGAGCACTTTAAGCTGCTGGCTAAAAGACTATCCATTATCAAAACAACGAATCGACGAATTGCGAGGAAATAACGAGCAGCGGATTGAAAAATTTAGGGAAACAATGGGAAGAAAGCACGAAAATAGGCTAAAAGAAGTTTATGAGACAGAAAAGGTAAATATTTTACCGTTAAGCGATAGAGAGATTTTCATATTTGGATTAGGCCTTTATTGGGGAGAAGGAACAAAAAGGCAGATGAAAGAATTATCTATTTCAAATACCGATCCCGACCTCATTAAATTTTTTATTTATTGGTTGGAAAAAAGTTTAAATGTATCAAGGCAAAAAGTTCGAATTTTACTTCATCTATATGAAGATATGAATATTGAGAAGGAGCAGAAATATTGGTCCGAGACATTAGATATTCCTCTTTCCCAATTTTATAAACCTTATATAAAGAAAACATCGCAGGCCGATATAAAACATAAAGGCGGTTTCGGGCACGGCACTTGCAATGCAGGCATAGGCAGCGTGCCTTTAGCGGAGAAAGTGATGATGGGAATAAAGGTCGTTTCTGATGCTGCGGGCGCATAGCTCAGTTGGTTAGAGCACAGTTCCTATAAAACTGGGGTCGATGGTCCGAGTCCATCTGCGCCCACCGTAGTTTTCCGGGCGGTTAGCTCAATGGCTGAGCGTTCGCTTGACGTGCGAAAGGTTACAGGTTCGAGTCCTGTACCGCCCACCGTAGAAAATAAAAAAGTCGAAAGAAGTGCATAGGTTCGTCCGGTCATCCGACCGGACGCCCAGTCGGATGACTGGGCGAGTCCTGTACCGCCCACTAGGCAGAATAAATAAATCGTAATAATTAATAAAAACAAAGATATGTTATCGAAAGTTGAAAAATTTCTGCAATCCTACGCGAAAAAGGATGTTCCGGAAATAAAACCGGGAAATACTGTTCGCGTGCATCAGAAAGTTAAAGAAGGGGAAAAAGAAAGGATCCAAATTTTTGAAGGTTTGGTCTTGGCTTGCAAACATGGAAGCGGAACCAACGCTACTATTACTGTTCGCAAGGTTGCGTCAGGAGTAGGAGTGGAAAGAATTTTTCCTATCCATGCCACAACCATTGATAAGATCGAGGTGACCAAGAAAGGCAAGGTCAGGAGAGCAAAGCTCTATTATTTAAGAGATGCTCGCGGCAAGAGAGCCAAATTGAAGAAAGTGGAGAATCTGATCATCTCTGGAAAGATCAAAGAAGAGGCTCCTGCTCAAAACGAAGTTCAATCTTCAGAAGAGCCAAAAGCCTAACAATATTAGGCTTTTGGTTTTTCGTATTTTGCCTTAAACGGCAAACGGGCGAGTGGTGAAATGGCAGACACGCAACTTTGAGGGGGTTGTGACCGCAAGGTCGTGTGGGTTCAAATCCCACCTCGCCCACCATTAGGGCGCATAGCTCAGCTGGTACCTGCCTGCCGGCAGGCAGGGAGCGACTCGTCTGTTCAAATAAAATGGGCGGTTAGCTCAGCTGGTAGAGCGACTCATTTACACTGAGTAGGCCATAGGTTCGAGTCCTGTACCGCCCACAGTCCAGATGAAGTTTTATCCATATTGTTTAATTGAGTAAAAAAGGTTAAATTTGAAGCAGGTTAAGGCTAATAGCTTATGCCGAGGTAGCCAAGTCGGTCACGGCGGACGACTGAAAATCGTCAAATTCCGGTTCGATTCCGGACCTCGGCACCACAATCAAAAAATCGGGCGGAAGCCCGATTTTTTTGCGGAAGAGTTGGAATGCTATTGCACCTTCTTTATTCCAGATTCAAAATTTTGCATTCTATACTTCGTTCCTTCTTTAGTATCATAGATCTTTACGCCCATAGAGAGCAGGCGGTCGCGGATCTGGTCGGACTTGGCAAAATCCTTTTTCGTGCGCGCATCATTGCGCTCGATGATCAATGGTTCAATAAACGCATCGCTTTTCGCTTGGTCGAATTTCATAAAATCCATAAAGGAATTTATCTGGCTTAAGAATTCAAATGTCCGCCGGCCGGATATTTCTTTGATGTTTTGACTCCTGATAAAATCAAACAGCACCGCGAATGCCTGCGGAGTATTGAAATCGTTGGATAATGCTTCGTGGAATTTGGCTTTGGCCTCCTCTACCGCGGCTTCATCGCCGCTATCGTCATAATTGGCATCCACTTTATTGAAAATAAATTCATCAATGCGCGTTAGAGAATTTTTTGCTTGTTCCAATCCAGCATCGCTGAAATCCATTGCCAAGCGGTATTGGTTGATGATGAAAAAATAGCGCAAAATACGGTAATCGTAAGTTTTCAAAATATCGCGGATGGTTTTGAAATTGCCCAAGCTTTTGGACATTTTCTGGGAGTTGATATTTAAAAATCCGGTGTGCATCCAGTAGCGTACAAGCGGTGCTTTGCCCGAAACCGATTCCATTTGTGCAATTTCGGCTTCGTGGTGGGGGAATATCAGGTCAATGGCGCCGCCATGGATATCATATTGCGGCCCGAACTCGGTTTCGGTGATCGCAGTATCTTCAATGTGCCACCCTGGCCGGCCCTTGCCTAGAGGTGTGTCCCAGCTAGGTTCTCCCTCCTTGAATGCCTTCCATAGGCAAAAATCATTCCAACCCTTTTTTTGGTCGTCGCTGTCTATACGCGATACTGCGTCATGCTCCTGCAATTCGGTGCGGCCGGAAAGCTTGCCGTAATCGCCGAACTTGGCGATCTCAAAATAAATACTGCCATCGGCGACGCGATAGGCCAGCCCTTTATCTAGCATTCGTTGCACTTGGCTAACAATGCTATTGATATAATCCGTGGCGCGCGCATATTTAGTTACCGCGGTATTGTGGAGCGATAGCATATCATCGACATAGATCTTCTCAAATTCATCGGCCAGACTGCGCCAATCGATATTGCGTTCGGCCGCGCGCTGGATGATCTTGTCATCAATATCGGTAATATTTTGCAGGTAGTTTACATCAAAACCGCTCCAGCGCAGATATTTGACGATGAAATCGAATTGCGTGTAAGTTTTGGCATGGCCTAAGTGCGAGAAATCATAAACCGTCGGGCCGCAAACAAAAAATTTTATTTTTTTATTTTCCATCGGCACCAGTTCGGACGCTTGCCGCGACATTGTGCTATAAATTTTGATTGGGTTGTTCATAATATTAATTTAGATTGATCATATTCCAGGCGAATAAGCAATTTTTGGAATATTTTTAATCTCATTATTTTTATATGTTTATACGTTCTAATTTATCCTTTTTGAAAGTTTTTTACAACAAAAAAATTGACGAAGCCCCTTGAATTTGTCAGGTTTTACTATTGATCCCGAAATGCATCTTTGATAGCGCAACAGTCCTTTAAATGTTAAAATGAATCGAAATATCGATTATGATTTTTTTCACTTTTGAATTTTTAGCGTTTTTCACTTTTGTTTTGGCTTTGAACTGGATGCTAAAGCCATGGCCGCTTTTATGGCGGATTTTTTTGCTGGCCGCCAGCTACTATTTTTATTCGGTCTGGGATCTGCGTCTTTTGGCAACACTGATCGGCCTTTCATTTTTAAATTATTGGATAGGGCGCGCGATCTATTCCAGCGCCGGAGGAGCGAAGAAGCTGATCACGGGGCTGGGCGTTGTTTTTAACCTTTCCCTTTTAGGTTTTTTCAAATATTATGATTTTTTCCGTTCATCAGCTGAAGCAGTGCTGGGTAAATTGGGGATTGCCGTCAATTTGCCTTTATTTGAATTGATCTTGGCCATAGGGCTTTCTTTTTATTCGTTTAGAATTATTTCTTTTTTGATTGATTGCCGATCGGGGAAAATAGGGAAATATCCTTCGCTGCTTGATTTTTCGCTTTATGTTTCTTTTTTTCCGCAGCTTCTTTCCGGTCCGATTGCCAGGGCTCAGGAATTTTTGCCGCAGCTTGAAAATGGCGGAGCTAAAAGGATTGAGAACATGTATCTCTATGTTACCTTGATAATATCAAGCCTTTTTAAGAAGCTGCTTGTGGTAAATTATCTAACGGTCAATATCACCGATGATGTTTTTATGGTTCCGCAAAATCATGGGTCGCTGGTCATTCTTTTGGCGATATTGGCTTATGCACTGGTAATTTACTTTGATTTTTCCAGTTATAGCGATATGGCGATCGGCTTTGCCGGACTTTTAGGCTTCCGTTCGCCGATAAATTTTGATTCTCCTTATGCATCCTTATCAATAAAGGATTTCTGGAGAAGGTGGCATATCACGCTTTCCAGCTGGGTAAGGGATTATATCTATATTCCGCTGGGCGGCAATCGGAAAGGGAAGATAAGGCAATATCTTAATTTAACGATAGCTATGGTATTGATGGGATTCTGGCATGGTCCGGCCGGCCATTATGTTTTTTGGGGATTTCTGCAGGGTCTGGCGCTGGCTTTTGTTGCGGTCTTTTCTGCGGTAAAAAATTCAATATCCGTAAAAGTGGGAGCAGCAATGGGCTATTTTTCCCGCGCCGGAGCGTTTTTTTCCTGGCTGGCTACATTTATTTTTGTCTGTTTCTCTTGGATATTTTTCAGGGCGGGGAGCGTGCAGGATGGCTTTACAATGATCTACCAGCTTTTTTCTTTTAAAAGGCTTGATGAAACATTCAAGCTGTATGTGCTTTTCGCGATCGTTATAGGATTTATATTTTTGATTTTTGAAAAACGAATGATCAGGATATTTTCAGCTTTCCAGGAAAGATTGCCCTTGGTCGTATGGTTCGCGGTCGTGGCCGTTGCCGCAACCTTTTTATTCCGCGCCGGTTCGGATACCTTGCCGGCTTTTATTTATTTTAGTTTTTAATCATATGGAGAAAATAATAGTAGAGCCAATAGATTTTGTTCGGAAACCGGAAAGGAAGCAATACCGTCCGGTTGTTGCGATCTTGCTTTTTTGCCTGCTGCTTTCCACAGTCGCTTTTTATAATTCAAGAAAAGTAGTTTTGTGGGAGAGCCAGAAAAGCGAAGGCCTGAATTCTGTTTTTAAGCAGGGGATTATTGCTTATGCCAATGCTTCGGAAGAAGTTAAAACCAAGCTTGGCTGGAATAAATTTTTTCAAAATGAAAATATAACGTGGCGGTCTTTAAAAGAATCGCCGCTGGTTTTCGGCCAGCCCGAACCTGCCGGAGACCTTTTTGACGGCAATGATTTTGGAATAGCGAATCCTGTCCAAGATAGCGGGAGCGAACCGGCCAGCGGGCAAAGCGAGACTGACGCGGCAACCAGCACCGCAGAAGGGGCCGCAACAACTACAACCATTTTGCAAGGAGGAGAAAAAACAAAAGATCCGCCGCCTGCCGTTTCTAATTCTGGCGGAGAAAAGAGATCTTCTCCTTTCAGAATGCTTATTGTCGGCGATTCATTTGTGGCAGCCGGCGGAGGGCTGGGTGATCCTCTTGAAAGAATGTTGCTGAATTTTAAAGATACAGCCGTGGTGCGGCAAGGAAAAGTTTCCAGCGGTTTGAGCCGTCAGGATTATTTTGACTGGCCGGCGCTAGCCAAAAAATTGATCATCCAGAACAACCCGAATGTCGGAATTATGATGTTCGGGTCCAATGACAACACTTCCATTATTGATTCGGACGGAAAAATGGTTGCCTCTTACGGCAGCGGCGGGTGGGATGATCAATACCGCAAGAGGATAGACAAAATGCTTGATTTATTCACTGAGGCGAAAGCAGAGATATTTGTTATAGGCGTGCCGATAATGAAAAACAAGGCCTTGTCTTCGGATATCAGCCATCTCAATTCTCTTTTCAAAGAAGAGTCCGGCAAATATGCTAACGCGCATTTTATATCAACTTGGGACATGCTTAGCGACAGCAGCGGCAATTATACCGAATATCTTCTTGATAAGGATGGCAAGCAGAGGCTGTCGAGGACTGCCGATGGCGTACATTTGCAGTATTTTGCCGGATATTATGTCAGCAATGCGATTATTGAGGAAATGGGCAGGTTTTTGGACCTGAAAAATAAATAAAACCGCCGGAAGGCCTTCAGGCCGGCAATTATAGAAAGGTAGACCCTTTCTAGCCCCGATAAAAGACAAGGCAAGGAGCTTGCTTGGAAGAGTTATCCGTCGGCCGGTCTTTCGCTTGAAAAATACTAAAAAATCGCTTATAATTTATTTGTTAATTTGTTAAGCTGTTTTTTATATTGGAACATTGGAACGTACAAATTACTGTTGTAATTTTACGCTCCTGCGAAATTTAAAATTGCGATTTTAAATTTCTTGCAGGTGTAGCACAATGGTAGTGCGTTTGCTTGCCAAGCAACTTACGGCGGTTCGATTCCGCTCACCTGCTCAAGTTTGTTTATAAAACATATCGCGCAGGCAGGCCTTGCCTCGCCGTAGCTCTCGCAAGAGCGCAGGCGGGCCTCGCCGTAGCCCCGCAAGCGTGCGGGGCGAAGGCAGACTCCAGATTCGTAAAACCAGCTTCCTCCTTTTAATAAAGAGGAAAGCCCCATTAAAATATATGAAAATTATTTGGCGAGGACAATCTTGCTTTCAATTATTAGGCAATTCTAAAAGAGGCGACAAGCCTCTTTCAATAGTGATCGATCCTTTTTCCGAGGAAGTAGGGTTTAAGCTTCCTAAAATGGAAGCGGATATTTTACTGGTTACCCATGATCACTTTGATCACAATAATGTCAAAGGAGTTTTCGGCGTCGCCGGAGAAACTCCTTTTTTAATTAACGCTCCCGGAGAATACGACGTTGGAGGAGTTTTCATTCAAGGCATTCCTTCTTGGCATGACGATTCTAAGGGAAAAGAAAAAGGCCAAAATATCATTTATCTTATAAAGACGGAAGAGCTTAAAATTTGCCATTTGGGCGATCTAGGACAGAAAGAACTTTCCGAAAAAGAGCTTGAAGAAATAGGAGAAGTGGACATTCTTATGATCCCGGTCGGAGGAGACGGGGCAACGCTAGACGCTAAAGATGCCGCTCATATTATTTCGCAGATTGAACCTAAGATTGCCGTCCCGATGCACTATAATCTGCCCAAGCTTAAAGTGAAGCTGGATGAACTGGATTTGTTTTTAAGGGTGATGGGTAAAAAAGAGGTCCAAACCGAAGACAAATTGAATATCAAGAAAAAGGACCTGCCCGAAGAAGGATTCCAGCTGATTGTTTTAAACCAAGTTTAAAAAATGAAATTAAAAGAGAGGCTCAATGGACAATTAAAAAAAGTTCAAGCTCTGCCGAAAAAAACAAAAAGAATTATTTTTTGGTCAGTGATAATTGTTATTTCTTTGGGATTATTATTGTTTTGGGCGAATTATTTATTTAAAACAATTAAAAATTTTAGCTTCGAGGAGGCTGCAAAAGATTTGAATATTCAAGACATAAGCTCTAAAGCTGGACAGGCAACGAAAATAGAAAACGAAATGAATGATAAATTAAAACAATTAGAACAGTTGAAAAAATAGCTGGAGAGACTTAAGAAAAAAGAGTTTAGAACCAATAATATTTATAAGCTATGGAAAAAGACGAAGAAAAATTACAAGATATCGGACAAATAAAATCTCGCGAGATCGTTGAGGAAATGAAGAACAGCTACATCGATTATGCGATGTCTGTCATTATTTCCCGCGCTTTGCCGGACGTGCGCGACGGTTTAAAACCGGTCCACCGCCGTATTCTATACACAATGTACGAAGACGGTTTGCGGCCGGATACGAAATATAGAAAATCTGCCACGGTTGTCGGCAGCTGTTTAGGCCGTTACCATCCGCACGGGGATCAAGCGGTTTACGCTTCGGCTGTCAGAATGGCGCAGGATTTTTCTTTGAGATATCCGATGATCCAGGGACAGGGAAATATCGGTTCCATCGATGACCCGGGAGAGTTTGCCGCGATGAGGTATACGGAGATGAGAATGTCTAAGATCGGATACGAAATGCTTAAGGATATTGAAAAAGGCACTGTGGACTTTTTGCCCAACTATGACGCTACGAGGACCGAACCGACCGTCTTGCCTTCGCCCGTGCCTCAATTGCTGTTAAACGGCGCCATGGGTATCGCCGTTGGCATGGCTACCAATATTCCTCCGCATAATTTGCGCGAGGTTTGCCAGGCCGCTATTTATTTGATCGATAACCCGGAAGCCGAAACCGAAGATCTTTTTAAATTCGTGAAAGGGCCGGATTTCCCGACCGGCGGTTTTATTTTCGACAAAAGCGAAATACTCGCTGCTTATTCCCAAGGGAAAGGAGCTATTTTGATGCGCGCCAAGACCGAGATCGTTGAAAGAGACAAAAGCGGCTTTCAAATTATTATCAATGAAATTCCTTTTCAAGTTGAAAAATCCGCTTTAATGCAGCAACTGGCCGATTTGGTGCAGAATAAAAAAGTGGAAGGGATCAAAGATATCCGCGATGAATCCGATAAAGAAGGGATGAGGGTAGTGATCGATCTGCAAAAGACAGCTATTCCTCAAAAGATCCTTAATTCTCTTTTCAAGTTTTCCGATCTGGAAAAAACATTCCATTTGAATTTATTGGCTTTAGTGGACGGGATCCAGCCGAAAGTTTTGAATTTGAAAGAAATATTGCAGCATTATCTGGATTACCGCCAAAAAGTGATTTATCGCCGCACTAAGTACGACTTGGAAAAAGCCAAAGAAAGAGCCCATATTTTAGAGGGAATTGCTAAGGCTTTGGATATGATCGACGCTGTTATTGCAACTATTCGCAAGTCTAAAGACCGCGAAGACGCCAGAAACAATTTGATAAAACTTTTAGATATAGACGCCATACAGGCCGATGCCATTTTAGAGATCAAGCTGCACCAGCTGGTAAGGTTGGAAAAAGCCAAGATCGAAGCAGAGCTTGAAGAAATACTCAAAAAAATTAAATTTCTTTCCGCTATTTTAGCCAGCAAGGAAAGAATAAAAGGAGTTATTAAAGACGAACTGGCTCAAGAAATGGAGCAGTTTGGCGATGACCGCAAAACTAAGGTCATTAATGTCCGTCCGGAAAAAATAACCGAGGCCGATATGGTGCCGCAGGCTGATGCGATCATTACCGTAACGAGCGATGGTTATATCAAAAGGTCAAGCCCGGACATAACTAAGACCCAGAAGAGAGGAGGCAAGGGCATTGTAGGAATGAAGACCCAGGAAGGAGACTTTGTCTCGCACTTTATTTTGGCCAAAACACACGATTCGATCTTTTTCTTTACCGATTCCGGCAAAGTTTTCCAAACCAAGGCTTATGAAATTCCCGAAGCCCAGCGAACCAGCCGCGGCCGTTCTTTGGTAAATTTCTTGGAAATTTCCCCGGACGATAAGATCCTGTCCATTTTGCCTTTAAGTAAGGAATCCGATTCCACAACCAAATACCTGGTGATGGTCACAAAAAATGGTATAATCAAAAAAACAGACCTTAAGGAGTTTGAAAATGTTAGAAGGAACGGTTTGATCGCGATCAACTTAAAGAAGGGAGATTCTCTCTGCGGCGTCAAAAAGACGACCGGTTCGGATGATATTATGCTCGTTACTAAGAAAGGCCAGTCTATCCTGTTCTCCGAACAGAAGATCAGGGCAATGGGCCGTACGGCCGCCGGAGTCAAAGGCATCAGCCTTAAGAGAGATGATCAAATGATCGGAATGGAAGCTTTGGGCAATGACATCCAAAAAGCCAAAGACCCGGCTCATTTATTGATCTTGGCCGAGAACGGTTACGGCAAGTTGACCAGTTTGAAAGAATACCGCAAGCAGGGCAGAGGAGGATCAGGGGTCAAAACCGCCAAAGTGACCAAGAAGACCGGAGATCTGGTTAAGGTAGGAGTTATCATTGACGAAGAAGAGTTGATCGTTATCTCCCAACAAGGCCAAGTCATCAAAACAGAGATCAAGAGTATTTCCAAATTAGGCCGTGTTACTCAAGGAGTAAAGATAATGAGGCTGGACGAAGGCGACCGTATCGCTTCCGCCGCTTACATCTAAACTTTAATAGTTTGCTCATCTATGGAACAAAGCTTCCTCAATCCGATAAATATTTTAAACCAGCTTTCTTTGCGCGAAGAGATGATTGCCTGCGATCTTGGTTGCGGTTCCGGCGGATGGGTAATTCCTTTAGCCAAAAGCCTTTCCAAGGGAAAAATTTACGCCGTGGATATTTTGCGGGAACCCTTATCTTTACTTGAAGAAAAATTGCGCCAAGACAGGCTGTTCAATGTTTCGATAATGTTGGCAGACGCGGAGAAAGGTGTTAAAATTATGGAAGATTCGGTTGACCTTGTTTTACTGACCAATATTTTATTCCAGGCCAAGGAGAAAAACAGGATCTTAGAAGAAGTTAAAAGAATTTTAAGAATAGGAGGGAAAGCGTTGGTTATTGATTGGAAACCGGAATCGCCAGTCGGACCGAGAGAGGGAAGGATCTCGAAAGAAGAGATCATAAAGTCGGCGATAAAAATGGGATTTGACCCCGAGAAGGAAATTGAAGCTGGGAAATATCATTGGGGAATAATATTAGTTAAGGCTTAATATTTATGAAAAATATTTTTGAAAAGCCGTCTCGAAAATCTCTATCCATTTTTCTTGGAATGGTGTCGGTCATTCTATTGATTTCAGTAGCTGGCCCTATTTTTGCCGCCATTCTTCAGATAGAACCCCCGACAGAATCAAAAACATTTAAAGAGCTGATAGACCGGATCATTTCATTTGTTTCTTTGATATCTTTAGTTTTAGCGCCTTTGATGATCATTTTCGCGGGATTTTATTATATGACTTCTAATGGCGATCCCGAAAAAGTTAAAAAAGCAAACAATATCCTCCTTTATACGGCTATTGGTATAGCGGTTATCTTATTGTCGCGAGCATTTGTGTCGATGGTGATGGGAGTGCTTTGATTTTGTTTAAACAAAGGTCGATGATTATCAATAATTTATTAAATAATAAATTATCCAAAATGAAAAAAATATTTTTAACTTTATCATTAGTTTCCATGATAGCGGCAGTTATTTTGCCAGCACTTGTCAGTGCGGCGAATACCGAGCCGTTATCAGGATGTACTGTCACAAATGCGGCAAGACTTGGGAATAATTGCAATGCTGGCCCATGTGTTTTTGATACCGGGAACTGCGCACTTTGCTGTACCCTTAATACTGTCTACACGGTTACCGATTGGGTATTCTTCATCTTAATGGCAGTTGCCGTGTTTATGATCATCTTGGCAGGCTTTAAATTTGTTACAGGAGGAGACAAGCCGGAAGAGACCGCTAAGGCCAGGCAAATGATCCTTTACGCTGCTGTTGGTATTGCCGTCGCTTTATTGGCTAGAGCCGTTCCTTCATTGGTCAAATTCGTCTTGGGCGGATCATAGACTTTTGAATCTATTTTTTCAGTCGAAGGCCGCGGGGAAATCCCGCGGCCTTTATATTTTAAAGAAAATAGGGTAATTTAGAGAGGAACCAATCAGGGGACAGACGCCCCAGAACCGCGTAGGGTTCTGGGTTGCTCGGCACCCTGCGTGGTGCCGAGCGGACGTGGCGAAATTGGCAGACGCGCAAGATTTAGGATCTTGTGGTTCACACCTTGTGGGTTCAACTCCCACCGTCCGCACTGTTTAATTTTTCAGGTCCAACAAAAAAACCGCGAATTTGTGATCTGTACCCCAAAAAGTGGACACAAAAAGTGTCCGCTTTTTGTATTTAGGAAGAGGATGAGATAACATAATTAACGATCAAACATATGAGCAAAAGAATATTCACCAAAGAACAAATTAAGGA
>JBBABZ010000006.1:0-48631 GCA_041657385.1 Minisyncoccota bacterium | reverse complement strand
TCCTGATCTGGGAAAGGTCGCTCTGGCGGCGGCCGTCGCGGGCGGCTTCCCGGGTGCCGGCGGTGGAAACCAAAATGATGGAGGCCAGGATGCCGAGGATGGTGATGGTGATGAGGATCTCGACGAGAGTGAAACCCTTCGGCTTAATGTTTTTCAGCTTCTGCTTGATGGACGGCAGAGAAAAAGGATTAATTGGTTTGATTAAAAACTATCTTTTATAAAAATGGATGGAATATCAAAATAATTTATTTCTTTTTACCCACGTATTCGGTGAACTCGGCCAAACGGCAGGCATAGCCCCATTCATTATCATACCAAGCTACCACTTTCACCAGATTTTCATTAACCATGGTCAATGGAGAATCAACGATCGAAGAAAAAGAACTTCCGATATAGTCGGAAGAAACCAGCGGAGCGTCTTCAACTCCAAAAATTCCCTGCAGATCTTTCTCCTGGGAAGCTTTTTTAAAAACGTAATTAACTTCTTCTGCAGTTGTCTTTTTTTCCACTTCGCAAACCAGATCCACTACCGAAACCGTTGGAACCGGCACTCGCAAAGCAATGCCGTCAAGTTTACCTTTTAAGCTAGGGAGGACTTTGCCGATAGTTTTTGCCGCTCCGGTCGTGGTCGGGATAATATTTAATGCGGCGGCCCTGGCTCGTCTTAGATCTTTATGAGCTACATCCAAAATTTTCTGATCATTGGTATAAGCATGGATCGTGGTCATAAATCCTTTGATTATTTTATATTCCCTGTCAAGAATTTTAACTACTGGAGCTAGGCAATTAGTAGTGCACGATCCCATATCCATGATCTGGTCTTTCTTGGGATCGAATTGGCCGGCGTTAATGCCTAAAAGATAAGACGGAACCTTGTCAGAATCCTTAGAAGGAGCGGAAACGATCACCCGTTTTGCCCCGGCCTGAATATGCTTCATCAGGTCTTCGTATTTAGTAAGTTTTCCAGTGCATTCTAAAACAATATCTACTTCTAAATCTTTCCAAGGCAGTTTAGTCGGATCGCTTTCGGCCAAAGTTCTTATTTTTGAATCTCCGATCGTTATTATGCCGTCCTTGGCCGATACCGGCTTGATATATTTTCCATAGATAGAATCAAATTTCATCAAATAAACCAAGGTATTGCACTCGGTCAGATCGTTAATAGCCACTATTTGGACATCAGGATGGCTGTCCAGCAGTATTTTTGAAACCGCGCGGCCGATGCGGCCAAATCCATTGATTGCAACTTTTACCATCATAACAATCTGAAATTCACAATTTATTATTTATTTGATATTCAACAAAGCGCAAATTCTTTTTTTCTCGAATCCAACAATGAATTCTTCTCCAATGGCAATGACCGGAACTTCCATCTGGCCGGTTTTTTCAACCAATAACTGGCGGGCTGGCTCGTCTTTTCCCACATCGATGTCTTCAAAAGCAATCCCCTTATTGGTTAAAAATTGCTTTAAGGTGTGGCAATAAGGACAGCTGGGAGTGGAAAAAATTCTGATTTTAGGAATTTCCATATCTTTATTATAATTTAATTATTTTTTAACGCAAGGATTTTATCGAACAATTTTTCCTGCCCGAATTTTCCCAGCCCGCCTTTCAAACATTCTTTTTCCGAAAAAGAAGAAACTTTTCCATCCCGCCCGCCGCCCCAGATCAAAACCGGCACCAGATCATTGCAATGGGCTTTTAGAACGGATGAAGTATCATGGTCTCCGGTAACAATCACTAAAGTTTTTTTTAAGCCGAGCAATGGGGCCAAACTTGCGTCTATCTTCTCGATAAATTCTTTTTTTTCTAAAAACTTTCCGTCTTCAGCCAAACTGTCCGCCGCTTTGATATGGCAAAAAATAAAATCATATTTTTTTAAAGCTTTGATGCTGGCTGAAATTTTCCCTTTTAAATTCGTATTAATCCTCGCCGTAGCCCCGCGGACTTTTATCAGCTTCATGCCTAAAATTTCAGCAATTCCTTTATAAAGCCCGCCGCCGGAAACGCAAGCGGCTTTAAGCCCGTATCTTTCCTTGAAACTGGGAACTATTTTCAACTGTCCCGCTCCGCGGGTCAAAAGATAATTGGCCGGAGCTTCTCCCCGGCAAACCCTTTTTTGATTGATAATATGGTCTTTCAATATCTGGTGGGTTTTGTTTAAATAAATGTTCAAAATTTTTGCCGTAAAGATCGCTTCGGAAGTTTCATCTGCTGGTTTTATCTCTAATGGCTTTTCCCCGACTTTTTTAGGATCTCCCTTCGAGATATTGGCCGACAAAACTATCCCTTTTCCCGGTTTCAAAACCAAAACAGCTCTGTGGCCAAGGGCTTTCTTGATCAAAAATCTCACTCCGCCGATCTTAATATCTTTTAAAGTTTTGATCAGCTTTTCGGTTTTTTCGATCCGGCCGGCCCGGCGGTCGATAATTTCCATTTCACTATTGACCGAAGCAAAATTAGCGCGCAAAGCGACATCTCCATTTTTTAATTTCATGCCCAATCCGACCGCCTCGTAAGGGCCGCGTCCTAAAAAATGATCCTGGTATCCGAATAATCCTATATGAGTTCCTTCGGAAGTCGCCTTGTCTTCTCCTGGCACTAAAAAAGGCTCCATTAACCCGCAAATGCCTTGACCGGCTAAAGCGTCCAGGTTCGGTTTTATCGCAGCTTCCAAAGGAGTTTTGCCGCCCAGCTCCGGTACAAGCTGGTCTCCTAATCCGTCGATGACTATAAAAATAATTTTCATTATTTTTTTGGATCCAATATCTTATTAATTTCTCCTACGATTTGAGTCGGGGTATAGTGAGCCTTGATCAAATAACCGTCTGCCCCCATTTCTATGCCTTTTTCCACTTCGCTTTTTTGCCCTAGATTGGAAAGCACGATGATCTTTAATCCGTTGAACTGCGGATCTTTTTTGATCTCCGACAACGCTTCCCAGCCGGATATCCCCGGCAGAACAATATCCAAAAGCAAAATATCAGGATTGTTTTCTTTAAGCTTTGGTAAAACTTTTTCTCCGGAATCCGCCAAGCTCAAATCAAAACCAACGCTTTTGAATTTAGTGGAATAAATATCGATCAAGAAAGGATCATCTTCGGCCAGCAAAACTTTATACGGCATATTTTTATTATAATATTATTTTTTACTTTTCTCCGACTCTTCTTTCATTTTTTTTACCTCCTCTTTGAGCTCCGCCATTCTTACTTCCCTGCCGATAGTGGCATTATACCACTTTTCCAATTCAGCGGCGCGATCTTCGGCTACTTTTTTAGATTGTTCAAGTTCTTTAGTGCGATTTTTAACAACAGCCTCCAGCCGTTCTTTTTCGTTTATCTCCCGATGCACGCCTCTGACAGCCAGCCAGGCGAAAAAGAAGATCAGAATTAGAAAAGAAAATCTTATAACGATATCGCTTGATCCTTTAGACAGCACGGCATAAACCAAAACTGCAAAAACAACCAAGGCCGCCAGGACATCGACGATAATGACTTTGGCATTTAGTAAATTATGCTGAGTGATCGCATAGGAAAGGATAAGCATCCAAATCACCGGAAAAATATAAGCTATCGGAAAAACGGGTATTTGATATCCCGGTAAAAAAGCTAAGGAACTGGCAAAAAGAAATAAAAAAGAATAAAAAATATATTTGCTTTGGATCTTTAGATCCGGATCGTTCGTATTCCTCCAAAGACGAAACATTTTATAAAAGAACAAAAGCAAATAGCCGACAAAATAGATCAGAAAATAATTATGGCTGGGCTGGGAAATGCTGTGGCACCCCCATTTATATTGGAAAAGGCCCTGAATAAAAAGCTGGGGGAAGAACCACAATAAAAAGAGAAAAACCGCGGCTAAAAAATATCCTGCAGGCACAAGGGCCAGATAAATTTTATTTTTTTCTTTAGACATGACTAAAGAAAAATGAAAAAGAAAAATAGGGATGAATACCACTCCGCAATAGACTATCTTATCCCAAAAATAAGCCACGTCTCCTTTTGTCTGGCAATTGTTCAGCATCGGCACGCTGGCTCCCAGCCAGACCGCTACAGAACAAGCCACTAACGCAAAAAGAATATTAATAGGAGATTTTTTATTTTGCAGCCAAACAAATCCTCCAAAGAACAAGCTCAAGGCCGCACCCGACCAAAGAAATATTGTTAAAACTTGCAGGACAAAAGAGGGTGATATTTCCATAAGCTTACTGCTTTAGTTCTGATCCTATTTTCAGAAGCCGGTTATATTTAGCGGCCCTTTCCCCTCTGGCTGGCGCGCCCGATTTTATGAATTCCGCGCCAATGCCTACGGCCAGATCGGCAATAAAATCGTCGCCGGTCTCGCCCGACCGATGCGAAACGATTATCTTCCATTTTAATTCCTTCGCTAAATTGGCCGATTCCAAAGCTTCGGTAATGGTTCCGATCTGGTTTATTTTCAGGATCATGCCATTGCAAGCCCTTTTTTCTTGGGCCATTTTCATTCTTTTGGGATTTGTCACCGTCAGATCATCGCCAATAATAATTAGGCCGCCCTTGGATCTGGAATTGAGCAATGACCAAGCCTCAAAATCATCTTCGGCGAACGGATCCTCAATGCCTATAATAGGATATTTGGAAACCAGATCAAGATAATAATTAGCCAGCCCAACTCCGGTAAAAATACCCATCTTCGTTTTATACTTGCCATCTTCAAAAAACTGCGAAGCGGCCACATCTAAAATAAATTTGATTTTTTCCCGCAAACCCTTTTTATCAGAAGCTTCCAGAATAAGGTCCAAAGCTTCCTCTGAATATTCCAAGGCCGGAGCAAACCCTCCTTCGTCTCCGACGTTTATTGCTGATGGGCCGATCTTGTTTTTCAAAACGCTTTTCAACTCGCGATAAACTTCCGCTCCTATTTCCAAATTCTCGGCGAAAGAATCAGCCTGGGGGACGACCATAAATTCCTGTACATCCAGATCATTCCCTGCATGCGCTCCGCCGTTGATGACATTGAAGCAAGGCCTGGGAAGAGCCAGCGCCTGTTCCCTTTTTTGATTAAATAATTCGTTGATATATTGGTAAGGGGGAATATCTTTTTCCGCAGCCAAAGCGCGGCAAGCGGCCATTGAAACCGCCACCATGGCATTGGCTCCAAGTTTGGATTTATTTTCAGTTCCGTCCAGGCCCAGCATAAGCTGGTCAAGCGATTTTTGAAAGGCAATCTCCTTGCCGATGATCTCTGGCGCGATAATTTCATTAATATTTCCGACCGCCTTTAAAACGCCTAATCCGCCGCGGCGGGTCCCCCCATCTCTTAACTCCAAAGCTTCGTGAATTCCAGTTGAAGCGCCGGATGGAGCCCCGGCAATAAATTTGCCTTTTTGCGTCTCCAACTCAACCTCAACCGTGGGATTACCCCTTGAATCAAGGATCTCCCTAGCTTTTAAAGATAGAATTTTCATAAAGAATTAGCCTAATTAAATCCCAAATCCCAATGTCCAATGACCAACCAAATCCTAATTTCCAAAATCCCAAAACGAAGGATTTGGGCATTGGGGCTTGGGATTTTATTGGTCATTGGGATTTGGACATTGGGGCTTTTAAAAACTAAAAATTAGCTTATATTTATTTTATTTTCTTTCGTCTCTTCTTGCAAATATTTATAAGCTTCCAGCGCCGCCTTCGCTCCCTGGCCGCAGGCAATAATGATCTGTTTGCTTTTGCCGGCATTAACATCTCCGGCGGCGAACAAGCCGGGAGTTTTTGTTTTTAAATTTTCAAAATCGACTTTTATTTCTTTCCCATTATTAAAATCGACCAGATCTTCTTTAACGAAAACCGAAGACGGCTGATAGCCAACTTCAATAAAAACCCCTTCGGCGTTAATGATCTTTTCCTGGCCGCCAGCCAAATCTTTATAAATTACCTTATCAACAAATTTCTGGCCGGAGATCTCCTTTAGAGCGGCGCTAGTTATAACTTCTATTTTCCCCAGCAATTTAGCTTTTTCCTGATTAGCCGCATCAGCCCGGACCGTTTCTCCCGATTCCATGATATAAATTTTCTTGGCGTAATTGGCCATAAAAATAGCTGTTTCAAATCCAGCGTTGCCGCCGCCGGCTACAACAACATTTTTATCGCTGAACATCGGACCGTCGCAGGCTGTGCAATAGCTTACTCCCCGTCCGACAAATTCTTTTTCGCCCGGCACATTCAAAAATCTCGGAACCGCCCCCGAAGCGATTATAACGGCTTTAGCTGAAAATTTTCCCCCGTCCTTGCCGGTTATCAAAAAAAGGCCGTCAAGCTTGGACAGCTCGGCGACCTCTTCAAATTCAACAGGAAGATTGTAAGAATTAAGATGCTTTTCCAGCCGCTCGATCAGTTCCAAACTGGAAATTTGCTCGAACCCCGGATAATTTTCTATGCCTACTGCTTTGCGCATGATCTGGCCGCCGAAATCCTTAGTGATCAATAATGTTTTCAATTTTTGCCGCGCGGCATAAATGCCGGCCGTGATCCCCGCCGGCCCTCCGCCGATAATAACCAGATCGTAGCTGTCCATGGCTAATATTTAAGCTTCCTTAGACAAATTTTCACCTCTTCTCCCAAACTTGGATGTTTTATCGCGAAATGCAAGAAAGAATAGAACCAGCGCAGCTTATCGCCGCATTCCAGCCATTCTCCCTTAAATTCATAGCCATAAACTCCTTTGCCGTCGACTGCCATTTTGCCGAGGGTCGGAAAGAATAAAGAAGCGTCATGCCCATGCAGCTTTTTTTGAGGCTTAAGATAATCAAAAACATCAGGCGTCAAAACCGAACGGCCGACGATCGCCAAATTGGAAGGAGCCTGCCCTTCTTTCGGTTTTTCAATCATGCTTTTGATCTTATAAAAACAATTGGCTATTTTTTCCACATCAACTACTCCGTAATGATAAAGTTTTTCCGGCGGCAATTGCTTCAAGGCTATTACCGGACGCTGGCAGGTATCAAAAACCTCCAAAAGCTGGGTTAGGGCCGGAACCTCCGAATCGATCATATCATCGCAAAAGAAAACGGCAAAAGGCTCGTCTCCGACCAAGCTCTTCGCTTGAAAAATAGCATCTCCGTCTCCTAAGGGCGCTTTCTGGACAGCAAAAGAAAAAGTGATGTCCCTGGCCAGGTCTTGGATCTCTTTCAGGTCTTTTAATTCTTCTTCTTTCTTTTTGTCTTGCAATATTTTTTCCAATTTCGGATCGGGCTGGAAATATTGCAAAACATCTTTCTGCTTCGGCCTTGTCACAAAAATAATTTCCTTGATGCCGGCATCAACAGCTTCTTTGACCGTATAATGGATCAAAGGCTTATCCACCAAAGGGATCAGCTCTTTGGAAACGACTTTAGATAAAGGCAAAAACCGGGTAGCCAGACCGGCGATCGGAAAAACCGCTTTTCTGATTGTTTGTTTTTGCATAATTTTATTTTTAATTTCCTGACTTTGACTGATTATCCGACTCTCCCCTCCTCAGAAACGGCTTAGAATCGCTGCTTTTTTAAATTCGCTATTTTATAGTTTCGACAAATCATTTATCGTCTTGTTTCGGCTGATTGTTTGAACCATCTCGCCTTAAAAAAGCAGGAATCTCAAAAATTTTGTCTTTTTCATCTTCTCTTTCCGTCTGCTCTTTCTCTGCTTTTTTAATTTCCAAAGCGTTTCTTCTCGACTGGATCTTCCTTTCTAATTCTTCTTCAACTGTTTTTTCCCCTTTTCCGCCGTTATTTTCAACAAGCGGCTCGCCTTTACTCTTATTCTCTTTTTTCGCTGAAACTTTTTTTCTGCGGACAACGCTCTTCGTTTTCTTCTCAACGCTGCCGGTAGCTAAAATAGTAGCTTTGATAATATCTTTCAAGGCCGGCGACTGGGATAACCCAAAAATTATTTTGGCTTGCGGAGCGGTTGAATGGATCTTCTCGCTGATCGCCATCAACTGTTCCAAAGAAATATTCCTGGAGCTTTCAATATTGAATAAAATATTCTCCGCCTGTGAAAAATTATAGTCCAAAATCGGACTGATTAAAAGGTTTTTGGCAAAATCTTCCAGATTTCCTTTTTCTTGTTTTTGGCTGGCAAGCGATTTTCCGTCCGCGGCTTTAACCGCTTTGGCTGGAACGGAATTTTTGGCAAAAGCCGGAACCGAAGCCGAAACCTGTGCAGTATTGAGGTAAGCCGCCCTGCCTTTGCCTTCAAGCGTGGTTTTAACATCCGCCCAATCAATATTGATCAGCCCGGGAATATAAATAACCCTCAAAAGGCCTTCCAAGGAATTGGCTATATGCTTGTTTAAAAGGGAAAGCGCGGCATGGAAAGGAGTATCTTCTTTGGTTAATTTAAAAATTTTGTCGTTGGGCAAAACCAAAACAGCGTTCAAATTGCCTTGGATCTTTTCCAAAGCGTCTTGAGCCGATCTCAATTTGTCTTTACCCTCAAACGCAAATGGCAAAGTAAAAATACCCAATGTTTTTGAACCAAGGTCATTGGCTATCTTGGCAAAAACCGGCGTGGCTCCGGTTCCCGTTCCTCCTCCCAGCGAAGAGACTAAAATAAACAGGTCTTTTTTGGGAATAAAAATATTTTTGATCCTTTCTTCTTCTTTCTTGGCGGCCGCTTCTCCGACCAAGCTATTGCGGCCAGTGCCCAGCCCTTTGGTCATTTCTTTTCCAAAAGCAAAAGAGATCACTCTTTTGGGCATGGCTTTCAAAGCCTGCGCATCGGTATTGGCTGCCACAAAATCTATTTTTTTTGCGGAAAACTCCGCCAGCCTTTGCGAAAGCTCGGATACGATATTCCCTCCGCCCCCGCCGATGCCGATGATCCTGACCTCGACCTTCCTTATTTCAAAAGGATCGGAATTGAGATTCCCTTCTTTTTTTATTTCCGGCGATGCCGCCGGCTTTTCCAATTTTAACGGTTCTTTTTCCGTTAATTCCTTTTTCGGACCGGCAATCAATTTTTCCGGTTTTGCTTTTTTAAAATGGACAACTTTCACCTTTGTTTTTAAGGTTTTTTTTCCGATTGGGCTTGCTTTTTTCTCTTTTTTGAACAGTTTCTTGATCATATTTGGTTTTTCCCTTTCTTTTAAACAAAGATTATACCAATTCAAAAAATTTTACCAGCGGATCTTTTCGGCCGCCACTTTCAAATCTTCAAGGAAAGCGGCCTCCGCTTTTTCGAACCACCACCTGTCCATCTCTATTCCGTCGCCTATTTTTCTTGGAATAATATGCAAATGAAAATGGAAAACGCCTTGCTCGGCCGCCTTGCCGCTGCGCTGGACCAAATTAACGCCTTCCGCTCCGAAAGCTTCTTTAAGCTTTAATGAAATTTTTTGGGCCGCTTCGATAATATCTTTCAGATCTTCCTGGCTAATATCAAAAATATCTTGAGCGTGTTTTTTAGGTATTAAAAGCGTGTGCCCTTTAGCCAAAGGATTCAATTCCAAAAAAGCGAAAACTTTTTCGTCTTCGTAAATTTTGGCCGACGGGATCTCGCCGCTGATTATTTTACAAAAAATACAGTTTTCCATATTTTTATTTTACATATTTTTCTGTTTTTTGGCCAGTAATCACGCTAAACCGGACGCGGTAAGAAAAAAGCGCCCTTATAAAGCGCCTTCTCTAATTTGAATTCCTTAATCTTTCCTCTCTACTATTAATGTACAGCTGGTCAGGAAAGCGGCCAAAGCGCCGATAGCGGCAAGCGCTGGAGCAAAAACAGTGCCGACAACAGCCACGGTCAATGGAACCTCTATCAAAATTTCCCCGTCTTCTTTTTTAATGATGATCCTCCTCACGTTGCCCTCGGCAACCAGCTCTTTGACCTTTTTCAAAAGTTCCGTTCCGGCAATTTTGAATTCTTCTTTTCTTGTTTCTTTTTTTGCCATATTTTTAAAAACCGCGAGCCCATAAAATTCCCGCAAAGTTGGATTAAAATTTCTGATTATCGCTTTTCTCGCAATCACATTTCGGGTCGTTGCAATCGCACGGAGCCGTATTATTCCAACTCCAAAAATGATTTTTTTTGGGCTTGATTATAAGCTTCAAGCCGATGAACAAGAAAAACAAAGACCAAAAAATAAGCCCGAAATCAAGATTTATAGCTATAAGGCCAGCGCTTTTCAGCAAGGTCACCAAGCTAAGGGCGATAAAAAGAAAACCGAATATTATGCCTACCATAATTTTTACTTGCCCGCCGTAGCTTTCATAGGAGCAAAGGAGGGCTTGAAATTAAAATGATTATCCGTATTTATTTAACCATTATTTCGTCTTTTCTTCCATCTCCTTGATCTTCTCCTTGAGCTCGGCCATCCGCACCTCGCGGCCGATGGTCAGCTTGTACCACTTCTCAAGCTCGGCAGCGCGTTCTTCAGCTATTTTCTTGCTCTGTTCAAGCTCTTCCTTGCTCAACTGTAGATCCTTAGTACGCTCCTGGACCTTCTGCTCAAGCAGTTCCTTGGCATTGATTTCCCGAAGACTGCTTTTGATCAATAGATAGCCGATGAAGCAATAAACTGCAAACACGATGGCCGCGCCTATTTTCAAAGCAGTTGAAGGCATAAAAAAAGGAACGATTGCCAAAACTATGCCCATTAAGCTAACTAATATCTGGGTCAAGACCACCCTTATCCCAAAAAGCTCTTTCTTCGCAATGGCAAAAGCGGTAAAGCCAAGAAGGAAAATAGTCGAATAATTTCCGAGCGGATAATATTTTAATTCGCCAAATCCGAGAGGAAGCAAAACATTGAAAATAACATTCAATAAAATAAAAATAGATAATCCGATTGAAACATATTGGATCTTATTTTTCTCTTCTTTCGAAAGATCAGGATACTTTTTTAAAATTATCCATACGAACAACAAACAGAAAAAGAAGACTATCCCGAAGTAAAATATTTTCGCCGGGCCGAAGATAGGGCCATTGCCCCATTCTCTAGCCTCGACGTCTTTAACATGTAAGTTTGTAAAAGAAGAGATAGCAAAAAGGACTGTTCCGGCTAAACAAACAATTTTGTCTAAAAAAGGCTGCCTCTTTCCTTCTCTGGGAAAGTATACAACAAAAAAATAAAATGAAATGAGCCAAAGAGCGGTCGTCCCATAAGCTAGCCTGATCAGCCAAAGGGCTGAATTTTTAGATATAGCGGAAGAATTAAAAAAAAGAGGGAAAGAAGTCCATAAAACAAGAGAAAGAGTGAACACAAAAAATATTCGGTTGATCTTTGCCTTTCGGTTGGCGGAATAAACCCAAAAAGCCAAACAGAATCCAAAAATTGTTATCAAAGAAACTGAAATTTGGTCGATATAGGAATATAAGGAAAGACTCGACATAAAAAATGTTAATTATTCTTTTGAATTACAATATTTTTTACTTCTTATTCTCCATCTCCTTGATCTTCTCTTTGAGCTCGGCCATCCGCACCTCGCGGCCGATGGTCAATTTGTACCATCTTTCCAGCTCGGCGGCGCGCTCTTCAGCCACCTTCTTGCTCTGCTCCAGCTCTTTGGTGCGGTCTTGGACCATTCCGGCAAACACTTCTTTCTGTCTTGTTTCTTTTAAAGTCGCCTTGATGAGCAAATAGCCGACTAGGCAGAACAGTATGAAGATAACAAAAACCAGTCCCTTTGACCCTGGCGTGGGCATGAAAAATACGGAGAGGAATAACAAGATGCCCATCGAGCCCACCAAGGTTTGAGTCAAAATCACTTTTATCCCAAACAGCTCCCTTTTAATAATAGCATAAGCGGTAAAACCAAGAAGAAAAACAGCCGAATAATCTCCCAATTGGTAATATTTATAAGTCCCCAATATTGGAAAAAGCACGTTAAAAATAAGATTCGCTGCGACAAAAATCAAAACACCGATTAAGAAATATTGAACTTGAGATTTCTCTTCTTTGGAAAAAGTATGATATTTTTCAAAAAGAATATAAGGGATTAAGAATGATAAAATAATTATCCCTCCGAAAAAGAATAAAGATCCTTTTCCAAAAACAATATTGGCTCCCCATTCCGTGGCTTGAACGCCTTCAATAATTAAATTGCTGAAAATCAAAATAGAAAAACTGACTATCCCCCAAAGAAAAACAACTTTTGTTAAAAACGGGTACATCTTTTCTTTACGAGGAAAAAATAAGGAAAAAAGATAAGTAAACACCGCGCAGACAGCGACAGATCCAAAACGCAATTTTGCCAAATAAAGCGACAAATCGTAATCAGAAGAAAAAAAATTTAAAAGGTAGCCAAGAACGATCCAAGAAATATAAAAGATGGTATACAAAGAAAACGTTTGATTGATCCTAGACTCTTTTTTCGCAAGATATACCCAAATTGCCAAACAAAATCCCCCTAGAGCAATTAAAAAAATAAATATTTGGTTTATGATATTAAATTCCATCATAATAATTTTTGCTTAACAAATCTTCAATTTTTCGTCTTTTCTTCCATCTCCTTGATCTTCTCCTTGAGCTCCACCATCCGCACCTCGCGGCCGATGGTTAGTTTGTACCACTTCTCAAGCTCGGCAGCGCGTTCTTCAGCTATTTTCTTGCTCTGTTCAAGCTCTTCCTTGCTCAACTGTAGATCCTTAGTACGCTCCTGGACCTTCTGCTCAAGCAGTTCCTTGGCATTGATTTCCCGAAGACTGCTTTTGATCAATAGATAGCCGATGAAGCAATAAACTGCAAACACGATGGCCGCGCCTATTTTCAAAGCAGTTGAAGGCATAAAAAAAGGAACGATTGCCAAAACTATGCCCATTAAGCTAACTAATATCTGGGTCAAAACCACCCTTATCCCGAAAAGCTTCTTATTTAAGATTGCATAAGCGGTAAAGCCAAGAAGAAAAATAGAGGAATAATCTCCTAATTGGTAATATTTATAATTTTCAAAAAATATCGGCTGAAACACATTAAAAATAAGATTTCCTGCGACAAAAATCAAAACACCAATTAAAAAATATTGGATTTGGAGTTTTTCTTCTTTGGAAATAATATAATATTTTTTAAAAAGGATATAGAGGATTAAAAACGTCAAGAGAACCATTCCTCCGAAAAAAAATAGAGATCCTTTCCCGAAAATAATATTAACTCCCCATTCCTTAACTTGGATGCCTCTGATAACCAGATCGCTAAAAATTGAAATAAAAAAGTTAATTATTCCCCAGAGAAAAACAGCGCTCGTTAAAATCGGATAATTTTTTTCTTTACGGGGAAAAAATAAAGAAAAGAGATAAGCGGATATTGCAAAAACAACAACGGCTTCAAAACGTAATTTTACAAAAAAAAGCGAAATTTTTTCGTTATAAGAAAAAAAGTCAAAGGACCAGCCGGAAAAAACCCATAAAAAGATGGAAGCCATCATTAAGGAAAACAGCTGATTTATTCTATTTTTTGGGTTTATTAAATAAACCCAAATACCCAACCAAAAATCAATTATAAGAATCAAGATAACAAAAATTTGGTTGATTAAGAACATTATTTCCATTTTTTACTTTTTACTCTCTAACTCGCTTATCTTCTCCTTCAACTCGGCCATCCGCACTTCTCTGCCAATGGTCAATTTGTACCATCTTTCCAGCTCGGCAGCGCGCTCTTCAGCCACCTTCTTGCTCTGCTCCAGCTCTTTGGTTCTTTGCTTGACGGTTCCCTCTAAAATCTCTTTTTGTTTTGATTCTCGATGGGCATACCGAATAAGCAAGTAGCCACCGATACAGAAAAAGAAAAAAATAGCCAAGCTAAATATTTTTGCGAGCAAGGTATCCAAAATAACCGGCAAAAATAATAAAGCAGTGCCAGTAGCTAAGACCAATAAATCAGTAAGAATCGTTTTTATCCCAAATAAATTCCTCTCGACTATCGCATAGGCGGTGAACCCGAGAAGAAAGATCGCTGAATAATTTCCAAGCTGCCAATATTGAATCGTGCCTCTTAATAAGGGAAGAATAACATTGAAAATGGAATTCATCAAAAAAAATATCAGAAAACCAATAAAAAAATATCTCGATTTGGCCTTAATCTCATCAGTAGACATCGCATATTTTTTTAAGAAATGTGCAAGGATCAAAACTATAAAAAACGATATCCAACCATAATATAACAATTGTCCTTTCCCGAAAATCGGGTCTATTCCCCACTCCGTAAATCTTGTTCCTGCGACGACGGAATCGGTTAAGGCCGAAAACAAGAAAAAGACGACCGTTAAAAAAATTATTGCTCTGTCTAAAATAATGTTTCTCTTTTCTTCGTAAGGAAAAACTGTAACAAAAAAATAAATAATGGCAAAAGAAATCGAGACTTCTCCTAGAATTATCCTGCCGAGCAATAATGAGAAACCCAGATTATCGGAATAAGAAAAAAAATATCCTCCGTTCCACCAAAAAAGAAAAGACAGGTTCATCAAGCAAAACAAACGGTTGATCTTCTCTTTCGGACTAGAAGAATAAACCCAAAAAGCCAGCCAAAGACCTATAACGTCAATTAAAATGAGGAACGATTTATCAACTAGGGTAAAATCCATCTTGCCAATAAATTTTGCTTTATTCTTTTTTTATCTCGACTTTTTCTTCCATCTCCTTGATCTTCTCTTTGAGCTCGGCCATCCGCACTTCTCTGCCAATGGTCAGCTTATACCATCTTTCCAGCTCGGCCGCCCTTTCCTCAGCCACCTTCTTGCTCTGCTCCAGCTCTTTGGTGCGGTCTTGGACCATTCCGGCTAATATTTCTTTCTGATTTACTTCCTTTAAAATCGCTTTAACCAGCATATAACCGAATACGCAGAAAACAACAAAGACGGACATCATTACGATCTGCAAGATCAAATTCGGCATAAAGAATGGCAAAACCAGCAATATTATGCCCATGCCGAATACCAGCAATTGGGTCAAAATAACCTTTATGCCGAAAAATTGCTTGGTGACTATGGCGTAGCCGACGAATAAAAGATAGGAAGGAACCAAAAGGTTATAGAAAGGCGGAATAAGTATTCCGAAATCAAGTAAAAAATTAACAGCTCCAGCGCCGAAACCGACTAGCGCCCCCCAAAGCAAAAAACTGATATTTTGGCGGCGGACAATGTCCAGCAATTCATTTTTCCTCCCCTTTTTTAACAAATAAAGACTGTGGGCTATAGATCCGAGCCACCATAAAAGAAAAGGATAGTATAGGGGACCGACATCAAACGGATAGTAGCCGAAAGAATTCGGCTCTAATATTTTTTCTATGAATAATTTTGTAAAAAATAACGCTGTTAGGAAAAAACCGGCGATGAAAGAATTTATGGCAAGCATTTTCTTCGCTTTGCCTGGACTTTCCACCAGCAACCCGCTCATATAAGAAAAAAGGACAGGCATAAGAGCGGTGCCCACATAAAGTATCCTTTGGGCGGCCAAAGCCGATCCTTTATCCCCCGAAGACATTGTGCCGGCCAGTCCTATGGCCCACAAAAAAACGGAAATATTAAAAACAAACCAAGTCTGGTTAAGTCTGCTTTTCCTGTCAGCGGCCAAAACAAACAGCCCTCCGAAAAAAGCCAGCAAAGCGCAAATAAAACAAATTGTCACAAAAATACTCATAATTGATTTTTTACTTTTTATTCTCCATCTCTTTGATCTTCTCTTTGAGCTCGACCATGCGCAACTCGCGGCCGATAGTAAGGCTGTACCACTTTTCCACTTCCGCCTGACGCTCTTTCAAATCTTGGTTGGCTTTTCCCAGCTCTTTGGTGCGCTCCTGGACTTTTTTCTCCAAATCCTCTTTAGAATTAATTTCTTTTTTAGTGCTTTTTATTAAAAGGTATCCTAGATATCCAAATAAGATAAAAACGCTGAGCCCCAACAGCCTTGCCCAAGTCGTCTGGAAAAGCAAGGCCTCGAATAATGAAACTGTTGCTATTATAAAAACTAAAAGTTCTGTTAAGATCAATTTTATATCAAAAAGATGATAACGGGTAACGGCCAAAACGGAAAAAATAAAAAAGAAGATCAAACAACTCGGACCGTATTGAGATACATAAAACGATCCTATTTTAAATAAGGGAAACAATACATTGGTTGTGAAAACCAATATAAAAGAAACAAACAGACCCAATAAAACATATTGCGCCTGTTTTTTAACAATTCCTTCTACCTTTCTATATTTGGTTATGGAAAACGCTATGCCGAATACAAGGGAAATAAAAACTAAAAAAGCATAAGCGGGATAGAGCGGTCCGTAATTTTTTTCCACTATTACTCCTTGCGAATATTTAATGCTAGATACTATCAGTCCAGTCGGAATGCTTAATATCCCTATTAAAATAAGGGAGCCGATCAATAAAACATTTAGAGATTTTGGAAAATAATTTTCCCTGGGAAAAATCTGGATAAAATATAGGATAGTGGCAATTAAAAATGAAGCGCCAGTGAAAGAAAGCCTGCCGCCCGCTTGGCCTGATATTACGGAAGGCACTACCATGGCTATCACCCCTAATGTCCATAAAAAACCGAAAATGCATATTCCTAAAAAAGAGAGAGAGACTCTATCCCGTTTTTTAAAATAAACGAAGATCCCCAAAGACAGTATGGGAAGGAACAGGAATAAATTTAAATAAGGAATTATATAATTCATATTTTTGTTTTATCCTCCATCTCCTTGATCTTCTCCTTTAACTCGGCCATCCTAACCTCCCTGCCGATAGTGAGTTTGTACCACTTTTCGAGCTCCTGCTGGCTTTCTTTTAATTCGTCAAAAGCTTTAACCAGTTTGTCGTTCGATTGCTTCAACTCCAAAGTGCGCTCGTTAACCCTTTGCTCCAAAAGATCTTTCGCGCTTATTTCTTTATGCATGCTCCTGATCAAAAGATACCCTATCAGGCAGAACAGTCCGAAAGCGCTAAAACCCAAAACCTTAGCCAAAAAATCTTTAAAAAGCAAAGCTTCAGCCAAGGAAACTCCGGCGATGATAACGACCAATACTTCTGTCAAGATCAGTCTTATCTCAAACATATGATATTTCAATATGGCGAAAGTAAAAAATACGACATAGATAAACGACAATCCGGTGCCGTAAGGCGGAATTTGTATCCCGAAGACAGGCAAAAAATTCATTGAACCGCCTACAAAACCTATCAAACTCCCGAATAAAACATATTTTATTTGGAGGCTGGTCGTTCCTCCTCCGTTATTTTTTTTAGTTATCGCCTTGATCATCAGATACCAGCTGTAAACGATATAAAAAGAAAAAGATAAGGCAAAAACAACAAAGGCCGGTCCGGCCTTCGGGTACCATGGCAAAGAAGCTTCCGGGGCAACGTCCTTAACAAATAAAAAAGTTGGACCGAGAATAAAGAGAACCAGCGACAGCCAATACCCGGAAATGATCAATTTTCTTTTCTCTTTATAAATGCCAAGCAGAAGAGCGACAAAATGGAAATAGGTGATCGGGATGAATATCGCGGCCATATTCAAAGCCTTCCCGAAAAAGAGAGCAGTATCATGACTCGTTCCAAGAACGATCCATAAAAAATAAAGTCCGGCCCAAGAAGCTACGCTTAAACAAAATAAAACAAAAATTTTGTTAAGATCCTCTTTTCTATTTTTAAAATAAACAACCGCACCCAAAAAAACGCTGAAAACGGTATTTATTAAAGCTGTTGCGGCAAAATAATTGATTGTCATTTTTGCTTTTCTTCCATTTCCTTGATCTTCTCCTTGAGCTCGGCCATACGCACCTCGCGGCCGATGGTTAAATTATACCACTTTTCAAGCTCTGCGGCCCTTTCTTCGGCGATCTTTTTGCTCTGTTCAAGATCTTCGTTGCTTTTTCTCAATTCTTTAGTACTCTCCTGAACCATACCGGCCAGTATTTCTTTTTGGTTGACCTCTTTCGTAATAGCGTTGATAAGCATATACCCGAAAACACAAAAGACGGCGAAAACTGAAGCCATAATAGTTTGCAAAACCGCGCTTGGCATAAAAAATGGCAGGATCATCAAAATTATGTCCATGCTAAAAACCAACAATTGGGTCAAAATCACCTTTATGCCGAAAAGCTCGTTCTTGACGATAGCGTAAGCGGTAAAGCCGAGGAAAAAAATAACAGAATAATTTCCCAAATATGAATATTGGAAAGTGCCCGATCTCAACGGAAGAAAAATATTAAAAAAGATATTCATTGCGATGAGAATAAAAAATCCTATCAAAATATATTGGATTTTCAATTTTTCCTTTAGTTCGCGAGTTTTGAAATATTTTTTAAAAAATCGGGCAAGAGTAAAAAGACTTACAAAAACGATGAAGCTGAAAAGAACAGCCTTTCCTCCTGTTGTTAAAATGGGGTTCGGACCCCATTGCATGGGCTCAACTTTTTCCGCAATAAAATTTGTAAAAAAAGCCAAAAAAGAAAAACCCGATCCTGCCACTAAAACAAATTTATTCAAAAAGGAAAATTTGTTCCCTTCCTCTAAAAAATAAAGGGAGAAAAAGTATAAAAAGGTTATAAATACGAACACTCCTGCAAAACCTAATTTTGCCCAGAAAAAAGCGTAATCAATCTGGCCGGGCAATCTCATAATATAATAAAAACTGATCCAGAAAAGATACGAGATTACCATCAAAGAAAAATACCTGTTTGTTCTATTTTTCCAATTAGAGAAAAAAACCCAAAAAGCCAAACAAAAACCGATAATGTCTATAAAGAAAATTCCGGCTTGATTCAAAAAAGAAAAAGTTATCATCAAAATTATTTGTTTTTGTTTAGTATTTTTCCTGTTTTGCCCTTCTCGTAATATCCTTTTTTTATATTACCATATCTTGGCTGCCGAAACGATCAAAACGGCCGTTATGGCTAAATTTTAAAAACCTGGCCGTGGCCGGGATAAACTTTCATCTCAGGCGTGATCATTTTCGCTAATTTTTCCAGAGACTTGGCGATGTCTTCGGCGGAGCCGCCCGGAAAATCCACCCGCCCGTAAGAGCCGTCGAAAAGGGTGTCTCCGCTGAACATAAATCCGTTTCCGAGCAGGCAAATGCTTCCTTGGCTATGACCTGGCGTATGAATAACCTCCAAGTTTTCAGCTCCGATCTTTATTCTCTCTCCTTCTTTCAAGAAATGGTCCGGTTCGAAGGCTATAAATTTTTTTTCGTCTTCGTGGATCAAAACCTTCGCGCCAGTCGCCTCCTCTATTTCTTTATTGGCCAGCATATGGTCAAAATGATAGTGGGTATTGATGATATATTTTACTGCCGCTCCGGTTTTTTCTATTTCAGCTAAAATTTTCCGCGGCTCGCCGCCCGGATCGATAACCACCATTTCTTTTTGGGAAATAAAAAGATAGCAGTTGGTCTGCAATTTACCGACAATAATTTGCTTTATCTCCATATCAACAAAACTTTATCCTATAAGGAGTAATACCCTCCTTCGCCCCGCACGCTTGCGGGGCTTCGGCGGGCAAGGCAAGTTACAAGCTACAAGCTAATTCCTACAAGCTTATAAACCGAAATTTCCCATTTTGGACATTTTTTGAGCCAAATTTGTTTGGATCTTGCGGACGGCATCGTTAACGCAATCCTTAACAGCTCTTTCCTGCTGTTCAATGCCGAGCTCCGGATTTAAAGTAATGTCTTCTATCTCCATTTTTCCATTCATAACAACCGTTACGCCGTTTTTTTCAATTTCCACCCGCTCCTTTTTTAACTGGTCCTGGATGTCTTTAAGCTGTTTTAACTGTTTCAATTGATCGAACATTGACATAATTTTTTTCTAAAAAATTAAATTGATAATTTTTACCACAAACTATACATACAAAAGCATTATCACTTCGTCAACCAGCTCGCCTTTATAAGATACTTGCTTCGGCAATCTGGCCGCCTCCCTGAACCCGTATTTTTCGTAAAGGCTGATAGCCGGTTTATTGCCGCCAAAAACTCTTAACCTTATGATCTTCAGCCCCGACAAATTTTCTTTTGCTCTTTCTATCGTTTCCTCCGTCAACCGGCTTCCCAGCCCGATTTCCCTATATCCGCTCTTTATTGAAATTGCAAAAGAACCGATATGGCTTCTTCTTCCGATGTCTAAGCCAAGACTGGCGATCCCGATCACTTCTCCATTTTTTTCGGCAAAAAGAAAGATCTGTTTTTTATCTTCCACTTTTGCCAGCCGGCCTTCCAGCCATTTTCTTTCTTCCTCTGCCGATATTTTACTATCCATCACAACCGGCGCGTCTTCATCAACTAAAGAGTTGCTGAAGGATGCAAAATTGCCGGCTTTTTCCAGGTCCCTTTCTTCGAGAGCGCAAATGACAATCCCCTGATCGATAAATTTATCTTTTTCCATAAAATATAAGCCTATTACTGTCAATTAAAAATTGACGACATAGCTTTACCGCAAACTATACATACAAAAGCATTATCACTTCGTCAACCAGCTCGCCTTTATGGAATATCTGCTCCGGCACTCTGGCGGCTTCTTTAAATCCGCATTTTTCGTAAAGGCTGATGGCTGGCTGGTTAATGCTTAGAGCGCTTAATTTTATAATCTTCAAGCTTCGCATTTTTTCTTTTGCTTCTTTTATTATCCCTTCCATCAACCGATAGCCCAACCCAATTCCGCGATAACCGTTTTTTATTGAAATGCCAAAAGAGGCAACGTGGTTTCTTTTTCCGCCAAGCAAGCTTAAATTTGAGATCCCGATCACTTCTCCATTTTTTTCGGCAAAGAAAAAAACCTGGTTGTTCTTTTTTGTTTCCGCCAGCCGGCTTTCCAGCCATTTTCTTTCTTCTTCCAAAGAGATACTGCTATTGATCACGACCGGCGCGTCTTCATCAATTAAAGAATTGCCGAATTCCATAAAACTATCCGCCTTCTCCAAATCTTTTTCTTCAAGGGCGCGGATGATTATCCCTTGGTCGATAAAGTTGTTCTTTTCCATAATGCTATTTTACGAAAATTTCCAAGGAAAAGCAAAAGCTAAAAGGCTATTTAAAATAATGCCGATTTGTTATATTAATAATAAATAATACCTGCCGGCCTTGATCTGCCGGAAATAAATTAAAAAAATTTTTATGAAGCCAACCATCGAATATCCGGATTTTGACAAAACCGACTTAAGGATCGGCAAAATTTTAGAGTGCCTCCTTCCCGAATGGAGCGAAAAACTAGTTGAGTTGAAAGTTGATTTCGGTCCGGAGATCGGACAAAAAACGATCTTCGCCGGGATAAGAAAACATTTTCAGCCTGAACAGCTTATCAACAAAAAATGCGTCTTCGCGGCCAACCTGGCCGAACGCAAAATGGGCCAGGGAATCAGCCAAGGAATGATGCTCGTGGCAGTGGAAGCGCTGGCCGACGGCACTGAAAAAATGGCTCTGACCGCGGTTAGCGATGATATAAAAGAAGGATCCGGCTTAAGATAAACCCAAAAAACCGAGGTTCGAAACGCCGGCTGGTTTAGCCGGTTTTTCTTTACGCCAGGATCAAGCTAAAAAGCCTTGACATCAACTTTTCCAGTGATATTATAGCTGCATAAGCATCTTACGTTCCCACGGCAAATTATTTTGCCCAACGGCAACGCAAGCTATGCTTATAGCAATGTTCTTTTAGTCTCTCATAAAGAGGCTTTACTCTAAAATTACTTATGATTTCTTATCATTACCCCCCTGTTTTTCCCCATCCGCCTCCCTTTACGAAAACACTGGTCTAACCCCCGGTGTTTCGTTTTATTTGCGGCTTTTTTATTCTGCCTTTGCAAAAAAGAAAAAATATAATATAATCAAAAGACGAAAATTAAATAAGTTATCCAGAAGCGGCGAGAGATTTGGCTCTAAGACCCGCTGGCAACCATCCCGAGGAAACTCGAAGGAAAGGTGCCAACTCCAACCCCGCTTGGGGAAAGATAGATTGGCTTAACGCTAAAATTCTTCCCTATCGGAAGATTTTTTTTAAAAAATAATAAATTTAATATTGAGCTTAATCTATGGCAAATATCAAAACTTGCGAGTTTGTTTCTCCCAAACATCCCGATAAGCTATGCGACTACCTGGCCGACACCTTGCTCGATGCTTATTTGGAGCTAGATCCTAAAAGCCGGGTAGCTATTGAGATTATGGGCGGCCACGACAATATTTCCGTTTCCGGCGAAGTAACCAGCAACGCAAAGGTTGATATTGAAAACATCGTCAAAAATGTCTTAGGCGAAAAATATAATGTTAAAGTTTACGTCTCCCAGCAAAGCCCGTTCATTTCCCGCGGAGTGGACAACGGCGGCGCCGGCGACCAAGGAATTATGATCGGTTATGCTACCAACGAAACCAAAAATTTCATGCCTTTGGAATACGAATTCGCCCGCAAGCTTTGCAATAAAATTTACAGCCAATTTCCCTTTGACGGAAAAACCCAAGTGACTGTTGAAGATGGAAGAGTTAAAACAGTGGTGGCTAGCTTCCAAAAAACCTCTTCCGTTGAGTTAGAGAAACTGGTCCGCAGTATTATAAACGCCGATGAATATTTAATAAATCCGGCTGGTGAATGGGAAATGGGAGGCTTTGATGCCGACTCCGGACTTTCCGGCCGAAAAATAGTGATCGATAATTACGGTCCGGAGATCGGCATTGGCGGCGGATCTTTTTCCGGCAAAGACTGGACCAAGGTCGACCGCAGCGGCGCCTATATGGCCCGCCGCATTGCCGTAGACCTGTTAAGAAAACATAGCGCTGAAACCGTCCGGACGAAACTCGCCTATGCCATTGGCAAAAAAGAACCGGTCATGGCTGTAGCCGAAAAAGACGGCAAAGAAGAAAAGATAATTGGCTACGATCTATCGCCTAAAGGAATTTACGAATTCCTGGATCTGGGAAGAATAAAATTTCGAAAAACCGCGGCCTGGGGACACTTCGGACGGGAATTCCCCTGGGGATAGATCCAAAAAAACAGAGGCCGAACCTCTGTTTTTTAAAAATCCGCCAGAAATAAGATCTGCTGCCTAAAATTCAACCTCTTTTTTCCCTGTTTCGGTTTCTTCTTCGAAGTCTATTTCTTTTTTTATTTCTTCAAACTCATTTTCCACGGCTTTCAACCTTTCCTTGCTAGCTTTGATCAAAGCCACCGCTTCTTTGACTTTTTTCAAGCCTTCCTCGACATCAACTTCTTTTTGGTCATCAAACCACGCCGTAATTTCGGCTAATTGTTTCAAATTTCCGTTCAAATTGTTTTTCAAATCTTTTTTTGTTTCCATACTTTTAAAATTAAATATTTTTATTAACTTTTTTTACTTCCGAATTAATAATACCATCCGCCAAGCGCAAGTCTATCTCTTGCCCTGCTTCGGCCTGCTCAACGCTCCTCAAAATTTTGCCTTTCAAAGTAGCGATGCTGTATCCCAATTTCAATTGCCTTTCAGGGTTGTTCAGACTGATCGCTTTTTCAGCGTATTCCATTTGCTGGCCAGCACTTCTTAAAAACATCGCAAATCCGGAAAAAGTTTTCAATAATGAACTTCTCAAATCAATTTTAATGCTGCCCAGCCTATTATCAAATTTCTGCAAACACAACTTTAATTTATTCTTGGCTTCTTCGTATTGTCCGGCGATATCCCTTCTTAGATCGCCGATCTTGATCAAAGACCTTTGAAGCAGTGAGTTAACATCCGCTAAGTTATTTTCATAGCTTGAAATGATCTGCCGTTCGCTGCGCTCCAAAAAGAGCATCGCCTTTTGCCATGATTCACCCAATAGATTAGCCGCGGCCGTAGGGGTCGAAACCATTACGTCCGCTGCCATTGCGGCCAAAGATACATCCTTATGATGTCCGATGCCGGCAATGACCGGACAAGGGAATTTGGCGATCTCTCTTACCAGTATTTCGTTATTAAAAGCCATCATTGATTCCATTGAACCGCCGCCGCGCATTATCACTAAAACTTCTATTTTTTGTTTTTTGAATGACCTTACGGACGCAAGCAGTTCTTTTACCGCCTCTTGTCCTTCAACCCGCGAATCGATCATCTTTACGCTGAATCCAAACTTTCCCAAATTATTCAAAAAATCAGCAAGCACCGCGCCTTGGCGCGAAGTGATAACGCCGATCTTATGCGGATATTTTGGCAAAGGCCTTTTGCGCTCTTCGGCAAAAACTCCCTCTTTTTCCAATAAATTTTTAATGCGGTCGTATTCTTTTTTCAACGCTCCTTCTCCGGCCAAAGAAATAATTTTAGCAATAAAAGACAAACGGCCGGATGGTGCATAGATCTCCGCGTTGCCGACAGCCGTTATTTTCATCCCCTCTTTTAATTCTATGCCATAGGTGCGGTAACTGGATTTCCAAATAATGCAATTCAGCATGGCTCCGCCCTTTTCGTCTTTGAGGCTGAAATAAACATGGCCGGTCGGCCCGAATTGCACCTGGCCCACTTCGCCGACGATCTTCACCTCGAACGGTTTTATTTTCAGCGTCAAAAACTCGATATATTCCGATACCGAAAAAACGATCTCGGCCCCGGCATTATTCTCGCGAAAAAGATTGTAATTTTTATTTTCCATAAACTCTATTTATTAACCTTGATTGCGGCGGGATTATTTTTTATCGGCATCGCCATATCCGAAACGGTATTTAAAAAGATCTGATCTTATCGGCCCCTTTAATTCCATATACGCTTCGCAAAGAACATATTTTACAGCTATGTTCAGCCGGCCGTCTCTGTTAAAACGGCGGACCGAAACAACTATCGGATAAGATTTAAGTATGCCGAACTTCGCAAACTTTACCGCCCGCTGGGCGTATTCATGATCTTCGGCTAATTTTATGGTTTCGTCAAAACCAGAGATCTTTTCGTGAATTTCTTTGCGCACAAAAATGCAAAATCCCGGCAAGCGGGGTGAAATATTATGAAATGCCTCGATATAAATATTAGCGGCCTTATGAAGGATCTTGTCTATCTTCCTTTCGGAAATAGGACAGACAACACAGGTAGCAAGACTTAGTCCGCGCTCATCAAATTCTTCCAGTGTTTTTTTTAAAAAAACAGGAGACGGCAGGACCACATCCGCATCTAAAAAAAGGATAATGCTGCCTTTCGCCGCCGCCGCCCCGTTATTGCGCGCCTTCGCAGGCAAGCCTCCGTCAACTACCAGCGCTCCGTAAGAAACGGCTATTTTACGAGTGTCGTCCTTTGACAAATTATCAGCAATGATTATTTCGTAATCGACGCCGACCTGCTTCTTGATGGTCGCTAAAAGTATTGGCAAATATTTTTCTTCGTTCAGCGTCGGGATAACAATGCTTAGCATAATTTGGATCTTTCAAATAATTAAATTTCAAAACTTTGGCCCAATGCCGGAATTTCTATGGACAGCTCGGGGTGCAATTCGCTTGCGATTTTTTTAAAGGCCTCGGCCTGTGATAATTCTCCATGCACCAAAAATAATTTTTGCAAACCCTTCGTTTGGTCCACTCGCTCCAAAAGACCGCTTTGGCCGGCATGCGCGCTGAAAGCGTCCAGCGTAACCACCTTCGCTTTAACATCATAGCTTTCGCCAAAAATTCTTACAGGGCTTACGCCGTCCTGGATCTTTCTCCCTAAAGTGTTTTCTGCCTGAAATCCCGTGATCAAGATCGTATTGTCCGCATTGCTGATATTATTTTTAAGGTGATGCAATATCCTTCCGCCTTCGGCCATTCCCGAAGAAGCAATGATCACCAAAGGTCCTTGCCGATTATTAAGATCTTTAGATTCGTTTAAAGTTTCCACATACCGCAAATTCTTAAATATAAAAACCGGGTCTCTGCGAAAGCCAAAATCCCTCCAAAACTCTTCGTCAAAATATTCTGTGAACCGGGAAAAAACAGCCGTAAGTTTTTGGGCCAAAGGGCTGTCGAAATAGATCGGCAAAGCAGGAATTCTTTTCTGGTCGGTAAGCTTATGCAAAACATAAATTAATTCTTGCGTTCTGCCTAAAGCAAAAGCGGGAACAATGACCTTGCTTCTTCTTTTCACTGCGCTCTTGATAATCCCTTCCATTGTCATCATCACTTCATCAAGAGAGCCGTGGTTTCTCCCGCCGTAGGTACATTCCATGATCATTGTTGCCGCGCCCTCTTCGATCATTTCCGGCGAACGCAAAATAGGCAATTCATCCCTGCCAAGATCTCCGGTAAAGATCAAATTTTTAACTGCTCCGTTTTCTTTGACCTCAAGCAAAATTATCGCTGATCCTAAAATGTGCCCGGCGTCATAAAGCTTAAAACGGATATTTTCATTCAGCTCCGTCCATTTTCCGCTCGCGCTGAAATACTGAACCGGCTCAAATCGATCAAAGGTTTTTTCAACATCATCAATGGTATAGATCGGAGAGATCGGATCTTCTCCTATTCTCAAATGTCCGTTGAAATATTCACAGTCGTGCTCTTGTATCGAAGCCGAATCCTGCAAAAGATATTTTGTGATCTCCGCCGTCACCGGGGTGCAATAAATTTTTCCGCGAAATCCGCTTTTCGTTAAAACCGGCATCAAGCCGCTGTGATCGATATGGGCATGAGAGAGAATAACGGCATCGATCTGCTCCGCCGAAAAAGGAAGCTCGCTATTAAGCTGGTTTGAAACTCCCCGCCTTCCTTGATACATGCCGCAATCCAGCAATAAATTATATCCTTGGATCTGGATCAAATGTTTTGAGCCGGTAACATTTTGAGCGGCGCCGAAAAAAGTGATTTTCATTTTTGACCTTCCGATTAATCTTTTTTATTTTATTAAAAAAATTTAATGATCGACTGGGACAACATTTTGGACCCGCCCCACTTGCCCGTCCTCCAGCATCACCTTTATGCCATGCGGATGGAATGAAGAGCTGGTCAATATCCGCGCCACGATGCCGCGCGTCAGCTTGCCGGTCCTTTGGTCGGCTTTTAACACAACCTCTACTTCTATTCCTATTTTAATGCTTGATCTGCTTTGTCCGTCCATGGTTTTTAAAAATTAGTAATCATAAACATCTTTGCATCCTTTTATTTCCAGCTGAACGCGGGTTGGTATGTAGGCAAAACACTGATGCGCCAATTCCAGCAAACCTTGAGCTTTAAGCTCGGCCTCCAGCTTATTTAAAAGCGGCAGCAAATAGATCGCGTCTTTGACCGCGTATTCCTTTTGTTTATCGGTCAATTTGGCCGAAAGCCAATTAGAACACTGTTCGCTTTTATCTATGATAATCCCCAGCCTTTCTTTAAGCAAACTGGCCAAACTGTGTTTTTTGGAATGCTTGGGATCAAGCAGCTTAATGGCTGTTTTAGTGCAAGCGATATTTTTAGGATCGGCGTTCCAATGGCTGACCATAAAAGAAAGATCAAATATGGCGTAATGAAAAATTTTTTTGACCGACTCATCAGCTAGCAGATCGCAAAGGTTCCTCGGCACGGTTTTGCCGATCTTCACGATCGCGGGCGGCTTATTGGGCGCGTAAAGCTGGCAGGTCCCGATCTTCTCTTTTTTCCAGTCAAGACCGGAAGTCTCAATGTCCCAGCCCACGATCTTTACTTGGGAAACCCACTCAAAAAAATCTTCAGGAATATCATCTTTATAAATAACTATATTTTTCGGGTTAAAATTTTCCATATTGGCATTGCGGCGATCACTGCTCATTAAAAATACTATTTAAACTCTTCCCCATTGGGCCCAGCGCGAAAATATTTCTTTTTGCGCCCTGTAAGCCGTTTCTTTATCGAATCCTTGGCTTCTTCCGGCCTCGGAAAATTCTTTGCGCGTAGGGATGAAAACCTTGCTTTCTTTAGCGCGGAACGGGCAAACCGGATAAAAAGTCAAAGGCTTGCCCGTTCGCACTCCGGTCACGCCGCTTTCCGGACAAACGCCCGACATAAATCCGCGGCAGCCGGCCAAGCTCTTGATCAAGGGCAACTCCTGTTCAAGCAATAAATAAAGCTGGCTGGCGACACAACGCATTTCGGCCGAAGCCCGCACGCACAAACGCAGGGACAAAAAATTCAAAAGCGATCTCAAATTCATAGTGTAATGGTAAATACCCACAGCCTTGCAAAAAGGCAAAACATAACGGGCCACTTCGCGGGGAATGCCGCTGGCGATCATGGATTGATAAGACGCCAAGCTTTGCTCGATAGCTTGAAGTAATTTTTGTTTTTCTTCGGCCTTATTCGGATCATTGCCAAGCAGATGCCACGGCATGATTATTTCGTAGATCTCTTCATTTTCTTTAAAACCGATCGGTAAATTTTCTTGCTCTTGCCTGCCGGCTTTAGCGCCCTTGCTTGCATCCAAATACCTGGTAGAAAAACCGCTATGGCTGGACATGCGATGCTCTAATAATTCAGGGGCGTTGCCTTTGCTAACCTTTATATCAAACTTAACAATGACATGCTCCAAGGCCGACCCGTAATCATTTTCAACGATCATGCGGAAAATACTTTCGCCGGTGATTATTTCGGGCACGCCGCTCATCCGGGCGGAGTAAGCCACCTCCTCCCAGGCGTTTTGACCGCCTATTATTTTAAAATTCCAAATTTTCGGGGCGATTTCTTTGATGATCATAAGAAAATTTGCCAAGGTTTAACCTTGGCATTTTTTACCATTATACCAGCCCTTCCGGTATTCGGCAAAAAATGCATAATTCGGCCTTAGCAACCCTTCAAAACAGGCAGTCAAAGCATTTCTTTACTCTGTTTTTTTATCTAACAAAAATCTGCATTTTAAAAAACAAAAAACCGCCTTGCGGCGGTTTTCGTCTGCATCTTTTATTTGACTTGGTAGACCAAGTTTATCGAAATAGAAACTTCCTGCTGGCCTGGCTGGACATCCGCAACAGCAATGCCGCCTCCCGCGCTGCTGCTATCCATGGCCTTGGCCGAACTATAATAGTTCGGAACCGAAGAAGAGTAACCATTTTCGTAAACATTAACAACCTTGATCAGTTTCAGCCCTGTTTGCTGGGCAATTGATTCGGCTTGAGCTTTGGCTTTTTGGATGGCATCTGTTCTGGCCAGTTGTTTGGCGCTATTCTCATCCTCGATCGTAAATTGAAAATCGCCGATCAAATTTGCTCCGCCTTTGGTGGCTTTCCCAAGAATATCGCCGATCTTTCCAAAATTCCTAACTTTTACCGTAACCTGCTGATTCAAAGTATAACCCTTAAAAATTTGCGCCCCTCTGGAATAATCATATTTCGGAGACAAACTGTAATTAGTGGTTTTTATGTCTTTTTCATCCACTCCAGCGGCTTTTACCTCGCTGATAACCTTATTCATTTTATCGGTATTCTCTGCCGTAATTTTCCCGATATCAAAACCCTCGGTTGTTACTCCCAGCTGCATCAAAGCGATATCAGGGACTATAAAAGCGCTCCCATTGGCGCTTACCACGATCTCACGGGGAGTATTTTTGCCCAGCCCCTCGTAAGCGATAAAAGCGCTCACAGCCTGGATTGCCAAAAAGATGGCGGCTAAACAAACGACAGCCAAAAAAGTTTTTTCCTTCAGCTCCATTTTTTTAACTTCTTTTATTTCTTGATCCATATTTTTAATTTTTAGCGTTAACTTTTATTATCTCCCGACGACCTGCCTTTATTATAGCAAAAAAACGGCGTGTAAATAAGCATCCCCTAATAAAAGGGCTAGTTTAAAAAAGCTGGCAGCGGATCAGAGGTCTCCATTTTTTAGAGATCATAGCCTGGATGAAAGCTGTTTGCCATACCATAATTCAATAATTTGACAAAAGCATTGCCAATAAATTATTCTAAAGACAGCAGGAGGTTCAATATGGTTAGACCGCAGAAACCCGATTGGATAGAATCAGAATTGCCAAGGAAAATAAAAAATAGAATTCTTTTGGCAAGAGTAATCAAGTATCTAAGAAAATGGAGGGAATGGAAATATTTTGATTTATCTCTTCCCTTCGTGCTAGCCGCCGCATTCGCTCTTTTATTTATAGCCTCCGCTTTTTTTGGCCAGCGCTGTTAAAATCCGCTGGCCCTCTTTTTTGTCTGCAAAATTTTCAAACAAAAAACCGCCGCAAGGCGGTTTTTTACGATTTTTATTTATTCAACGCAATAATGCACTTTCTGATAATTTTTACGAAAGCCCGCTACCTCTTTACCGACTTCTTCCGTGTTGCGTTTATCCAAAACAACCTCTTTGATAAATTTCGCGATCTGTTTCATTTCCGGTTCGTTCATTCCGAAACGGGTCATTTCCTGCACCCCGATCCTGATGCCTCGCGGATTTTTCGGGCTCTGCCCGTCTCCCGGGATGATATTTTTGTTAAGAATGATATTCGCCTGTTCCAAAATTTCGGCAACAACATGGCCGGACCCAGGCTCCCCGCAATTCACAACGATCTGATGGCTTTGGGTAAATCCCCTGTCCTTGCCTAAAACATTAAATCCATATCCGGCCAGCTCTTGAGCCAAAGCCTGCGCGTTCTTAACGATCTGGACAGCATAATCTTTGCCATATTCCTGCATCTCTCTTAAGGCTCCGTATAATGCCGGAATGCGGTGCAAATGATGGTTGGAAGAAAAACCAGGGAAAACTCTTAATTGAATAGTCTTAGCTGTTTTTTCGTCCACATTTCCCATGATCATTCCTCCCTGCGGCCCGGGAAATGTTTTGTGGGTTGAAGTCGTTATAATATCCGCCCCTTCGCGCAACGGATCCTGGAATATTCCAGCGGCGATCAAACCAAGCACATGGGCGGCATCGTAAATTATTTTCGCCCCCACTTTGTCGCAAACTTGCCTTAATTCCTTAACCGGCTGGGGAAACAAGATCACCGACCCGCCGATAACAATAAATCTCGGTTTCGTTTCAAGGATCTTGGCTGCGCTTTTTTCAAGGTTCATAGTGCAGTCGTCGTTGTATTCCAAATTTCCAACTTCCAAACCCAAAAATCCGGCTGCCCCGGCTTTTTCGTGGGACACATGGGAACCATTCTCTATGCCCAAAGACAAAATCTTATCGCCTCTTTCCGAAATCGCGGAAAAAGCCGCGTAATTGGCGATCGTTCCGGAGATCGGACGGACATCAACAAAATTAGCCCCGAAATGTTTTTTAAATTCTTCTTCCGCCAAGCTCTCTATTTGGTCCACATATTTCAACCCGCGGTAAAATCGCTTAAAAGCGGTTCCTTCGGCATAGCGGTGCATCAGATCGGAAACATATAATTTTTCACAAGCCGGAGACATAACATTCTCCGAAGCGATCAAGTTAAGGCAGCTGCTCCGCCATTGGTTGTGCTGGCTGACCAGCGATGATATTTTGTCCATAAATTTTGATTAAATTAATGAAAATTTGCGGCTAAAACCGGTTATGCGGCTTCTGCCGCAAATCTAATTCGCAATTATGCGGCTTCTGCCGCAAATCTAATTCGCAATTATGCGGCTTCTGCCGCAAATCTAATTCGCAATTATGCGGCTTCTGCCGCAAATCTAATTCGCAATTATGCGGCTTCTGCCGCAAATCTAAAACTAATTATAAAATATAAAAAGAATAAACGCAAAAAATCGCCGCAATGGCGATTTTTTGGTTTAATAAAAATTTAAAGATATTGATTAACCGATTTCCTTGCCGCGACGATGAATAATATCAAGAGCCTCTTCAATCGTAGTCTCGATCTGCTCCTGCTTGGCCATGTCTTTCAAAGAGATCTTTCCTGTTGCCTCCTCGTTACCTCCGATGATCACCGTATAAGGTATTTTAAGCCTGTCGGCATATTTGAATATTTTGCCGGGCTTGGCCTCTTCAAGATAAACTTGAGCCGATATCCCATTTTGGCGGAATGCGGCGGCTACCTCGATCGATCTATCCAGCTGGCCGTCCAATGAAATAACTAAAACCTGCGCCGGCGTTGAATTGTCCGGCTTGATCGCCTGTATCTCCAAAAGCTTGGAAAACAATCTTGTAAGCCCGATAGAAATCCCGACACCGGGCAAATTTTTATCAATATAACATTCGGCCAAATTATCATACCTGCCTCCGGAGCAAACACTGCCGATCTTTGGATAATCGTCCAAAGTGGTTTCGTAAACCGTGCCGGTATAATAATCCAGCCCCCGGGCTATTTTCAAGTCAAAAGCCACATTCTTTTCCGGCACGCCGAAACGGCTGATCGCTCTCAAAACTTCTTCGATCTCGTTCACTCCTGCGATAAAAATATCATCTTCCACGCCAAGCGATCTAAGTTGGTTAATGATCTCTTGGTTATTCCCAACCAATCCAAGAAATTCAAATATTTTTAATATTTTATCAACCGGCACATTTATCTCAACTAGTTCTTCTTTTACGGCGTCCGGACCGATCTTTTCCAGCTTATCAATAATGACTAAAACTTCTTTTTGCTTATCGCCGATAATGTCCAGCGAGCAGAAAAATCCGCTAAGGATCTTACGGTTGTTGATATGAATTGTAAAAGAGTCAAAGCCCAATTTTTTGAAAACAGCATAAATTATGCTCGGAATTTCGGCGTCATTAACCAGCCCAAGCTGGCCGTCTCCGATCACATCAATATCGCACTGGTAAAATTCGCGGTAGCGTCCTTTTTGAGGCCTCTCGCCGCGATAAACTTTGCCGATCTGATACCGGCGGAATGGAAACTGCAAATCGCGATAATGCTGCGCGACATACCTTGCCAAAGACACAGTAAGATCAAAACGCAAAGCCTGATCGGGTTTTTGCAAATAAAAAATCTGTTTAGCCGTTTCTCCGCCGCTTTTGGCCAGCAAAACATCTGTCTTTTCTATCAAAGTTGTTTCCTGCGGGATAAAACCGAAAAGCTCATAAGTTTCGCGAATTGTTTTCAACATCTTATCGAATAAAATCTGCTCTGCCGGAAGCAATTCCAAAAACCCCTCTAAAATAGTTGGCTCCACTTTTACTGATTGAGATTCTTTATCCATGCTTTAGAATTTAATAATTTAAAAACTACTTATCCTTTGATTGTTCCATCTCTTTGATCTTCTCCTTCAGCTCGGCCATCCGCACCTCGCGGCCGATGGTCAGCTTGTACCACTTCTCAAGCTCCTCCGCCCTTTCCTCGGCGACCTTTTTGCTCTGCTCCAGTTTTTCATTGCTTTGCTCCAGCTCTTTGGTGCGATCTTGGACCATGCCGGCCAATACTTCTTTCTGATTCATTTCTTTTAGCGTCGCCTTGATCAATAAATATCCGACTAAGCAGAAAATAATAAAGATAAGAACCGTCACCGCCTGCAAAGCCTGATTTGGCATGAAAAACGGCAAAGCCGCTAATATCATTCCCATGCCGAACACCAATAATTGGGTTAAAATAACTTTTATGCCGAACAATTCCGTTCTCACGATGGCATACGCCGTGAACCCGAATAGAGCAATAATGCTGTAATTGCCGAAAGAGGAATAAATAAAAGTATCTTTGATCAAAGGAAAATAGACGTTAGAAACGAGATTCACTGCGATCCAAATGGAAAGGCCTGCTAAAAAATATTTGATTTTTAGCTTATTCCCGCGATCGGCTTTTAAATAATTTATTAAAAAACGAGAGAGAATGAATAACGTCATGATTGCAACAAATCCCAAGAAAAAAAATTTACCTTGAAGGTTAAGGACAACGTCAAATCCTAAGCCTTCTTTCGTATAAGTTACGCTCTTCTGGAATAAATCTGTAAAAGCAGACAAGAAAAAGCCAATTATAGAAATTGCCGGAATAAATTTGTTAAGGCCGCGGAATCTATTCTTTTCATTAAGAAAATTAATAGAGAAATAATAAAAAAAGCCGAAAAAGATGAAAACCGAAGCAATTACCAAATGAGGAGTAAAAGAAATAATTTCTCCGGGCAAACGTATATTTTTAAAAATATAGTAAGGGGTTGTTTCTCCCAAGATCCACACTAGCACCATCAAAAGAAAATATTTCTTCACTTCTTTCTCCCCTTGCGAAAAATAAACCCAAAAAGCCAGCCATAAGCCGACAATGGCCACTGAAAAAAATATAGATTGGTTGATCAGGGAAATATTCATTTTATTGTTTTTTGCTCCATCGCCTTGATCTTCTCTTTGAGCTCGACCATTCGCAACTCTCGGCCGATGGTGAGATTATACCACTTTTCAAGCTCGGCGGCCCTTTCCTCGGCTACTTTCTTGCTCTGCTCCAGCTCTTTAGTGCGATCTTGGACCATGCCGGCCAATACTTCTTTCTGTCTTGTTTCTTTTAAAGTCGCCTTGATCAGCAAGTAGCCGATCAGACAAGAAATCAAGAAAATAAACGTTGTGGCTATTTGCAAGCCAAGACTCGGCATAAAAAACGGCAGTCCCGCCAAGATTATTCCCATGCCGAACACTAATAATTGAGTTAAAATAACTTTTATGCCGAAAAGCTCGTTCTTGACGATAGCGTAAGCGGTAAAACCAAATAAAACGATAATACTGTTATTAGCCCAATAGGCGTATTTGAAAGTATCTTTTACGATGGGAAAATAAACATTGAAGACAAGGTTTACCGCGATCCAGATGGAAAGGCCTGCTAAAAAATATTTTATTTTGGATTTGTTTCCAGAATCGGCCTTTGAATAATTTATTAAAAAACGAGAGAAAATAAACAGCGTCATGATTGCAACAAATCCCAGCCAAAAAATTTTCCCCTCAAGAGTGATAGATAAGTCCTGTCCCAGCCCTTCTTTCGTAAAAATTATGGATTTTCTGAATAAATCCGGGAGAAAAATACAAAGAGAAAAACCGATTACGGAAATCACCGGAATAAGCTTATCGAGGACGGGAAATTTGTTCTCTTCTTTTAAAAAATTGATGGTAAAAAAATAAAAGAAAGAAAAGAAAAGAAAAACCAAGGCGAGCCCCGGCATAGGAGCATAGGCAACAACTTCTTTTGGCAAACTTGCATTCCTAAAAAGAAAATAAGAGATCATTACTCCAATCCATGACAGCACCATCCAAAAAAAATATTTCGTCTCTTTCCCTTTATGCGAGAAATAAACCCAAAAAGCCAGCCATAAGCCAATTATGGATACTGAAAAAAATATAATTTGGCTTATCAGAGAAGTATTCATTTTGTTGTTTTTCCGGCCAGCCGGCGAATAATGGCAATATTAAAAAATTAGCGCTTTAACCGGCTTTAGTCAATTATTTGATTTTGCTTTCACTTCGTATTTTTCCAGTTCTTTTACTTTGCTGCCGGCTTTCGGGTCTCCTTGCCCGATGATCAGCTGGAACCAAGGCGTGTAATTTTGCGGATTATTTTTTACATCTTCGCGCAAATTTTCCAAGCTTGTCCATTTCCAAGCATCAGCTTCTTCCGGATTCAATGTTGGCTCGCCGTCAAATCTTCCTTCCAAAACATGGTCGTATTCGTGCTCGGTCAGCTCGCCGACCTTTATTTTATAGACAAACTCCAATCCTGTTTCTTTTATCGGCACGGTAAATCCCATCTCCTCTTTAATCCTTCTTTCGGCTGCGGCGATCAGGCCTTCGCCCGGCCTTGGATGCGAACAGCAAGTGTTGGTCCACAATCCGGGACAATGATATTTTGAAGCAGCCCGCCTCTGCAAAAGAGTTTCGCCTTTTTGATTATAGATCAAAATAGAAAAAGCGCGGTGCAAAAGCCCTTGGCGATGCACCTCCATTTTTTCGCCGGTCCCGATTTGGTTATCCGATTCATCAACTAATATAATATCATCCGCCATACTTTAAAATTTTAATTTTATATTTTTTGATTAAAAAATATTTTTAAGTTTTTCAACCAATTCCGGAAATTCCGGCTGGTTAAAATGCCCTCTATCTTCAAAGATCATTGTTTCGGCTTTGAGCAATTCCTGTTTATATTTTTCAAGGTCAGCAAGCGGGACGCAAAGATCGTCTTTGCTATAGCAAAGGAATATCCGGCCTCCCTGTTCCTGCAATTTGGCCAAATCGCCGTTAAAAGCAAAATCGCCGAGCGTTGGTTCGGCGTTCTTATCGCCGAACGGCGCGGAAATCAAAAATGTCGCCGCTATCTTTTTAGGAAAATTATTTTCCGATAAGTACTTTGCCAAAAATATTCCGCCCAAAGAATGGCCGATCAGAATAACATTATTATTTAAAAAAGGAATGAACTTATCAAGCATAATTTTCCATTCCGCATGTTTGGCATTTAAGGCATTGGGCATCTCCGGCAAAATCACCTCAAAATTTTCTCCGAGTTTCTCCCCTAACGTCTTTTTCCAGCCTTTCTCTCTAAGTCTTATCCTCTCGAAATCAATTTCCAAGTTTTTTAAAAAAGAAAAATATTCCTCGTAAGTATCAAAGGTTTCTCCGCCATGAATAACGATAATCTGTTTTTTCATTAATTTTCATTTTACCAAAAATTCCGGCTCTAGGCGACTGGCTGATCGCTTTAAAAATATAATTTGACATAGCTATTGTTCTATTGTATTTTCTAGTAAAGATACCGATCAAAAGTCGAGGTATCTGCTTTAAATCTTAAGCAGAGCCTCGATGAGGCATCTGCATATTTCTTTTAAATTTTATGAAAAAAACGAAAAATTCTATTGTTCCGGAAATTCGGATCGAAACGCCATTTCATGAACCGGAGGTCCGTGAGTATTTTCTCACGGTTCCTATCTCTAAATTTCGAGCAGGCGTTTGCGCTTCCGTCCCCGTCAAGGGAAAAACAGCGCTTTTCAAGGTAGTCGGCAGAATGGGAGCCTCTATCTTCCGAAACCTCTTTGGTTGCGAAGGCATTATCCGTGTCGAAATGCACCCCTATGTAGTGCGGGTATGGAAGATAGACGCCTATAATTGGGATTATATTGAAAAATTCATCTTGGATAGCATTCGAGGCGCCTATTTGAAGTTTGGATACGGAGAAATAGAATCGGTACGCTGGCACGGTACATTTTGCTCATAGATTGATCCTTTTTCGTGATAAATAAAAATAGCGGGATATTAATTCCCGCTATTTTATTACCTAAAAATCGTGAATTTACCTGACAAAAATAAATAAATCAAATAAAGCGCGGCGGCATTCTGCGCGATCAACAGCGGTATCCCTATTAAAAAATACCACTTTTGCGTCTTGTGCCGAAAAGCGAACATACCAGCATAAACCCCGACACTGCCAAAAGCCGCTGCCAGGAAAAACAGCATTCCCTCCGAGATCCTCTCCGCCCCCGGCTTGGCAGACCTGATCTTGTCCGCCAGCATGATCAAAAAAGCAGCAAGATTGATCGCGAAGAAAAAAATTAGAGTATAGAACAATTGGCTATTGATCGGCATACCGAATTTATTTAAATATTTATACCCATGCCAGCTCTTAATATGCAATATTAAAAACCAAAAATCGACTCCGCTTCCACCCAATGCTTAGACATATAATTATTTTTTGCCTTCCCCTCCCGATTTCTTCTTCTTTTGGATCGGGTTCATCCCTTCATTCTTTGCCTTGCCCTCCATCCGCGGCGGACGGGTAAGATGATTCGACTCGCGCAAAAACCTTTTTTTATCTATTGGGTTTTGTTTTTCCATACAGTTATTCTACCAAAAAGCCATCTATCGGCCAATTGGCAGTATTGTACAATACTGCCATTTTTTCTACTAACTTATATTTGCTATAATATATTAAGATGATCAATGGATTATTAAACAAAATACACAACATTGATTGTATCGATGGCTTCAAGAAACTGCCAGACAAATCTGTAGATTTAGTTTTTACCGACCCTCCATATGGACTAAACAAGATTGGCATACGCAATGATGATGATTTGTCTTTATTTTATAAAATTCTTCCAGAATGTTATCGAGTTTTAAAGGATGATGCGTTTTTTATAACCTTTTTTAGTACAAAATTTTTACCAAAAGCATTCGAAAATAATCCTTTTAATTACCATTGGAATTTTATTTTATATTGTCCGAATGGCCGCGTCTCTTCGACAATAGGATTTACTAAATACATGTCCTGTATTGTATTTAAAAAAGGAAATCCTCGAATGGATAAAAAAGGCAAGGATATATTTGTTGATACTCCCGGGAGAATGATAGAGCCAGACGAAGGGTTCATAAATCACCCAACGCCAAAGCCGAAAACTTTTATAAAAGAAATATTATCTATGTTTTCGAAAGAAAATGATATCATCTTAGACCCTTTTATCGGAAGTGGCAGCGTCGCGGTTGCTTGCAAACAACTAAAAAGAAATTATATCGGCTTTGAGATTGATAAAAACTATTGTAAAATTTCTATTGAGAGATTAAAAAACTTCTAAATTATGCTAAATAAAAAAGAAATTCTAGGCCAATATTTTACAAAAAAAGAGGTTGTCTCAAGGCTGCTAGATTTATTTTTTTCCTATAAAGAATATAACAAAAGCGATTCTATCCTAGAACCATCTTTTGGTACGGGTAATTTTATAAAAGAATTAGAAAAAAAAGGATACAAGAACATCAAAGGATATGAAATCGATCCAGCGCTGTCTGCTGATCCAACTGATTTTTTCTTAATTCCTACAAATCAAAAATATAAAATAATTATTGGCAATCCTCCGTTCACTAAATATAATCTAAGCGATAGTTATTACTACGCATCAAAATATACAAAGGAAAAAACAAACCCCTCAAAATATCTGAGTAATAAAGATATAAATGCCGACAAACATAAGATAGAAAATATTTTTATTCTTAAATCTATCCAACATTTGAAAGACAGTGAATCATCTATCGGTTTCGTCTTGCCAATTTCGTTTTTTATCAAAAATAAAAATAAAGCAATAAAAGAAGAGATAAGAAAAAAATTTTCTACGATAATTATCTACCAGAATGATCAAGCCTGGTTTGATAGAAATATTCCTTGTTGTTTTGGGATTTTTTCTAATATTAAAAAACTTGAAAATAAAATTGCCGTTATCTATGAAAACGGAAAGAAAAGCGAGGACATCTTTGATATTTCAAATATAAACGAGGAACTTATACCGCAAGTTATTTTTAACAAAAACCACGGCTTTATCAATAACGAAAAAGGAATTCCGTTAAGAGATTATCTCGCCCAAAATACAATTAAAGTTAGGAAATCATTTAGCAAAAATAATGTATCTGCAAGGAATATATTAGAAAAAACTAAAATACCGGAAAAAGCAAAGGTTTCAGAATATAAAATGGCAATTGTCCGAGTTGGCAATTCAAGCGTCGGCAAATGCGGATTAATAAATATCAGCAAAGATATAATGAACGATATGTTTTATATTTTTGACTTCAAAGACCAATATAACGAAAATAAAAAAATAAAAGAGGCAATCTGTGAAAATATAAATAAGAATATAGGCTACTTCAGAAACATTACATGCAGGATCGGAAGCAAATCAATAAAAAAAGAGAATATTTATGATTTCAAGGTTGATGTCTAATTTTAATTATTAAATTTGTTTTAGCAAAATCTTCAATATCTCTTGAATATCAAAGTTGTGTCTCTTTGAACACATGGCAAAGATCTTTACTAAATCAAATAAAACGCTGATGTTCTTATCACTGATAGCATATGTCAAATTGTCGCCGTCAGCAGACGGTTTTCCATATAATGTTTTACCATTTTCGAATGATGTCAAAGGTATGCAAAAATAAACCATTGGTTGAACGCCGGATGCATATTGTTGTTTTTGAATTGAAATTTCTATCTGAGTACTGTCGGCAGTTTCAATCATAAAAAGCGTTGGCAGTTTGATACTCGTCTCTTCGAATTGGATATCGTTTATTTTTATCTTTTTGTTGTGCTCTACTTCGATCTTTTTTTCATCTATAAAATCAGAAAATAATTCTATTTCTTTTAGCAACCCTTCGATTTTATTTTTTGATATTAACCCAATTTTTATAGCTTCAAAAATCAATTCTGACAATTCGTAGGGATATTTCTCTTTTTTGTTGGCTCCAATGAACGAAAGCCTGTTTAATTTTGTTTGTTTTTTACCATTTTTTACGTCTAAAACAGTTGCGTCATAGCCTATCTGCCACTCCAAGTATACTTTCTCGCTAAAATTACTTCCTCTGGTAGCAAAAGTTTCCCCGAAATCCAAATTATTATTTCTTGTTTTAAATCTAAACTTTCCATCATTTGTTGCCCTAATATCTAAAACTATTTTAGTTTTTTCGGTTATATAATTCATTTTTAAAAAATTTATAATTTATCATTGGTAATATCCAATGTTTTTGCTACCTTTTCTAGCAGATAAGAAAACTCAACCTTTACCTTTCTGAGCTATCTTAACTCCGCCGATTAGCTTATTAGCCAATATTTTGACTATCTAACTTTTATTAATCGTAATTCCCTTTAGTGAAAATAAGACCCGTTAGAATATGCTTATTTTAAAAGGGGAAATCCCCTTTATCAATTTTATTATCATCACGCCTTGAAAATAAACTCTTGGGCATCTCTTGCCCTGGCTTTCTATAATAACAATCTTTTTTTGCCTTGCCAATTTTTTCTAATAGCCCCTTTTCAACCCAAGTCTTCAATATTCTAGACATTTTCAAGACATCATCTACGCTAGTTATTCCACGAGCTTGTTTATTTGTTATGCGATAATTTGTATCCAAATATTTACCGACTGTGTCCCAATATTCAACCCTTTTCAAATTAAGAAGTATAAGCAATACCGAATTCGGTCTTATTGTCGGCGGAAAATATAAAGGTTCATATAGATTTTTTTCTTTCATTACTTTATACATTCGATCAACTCCCTCTCCAATATCCAAGTTAGGAGCAATTTGAAAACGATTGAGAGTTCGCAAAATTAACGGATTTCTAGCAAAACGTTCACTTCTAATATTTCCAACTGTGATATGGCCTGGATATGTTCCTGGGCTTTCTATCTCGACGCGATCATCGAAAAACCTTACTTGTATATCGTCTTGAACAAAATAATTTCTATGGATAACCGCATTCGTTATAGCTTCTTGGAACGCCCATTCCGGGACCAAAAAGGTAGGGTTAAAAGATGCGCCACTAAGTTTTGGCGGAGAATTCTTTACGATATTCCTAAAATACTCAATTGTCTGTTCTATTTGTTTCAACAAGGGACCCTCAACTGTAAACGGACGAGTAACAAAATTAGGCTTACCGGTATAGCTTGGTTTCATTCCATAATAATGAGAAATTTTTATTCCACACTTATTTTTGAGCACAACAGAAGGATTTTTACCAAATAACAACACTCCCGCTTTTGTTAATTCAAATTCTCCCAATTGGCCAACGGCAAGACCACTATCCTTCAAAAATTACCAATTATCAAGCCCCTCACCAGAGGTGTCTTTTTTGTACAGATTCAGCATGTTTATATCCAAATCTTCAAGTATAACGATGCTTGATTTTTCATTTTCAAATTTGATCGCACCTTTCTCATATTTTAAACGCATTATTTCTGTGGAGCCAATTTTTACATTCTGCCTACCTTTCCTCATATATGTATCGCCTCTTTTTAACGAATGCACATCGTTGCCTTTTTTTACATCAACAACAAATAACTTGTCTGGCTGTCCAAGCACGTTGGTTATATCAAGTTCAAATTTTTCCCAAAGATTAAGGGGAGGCTCAATCTCTTTTTCAATAAGCTTCAAAAACTCAGAGATGTTATCGGGATTTTCGCTAATTCCAAGTAACCGTTTGCTTCCCTTTGTTTTAGACTGATCCTCAAGCCCAACAACAATATAGCCACCTTCTGTATTCGCAAAGGCAACAACCGTCTCTAAAAGCTTCGCCGGGTCAATAGCGGCTCTTTTGCACTCAAAAGTTGACCATTCTTGAGTATCTAAAAATATTTTTATTATGTCTTTATCTTCCATAAAATTAAATTACATTTTCCACTCGTCGCTGATGACAACTTCTATGTAGGCAGTTAGATTTTTAAGTATTTTCTCGGTAGATCCTATCTTCTTGAATGATTTATTTTTTCATTAAATCCATAGACAAACGCCTTAAATCCGTCGATAGTCGGATTGGCTGAGACTTTATTTCTATTAAATTTACCTCTTTTGAAGCCATAAATCAATTTTTTTAAAGTAGCAAAAAAACGAGCTTGCGCCCGTTTTCCGTAAATCCGTTAGTTTGCGATTCCGTCGAGGGCTGCCCTATTGGGATACCTTCAAACTTTATTATAATTTTGCCCAATTTGGTCCATCAGGCAAAGAAAAAGGATTTGAAGGTCTGATCTGCCCCCGACTAGCTTCGGTCGCCCCTCCAAACTGCGGTTTTCCGGGGCTTCCCTCGCAAAGGGGCAGCCGGGCTCGAATTGGGGCAGGCCAACGCATTTTAGCCGCAGGTGGGGGTAAAAGGTGTGCGTTGGCCAGGTTAAAAACTCTGCGTTTGCTCTGCGTTAAGTCTGCGTTGTAGAACGCAGACTTAATAAGGTAGCAGAGCAAACGCAGATTTTTTAAAGCCCCAATTCGAGCCAGTGCCAGTTCCAAGGACGGTGCCTTTGTGCCGGTGCTGTTTTCCCTACGTGTGCGGTGCTCCGCACACTCCGGGCTTACAGGAAAACAGCACCTCTGGTTTGTGGTTATCCAAGGCTTGAGCCTTAGTCGGCTGCCCGAAACGCCGCACGGGTATTGCCGCAGTCAACGCCGCTGTTTTTGCGGTAAGTCGAAGGTTGGAAATAGTTCCAAACAAAAACAGCGTCTTGGTTGGTGGTGCGCCCGTAAACAGAGCCGTAATCACGCGATGGACTGACCAAGGTTTGGCGCGGGATACAAAGGCAAGCAATACAGGGTCCGCCGGAAACCGCTCCCCCGCAAAAAGCCACTTAACGAAACCTCCGGCAAAAACCGCTTCGCTATATCAAATACCGTCTCCGACGGACTTTGATATTTTTTGCCTCCGGTTTCTATGTCTTTTTGCTCCTCCGCTTTTCCCGAAAGGATTTTGCTAAATCGCAAAATCCTTTCCGAAAATTTCCGGCTCAAAATGCAAATCAGCCGCCGCCGTCCGGCTTTTAAAAATCCCGCTTTGGGGCGGGATTTTCAAAACACACTTTTCCTTGCGTCAAAGAGAGCAAGGCCTCCCGGCGGCGGTTGATTTTAACCAAACTACTTTTTAAAAATACGCTTTAACGTAAAAAACTCACAAAATTCTTTATTAATAACAATTGCTTCTCCCCGTTTTTCCTTTACAAATTTTATAATACCGGCCGTTGCATTGTGAAATTGAGGTCCTTTATTTGAAGGAATCCATTCTTTCGTGAAATCTGCCAAACTTTCAACAGCTTGCTCTGGCTCAAAAAATGACCAGAAAGTTTCCAAATCATCTAAGCATAGAAATAAAGGCGGATTATCTTCTAAATTTACAAGCTTTTTATTTTTAATTTCCGTATCGTAAAAATTACCAAAAGAATTAAATAAATCCTTATCTCCTAGAATGTTTTCCGTAACCAAAATAGGCGTGATAGTTTTAGTTTTAGTTTTATCTTTTTCCTTTTCTTTCTTTATGTATTCTTCAAGCTTAATCAATTTTCCTTTATCGCTTTTTCCCCTTGAGCGAGGATCGCTTTTCCCAGTATTGAATAGAAGACGATAAGCATCATCAACAAACCCCTGTGAAGTAGGATTATATAATGAAGATTGGCAATAATATTCCGTTGTAAATTCGATCACAAATACTTTATCACCATCCTCAATGATGGCATCAACCCCAACACCACCGCCAAACGAAATTTTCGCATCTTTAAAGATGTTCTCGATTAAAAATTTAAAGTATTCCTCCATTAATCGGCCATACGCTGGCTTATATTTTTTTAGTTTTTCGCCTTCCCCTACAACACGGAACAATAAACCGCCGCAAACATTATCAATAAGAAACTTAAGATCAATTATGCAATAATAGCCCTCCGATATTTTAAAGATTGGATTTTCAAAGAAAACTCTAACATTCCTGTTGTATCCTGTAATTGGTCCTACCGTTCTGCTTTTTTCGACTGCAACCGATTTCTTAAATGCGTCAAAATCGCGGGCAAGGCTATCTATAATTTTTATAAATGAAGGGTCTCCTTTAAAATTTTGTGCATCAATATAGAAAGTTCTAATATCTAAAAAATCAAAACCATATTTTTGTTGGCCCACAGGTACTGGTTTCTGCGTATTTTGATATGGCATTTCTAAGAACCAAACAAATAACTTATCCAAGGTCCGTATATAGTCTTGGATAGAAACTCCTGTCTTTTCTTTAAAAATATAAATACATTCTTCCAAATTTTTTCTTTCGGCTTCTTCAAGAAGTGGCAAAAGAGATTCATAGCAATAACGATAGCGAAGAATCCTGTATTTATTAATATTTCTGGCAATATCAAGCAAATAATAATATGGCCACTCCTTTATAAAATAATTGCGTAAAATACTTTGAAGGGGCGTATCAGAAGAGTCACCCGTTTCCAAACTTAATAAGTCGTTATTAAATAGTATTGCTTGGCAATATTTATTTTGGTTTTCCAAATAACCCCGGCCCGTCAATTGCTGGTTGCCCTGAATTTTTTTCTCAATTATTTGACCTATTAAATTCAAAAGATTTTCTCTATGAAAAACAATTTTATTAGACAAACGAGCATTTGCGGGCAGAACCTTAGTTTCTATCAAAAGAGTAAGGCCTCTTACCATTGACATTTCTGCTGTACAAGTTTGGCAAATCATATTGAGAAAAGATGAAAATTGTATTAGCTCAACTGGATCCATTGACTCAAGGAGGCAATAAATTTGTTTTTCAAAATCTATCGTAGTTTTCAAAGAGTTAGCAAATAAAACAAGACCATTCCTTTGGAATGTTTTAAAAAGATCTGAATAGCCAAGATGACTAACGATTCTCGTTTTCTTCATGATTTAGTCTAGGAATTTCAATTCTTTCTATTTGGTCTTTATTAATAATAAAAACCTTACCGGCTTTCTTAATGCGTACATTATCTTTATTTACTTTTAACAATGTTGCATCTAAAATTGATCTTCTTCTGTTTATTAAAATCACATCAACTTGCGACAATTTGGTCCTTTTTAAAGAATAAACAAGAGCAACGAAAATTAGATTTATGAATATATATGACCCTATTACAACGATCCAACAAAAACTATTGGATCTATATTCTATCGTTAAAATATAGGCGAATAAAATAGTAAAAAAGTAAAGCGGAATTTTGTTTGAAAAGTTGTCTATTGATCCAAAAAAATCACCGAATTCTTTTGCGCTTATTATCTCTTTCCCTAACTTAATATCCTTAAATTCAAATTGAATGATAAACCTTAGCAACTAATAACGCAGACGATCGCCAAAGCAGATATAAACAAAATGTAATAAGAAAAAGATTTACCCAGTGAACAAAAATGACTAAATTTCCTAAATTCCAAGCTATCGCAAACCCGATAACCGAAGGAATTACAATTATGTTTATAAAAAAAGAAATGCCGGAAAGCTGTATCTCCCAATTACGATCGTCAGCAAACGGTTTTGCATCGGCTATGATTTTTCCAAAAAAATGAACCAAAAAGACAGTTAAAGAAATAATAATCGCGGGCGTTATTAAGTTTGAGATCGAGAAAAAATCCATATTGCATTATTCATACTACAAACAGCCAAGAAGTAAAGCTACCCTCGATTTACTCTAAAATGTGGTGCCAGTCGTTGTTTTTAGGCGTTTGCCAGATTGGTTTTAAGACGGATTCGGGATTTTCGAGGTTATAGGACTTTTCGCAGGCGAACCAAAACATTGCGCTTCCGGTTTCCCTGCCGTTGGCTCTTTTAGCGATCCTTCTCATGTTCTCTTTACGCTCCTCGCTTTGGGATATGGATAATACGCGGAAATTCTCGATTTTTAGCTTTCGTTTTTGGCCGCCTTCAAGCCGCCAGTTCCAGTATCCTTTATACTTTTTAAGCATCCGCTCAAGCGCCATTGTCGAACGATCAACCTCTAAAAAGAAATGCATATAGCAATTTTTATCTTCGAGCGTGAAAAACGCATCCGGCGCGATTGGATGCCTTTCGCCTTCGCTATATACCGCATCAATAACTTTAGGCTCTTCCCAGATAGCAAGATTGGTTCCGGGAACATTCCTTAAGGCCAATTCCATGATCGTCTTAAAGTTAGAGATCATTAGCGAGTGCTGTAAAAAGGATACGCCCGCGTCTTTTGGCTTCTTTACTTCTTCATTCGTTCCCTTGCTTTGAGAAACCAATTCCGCGCCTTTCTTGGTTAGCCTATAAATAATGTGAGTTGATTTTTGAAAATATGTAAATTGGCTGGCCGGTCGCTCCACTAGCCCGCCATGAAATAGAAAGTGAAGCCTTGATTGCAGGCTTCTTTCTTTCATTTCCGGGTGTAAAGCCAAAATATGCTTCGAGTCTAAAAACTTATGCGCCGCAATATCCTGAAGAATCAAAAAATCGTGCGGCCCAAGTCTGAATTTAAGAGGCGTTTGGCTTCTCTCAAATTTGCTGAACCTATATTTTGCCACGGTTATACAATTATAAAATTATACTTTTGGGGCCTGGGAAATTAAATATATCTTCCGGCTTCTTTATCAATTAATTCGAAAACTTCCTTATATTCTTCATCAAATTTTTTCCAAATCTTAATTCTTTCTTCCTCTGTTGTTCTCCAACTCTTCCCTCTTCTTTGCATTGTATTTATTCTATCATTAGCTATCCATTTACCGACGATGTTCTGAATTCTTTCTCTAAAATCAGGCTTTGTGTAAAGGTTTAAAGAATAAAGCGCTACAAGTTTATTATGTATATTAGCTAATTCCAGCTTTTCCTTAATTTCATCATCGTCGGGTGTTTCATTTTCTCTAATTTGCATACAAAATAACTGTAGCCTATGATGATAAAGCATAACTGTTTTTTTCAGTTCTTTTAGTTCATCGATTTTTTCCTTATGCGCAAATGTTTTATAAGTCCATCTAGTAGTAAAGAATGTCGCCCAAATAATAACTAACCCCTGAATTATACTTATAATATCTTTAACATCAGAAATCTTGAAGGCTAAGATGATGTGACAAAGACTATACATTAAGCAAATCATAGTTTTAATTTATCTCTTTCGAAACCACTTTTCAATCCTGGAAATCAATAATTTTCGCGAGGCCTCCGGCCTCGATTTATATTTTTTATATATTTCAAATTCCCACCTTTTTACCCCCACCTGCGGCTAAAATGCGTTGGCAGCGGCCCAATCCGCGCGGACCCGTAGCAACGGGGACGCCTTCTGCGAGGAAGACTGGGTTTGAGGCCAAACACAGGCTGACGAGCAATAGTCGGGGGTCAATTTGGCGGATTTTGTTGGTAATAAGTTCTAATCTTGTCCAAGAGCACCAGCACGCAAGTACAATCGTCAATTTTAGCCCTAAATTTCGCCACGCTTCGCGTGGCGCTGTCGGTTAAATCGGCCGAATTTACGATTAAATCCCACGGTTGATTGAAAACGAATTCGATCTTTCTGCCCGCCGAAACCATTCAATCTGCAAATACTAACAAGACCAAATATCCTTTAACACAGTTAATTAAAAGCTTACTTACCAGATTTAGTCCGGTTGCATTGTTTGCATAGCATCTGGCAATTCTCCAGAATTGTTTTACCACCCTCATGCCAAGGTTTTATATGATCGGCCTCCATTTCCTCAATTTCACAATGTTTTTTGCAGTTTTTGCATATACCTTTTTGCCTCTCGTAGGTCTCTCTTTTTATCCTGTCGGTAAAGGCGCGGATATTTAAGTATTTTTCATTTCTGGTTAAAACATATTCATAAATACCGGATTTCTTGGTAACATCTTCATCTTGCATCAGCTTTGTTATTTCTTTTTCCAGCTTGGCCGAATCCAATTTTTTATCTTTAAATTCGTTGTATAATCCACCCCACTGTACGTTGGCCATTTCTCGGCGATAGTTTATAAAAACCTTTCGCACCCACGCGATTACATTTTGAAAATATCCCCATAATTCATCGGCGTTTTTGTTGTGCTGATGTTTCGCCATATAATCGGCAACTTTGCCGTTATTTATCCATGAAAGCGCGGTTTCCAAATATTCTTGCCTGATCGGCGCGCCGTTTACCAGTTGCCCGCCATCATTGGCCAGCAGATAAGCGACGCAGTTTGTTTTACTAAATTTAAGTTTTACATCACTAAGCCAAGGCCCGGTATAAACGGCGTTGCGGATTTCTTGCTCATTTACTTTTTCTCCGTAAGTATTAATAACCGTAAACCAATCTATTCTTTCTTTGTCTGTGCCTTCACAAAAATAGATAAACAATTCATAATTCAAAATTTTATCCTGCTCTTCTTCGGTCAGGTTATGGAAAAATCGGTTATTCAAAGAAAAATCCCCGTTTACATATTGCCCAATGCTGATTGTTCGTTGCTGGCCGTCAAGTACTTCGTATCCATCATCTTCTCTTTTCATCCAATACATCACATTAAGCGGAAAACCCTTTTTGATTGTTTCAAGAACCGCGTCGCGCTGTTCCGGTTTGTACACAAATTCACGTTGATATTTCGGTCGGATATCAAGTTTTCCGCCAAAAGCCACCACGCCCTCTGATCTGTACCCCGTTTAGTGGACACGGTTTAAAAACCGCTCTAAACGGTTAGGGCGAGCAAATGATCCCTGTATTCAACAGGGGTCATTTTGTTTTTGCCCCACTGCGCGCGTTCATTATTGTA
>JBBABZ010000005.1:0-51275 GCA_041657385.1 Minisyncoccota bacterium | reverse complement strand
TCCATTTTTTTCAGCCTAGGGCTTATTGCTTTGGCTGGTTACAGCCAAAGGCATTTTGCCTTGGCTGTAAATTAATTTTGCTTTTACGAATAACATTCCGTTCGCCTCTTTTGTTGAGGTATGCGGGATGTTGTCCGTAAAAGTAATGGAAAAAATGGAAGAAGAATGAGGATCGCGGTATTCAAAACGATATTCTTTTGTAAATGTGCTTCAATGTCCTGGGGTCGGGATCTCCAGACGGATCCGGAAAGCCGATCCCAGAACTTCAGTTTCAATATTAATACTATACCACAATGACAATATCCTGTCAAGAGGAGGACAATCCCAAAACCATACCTTTCGGAAAGGTATGGTTTTTATCCACAGAGATACTGGTCGAAGCCCGGCTTCGACCAGGTTATCCACAGGGATTTATTGGGGCTGGATTAGAGAAACTTGGCGGTGGGGGTTGTGGCTTTGCGGAGGTCGCTGATATTGCCTTCAAAGATGATCTTGCCTCCTTTGGCTCCCCCTTCGGGACCGACTTCTATGATCCAGTCGGATTCCCTTAAAACTTCCAAATTGTGCTCAATGATCAAAACCGTATTCCCCTTTTCTACCAAGCGGCGCAGAACGATCAAAAGTTTTTTGACATCGTCAAAATGCAAACCAACGGTCGGCTCGTCCAGAATATACATTGTTTGGCCGGTATCGCGGCGCGCCAGCTCATAAGCAAGTTTTATTCTTTGGGCTTCTCCGCCTGATAAAGTGGTAGCGCTTTGGCCAAGCTTCAAATAACCCAACCCGATGTCTATTAGCAATTGCAGCTTATCTTTGATCGGCGGAATGTCGCTGAAAAAAGCTCTGGCTTCGTCAACGCTCATATCCAAAACATCGGCAATGCTTTTGCCGTTGTATTCCGCTTTCAAAATTTCAGGCGTGAATTTTCGGCCGTTGCAGATATCGCATTCCACATAAACATCGGGCAGAAAATACATCTCCACTTTTTTAAAGCCTTCTCCTTTACAAGCCGGGCAGCGGCCGCTTTTGGTATTGAAACTGAAATAGGCCGGGCCCCAGCCTTTCAATCTGGCCTGATAACTGTAAGCGAAAAGATCGCGAATCGTATTAAATATCCCCGTATAAGTGGCTGGGTTAGAGCGCGGTGTTCGGCCGATAGGGCTTTGGTCGGCCAGAACTACTTTATTGATCTGTTCTATGCCAAGGATCTCTTTGTATTTTCCGGGAAAAACTTTTGTCTGGCCGTTCAACTCTTTGCCTAAAATTTTGGCAAGAGTATCAATGACCAAAGTACTTTTGCCCGATCCGGAAACTCCAGCCACGGAAACAAAACGGCCCAAGGGAATTTTAAGGTCAACATTTTTTAAATTGAATTCGCTGGCCCCTTTCAGCTGGAGCCATTTAACGTCAGAAATATCTTTTTTGGAAAAATTAGTGGCTGTAGAAAGTTTTTTTGATAAGTATAGTCCGGTCAAAGATTTTGATTTTAGCAGGTCGCTGTAGACGCCCTCAAAAACAACTTCTCCGCCGTATCTGCCAGCACCCGGTCCGATCTCAATTATCCATTCGGCATTCTCGATCACCATATCATCATGGTCAACGACAATAACGGTATTGTTTATCTTGACTAGATCTTTCAAAGCTTTAACCAAGCGGTCGGTGTCGCGCTGATGCAATCCCACAGTCGGTTCGTCCAAAACATAAATGATGCCGGACAAACCCGAACCCAGCTGGCAAGCCAGCCTGATTCTCTGGTTCTCGCCAATGGACAAGCTCTCGGCTTCGCGCGACAAACTGATGTAATCAACACCGACATCCAATAAGAAAGAAATTCTTTTGCAAATTTCGTTGATCAACGGCTCGGCAATTTTCGTGTCGCCCTCGCCCAAGGTTTTTATAAATTTTTCAAAAAATATTTTTTCTTCATCGACCGGCATCAAAGTTACTTCGTTCATGTTTTTGTCTCCCAGCTTAACGGCCAAGGCTTCCGGCCTTAACCGTGCGCCGTGGCAATCCGGACAAACGATCTCGCGCATATATTTCCCGATCTCGTTGCGCACATAATCGGAATCCGTTTCGCGATAGAACCTTTCCATTTTCGGGACCGCTCCTTCATATTCAGGCAAAAAATCCTGGTTCCCGTATAAGATCAGATCCTGGATATCTTTGGATAAATTCTTAAAAGGCTCGTCTAAAGAAAAGCCCATTGAATCGGCCGCTTCCTGCAAAGAAAATTTTTGGTAAGAACCGCCGGAGAGCCTCATCATCGAACGGCTCAAAGCAAAACCGGGCATGATCGCACCCTCATTAAGCGAAAGATCGGGACTCACGATAGAATCCGGGTCGATTTTTTTCAATTTTCCCAACCCTTGGCATAAAGCGCAAGCGCCGTAAGGGCTGTTGAACGAAAACAGCCTCGGCTCCATTTCCGGAAAAGAAATCTGGCAAGCTGGACAAGTTAAAGTGATCGATAAAATTTCTTCTTTTTCTTTTTTCCCTTCCATCCAGATGACAGCCACCCGCCCTTTGCCGATCCTCAATCCTTTTTTTACCGATTCCAAAAGACGCTCTTTGGTTTCTTTTAGCAAAGACTCCACTCTTTTCTTTCTGGTATTCATCGCCTCTTTTTCTTTTTTGGTTAGTTTTTTGTCTCCAGCCAGATCTTTTTTGTATTCAATAAGGGAAACACGATCAACTAAAACTTCAATATTATGGAATTTATTTTTATCAAAACTTTTCTCGCGGGCCTCGGAAATAGGATAAGTAATTCCATCTATTCTGACCTGCGGCCAGCCTTCCTGAAAAATTTCCTCAATGGTCCCTTTGTGCTCGCCTTTTTTGCCGATAACAACGGGAGCCAAAATAGAGATCCAGCCTTTCTCTGCCAGCTTATAAATATGGTCCGCTATTTGATGGGGCGTTTGCGAAGCCAGCGGACGGCCGCAGGCCGGACAATAGGCTTTGCCCACATAAGCAAAAAGCAATCTTAAATAATCATAGATCTCGGTTAAGGTTCCGACAGTAGAGCGCGGGTTGGAAGAAATGGTTTTCTGGTCAACGGCCACGGTCGGCGACAGCCCTTCTATTTTTTCAACATCCGGTTTTTTCATCCCGCCCAAAAACTGCCTGGCGTAAGACGACAAGCTTTCCAAGTATCGGCGCTGGCCCTCTTGAAAAATAGTATCAAAAGCCAATGACGATTTTCCCGATCCCGAAGTACCGCAAATCACCACCAATTTATTTTTGGGAATCTTAAGGCTGATATTTTTAAGGTTATGAACCTTAACTTTGGTAAGCTCGATAAAATCTTTTTCCATAGTTTGTATACCATCTGCCTTCGCTCCGTTGTGCGGAGCTTCGGCAAGACGAAGCCCGCCCAACACAGACAAAACCTACTAAACTTTAACAATAAATTTAAAAAATACTTGTGACGAACTTGAAATTTTAGCATAAATCGACCAAATTTGGAAGCTGCAATCTACCTCAAAGCTATACCATCGGAAAGGTTTATCTTTTATTGAAAGGGACTGGTTAAAATGATATTGTTGGCTTTAGCTTATATGCCTTCTGACATCAAAGAAACTATTAAAAATTTGCCGGCTGATCCGGCTGTTTACCTGTTCAAAGACCAAAGCGAACGGATCATTTATGTTGGCAAAGCCAAGAACCTCAAAAAAAGGATAAGCTCCCATTTTCAAAGGAGAAAAGATGTCCGCTTTGATTTTTACGATCAGGTGGCTGATATTGATTTCATTAAATGCCGCGATGAAAAAGAAGCGCTAATCCTGGAAAACGATTTGATCAAAAAATTCATGCCGAAATATAATATCGAATGGCGTGACGACAAGAACTACTCCTCTGTCGGTTTTACCAAGGAAGACTTTCCCCGCCTAGCCATTACCCATCGGGCGCAAAAAGAAAACCTTGACCCTGTCGGCCCTTTTATTTCCGGCACGGAACTGAAAAGATTTTTAAAAGATATTCGAAAGATCCTGCCCTATCGCACCTGCCGCAATTTGCCGAAAAAGCCTTGCCTTTACGCCGACTTAAAACTCTGCCCCGCTCCCTGTATAAATAAACGGCAAAAAAAGAAGTATAATGAGATGGTTGCTGTTTTGAAAACTTTGCTGGAATTTTACGCTGAAAAAAATAAACGGCTGGAAGGTTATGATATTTCGAACCTCTCCGGCACAATGGCAACCGGCTCGATGGTGGTTTTCGAAAACGGCAAAAAGAAACCGTCCGATTACCGTTTGTTCAAGATCAAAACCATTGAAGGCCAAAATGATGTCGGATCGCTTAAAGAAATCATCGATCGCAGGCTGGGCCATCCGGAATGGAAAACGCCAGACTTAATATTAGTCGACGGCGGTAAGCCCCAACTGAAGGCGGTAAAAAATATCGGAATCCCTGTTTTAGCCATATCTAAAGAAAGAAGCCTAGGTAAATTCGGCCGGGATAAAATATTCTCCCTATTTTCCAAGGATCCTGTCTACTTGAAAAGATTCCCGGAAAAACTAAGAAATTTATTTCTGCAAACTCGCGATGAAGCCCACCGCTTCGCCATTACTTTTCAAAAAAAACGCCGGATAAAATCTCTTAAGATATGAACAAGAATAAATTTGAACTCATCTCCAAATTTGAACCGCGCGGCGACCAGCCCAAAGCCATTAAAGAGCTGGTGTCCAGTATTAAATCCGGAAACCAATTCCAGACGCTTTTGGGCGTAACCGGATCGGGCAAAACTTTTACCATGGCCAATGTGATCCAAAAGATCCAGCGGCCGACTTTGGTTGTTTCTCCTAACAAAACTTTGTGCGCCCAGCTTTACGAAGAGTTTAAAGCCTTTTTCCCGAATAATGCCGTTTCTTATTTTGTTTCCTACTACGATTATTATCAGCCTGAATCATATCTTCCCCAAACCGATACTTATATTAATAAGGACGCCAAAATCAACCAGGAAATAGACCGGATGCGCCACGAAGCGGTCCAATCGCTCATCGGACGCAAAGATGTTTTAGTTGTGGCTTCGGTCTCTTGCATTTACGGCTTGGGATCGCCCGAAACTTACCAAAAATTTTCTTTGATATTCAAAAAAGGCCAGGAACTTAGCCATGACGAATTGATCGGCCAATTGCTCAATTTGCAATACGCCAGAAACGACTACGAACTTTGGCGCGGCAACTTCCGCGTCAGAGGCGCCTTTATTGATGTCTGGACTTTGGGTAAAGACCAGATTTTAAGATTTGAGATAGAAAGCGGAAAAATAAAAAATCTTTGGATCGGCGAGGTTCCCTTGGGAGCTTTTACTCCCCAAAATCAGCTGGAAGTTTGGCCGGCCAAATTCTGGATCAGTGAAAAAGAAAAAATAAAAGCATCTTTGAAAGACATCGAAGAAGAGCTGAAAGAACAAACTGAAAAATTGAAAGACGGAAAAAAACTGCTGGAAGCCGAAAGATTGCAGCGCCGGACAGAATATGATATGGCCATGCTGCGCGAAACCGGCTGGTGCCATGGCATTGAAAACTATTCCCGCTATTTTGAAAAACGGCCCAAGGGAGAGCCGCCCTACACCTTGATGGACTATTTTCCTAAAGATCATTTATTGTTCCTTGACGAGTCCCACATGACCATTCCGCAGGTCCGCGGCATGAACGAAGGCGACCGCTCGCGCAAAAAAACCTTGATCGATTACGGCTTCCGCCTACCGTCGGCTTTGGATAACCGGCCGCTGAAATTCGACGAGTTTATGGGAAAAACAGGCACGACTATTTTCGTTTCAGCCACGCCCAATATTTTTGAACGCCAGCATTCCGCGAAGATAGCAGAACAGATCATCCGCCCGACCTATCTTTTGGACCCGGAAATAGAAATAAAACCTTCCGAAAACCAAATAAAAGATTTGATGGCCGAAATAGCTAAACGCAAAGAAAAAGACCAAAGAGTTTTAGTTTTAACTTTAACTAAAAAAATGGCCGAGGCGCTTTCCCAATATTTCAAAGAAACCAAAATCAAGGCCGAATATATCCATTCCGAGGTTAAAACCTTGGAACGGCCGAAAATATTGGCTAATTTACGCAAAGGAAAATTCGATGTGCTGGTAGGCATCAATCTTTTAAGAGAAGGATTGGATTTGCCCGAGGTTTCCCTGATCGCAATTTTAGATGCCGACAAAGAGGGCTTTCTGCGCGACGAAACTTCGCTGATCCAAATTATGGGCCGCGCTTCCCGCCACCCGGAAGGAAAGATCATCATGTATGCCGATAACATCACCGGGTCGATGAAACGAGCTATCAGCGAAACAACCAAACGACGCAAGATCCAAAAAGCCTACAATAAAGCCCACAAAGTTGATCCCGCCTCTATTATCACTTCGATTAAAGATTCTCTTTCAGGAATGGGTAAAAAAGATGAAGAAGAAGGCAAAGAGCACCTGCCTAATAAAGAATTCTTGAAGGAACATTTAAAGCGCCTTAGTTTGATGCTTGATATGGCCCGCCGCAATCTCCAGTTTGAAAAAGCGGCTGAAATAAAAGAAGAAATCGAAAATCTCAAAAAAAATCTCGACTAAGCGCGGTAATTTTTAAATACTTCCGCTAAAAGCCAAATCACATAAACCGCCAGAAGCCCGACGGCTTCTTTTTTAGTGATTCTCCGATCAGTTCGGATGAAAACTAAAAATAAAAGGGCTGAAATAAGCATTGCGGTCCTAGCCAAGGCGTAAAGAGAAAAATCAGAAATAGAAAAAGGACGGATCAGCGCTACTATTCCCAAAACCAGCGTAGCGGGAATTATAACCGCGCCCATCAAATCTCCAAAGATCAAGCTTGTCTCTCCTTTACGCGCCGAAGTAGTTGAAAAATAAAGTTCTGGCAATGAATTGCCTAAGCCGACTATTAAAACTCCGATCAGGGCGACTGGGAAATTGAACTGCGAGGAAAAATCGCTGACCGCTTCTACGATTAAATTTGAAGCGATAAGAAGAGAGATCAAACCCAGGATAACTTTTCCCAAGTCAGCAATAAAAACTTTAAAAGCTTTTAAGGGCGATAATTTTTCCTGCCCGTCATAAATTTTGGTAAATCTTTCTTTTTTAGAGAAAAGCCAAATTATATAAAAAATAAAGAAAGAGATAAGGATCATTCCGTCTATTTGTGAAAGATTCCCGTCTATGATCAAGGCCAAAGGCAGAATAGCTGAAATAATAGTAAAAATAGCCGAAGTCTGAATAGTTCCGCCCCTTGCCGGAATTCCATTGCGGGAAAACAGCACCGCTAAAGCCGCGGTCACTGTCAGATCAAAAACATTGCCTCCCACCACCTCGCCGAAAGCCAATTCAGGCATGCCCCGCAAAGCGGCAGAAACATCCACAAAGAGATTAGGCAAAGAACCGGCTACGGCCATGACAAAAAAGGCCACCACAAATTCTTTTAATCCTAAAAATTTAGCGATCCTATTTATCGCGCCGATAAGCAATTCCGCAGACAAAAAAAGCAAAACGCAGCAAACTATAACCGCCAAAATATAAAATAAAGCTATCATGCAGATATAAAAACTATTTTACTATTTAATGAAATAAATTATCTCAAATATCATCCCTGCCATCAATAACGTTATCAATGGAAACATCAGCCATTTTTTTTGAGGCTTGATCTTATTATACATTGCCAGGATCAACAACCCGTTAACTCCCATCATTGTGCCGCCAACCAAGGAAATGACCGGAATGAATTGCTGGACCCCTATCAAAAAAACGATCAGCGGAATAAAGCAAGTCAGCCCGAAAGAAACGATCTTGCTGATCTTGAGGTCGTAATGTAAGACCTTTTTCAAAGTCAATCCGCTAGTGATGAAAGAAGTGAAGGTAGCTATCAACCCAAAAATAAAGCCAAAGGTCACCGCCGCCGGCCCAACTATATCGCGCAAAGAAGCGATCGCGGAATCGTTAACGTTGGCACCCGCTATCGCCAAAGTCAAAAATATAAAGAAAAAATAAATTGCCAAAGTCAGTAAAAGCGATATAACTATAACTTTTTTCAAAAGATTTTTCTTGTTGTGCCTGCCCAGCATCTCCTCTACTTCCGGGATCATATCGATCCCCCACAAAGAAAAAACGATTGCGCCATAAGGCAAAAACAAACTGCTTAAATCGCCTGTTTTAACCATCAGGTTGCTTAATTTTATAAAAGGAAGGCCAAAAAAGAAAAGGATCGCCAAAACGACAAAGAATAAAATAAATCCCCAAAATTCTATTTTCGCGATGGTTTTGATCCCTAAAAAGATCAAGGCTGTCCCGATCAGCCAATAAAGAAAGGTATAAAAAACTGAACTGTCGCCGTTGCCGATCTTAAAGATCGGATCAAGAATGCCTGACAAAAATTGCCCTCCTACAATCAGATAAGCCAAGATCGAACCAAGCGAGCTTATGATCATTGAGCCCAGGGCTATTTTTTTAGCCAGCGGGCCAAGATGATATTCGGCAAATCCGGGCAGCCTTTTATAATCGGGCGTGACTAAAGACACTTCCGCGAACATCAAATAGAGAAAAAACATCACTCCTCCCAAAATCAAAAAATATCCGAGCATCGTGAACAGTCCGACTTGGGCCGCGATGTAAGGCAAAGAAAAAATACCGACTCCGACGATACTGGCGACCAAGGTGGCGATAGCGTAAATTTCTTTTGGCATTTTCCGATCGGAAGCTATTTTTTAAAAACAATGAATTTATAAACGACAAAGTCCCAAACCATTGAAAACATTGTGGCGGCCGCTCCTCCAACCGTCGCCCAAAGATTGCGCGAAATTCCTCCCTGGGGACCGACAACATCAACTACAAAAGAAGCTACTCCGACATTAATGCAAAATCCTACAAGGCTTAACAAAAGAAATTGCAAAAGCTCTTGCTGGGTCTTGCCGGTATCATTCTTTTTAAAAGTCCAGCACTTATTCCAAATAAAACTATTAAAAACGGCGGCTGAGAATGAAACTGATTTGAATATTCCATATCCAAGCCCCGCATTAATTCCGGTCATGATCACTTGTATGGTCAAAATTCCCCAATCTATTAAAGTATTCAAAACTCCAACGGAAATAAATTTGGCAACCTGGAATATCACCGGCATTTTTTGGCCCAAAAGATACGCTGCATATAAACAAGCTAAAGCGGCCAAAGGGACGAATAGAGCCATGAGCAACCCTATGTTTAAGGCTGATCCAAAAAATTTAAGCAAGCCGGGATAGAAAAAGAGATCATTTCTGGCATTTTGAAGGATAGCGAAAGCCAGCCAAGCTACCAGCTCGCCAATTATTAGAATAGCTATCAAATCGCTTCTTTTCCAAACGGCTTTAGCCTTGGATTGGCCTATTTCCATATTTTAAATAAATTTCCGCCGATCTTAAAAGAAACAAGACAAAAGCGGAAGTTAAAAGTTATTTTTTATCGTATTTTCCCAGCCACATATTTTTTCTAGTGGTCAAGACTTCCGTAAACATTTTGATAGTATGGCTCATCTTCACTTTGCTTTCAGTATCGTTCAGCCAGCGAATCGGCACTTCCTTGATCTTATATCCTCTCTTTTTGGCAATAGCCAAAACTTCCGGATCAAAACCGAAATGCTTGATCACGCTGACAGAAAAAATCTCTTCCGCCGCTTTGGCGCTAAAACCCTTAAACCCGCATTGAGTGTCCCAAATCCCATAAAGGCCTAAAATGATTTGCACCAAAAGATTAAAACCATTACCTAAAAATCGCCTGAAAAAAGGCTGAGGAACTGCTATATCGGCGCCTTTAATGTCGCGAGAACCGATGACAACATCGTAGCCATTTTTAAATTCCGGCCAAAACTTTTCCACTTCCTGGATAGGCGTAGAGTTATCGGCATCTGTGAATACCCTGTATTCCCCTTTTGCTTTAAGCATACCCTGCTTTACCCCAAATCCTTTTCCCTGCCTTTCCGGCATAGCGATCACTCCCAAATTTTTAATTTGGCTGGAAAAACCCCTAACCACATCAATGGTCCTGTCGCTTGATCCATCGCTTACAACGATAACCTCCGATTCATAGGGCTGTTTTTGTAGGTAACTGTTTATTTCCGTCAAAGTTTTAGGTATCCTTTTTTCCTCGTTATACGCTGGAACGATTACCGACAAATAGATTTTTTTAGGCTCCATATTTAATTGATTTTATTCTTATCAAACCGTTATAAAAATTTCCGGCCTTGGCCTCAAAGCTGAAAATGTCTATTTATTATCTCTAAAATTAATTTATTATATCTTTTTCTTGTCTTTGTTGCCAGATTTTGTTTTCCACATTTAATTTTAAAAATTACCAAACGCCTCCATTGAATTTTTTATTTCTATATTCTTCTATTCTCCGCGCGGTTCCGGGAGAGAGATCTGCAGGCAATAGATCAAGAGGAAAATAGTTGCAGGATTCTATCTCTAACCCCGGTTTCAACCCTTCTTCCCTTTCAGTTTTAGCCAAAAACAAAAAAATATCATCCTTCTTGCCCTCATAATCGTTCAAGTATTTCCCTAATAGCTTAAAATTCTTTAAAAATAACCCGCACTCTTCCGATAGCTCCCTTCTTGCCGCTTCCATCGGCGCTTCCCCTTTTTTAACGCCGCCGCCTGGCAAATAAAAACTTTTACAATAATGGTGCTTAACTAACAAAATACTTTCTTCTTTTTTAACCAAAACTCTTACCCCAACACTTTTTGGCTTGAAAATTTTCCAGTAGATCTTCCTGGCGATGTTCGCTATTTTAAAAAGAAAAGAAATCATAATTTAAACCGCTTTTTCTCCATCCTGTAAATTTTCCATTAAAACCGTTCCCGGGCCGACTACGCAATCCTTGCCGATCATTCTGCCAGGCATCAGTGAAGCATTTATTCCGACCTTGGAATTTTGGCCGACAATAATACCTAAAGATTTTAAGCCTGTCCCTACCATCTCGGTTCTTTTTTCCCCGTTCTTTTCCCTTTTAACTTGCGCTTTTATCTCATCCCTGTCCAAACGCGCGTTGGCCGTTACCGTACCGGCGCCAACCCGGCAACCGGAGTCAATGATAGAGTCGCCGAAATAACCGGAATGAACATGAACATCGGGCTGAAAGATCACGCGCGCCGCCTCGCATAACGCGCCTATTATCGCGCCTTTTTCCAGATCGCAATGATCACGGACAATGGAATTGTTGCCGATCACGGAATTATCGCCGACATAGCATGGACCCTTGATCACCGCTCCTTCATGAATTTCAACGTTATCGCCGATATAAACATTGCCAATGATAATCGCGCTTTTGGCGATCCGCGCGGATTTGGCAATAGTTTGCTTTATTAAAAATTTATCAAAAATATATTTTTGCACGCCGAATAAATGCCAAGGATATTTCAACGATATGCCTTTATAATCTTTATCTAAAACAACGATGCGGGAATCGTTTTCCTTGGCGTAAGCCGAAGCCGCCGCTTCGAATTCCTGGTTGAAATGGGTTGTGCCCAAAGTTTTTTGCAAATAATCAAAATAACGGCTTTCAAACAAATAGATGCCGTTAATTTTAATATTGGACGGCTCTTTGCCTTCTATCGGCTTTTCAACGATCTCGTAAATCCGGTCGCCCTCCAGCCGCGCCGCGCCATAAAGCCAAGGACTATTAGTGGCCTGTCCGGCCAAAACCATTTTTGCCCCGGTCTGCCGGCTTTTTTCCAGCATTTTCTTAACCACATCTAAACAGTCAACCGCATGCGCGAACAAAATAAAAAATTGTTCGTTGGCATAAGGCTTTGCCGCCGCCATCGCGCCGCTCATGCCATTAGCCTCCGGCTGGATCACATATTTCACATTGCCAAGGTCCGAAAAATCTTTTAGATCCTCTTCTATATCGCGCTTCGGCCCCTGAACGACAACGATATCCTCGATGCCGGCGGTGCGCAATCCTTCAATTGTATACCAGATCAACGGCTTGCCCATGATCCGCAATAAGCTTTTATGTTTAGAATTGAGAGGCCAAAGCCGGGAAGATTCCCCGGCTGCCAAAATGATCGCTTGTTTTGGGATATTATCCATTTTTATTTCCCTTTTATTTTCTAATCGCCGCTCTGAACGCCAGCTTCTTTGGCCTCTTTGATATAGCTGCAATAATCGCAGCCAGGATCAGCTTCGGGAATGTTTGAGGAATTTAAACATTTATGGGCTCTTGAAACAGCCTCCTCGATCCAAGCATCGCTGCCGGTATAAGAGATCAAGGTAACATCAAAATCAAGCTTGCCGTCAAAAGCTTCGCGATCAGCCTTGCCGTTGCAATAAACAAAATAACCGGTGTTGGAAACCTCGTAGCCGTTGCGGCGCAATAGCCACTGGTAAATTTCCATTTGCCGCTTATATCCTTCGTGCCATTCTTTATCCAATTCCGTGATGTCTTCCTTTTTTGCCGTAGCCTTATAATCAACCACGATAAATTCCCCTTTGGAATTCTGCCAAAGATCGTCAATTGCGCCAAAGATCAAAAAATTGGTCGGTTCGTGCAGATATTGGATGCCTGTAAAATTATGGCGCCATTTGTCCAAGTCATCGTGGAAAACCGGCCGGGCGTCAACGCCGTATTTTTCTATAAGCGGATGCTTGCTGCCATTAGCACGGTAAATATCAAACTCCTGTTTCAACAAAGCATCAACCGCGCTGTTTAAAGAAAATGGGAATCCCGGCGGACGGCCGATACCTAATCTGCGATCAAGATAAAAACAACGGGGACAGTTTAAAAATAGATCGATCTTGGACCGTGAAAGTTTGAACGGTTCTTTGGCTCCAGGCTTATATAATCCGTTAAGCCTTTTTGAATTGTAATATTGAGACATAATATATCCTTATTATAATTTAAGTTGCCAATTTTTGAAAATATAAAAATTAAGGGCCTATCTCATTGGAGAATCGGCCCATTTCCTGGTATTGCTGATATCTAATTTTTTGCACTGTCCGCCTTCCTTTTGGGAACAGTAGCGCAAAACCGTATTAGGCTTAACGCCGCAACGATGTTTGCAACAGGAGTAGAATATCTCTTCGGTCTGCTCAAAAGTTTTTCCAGCCATTCAACCAGCTCCTTTTTCCTGTTCGCAGATAAACACCAGCTTCAGCACCTCTCGCCGTTTGAAGCTTCTTTATTCCCGCAAACCTTGGCTTCCTCGTCTCCTAAATACCTATCATCCCTAAAACAATACCATTTTCCCATACCTATAACCTCTTTTTCTTTTCTAAAAGAACTATCAATGCAAAACTACAAAAAAACGGCTTGATCGCCGTTTCTTTTAGCCGTTTCGTATTCTGATAAGGCAGATCGTTTGCATTTCCCTATAATCTTAGCCTTTTCTCTTGCGTTGTCAAATTATGGCAATAGTTTTTACTTTATCTCGCTGGAAGTTAAGCGAGCCTTAAAATCTTCCAAATTTTTACATTCTCCGCTGATCACTAGCTGATAAATGGTTTGACCGGGGACGCGCAATTTATTTTCATTCCTGTATTTTTTGAACAACAGAATAAGCTGTTTTTGTTCCTCGGTCAAAATAACATTTTTAACGATCTCTTTTTTCTCCCTGGCTTTAAATTCTTCTTCGGAAACAAACCATGCATCAACCACCCATTTATCGCCGCTTATATCATCTTTAAGACCGATATAGTGGCCGTGAGGCCATTCGTTGCCTTTCCGGCGGTCATACCAATCGCCAAGAATAAAATAGCTTTTAAACTTTCTTTTAAGATAAAAAAATTTGAATATCTCTGCCATCTCCTCTGCTGAAAACGGATCATTACGCACAACATAAAGATCAATGTCCCCATTCATCATAAGATCGTAAGAATATGACCCGCCTAATTCCACACGGCCAAAATTGCCAAGGTCTTCAATCAAATTTTTCTCCTGCAAAAATTTCGCTGCTGTTTCCTTGTATTTCTTGCTGGTTTTTAATAACTCCTGAATAGAGTTTTCCATTATTGGAATGTTATTGAATGCTATATTTTTATCTCTACCGACAATCCTTCGCCGTCTGTCATGCTTATCTCCCTTGCTTTTGCAACTGATGCGATATCAGCCAGAAAAGGTTTAATAAGAGCCTGTTTATCCGATGGGCATTTTATAGTTAAAGAAGAAACCTCATCGCGCAGTTTGATCTTATTATCGGCTTTGAATTTCCTTGCTTCGGATATGACGGATAAAGCCATTTCCGCTCCCTCAATTATGCCGGCATCGAAATATTCCTTATTATTCCGCGGCCATTTGGAGATATGGATGCTCGCGATCTTTTCATTCCTGTAAAAATACCCGGCATCGCTTTTTGAATCTATTGACTCCTTCATGTTTTCCCCTTCTCCCTTTTTTATTATCTCCGCGTGATACATTTCTTCTGTAATGTGAGGGACAAAAGGAGAAGCCATTTTAAGAACATTCAAAAAGCCTTGGTAAGAAGCAAATTGAGCGGATCTTTTTTCTTTAGAATTTTCAATTTTATTCAGTCTGCCCTTGGCGATCTCCAAATAGTTATCGCAAAACTCCGACCAGAAAAAATCATCGAACGCTTGCCTGGCCTGCGAATATTCGTAGTTATCAAAAGCCTGCGCCATTTTCTCCCCGGTCTCGAACGATCTCTGCAATATCCATTTATCGATCGCCTCCAGATCATTCATGGAAACATTTTCCTTGGGATCGAAATCCTGCAGTTTCCCTAGAACAAGCTTGCCTGCGTTATAAAGTTTCGTGGCCAATTTCCTTCCCTTTTCCACTTCTTTCTCGTCATAATAAGCGTCTTTGCCTAAGGCTACTCCGCACATTGTATAACGGATAGCGTCAGCCGATTGCGTTGCTATCAATTCTTCGGGTTTGTATTTTCCGCCTCCTGTTTTCTTGCTTATCTTTTCCCCTTTCTTAAGCAAAATATGGCCTGATATCATCAAGTCTTTCCAAGGCGCGGCATTATGGCGGTATAGACCCATTAGTATTGAATAAACGGCCCAGGTCCTTATTATATCGTGCGCCAGCGGCCGCATAGACATAGGATACATCTTGCCCTGCAATTTGCCGTTCAACGGATGAAGGTTATTGATATCGGGCGTTAGAGAAGAAGTAAACCAAGTATCAAAAATATTTTTATCAGGGACCAATTTTCCATTTTTGCAATCGGGACATTTGCGCTCTGCCTTTTCTTTCTTGGGATCAATCGGAAATTCGCTTTCATCCGGAATAACTATTTTCCCGCAACTATCACAACTAAAAACAGGAACTGGAATGCCGTAAAATCTTTCTCTGGAAATGCACCAATCCCATTTTAATCCGGAAACCCACTCTTCGTATCTCTTTCCCATATAGTCCGGATACCAATTGATCTCTCTGCCGGCTTTCAACAGATCTTCTTTTTTGTCTAATATCTTCATAAACCACTGGACAGTAGACAAAAATTCGATGGGCATGCCGCATCTCTCGTGAATACCGATACTATGAACGATTCTCTCTTCTTTCCTTACATATCCGCCTTCTCTGAGTTTTTCAATAATGATCTTCCTTGCTTCGTAAACCGGTTTGCCGTTGATGCCGAGTGAAGCATCGGTATTCTGTATTTTCCCGTCTTTATCCAAAATAATCTTTTCCGGCAAAGCGTGCATCCTGGACCAATAAATATCAGTTTCGTCTCCGTAAGTACAGCACATCACAGCGCCGCTGCCTTTTTCCAGCTCAACTTTTCCATCAGCCATAATTTCCACCTCTTGTCCAAGCGGAGTTTTAACTTTTTTGCCTACTAAATGTTTGTATCTGGTATCTTCTGGATTTACAAAAACCGCTACGCAAGCCGGCAAAAGTTCCGGCCGAGTTGTAGCGATTATCAAATCTTGGCCGTCTTCGATTTTAAAAGCCAGATCATAGAAAACAGCTTCTTTTTCTTTGTCTTCTTTTTCAGCCTGCGCAAAAGAAGTGTGGCATTCGGTACAATACAAAGCCGGGGCATTTTTCTTGTAAATAACCCCTTTCTCGTAAAGTTCTTTGAAAACGGTTTGCGAAAGTTTTTGCACTTCCGGGGAGATCGTTGAAAATGCCAGCCTCCAGTCAACGCTAAGACCGATCGATTTCCAAAGGCCTTCATAATCTTTCTTGTATTTCTCCGTGGCCTCCAAACATTTCTTAACGAATTCGTCCAACTGCATATCCTGTCCCTTCATTCCGATCTCTTTTTCTACCAATCTTTCCGTAGGCAAGCCGTTATTATCCAAACCAAAAGGGTATCTTATATTGGCTCCGTCCATTCTTTTAAAACGCGAAATGACCTCCGCGTGGATATATGAGTAAATATGCCCCAAATGCAAAGCTCCGGAAATGGTCGGAGGCGGAGTGTCAACGGTATAGATAGGCCCGGATTTTTCAGGATCAAATCTGTAAACGCCTTCCTTGTCCCAAAATTCCTGCCAATATTTTTCTTTTTCAGAAGGGTTATACCTATCTTTTTCCTCCGGCTTGCCGGCGGCTATATTGTTATTGATATTAGAATTTTCCATATAAAAAATTGCACTTATTATCTCTGTAAGTATTATTCTATTGTTTTTCTCCAGCAATTTCAAACAGCTTATTTTTAGCTTCTTCCACTGAATTTACCACCCATCCAGCTTTCTTGATAAAATCAATAGACCATTTAGGCTCTCTATCCTCTCGCCAAACGATAATCAATTTCTTACAAAAATCTCCAGGTGCTTTTGTGTTATTGGCGTAAAAATAGCCGATTTCCATCCAGGTTCCTTCGGACGGCGCAATGCCGGGGTTCGCAACCATAAAATCAGCTTTTTTTATTCCGCATAAATCGGCTGGAAAAAAAGTATCCGGCGAAGTCTGGTCTGAATCCGATTCCCAATCATAAAAATCAAACCCATCCAGCTTCTTAAAAAGCTCCTTCCAGCTATTTTCATACTCGTTTGGCTGGCCCGCCAGATACACTTTATTCATAGATACAAATGGATTTAACTTCAGCGAGGCGAAGCCCTCCTTGTCATGGACTTCAATGGATTACGGCGAGGCGAAGCCCGCCTTCGCTCGTCTTCGGCGGCCGTTGGCACGCGAATGTTTAGAAAAACTTGCCTTGTCCCGGGCGGCCCCGGCACCACGTAGGGTGCCGGGCCGCCCAGAACCCTACGTGGTTCTGGGCGGCCCCAACCGGAGTCGAACCGGTGTTACGTGGATGAGAACCACGCGTCCTAACCACTAGACGATGGGGCCAAAACTCTATTAAATTAACACAAAAAAATCTTTTTGTCTAAATAAAAACCCAAAACCCCTTGACAAAAACCAGATATAGTATTATATTATAATTGTTCTTTAAAAATATGTGGAGTTCTTGAAAAAGGACTGCTTAACAATCTTTTTTCAAGGGCTCCACCATACAACACATTTCTTTTCAAAAAAAGAAATGAAGGGTTTATAATCCCAGCTGTATGCATTTTCCGCAAGGAAAATAAATATGAAAGGATTTTTAAAGATTATTTTTCAAAAAATATTCAGAATATCCTCCAGTAACGGACCCCTCTCCAATGGCAGTGGAGCCAGAGAGGCCTCCTTTTTTTGACAGGCAGCACACACAGTGTTGCCTGTTTTTAATATAAAATATTTAATATATTTTTTGGCTGGTTGTGGCGAGATCGGGATCATAGTCGGGAGTAATCTGCCAACGGTCTAGGATATATTTGGCCAGATCATGGAACATCGGCACGGCGGAATATTCCGAAGTTTTACTATTAGCGGGATTATCCAGCTTGACTAGCATAACGAAGCGCGGATTATAGGCAGGGGCAAAACCCATAAAAGTTTGCCAAGTATCGGTAGTAGAATATCCTGCTTTATCCTGACCCAAATAGGCATAAGACATTTGCGATGTGCCTGTTTTGCCGGCAACATAATAACCTGGGATCTTGGCTAAATGGCCGTAACCATTTTCAACGACATTAATCATCATCTTCACCAATTTCTCTGAATTTTCTTGGCTTATAAGCGTTTTAAAAGTTTGATTATTGAATGATTCTATTTTTCCGTTCACAACTTTATTTTCAATGATTTGTATTTTTTCCGGCATCTGGCCTTTGTTTGCCAATCCGCAAAAAGCGCGGACTATTTGCAAAGGAGTCATTTCCACTCCTTGGCCGAAAGAAGCATTAGCAAAAGTTACCTGGATATTGTTGTCCAAAGCCTTTTTTAATTCTTTATTTTGAGAAGGAGAAACTATTTCGCCGGCCAATTCAATGCCGGTTTCATCGTTAAGCTCAAACCTATTGACGAGGTAATCATAAAAAGTTTGATTGCCGATCAATGTTTCCGCATCCATAACTCCGACATTAATCGAATATTGCAAACTTTCATACATTTTTCTGGTACCCCAAGCTTTTTGAGAATAATTATAAACTTTGTAGCCGCTAACTTGGCGATACCCGACATCGTCATAAAAAAGAGTTTCGGGCGTAATTTTTCCTTCATTTAAAGCGATGGCAATCGTAATCGGTTTGAAAATAGACCCTGGTTCAAAAACAGTTTGAATGGATTTATTAGAAAAATTTTCCATAGCTGATTCCCCATATTTATTAGGATCAAAATTGGGATATTGAGCCATCGCGATGATCTTTCCCGTCGCCGGCTCGGCCACCAAAATTTCCCCACTTTTAGCACCGTATTTTTCCACTCCCACTTTTAATATTTTTTCAGCTTCGAACTGAATACTGTAATCAACCGTTAGATGTAAATCATTATCTTGGCTAGAGGAATTTTCAGAGCTGGAAAATAAAAATCCCCAAGGAGTAACTTTTTTATTCTCAAATTTTTCTTCGCCAGTCAAAGAATCGTTAAAATATGCTTCCAGCCCATACTGCCCTTGGCCGTCTTTATTCAAAAATCCCGCTATCTGCGACCCGGTATTTAAATTAGGGTAAAGCCTTTTATATTGCCAGGCAACTTCCACTCCCTTCATTTTTAGATCATTAATACCATCCACTTCTTCCTTGGATAAGTTTTCTTTAACGGTTTTATAAAAGCCTTCGCCCGTATCTATGATCTTCAATATTTCTTCTTTCTCTTGTTTTAATATTTGAGAAATGGCAGCCGCTGCTTCTTCTTTCTTTTCGAAATCTTTAACGCAAACACGCAAAAACGGCTCCTCTTTGGTAGCCGCCAATATTTCTCCATTTTTGAAATAGATATCTCCCCTTTTAGGTTCGGTTTGAGACAAAGCGCTTTGCTGCCCTTGAGCTAAGGCTTTATAAAAGCTTCCTTTTAAAATTTGGAGGTCAAATAAACGCCAGAATATCGGAATGCTAAATAATATTAAAAGCGGAAATATCAGATTAACTCTCCAATTTTTTAATGACATGCTGATTCTCTAGGGTGAATTTGCTAATTTATTTTTGAGCCACGATAGCGCTGGAAACTACCACATAATCGATCCTGTCGATCTTTTGATAGCCCAACTCATTGAGTTTTTGTTCATACTTGTCCAGAGTGCTGTTTTGCAGCAAGGAAGCTTCCAATCTGGCCACTTCTTTTTTACTCTTTTCCAATTGGCTCTGGTTTTGGCCGATCTCATAACTGGCTTGAGCCATTTGGCTTACTTGAAAAACATAAAAAAATACCAAACATGCTAAAAACGCGAAAGACAATGTTAAAAAAATTTTTGATTGGCTCTTTTTTATTCTGAACATTTTTTTGTTAATTATTTTAAATCTTTCGCGCCGCCCTTAATTTCGCTGACCTTGACCTGGGATTTTCCCTGATCTCCGCCAAGCCAGGCACGATCGGTTTTTTAGTTAAAATTTTTATTTTGGTTTTCAAAGCTTCTTCTTTCAAAAATATCTTCACGATTCTATCTTCCAAAGAGTGGAAAGATATAATTGCCAATCTTCCTCCTGGAGCCAGCATTTCTATTGCCTGCGGCAAAGCTTTTTTAAGGATTTCCAGCTCTTGGTTTGTGGCGATTCGCAGTCCTTGAAAGGTTCTGGTAGCAAAATGGATCTTGCCATTCTGGTATCTTCGCGGCATGGCCTTCTGTATTGCTTCGATCAATTGGAATGTAGTGGTAATGGCTTTTATTCTTCTTTTCTCGACTATTTGGCGGGCTATTTGGCGGCTGAATCTTTCCTGCCCATACTGGCTTAATACCATTTCCAAATCTTCTTCGGACCATTGATTGACTATCTGCTCCGCTGTCAGCCCTTCCTGTCCGTAGTTCATTAATAGCGGTTCGTCTTTCTGAAAAGTGAACCCTTTGCCGCTTTCGTCAACATGCCAGCTTGAGAACCCAAGATCGAATAATATCCCATTCGCCGGCCCGAAATTATTTTTCTCCGCGATCTCTTTTAAATTTGAAAAGTTTCCGCATTCCAGGATAATTCTATTTTCAAAATTTTTCGTTTTTTCCCGGGTTATTTCTATTTGCTCCGGTGTCTGGTCTATTCCCAACAATTTTCCGTTCGGACCATTTTTTTCCAATATTTTCAAACTGTGTCCCGCTTGCCCGATAGTTGCATCAATAAAATTTTCATTCGGCTGGGGATCTAAGGCCTCCAATATTTCTTTTTCAAGGACAGGGATATGCATTTATTTATATTCCCAGCTCTTTTAATCTTTCAGCTATATCTCCTGCGGCGCTTTCTGTTTTTTGCTTATATTCGTCCCAAATTTCTCCGTCCCAAATTTCTACCCGGTTATATAATCCGGCAACCACTATTTTTTTGCCCAACTTAGCGTAATCCTTTAAATAATCCGGTATCAATATCCTGCCCAAAGAATCTATATCTGTTTCCATCGCTCCGGCCAGCATTATTCTGGCAAAACCTCTGGCATCAGCCTGGGATAACGGTAATTTGCTCAATTTTTCCGCCTGCTCTTCCCAATCTTTTTGAGTATATAAAAATAAACAATTGTCTAAGCCCCTGGTGATGATCGCTTTTTCACCCAAAATCTTCCGGAACTTTGGCGGGACAGTTAATCTTTTCTTGGCATCGATGGTATATGAATATTCGCCTATAAACATGCTGAATGGAATGAAGCACCCCGCCCTCTAAGCCATTATTCTTTGCTTGAGAGCCCTCCAAGCGCTTCCGTAATGTTTTAATTTCTTCTCTCTGATTCTTGCTAATTTTTCTAATTGATAGGCTTCGTAATAAATTAATTCAACTTTTCCTTTAGCTTGGTGCTGTTTAACTCTTCTTCTTAAATCTTGGGTATAACCTATATAAAGTTCATTATTCTCTAAATGTTTTAAGATATATGCATAGTACATAAGCATAGAGGGCGGGGTCTCGCTCGTTGCGCTCGCTCGACTTATCCACTTATCGGCTTAGTTATCCCCACTTTTATCCACAGTTTTCTACTACACATATAATTTACCCCACCCAAGACCCACTGTCAAACACTCAAAAAACACCTAAAAAGTCTCAAAAACAAGACTTTTTCCACTGTTAATCCACAAAAAACAAGTCAAAAAACTAAAAAAGAGCCTTTAGGCTCTTTTTCCGTTATTAGACTGCTCTCTTCTATCCTTTTTTCCCTAAAGAAAATTTTTCCAGAATTATCTTATATAGGCTCTCCAGAAAATCCCCTCCGGCATAGCCGATAATGAAGGCTAGCCCCGGAAGAATATATTCCATTCCTTCAATGTTAAATCCTGCATTAATAACTGCTGCCGAAACCAGAACCCCTACGATGCCGGAAAGAAAAGACATAACGAAAAAATACGGCAAGTTAAAGCCGACATTTTTATAAGAATATTGGTGTTTTATAAAACCGAGGAAACCCCTGACCATTCCCCCGCCGAAACCGGCTATCAAAAGAGAAAAATACATATTAAGAATTTATCCAAAATTCCGCTGGAATTGCTAGAAATTTCACTGGAAATTTTCTCAAAATTCCGCTGGAATTTATAGATTTTTTAATAATTATTATTTTTAATTTTATAATGATTATCCTCTCTCAACAATATAAAGGAATCCACAGCTTGACAAGGTTTATCTTATTATTATAATGGGAGCTAGTTTTAAAAAAGTTAATAATCTTTTGGCCCCTAAAAAACAAAAAATGGGCCTCGAAAAAGGTCGGCCCCTAATCGGGAAATTAAGAATATAAAAAACCGCTTTATCGCGGAATAAAAAATAAATAAAATGTCTTTCGAAGAAAAAAAATACGAACCAGCGGGCGGCTATCCGATCAATAATTATGAAGATCCGGACGAGTTCAGCAATGATGATCTTGAAGAAGATGATGACCTAAAAGACGATGATGAATTTGAGAAGCTAGACGACGAAGAAGAGGAAGAAGATGGCGATGATGACGACGAATACGACAAGTGGTAAAAATAGCTTGACTCTTTTGCAAAAACCTCTTTTAAAAAGGGGTTTTTGATTGGATTTGACCCATTCAAATCGTAAAATCCCCCCTAAGCTGTTAATCAAAATATAACGCTTCTATATTCAAGGGGTTGACCCCGTTAGAGATTTCATCTCCCAAGGTAGAAGCAAATCCGTTATCTATTTAGGAAGCAACAGCCATACGAAATACCCGAAATCAAGAATCTCTAACGGGGTTGACTCAAGGTTTTAAAATGTTAAGATAGTCGCATAATAAAATAATAAAAATAAATTATAAAAAACATGGAAAATCTTAATGAAATTTCGAACGCCAATGCTGAAAATGCTACGGTTGCCGCAGCCGCACCTGCAACAAGCACTGGAACGGTCTCAACTAAAAACCCGAAAAATAAAAAAACGATTGTAATAGTTTTAATTGTTATCTTAGCGGTAGCTCTTGGCGTCTTGGGCTACTATATATGGAAAGGGCAATCTAAACAGGTCCGACTAACTCCTGAAGCCGCCTCCAAAGTAGCTATTGATTATGTAAACAAATATTTTGCCGGTTCCGGCGCCTTGGCTTCTATTTCGGACCTGAGCAAAGAAGAAACTACCGGGCTTTATAAATTTACCCTTGAGCTTCAAGGACAAAAACTGAACGCTTATGTTTCCGGCGATGGTAAAATGCTCTTTCCTCAAGACCCGATCGATCTGACCAAAGCTCCTGAAGGCCAGGGAGAAGAAGCTCCTAAGGCGGAGGCTGATACTAAACCTCAAACAATTGTTGACGGAAATTTTAAAAAGCTAACTGACGAGCAGGTCTGCCAGGAAGACGGCAAGCCGATCGTTTACTTCTTCGGTTCTGAATCATGCCCTCATTGCGTATGGGAAAAGCCGGTCATCTCTGCTGTAGTTAAAAAATTCGGCTCAGCCATCAGCTACCATGAGAATATGGGCAACGGAAAAGAAACGGATATTTTCAGCAAATACAGCACGGGCGCTGTTCCGGCCGTGATTATCGGTTGCAAATACTACCGCATTGGATCCGGAGAATCCGCTGGAGAAAAATCAGAGACTGAAACATTAACTAAACTGATCTGTGATATCACCGGAAACCAGCCCGCCGCAATCTGCGGAAAATAGTTTTCCTTCTATTAATTAAAAAATCCGCCAAAAGGCGGATTTTTTATTCAACTCATAAGCTATTACTCATCTATTCATACCTAATTTAGTGCGCCCTATAGGAATCGGACCTATGATCTTTCGAATGTGAATCCCTGCCTGCCGGCAGGCAGGGAACGCCAAGTTGGTGGGCAGTACAGGACTCGGACCTGTGACCTTTGCAATGTGAATGCAACGCTCTACCAGCTGAGCTAACTGCCCGCAATAAGGGATAGCTTAGCATTTTTCTTTTTCTAAGAAAAGATATAAGATAAAAGAAAAATACGCCTCTATGGAAGCATACGAAATTCATTTTAACCCAAAGACGAAAAAAGAACTAGCCTTCGAAACTTTCTGTTTCGAACCGGAAACAGCCCAAGAAAAAAAACTGGGCAGCTTATATTTGGCTGGATTGATAAACGGCAAAGATGAAGCTGGCAGCGAAATTATTTTTGAGCTTGCCACCTTGATTAAAGCCCAATACTACCAGTCAGAAAATTTAGACGCAGAAACGGCTTTTAAAGAAGTGCTAGAGCAAGCCAACGATCTGCTGACCGGAATAAGCTCGAAAGGGTCTTCATTGATAAGCTTTTTTGTTTTAAATTCAAAAGAAAACGAACTTAATTTCAGCCGATTCGGCAACGGGATAAAAGCTGTTTTTTATCAAAAAGGAAAAATTTCTGAATTAGGCGGCGGCGCCAAAGAAAAAACCCCCGCCTTTAAAAATATCGTTTCCGGCAAGCTAGGAATAAATGACAGCATGATGATCTTAAGCTCCGATGTCTTTGATTTTCTCTCCGAAAAAAAACTCCTGGAAAAGCTGATCCTGGAAAGAGAATTCAAAAAAGCTGAAAAAGCTTTAAAGAAATTCAAGAAAGAAACAAGGTCATTGTCCGGTTTTTGCCTTTTCCTCCGCCCCCAACAAGCTGACTTATTTAAAAAAATAGTGCCGGAGAAAATGGAAAATAAAAAATTTCCTAATTTTCTTTCCGGCCTTAAAAAAATAAGTTTGAGAATAAAATTCCCTTCCCCTTCCCTCTGGCTCAGCCGCCTCAAAAAATTCTCTTTGCCTCTTCTGCCTAAAATGTCTGGACTAGGTCCAGTTATAGCCAAACTTAAAAATAAAGCGCCGCTCTCAAAAGAAATTTTTAAAAAAATTTCACCTTGGAATTCCAAGCATCGGAAAGAGATGCTTAGCATCATTTTTTTGATTTTAATATTTTTGACCGGTTTTTTTATGTCTCAGGCCGAAAAGAAAAAAGAGCTTGACGTAGCCTTAAAAGAAATAAAACAAGTTGAGGAAATGATATCTCAGGCCGATCTTCTTTTAAGGCAGAAAAAAAACCAGGATGCAAATTTAATTTTACAAAAGGCATTGGATCAAATTTCGCTGGAAATTAAAAAATCCCAAGCCGCCGAGCAAGAAGCTAAAACGCTGGAAAATAAAATTCAAGAAAAGCTTTACGCTGTCAACAAATTTAAGAATAATGTTCCTTTCGAAATAATTCTTGAATTATCTAAAGACAAAACAACCCTCATTCCCAATAATATTCTTTACCAAAATGAAAAGTTTTATCTTTTCAGCTCAATGTCCGGGAAGCTCTTAGCCTACGACCTTAAAGACAAAAGCGGAGAAACTTTTACCTCTCAAAGCAATCTTACTTTTGGAAAAATTTTTGGAAAAAACCAAATACTTTTCCTTAACAGCCAGAGCGAAGCCATCCTTTTCCAAGGCGAAAACTTTCAAAAACTGGAACCGATCACTCTTCCTTATCCAGGAACCGAGTTGCAAAGCTTTGAAATATTCAAAAACAACCTTTATCTTTTAGGCTATAGTCTGGATAATAAAACTTTTTCGAAAGAGATAATAAAATACGGCTATATCGGTAATTTTAAATGGGAAGGCTCTCAAGTCTGGCTGGAAAAAGCCCCTAAAGATGCTGTTTCTATAGCAGCAGACGGCCTGCTTTGGCTTTTAAACAGCGACGGCTCCATCAGATCTTATTATGCCGGACAGTTCCAAAACGAGATCAGTTTGAAAATCTTCCCATACCTTAAAAATATCTCGAAAATATTAGCGCCGTCCAGTCTCTCCAACCTTTATCTTCTAGAGCCTAGCCAAAAAAGAATTATTATTTTGGATAAAAGCGGAGAGATTTTAAAACAGCTGCAAAATGACGAATGGACCAATTTGCTGGATTTCGCCATCGCACCGGACGGCAAAACGATCTATCTGCTTAATGAAAACAAAATTCTAAAAGTCGATCTATAGCTCTAAACGCTCCCGCCGCATATACCTCGCGCGTTATCGAAACATTAGCAACACCCCGGTACCAATTTCGCTAATTAAACAAAAGCGGCGCGCTAAGTGCGCGCCGCTTCATAGAATAAAGGCTTAATGTAATATTTCGATATAGAGACTATCCAACGGCGAAATTGATACGGGGTTATTGCTCTTTCTATATATATTAAAATTGTTAGAGCAACAAAAAACCCGCAAAAGCGGGTTTTTTGAGAAAAGTGAAATTAAAATTATTTCAATTCTACTTTCGCTCCGGCAGTTTCCAAAAGTTTCTTCAAAGTCTCGGCTTCCTCTTTTTTGGCTCCTTCTTTAACCATTTGGGCAGAGGCGGCAGCAGCGTCAACTAGATCCTTGGCTTCTTTCAAGCCTTTTCCAGTCGCATCTCTTACAACTTTGATAACTTCAATTTTTTTGTCGCCGACAGCGGTCAGCATAACATTAAAACTTGATTTTTCTTCAACATCGGCTCCGGCACCGGCTCCAGCGGCTGGAGCGGCGGCCATCATTTGAGGAGCGGCGGATACGCCAAATTTTTTCTCTAAAACCTTGACTAATTCAGCTAAATCCAAAACTGAAAGGGTTTCAATGGATTCAACTAACTTTTTAAATTTCTCAGGAACCTCTACGGTTTCTTTTTGTATTTCTTCTGCCATATTTTTATTTAGAATCTTGAAGCTTCTAGCGTGAAATCAATTTCATGCTTTAAACCTTCAATCTTCAGTAAATCCTATTATTTATTATTTTTTAATGCCGCTTAACACGCAAACTAATCCTCTTAAATTCTCTTGCAAAGCATTCAAGAACCCGGTCAGCGGAGCGGCAATGGTGCCGACTGTCTGGCCCATCAATTCATGCTTAGTTGGCAATTTAGCCAAGGCAATAACATCAATTTCCGACAAAAATCTGTCTTTGGCGCTTTGAATGTAACCGCCAAGGATTTTAAAGTTTTTTTCGGTTTGGCTAAACTTATAAATCGATTTGGAAGGGACCACTTCATCGCCGAATCCAAAGATCACGGCCATTTCCTTTTTTATCTCTTTTAAAGGATTTTGAGAATAACCGTCTTTTATGGCCAAATTGAGCAAAGTTTTTTTGGCAACAGTCATTCTAGCGTCAGCTTTTTTCAAATCTTCTTTAATCGAGTTGATCTTCTTGGTTTTAACTCCAGAAACTTCAACAAAGATCATCGAAGTTTGTTTGTCGACGCTGTCCTTTAATTTGCTTAATATCTGCTTTTTTTGCTCTAGTGTTTTTGGCATAAAACAAAAAATCTGCTTAGCGCAGACTCACAAACAAAAAATTTCTTTTTTTTGCCTGAATGGGGCTTATTTTTATGCCCATTGTCTGCGGCTACTGATTTATTATGAATTAACTATATCAAGAAATACGGTAAATTGTCAACCCCCACGGACAAAATTCCTTAAAGAATTTTTACGTCCCTCTCCAAAAATTTACTAGATTGCCTTTTAACCAGATTCATCTCTACGCCCGAATCAGCTGCTGTTGCTGGCCGAGCATCGGTGCAAAAGCAAAATCCGGGTATTCCACTTCTTCAAATTTATTTTTTCCAGTTTTAGTTATCTGCCAGATAGAGCTCCCTATCGGAACGACTATTATTCCTCCAATTTTTAACTGATCCTTCCAGGCTTGAGGAAGCTCTTTTAAGGAAGAAGTTGAAAAAATTTTATCAAAGCCGTCTCTTAGATCAGTTCGTTCAGCTATCTTTTGATAACCCTTGTATCCATCGGCGGAATATAACTCAACCATTTTTGTTTCAATAAAACCGTATTTGGCGATATTTTTTTGGGCTAATTCTTTTATTTCCGGGATCGCATCCAAAGAGATGATAACGCCTTTTTTTTGTTCCGCCCCGAATTTTTCATTTTTTTGACTGATGATCTCTGCCAGCAAAGCAGTGGCCCATCCCGAACCGGAGCCTATTTCTAAAATCTTATCTCCGTTTTCCGGCTGCAACCTTTCAAAAATAAAAGCGACCATTAACGGCTGGGAAATGCTTTGGCCCCATCCTATAGGGAAAGCTTGGTTAAGCTCGGCGTAATCTTTAAACTCCTCGGGCAAAAAATCAACTCTCTTTATTCTTCGAAAAGCCTTAATGATCCTAGGAGTTTGAAACCAATTTTGTTTTATTAAATAGTCAACCAGCATTAACCGATTTTTAAAAATTTAATATTTTCCATTTATTGCCTGCAACACTATCGCCCTTATCATTATCTCTTTTTTTAAAAATAAAACCAAGAGCTAATACCCGCAATTAATCCAATTTTACAGCCAGAAGAAACCAACCCTTTCCAGTGAAAATATTTATAACAAAAAAAAGATGGAACAACCTTAAAAAGGCTTCCATCTTAATGTACTTGGCAGGGGCGGAGGGAATCGAACCCCCATCCATGCTTTTGGAGAGCATCATTCTGCCACTAAACTACGCCCCTTTGTGCAAGTTCAAAAGCCAAAATAAAAGTTTGAAAACTGCGGTTTAAAAACTTTTAACTTTTGAACTTAACTCAAAATATAAATCCGCAGATTCGCGCATACGGCAAAGAAAGACCTCCCCGAAAAAATTATTTCTTGGATTCTTTGTGAGCTGTGTGCTTTCTGCAATGTTTGCAATGCTTGCTAAGCTCTATCTTGGTTTCCGCTTTCGGAGATTTATGCCCAAAATAGTTGGCGCTTTTGCAAATTCCGCAAACAAGCTTAACTATTGTTTTCTTTTTTGTTGCCATATTTTTTATTTTATCAAATTAATGAGCCGGAGGCGAGAATCGAACTCGCGCTCTTCCCCTTACCAAGGGGATGTTTTACCACTGAACTACTCCGGCCTCGTCTCGCCATAGCTCCAACAGGAGCGAAGGCGGACCTCGTCTCGCCATAGCTCTCACGGGAGCGAAGGCGGACATAATTATCAAAACCCTTTCTTAGAAATTAAAATGATTTTCGTTGCGTCCGCAGGCAAAATTGCTTGGTTTCGTCTTTCGCAAAAGACGAAAATTTTGCCGTCGGATGACGGGAAAATTCAGCCGAAGCTCAAATTTCCCCGAGGATCTAGCGAGCTCGCCGCCGGAGCGAGCGAAGCGGGCAACGAAAATTATTTTAATATTCTGCGGTGGGCAGGGAGGGACTTGCACCCCCGGAGGCGTAAGCCACCTGATTTACAGTCAGGTCCATTTGACTACTTTGGTACCTACCCATGAGTTTAACTTTTAAAGCTTAGCAAAAAAACAAAGGCTTTTCAATATCAAAAACTATTCTATTGCAATATATCCTTTTGACGGACCTCTCTCCACTTGGCAATTTCCTTATGATTGCCCGAAAGCAAAGCTTTAGGCACGCGCCAAGGCTTGCTTTCCGGCGAAAGCTTGCCGCCGCTTTTTACAAATTGGCCTGGATAAAAAAACTCAGGCCTGGTATATTGCGGCCCTTCAATAAATCCTTTTCCTTTGGAAATTCTTTCCTTTAAAAATTCCGGCTTGCCTAAAACTCCAGGAATAAGGCGGGCAATGGATTCCATCACGATCATAGCTGGCAATTCTCCGCCCATTAAGTCGTAAGGGCCCACGGAAATTTCCATATCGGCTATATTCTTAGCCACACGCTCGTCTACCCCCTCATAACGGCCGCAGATCATAACCAGCCTGTCTAATTTGGAGAAACGATAAGCCATTTTTTGATCAAATTGCTTGCCGCGCGGAGTAAAGAGAATTATTTTCGTTTTACCCCTCGACAAGCTCAAAACTTCACTTTTTTTAGCCGAATCGGCGATTTTGACCTTTGATCCTTTAAGCTCGAGCTTTAAAAAACTGCCCAATGTTTTAATTATCGGTTCTATCTTCAAAACCATGCCTAATCCCCCGCCATAAGGCCGGTCGTCAACGCTTTTGCGGACATCATCGGCAAACTGCCTGATATCGCGTAAATTTATTTCCAAAATTTTTTCCTCTTGGGCTTTCTTTATAAAAGATTCACCCAAATAAGAGTCAAAGATATTTGGAAAAATTGTAAGAATATCAAATTTCATATTATACCAGCTGAAACAGCAATGATATTTTTAAGAAATAAATATCCCTTGAATAAAACATCGGCGGCGGCTTAATGCCGCCGCCGATGCGAATTATTAGAGAGATATACCTTTAAAGCTGGATATCATCCAATCCTTCAGCGGGATTTTCCACTGCCGGTCTTTCTTCTTCTCTCCTTCTTGAACCTCCTTCTGGTTCTTCGATCTTTAAATTGACTCTGGCGTGATTTTTCAAGCCAACGATTCTGACAAGGCTTCTAATGGAGCGGGCTGTAGCGCCTTGGCGGCCAACGATTTGGCCCATATCTTCGGCGTGTACTCTCACAGAGAGCAATACTCCCATTTCATCGACTTTCCTTTCAACTTTCACGTCTTCTGGATGATCAACTAAAGCTTTGACAATATATAATAAAAAATCTAAATCTTTGTATGTGTCCATATCTTAATGAATTTTATCTTAGAATTCTTAATGAATAATTCTGTTAACTCGACCTTTCTTTGAATACATTCTAATTTTTGCACTTCTGAAATTGGTTGTCAACCCAAAATTTCCCCAGCAATTTTATTTTTAAAAGACTAAATTTTAGCTGCTGGCACTCCAGCGGCAGCTTTATTTTTGCCTGCAACAGGCTCCGCTTTTTTAGGCAAAACAACTGTTTTTTTCTTTCCTTCGATGATCTTTTCTCCGACCAAAATATTATAAACAGTGTCTGAAGGCTGGGCGCCCTTGTTTATCCAATAGACAATTCTCTCTTTCTTGAAAACTTTTTCTTTAGTGACCGGATTATAAAATCCCACTTCTTCGGTGGAGCGGCCTCTTGTGGAAGAATTGGTTTTTTCCGTGACAACTATCTTGAAAGATGGCTGGTTCTTTTTACCGGTTCTGAAAAGCCTGATCATTAACATAATTTTTTGCTTAATTCTTTTTTATTAATTTATTTATAATAGTTGATATTGATATTTTAGTCTATCCATTTTTTCGCTTCCAATGCGTTCCTGGCTGCTTGAACCTCCGCTTCTTGTTTCGATGTTCCCTCTCCCTTAGCCGCCATTTCCTTATCCAAAAATACTCCCATCACGAAATGCTTCAAATGATCCGGCCCTTTTTCTTCTAAGACAGAATAACTCGGTGTGATATTCACGATCTCCTGGGCCTTTTCCTGGAAAAGAGATTTGGCGTCCCTGAAAAGCTTTTTTTCCAAGATCGTCGGAAGCTTCTTGAAGATCAAATTTCTTTCGATAAATCCTTGGCAAGATTCGTAACCTTGATCAAGATATAAAGAGCCGATCATTGCTTCAAAAGCGTTAGCCAGGATATATTGTCTGGCCTTATTTTGATCTTTGGCTTCCCCTTGGCTTAACAATAAGAAATCATTAAAACCAAGCTCTTTTGCCAAATCCGCCAAAATAACGGCATTGACGAGGGCCGCCCGCCAGCTGGTCAGCTCTCCTTCCGGCTTGTCCGGATATTTTATATAAAGATACTCCGTGACTACCAGTTCCAAAACGGCATCGCCTAAAAATTCCAGCCGCTCATTATGGGCTAATCTGAAACCGGAATTTTCATTCAAATAAGAACGGTGGCAAAAAGCCTGAACCAGCAAATCTTTATTTTTGAACTTTATTTTTAACTTTTTTTCAAACAGTGAAAAATCCTTCACATTTTTAGGCTTTTAAGCATTCTAACATTTCAGCAAAAAATGTTGAGATATTGGAAGGCTTAAAAGCTTTTATTTTTCTTCTTCCGAATCCGGCAATTCCGATTCTGCCGAAGGATCCATTTCTTTGTAGACTGTGCCCAAAACCCCATTTATAAATTTTCTGGAGCTTTCTCCGCCAAAATTTTTAGCCAGCTCGATCGATTCGTTAATGGCGACTTTGGGAGGAACTTCTTCTTTGTTTCCATAGATCAATTCATAAAGGCCGATCCTTAAAATATTTCTATCTAAAATATTGATCTGCTCAAGGGGCCATTCGGGCGCTGTTTTGACGATGATCTGGTCAAGGGCTTCTTTATTTTCCATTACGCCCTTTACTAAATTCCGGGTGAATTGGTCTTCTCCCAATCCGGCGCCGAATTCCAAGATATTTTTTTCTACCACTTCATTGATATCTTTGCCTTTCGGGTCGTAAAAATCCCATTCGTAAAGGCTCTGCATGGCTATTGAACGAGATAGATGGCGAGCTGACATTTTTTAGAGAAAAATATATTATTTTTTAGATAGATCATCCGCCGCAAGAGGCTTTGAAGCTTTTTCTTCCATTTCCTTAGCTTTGATCTCCTTTTCACGGTTCTTTTTTTCCTTGCGCTCCAGTCTGGCCATTACATTGACCACTTCTTTGCCTTTATAAAAACCGCAAAAACCGCAAGCTGTATGGGGCCGGACCGATTTTCCGCATTTCGAACATTTATTCAATATTGGAGGGACTATTTTGATGTTCGCTCTTCTCTGATCTCTTTTGGATGATGTTTGATTCCACTTTGGGACGCTCATAATGAATTAAAATTTAACGGTTTAAAACTCCATTTATTATACATTTTTTACGATTTTTGTCCAATCCGCCGAATATAATTATGGTTTCAGAACTTCATACCGGTTAAAACAAAAAAGGCTTATCGCCTTTTTTGCGAAATTATTTCAAACAAGCTTTAGAAAGGCATGGACTCTTTCCATCTCGGCAACGGCCGCGGAGAAATATTATATTCCTTGAACATAGTCCTGCCAGCGCTATTACTATCAGTGATTGTCAGCCCTATTTTAGTCGAAAAAGCTTTCAAAGTGGTGGTGGTGAACGATCCGCCCTGATTTGAAAAACCATCAGCTGAACCATTATTGGTCCAAACCCGGCTGTTGATCGTTCCTCCTTGCGAAGCCGTAGAATAAAAGGGAACGGATGAATCGTCTCTTAAATAAATTACTGTGCCTTGGTCCACCTTCAAATTCAGATTAGAACAATTAACCCAAGCCCCTTCTGATGTTTTGCAAGAAAAATCAGCCTCCATCCCTTTTATAAAAGTAACCATCTTGCTGGTTGTTGCTGTTCCTTTCGAATTAGTGACCGCCAACCCTACATTATAAGTCCCGGGAGACAATTTTAAAGAATAATTTCCATATTGATTGGAACTCGCAAGGACGCCGTCAACAGACCAATCAGATTGAGTTATTTCTGATACTACTTCGGACTCATTTGTTAATTTTAAAAAGGCTAATGAATTGCTGTAGCATTTGCAAGGATCAGAATCATCTATGCCGCAAGAATACGGATCACAGGAAAATTGGGCCGTAGGAAGGGAAATTATCGGATCTCCTTTTTCCACCTGATACTCGGCAATCGGTGTTCCTAGCGCAGGACAATTTTCGGTTCCTCTTGCCTCCGAGCCATCTGATTGGCCGTCCTCATTAGCATCGCAATTTTTATGATTAAAGCTGATGGAACCGGCTACTTCTTTTCCTCCCCAAGCCCAGCCCAAGAATTCTCTAAACCCTCTAGCGTTAGGAATAGTGTTTAAGGTGACTGAATAAGAATTAAAAGGACAGCTAGTCCCTGCTTTATTAACCTTCGGACAAGAGAAACGAATCCAGCCATCCCAGCCGCCGGTATTAGAACCAGCTCCCGAGCCGACGCATCTGCTCCCATCCCAATTGCAAGCAGAAATCGCTCTGGCCCAACCAACAACCTTGTTGGTCGAGTCCACTTTTGCAATGCAGCTGCTAAGAACACAAGCGTCGTCGCTTGGCGGATTGCCGGTTTCAGCACGGTTGAAACTGATCGTGCCGACTGTGTCGGACCAGGCATAACCTTCCAAGTAGCCGTTCGACGCAATTGCAACTTCATAAGGCGTAACACTCGAACCCACATTGCCGCAAGCTGTATTATCTATTACTCCGTTATCATCCGTATCGCAATTTTTGGAGTTAAAACTGATATTGCCGGCAGTGTCAGACCAGGCCCAGCCGATGATTTCGTTCTTGCCGGCAGCCAAAGAAACGCCGGCTATCAACAAACTGACCGCAAAAAATACGGCCAAGCCCGATAGAATTATGCTTTTGCGGGAAAATCTCATATCAGGTTTATTATTTTTAAGTATTTTTTATTAATTATTTATTTTTTAAAATTTGGCAGATTTATTGTACTTCCCAAGAGAAAGCTATCGTGCCCCCTGGCCATCCAAAAGTTCCGCAGGGATAGATATAATTTTCTCCTCTATCCCAACTCAAGGTAAATGAATTAGCATCCACAGCGGTAATATTGGCCCAAATTTTTAAGGTGGTATATCCATGCGACGCGCTACAGATATCTGTCATAGGAACCACTATATTAATAACGCTCAAGTTAGAGCCAGTCATAGTTCCTATCATATTACTATTGTACCGATATGCCTGATATCCACCCGAATAGATGCAGCTATTTGCTACTCCGTCGTATATTCCCATTGAAAAATATATCCTTCCATCAGGTATATCGTTAACTCCGGGGTTGACTATTCCTTCTGTGGATTGAATCGCCGTAATTTTTATTAGTTTAGGAATTTTGCCAAGATTGTGAGTTATCACTTGTTGGGAGCCGGACCATGAGGGAACGCTTACAGTAGAAGGAATATTTATAGATGTTATCCCTGCTTTAACAGATGCCCCTCCGCTGCCGCCGTTATTTACTATGTTCGTCCACGTGCTCGTGTTGGCGCAGACCGAATTGACGCAGAGGCCGCTAACCGAATTAATTGTACCCGTGGCGTTAATATTGCCGCTGACATTAAGACTGCCATTAATAGTAGTAGTGCTGCCAATAACAACTCCTCCTTCAAAATCTCCCTGATAGTTAAGATGTAAAGTATCAGAATCAAAATGCACCAAAGCTCTCTGTCCCGTCTTTGAACCGATGTACCGGCCATCGTTAGTGCCAAGGACAAAATCGAATCCCTGATTTTGTATATTTCCATTGACATCAAGTTTAAAACCAACAGCAGGAGTGGTAGTGCCGATGCCTAAAGATCCCATTCTGCCTTGGGCGACGCTGCCCGTGTTCAAAGGCGCGCTCACGGTTACCGGCATCGTGCCGGACGGCTCTGTCCAGGCCAAAGTAAAATACCCGGCCGAAAGAGTCAGGACCAGGACCGCGGCTATGAGAGGCAGGATATTGGCTGATGGTTTGAAAAAAGACATAACGTTGTTATACTTTTAATTTTAAATTATTAAATAAAAAAAGAATATTCTATTTTTCGTTATCATTCGGCTCTCGATTTTCTGAATTTATTTTACCATAGAAACAAACCGGCCGAAAACTCTTTCTGTGGATAACTGCGGGCCCAAAAACTTCCAGCATTTCTTTGTGATGCTTGGTTGGATAACCTTTATGCCGGGCAAAACCGTATTGGGGATATTTTTTATCCGCTTTCTCCATAAGCCTATCCCGATAAACTTTGGCTAAAATGCTGGCCGCTGCAATGGAAAAAACTTTTTGATCCCCTTTTATGATTGACCTCTGGCCGATGCGGGCAATACCCGCCTTCGCCAAGGCTTCGACGGGTAATAAAAAATTTCCATCAATAATAAGATAGCGAATTTTCAATTTTGAATTTTGAATTTTTTGATTAAGGCTAAAACACGCTTTAGCCATCGCCAGCCGGCTGGCTTCAAAAATATTTATCCTGTCGATCGTTTTTTCAGAAACAGCTCCTATCCCCCATTTTATAAACCGGCTTTTAACCAATAAGCCATAAAGCTCTTCCCGCTTCTTTGAAGCCAGCTTTTTGGAATCATTAACCTGTTTTAAAATATAGTTTAGCTCCTTCTTTTGGACAGAGTCAGCCTTCTTAAATAAAAAATAATCCACAGCCACTGCCCCCGCAACCACGGGACCAGCCAGCGGTCCGCGTCCGGCCTCATCCAGCCCAACCACTGTTTTCAAGCCTTTGGCCCATATTTTTTTCTCAACTTGCAGGTCCATAGAAACTTATTTATAATGAATTAATCTTCTCTGCTGATTTGGATGATTTTGTAATGCGCTTGCCGCTTTTTTATTTTATAGTATCGGACAAAATTTAACAAAATTTTATAGCATCAAAGAGAAATTAACAAAAAACGATAAAAACCGGATCGAAACCGATACCAAATGCAAAAATTCACCCATCTCCATGTCCATAGCCATTATTCCCTCTTGGACGGACTGCCTAAAATAGACGACCTCTTGGACTACGCCAAATCTTTGGGCATGGATTCCATCGCGGTTACTGACCACGGTGTTTTGTACGCTGCCGTGGAATTCTATAAAAAAGCTAAAGGCAAAGGCATCAAACCGATCATCGGAGTGGAGGTTTATGTTGCTTTCGAAAAATTAGAACAAAAAAGGGCTGGTGTTGACGGCAAAAGATACCACTTGGTTCTGCTCGCCAAAAATGAAGAAGGCTATAAAAATTTGGTCAAACTTGTCACTAAATCCCACTTGGAAGGGTTTTATTACAAACCAAGAATAGACGAAGACTTGCTCGCCAAGCACGCCAAAGGCCTGATCGGCCTTTCTGCCTGCATCCAGGGAAAAATTCCCCGCCTGTTGATCTCAAACAGAGCCGACGAAGCCGAAGCCACGGCCAAAAAATACAAAGAAATTTTTGAAAAAGACAGTTTTTATTTAGAGCTTCAAAATCATCCCAGCATTCCCGAACAAGACAAGGCCAATAAAGCCTTGATCGCCTTGGCAAAAAAGCTTGATATTCCTTTAGTCGCCACTAATGATTGCCATTATTTGCGCCCGGAAGACGCCGAAGCCCAAGATGTTTTAATGTTGATTAACACCAACGCTGATGCCAAAGATACAGAGAGGCTTTCAATGCTGAAAGAAGATTTTTCAATGCGGCCGCCTAAAAGAATGATCGAAGATTTTAAAGATGTTCCCGAAGCCATTGAAAATACCCAAAAAATAGTGGAAATGTGTAATTTTGAATTTACTCTCGGCCAAACCAAATTGCCTTCCTTCCCTGTTCCGGATGGCAAAACCGATTACGACTATCTAAGAGAGCTTTGCGAAAAAGGCTTTGAAAGAAAAAAATTGGAGAAAACGCCGGCTGTTATAGAAAGAATGGATTATGAGCTCTCGGTGATCAAACAGACCGGTTTTTCTTCTTATTTTCTGATCGTTCAAGATTTCGTCAATTGGGCCAAGGACAACCGCATCGTTGTCGGCCCGGGCCGCGGCTCGGCCGGAGGATCTTTGGTGGCTTATCTTTCGAACATCACTAATGTTAATCCACTAGACTATGATCTGCTTTTCCAAAGATTTTTGAATCCGGAAAGAATTTCAATGCCGGATATTGATTTGGATTTTGCCGACCGCCGCCGCGACGAAGTTATCAAGTATGTTTCGGAAAAATACGGAAAAAATCATGTCGCCCAGATCATCACCTTCGGAACAATGGCCGCTCGCGCCGCTATCCGCGATGTCGGCCGCGCCTTAGGCTATGAATACAGCATTTGCGACAAAACCGCCAAAATGATCCCTCTCGGTTTTAATTTAAAAGATACTTTGGAAAAAATTGCTGAATTCCGCGAAGCCTATCAAAGCGATCCAAAAATAGAAAGGCTGATAGATTTGGCTAAAAAACTGGAAGGCTGCGCCCGCCACGCCTCTACCCACGCCTGCGGAGTGGTCATCTCTAAAGATCCCCTGGACGATATCATCCCTCTGCAATATCCCAGCCAGGAAGACCAAAATATCATCACTCAATACGAGATGCACAGCATTGAAGATCTAGGCATCTTAAAAATGGATTTCTTGGGACTGAAAAACTTAACCATCATTGAAGATACCTTAGCCAAAATTTTTGCCATTAATGGAGAAAAACTTGATCTGGAAAAAATCCCAGCTGGCGATGCAAAAACATATAAGCTTCTACAAAAAGCCGATTGCGTCGGCGTCTTCCAGCTGGAATCTGACGGCATGAGACGATATTTAAAAGAGCTGAAACCAACCGAATTTGAAGACATTATTACTATGGTGGCTTTATATCGTCCCGGGCCTATGGCTTTGATCCCCGACTACATTGCCGGCAAACACGGTAAAAAAGAAGTGGAATATTTACATCCCCTTTTGGAGCCGATCTTAAAAAATACTTATTCCATTCCCCTTTACCAGGAACAGATCATGAGGATCGCCCAAGATCTGGCTGGCTTTTCCCTTTCTGAAGCCGATACTTTACGCAAAGCCATCGGCAAAAAGATAAAAGACCTTTTGATGGCGCAAAAAGAAAAGTTCATTAAAGGCTGCAAAAAAAACCAGATACCTGAAAAAACGGCTGACAAAATTTGGCAATGGATAGAGCCTTTCGCTTCTTATTCTTTCAACCGGTCCCATGCCGCAGCCTATGCTTTGATCTCCTATCAAACCGCTTATCTAAAAGCCCATTATCCGCTGGAATTTATGTCTTCTTTGCTGACCTCTGAAAGAGCTGATATTGAAAGGATCGGATTTTTGATGCAAGCCTGCAAAACCATGGGCGTTGATGTGCTTCCGCCGGATATAAACGAAAGCTACCGCTTCTTTTCAGTTAATGCCAAAGAACAAAAGATCCGCTTCGGATTGGCGGCTATTAAAAATGTCGGAGAAAATGTGGTTGAAATGATCGTTGAAGAACGCAAAGCCAAAGGACCATATATTTCAATAGAAAATTTTATGTCCCGCGTACCGCAAAAAGTGATAAATAAAAAATCCTTGGAAAGCTTGATCAAAGCCGGAGCTTTTGACCAGTTTGAAGACCGCAAAAAACTGCTGAACAATTTGGATTTCCTGCTTGAATACAGCCGCGACTCCCAAAAAAATAAGACAAACGGACAAAAAAGCTTGTTTGACGGCGGAGGCAAAAGCAACGGCAAACTGGCGTCGTTAAAATTAAAAGATTCCGAAAACGCCAAAAAAAGGGAAAAACTAACCTGGGAAAAAGAATTATTGGGCTTATATATTTCCGGGCACCCATTGGACTCTATCAATCTGGAGAATCTCTTTTACCAAAAAATGACCTGCACGAACGAAATAAATAAAAACCTTGCCGGACGGAGCATCCATCTTTGCGGAACTGTTTCAACTATCAAGAAGATCATCACGAAAAGCGGCAAGCCGATGCTTTTTGTAAGTTTAGAAGACAGGGTTGGACAAATAGAGATCGTCACCTTTCCCTCTGTCCTTGAAAAAAACTTCCAAATTTTTGTGGAAAATAAGATCCTGATGATCTCGGGCAAAGTTGACTTTAAAGACGGAATGCCCAAAGTCATTTGCGAAACCGCCGAAGAGATCATCGAATCAACCTAGCTTTCTCTCTAATTTGTGGCAACAATCTACACCTGTCCGACAGGTGTAGATTGTTGCCACAACGATCAGACAAGGACGTTTCTTTCCAACATACCCCGTTCTAACCTTTTCAGATCTGGCAAGCTTGGATGTTCCCAAAACTTGCACAGGCGGCTGATCTGTACCCCATTTAGTGGACACAAGTAAAAACTACACTTGCTCAAGCAAAAGATGATTTCGGTATTCCGCCGGAGTCATCTTTTTTAAATTCCATTGTTGCCTCTCTGCATTGTAATCTTTTATGTAATTCGCAATGAGCGAATTCAGCTCCTCAAAAGTTTTGCAATCCTTGTAACCGACATCATCTTTAAGATGGCCGAAAAATGATTCCATGGGCGCGTTATCAATGCAATTACCTTTGCGCGACATTGATTGAACCATTTTCAAGTCACTAATCATTTTAATGTAAGCGGGACTAGTGTAATGGAACCCTTGATCGGAATGGATGATGGCACCCTCAAAAGACCCAATATCTTTGTTATTTTTAAGATCTTTAATGGTATCGATAATAATATCCATCTCAAGGCGCTGCGACAGATTCCAGCCAACCACTTCTCTGCTGGCAATATCCTTAACAGCCGACAGATAGGCCATATGGCCTCCAAAAGCCAAGAATGTTATATCCGTACAAAATACCTTGCCTGGCACTTCTTGTTTGAATTCTCGATTTAATTGGTTGGCAAATGTCCGATGCTCCAGGCTTTTCTTTATGATATCTTTATACGGATGGATCCTGCGAATTTTGGTAAAGAGCCGATACTTTTTCTTCAGCCTGATGATCTTTTTGTGGTTCATAACCACCTGATGATCTTTGAGCAGCTTCATTTTGATCGTCCTAAAGCCATATTTTGACTTGCCTTTATCAAATACTTCTTTAATTAAAAGATGATCGCGATAGTCTTTGTCTCTTTCGTCTGAGTGTTCGAGCCATCGGTAATATCCACTCTTGGATACTTTCGCAATACTGCAGAGGAGCCGTATCTTTTTCTTCAACGACCTGATAATTTGGTACTTTTGGCACGGTCTTAGTTTAAACTCTTTTTGCGGAGCTTGGCTAAAAAACGGTTCTCTTCTTTAAGATAGGCCACTTCGGCCTCCAGCCTTTTTATCTTGCAGGCATCAGTATCTCCCTTGTTTTTAGGACGGCCCTTGCGGCCTTTGCCCCTGCCATCGGTTTTCAATCCTTTCATCCCTTTTGACATATATATCCTTTTCCAGCACCTCAAACATCCCTTTGGAGTATTTTTGCCTATGACATCTAAATCAAAATCCGCTTTTTCAAAGATTTGCACGGCAGTTAAATACTTTTCTTCGCTTTGCTTAACCGCTAGCACCTTAAATTTATTGTTATAGCCTATAGATTTGGAGCTGCATTTAATTATATTTGGGTTTTTGAGCAAAGCCGAGATTTGCTCTTCACTGAATGATCTTTTGTTCATATTATTGGCTTCCTTTAGTTTATGTTTTAATTATATCTAATTTCCAAACAAACAAAAAAGCGGACATTTTAGTGTCCACTTTTTGGGGTACAGATCAGGCGCCTGTGCAATTTTTTAAGAAAGCTATCTCACGGAAAGATGCGGATAAAATATCTGTTACTCCAAAATCACATTATCGCTGCTTCGAACATAATTCGTATAGAGCGTCTTTCCGCTGGCCGTCAATGCCTGCCAAGCGGTTTTGTCGTCCGATGTTTTGACATAGCCTTTAAGATAATTCAATCGTCCCGATGGCACGCTCCAATCTATATTGTGAGCCGTAAACCAACCTGCCGCGGGAAGTTCAAGACGGGTGAGGGCAGTGCAATCGTAGGCATAGCAATACATAAAGTAGTTGCCCGCACTGGTAAGACTACTGGTGTCAGGGATGGCAAGGGAGGTGAGGGAGGTGCAACCGTCGGCGTAGTTCTCCATAAAGTTAACACCCACGCTAGTAACTCCGCTGGTATCAGGGACGGCTAGGGAAGTGAGGGCGGAGCAACCGTAGGCGTAGACACCCATAAAGTAGTTGCCCACGCTGGTAAGCCCGCTGGTGTCGGGAACGGAAAGGGAGGTGAGGGAGGTGCAACCGTAGGCGTAGACAAACATAAAGTGGTTGCCCACGCTGGTAAGCCCGCTGGTGTCGGGAACGGAAAGGGAGGTGAGGGCGGTGCAATCGTAGGCATAGACATACATAAAGGCATCACCTACACTGGTAAGCCCGCTGGTATCAGGAACGGCAAGAGAGGTGAGAGAGGAACAACCATAGGCGTAGGAAGCCATAAAATAGTTACCCATCGTCCCGCTAAATGCCGCCTTTTGGGAAATGGCAATTCCCGTCAGATTAGTTGATTGGCCGTAAAAACTGACGGTCATATAATCATTCCCGCTCTTGTTGTTGTCGTGCCCAATCTGCATTGTTGTTGCCAATACCGGGAAAGTTGTGGCTGTTCCCGACACATTCAATTCCGTCCACTCGCCCGAAGTTCCCGCTCTGTAATAAACTGTGCCGGTATATGCCGAAAAAGACCCCCTATAAAGACGAATATTACAAGTCCCGCTTGCCTCGTTAAAGGTAAGTGTGTGTATCATATCGTAATCTTGCGGCTCTCCGCCAGTCTCTCCGCCTCCCCAGACCCCGAAGACCGGGGCGCTGGAAGTCTGGCTGACCCCGCCACTGTCTTGAGTGGCACAGAAATAATTGCCGCTCTTGGCCTCGGACTTGGCGCAGAGAGTGAAGGCGTTGGAAGTGGTGGAGATATATTTGTAGGTATATTCTCCGGCGGAGGCAGTGTATTTCGGATCCCTGGGGACGGTGGACATATACCCGCTGTTTTTCATTGTTTGGGTGAAGGTAGCGTTGTCTTCCAGCGAGATGCCGTCATTGCCGGTGGTGGGATAACCGTTATAGGCCAGATAGTAGGCTTGCAGGCTTTTCTTGGTCTGGGACAGATCGCTTAGGCGTCCGGCATCGCGGGCAGAGGCTTGGGCGCCGACCGTTCCGACGATGATAACGGCGGCGAGAATAGCAACTATGGCGATGACGATCAGGAGCTCGATAAGAGTGAAAGCCCTGAGGCCTTTTTGCTTGATTTTTTTCAGTTTTCGCCCAATGGCGGACGGAAAAAAGGAGTTAAAAAATTTAGAGATTTTCATGTTGGGTTAATTATATTATAGAAAAAAGGAAAGGGCTAATCCGCGTTATGCACAGGTGCTAGGCATATTTTTTTATTTGCGCATTTCCAGGAAATGGGGATAAAAAAATTGGTATTTTCCTGCCTAAAAAAGTAAAATATGATCATAATTAAATTTTAAATATAATAATTTAAAGGCTTAATTTCTAAATCGCAAAGCAACCAGCCTTTCCCTTTTAGAAATTTAGAAATAAATATATATGCAATTAGACAAAAAAACCGCCATAACCTTCTCTCTCTTTGCGGCATTGCTTTTCGCGCCGAATGTTTTTGCCGAAGAAACAAGCACCGCAAGCGATGTCCAAAACGAGTCCCAAGCAAGCATCAGTCAAGAAGATCTGACTGCGGCAACAGCAGTTGCCAACCAGCAAGCAGCCCAAGCCGTTGCTGCGGACGAAGCCGTTGACCTAAATGTCGGAGAGCCCTCTCTTCTGCCGGACAGCCCTTTCTATTTCTTAAAAAATTGGGCCAGGGGGATACAAACATTTTTTAGCTTCGATCCGGCTAAAAAAGCTGAGCTGAAATTAAAATTTTCTTCGGAGAAAATGGCCGAAGCTAAAAAACTTTTAGAACAGAATAAAACTGACAAAGCTATGGAAGCCATTAAGGATTCAACTACCGATATGGAAAAGGCTAAAGCAGTCATTTCTCAATTAAAAAACAGTTCGACAACCGACCAGGTCCTTGAAAAAATGGCCCAAAAAACCGTAACTTACCAAAAACTTTTAAACGCTCTGCAAGAAAATATTCCGGCTGAGAAGCAACAAGCTTTCGCTGTCTTGAAAGAAACCATCATCAACTCCTATCTTTCCGCCGAGAATCCGGAAAAGATCCAAGAACGGCTGCAAAAAGTTTTGGCTGACCAGCAAGGCAGCGACTTTAAAGAAGTCAAAAACATGCAAATATTGGAAGAGATTAAAAACGCGGCGCCGGAAAATATAAAACAAAAAATAGAAAACGCCAGCGGAAACGAAGCCGCAATCCTGGAAAATAAATTAGGATCTCTTTCTGCGGAAAAAATAGAAGCCTTGAAGCCTTATCTTGAACAGCTAAACGGCAGCGAAGGCCTGATCGTTTCTTTGCTGAATAAATTTCAAAACCAAAATATTTCCACCAGCAGTTTGGAAAAAATAGAGCAAGCGGAAAATAAAATAATGCAAAGGATGAAAGACAAAGCAACTCCGGAAAAAATAAATTCCCTGCTCAGCGAAGCGGAAAAGACTTTAACCCAATGGGAAAGCAAAATCAACGAGAATAAAAGCCTTTTTACAGATGCCGAATACCAAAAAATGATGGAAACTATTGCTTTGGCCAAAAAAGAAATTGAAAAGGCGAAAACCGCTATAAGCGAAGGAAAATTAGGCGAAGCTTTCGGACAGGCCGCCGCAATTAAAGTTCAAATAGAAAACATCGCCAAAACATACAAAAAAGCGGAATTGAAAAATGAAAAAGGCACGGCTACAACTTCCGACCGGGTTTATTGCCCTGCTATTTGGGACCCTGTCTGCGCCGAAGACGGCAAAACTTATTCCAACGAATGCGTGGTTGAAAATATTAAAAAAATGGAAATAAAATATAAAGGAGAATGTAAAAAAGAAACGGCCAAAGATCAGGCTATAAACAATTCGATCAGCGATTCCGCCGGCGTAGCTAACCCGGCTTCGGTTTATTGCACAAAACTTGGCTACAAACTGGAGATCCGCACCGAAGCCAACGGCGGGCAATACGGAGTTTGCATCTTCGGAGATGGCCAGGAATGCGAAGAATGGAAATTCTACCGCAAAGAATGCGGAAATGAATACGTAAAAACAAATTCCTCTACAACCAACAACTCTGCCGTTAATTCCCTTTCGCCAGCAGACTAATACTTTTAAAATTTAGCCTCAAATTGGAAAACGCCTTTGATCAAGGCGTTTTCCATTGCCATTTAGATTTTCCTGCCCACCCCTTGACATAATATATTGATTATGTTATATTATAAATATAATAAAAAGATTCCCTTACCGGGAAATAACGGTAAGGGTCTGTAGATCTTTACCAATTTAACACGGAATATGAACAAAACTGATTTCGCTATTGCGTTATTCGTTGTGCTAGCTATCATCGGAAGCGGTTACGCAGGACTTACCGCCAGCTCTTGGAACCCCTATACAAGGGCTCTCGAAGCTTCAACGGAAGCTTACGGCCAAGAGCTTATGGCTCAGAAAGAAGCCCAAATGGATTATCTTCTTAACCAAAAGGTTGAGAAAGATAATCCAAAAGTCTGCGTAATGGCGCAGATTGACGAACAACGAGGGATAATAAGAGCTATCAGCTCACCGTCCTTCGATGAGTGCTTGCACTCAAACAAGCAGGGTCTTTAAGACTCTGCTTTTCTTTTATAAAATCTCCCTTTCTGCTAAGATTGGGCCTGGAAACAATATATATCTATGCAAAATAATCTTAAATATTTCATTTTTACTTTTGGCTGCCAGATGAACAAATCGGACTCTGAAAGAGCGGCCGCTCTTTTGGAAAAAATCGGCTACCAGCCGGCGCAAACCGAAGCAGAAGCGGATCTGATCATTGCCAATATGTGCTCTGTTCGGCAATCGGCCGTGGACCGCGTGCTTGGACTGGGCAAGATCATACCGGAGCTAAGAGCCAAAAACCCTAATTTAAAAACCGCGCTAACCGGCTGTATTTTGATGGAAGATTTTAAAAAATCGGACAAGCTTTTTGATTATGTTTTGCCAATTAAAAACCTGGCCCAATGGCCGGAACTTTTAAAAGAAGAAAAAGCCAGCCAGCCGATCGACCGGGAAAACGCAGACTGTTCTTATTTGAAAATGGAGCCGAAATATTCAAGTAATTTTTCGGTGCTTATCCCCATTTCCAACGGCTGCGATAATTTCTGCACTTATTGCGCCGTGCCCTACACCCGCGGCGGATTGGTTTGCCGCGATTGCAAAGACATCGTAGAAGAAATTGAAAAAGCTATTAAAAACGGCGCCAAAGAGATCTGGCTTTTAGGCCAAAATGTTAACGACTATAATTGCGGCCGGGTTTCTTTTGCCAAACTCTTGGAAATGATCAACGATCTGCCCGGAAACTTTTGGATAAGGTTCACGAGTCCGCACCCGAAAAATTTTTCCGATGAAATGATCGCCGCCACCGCCCGCTGCCAAAAAGTTACCCCTTACTTAAGCTTGCCCATCCAGTCCGGCGACAACGAAATGTTAAAAAGAATGAACCGGCCCTATACCGTGGATGGCTATAAAACGCTGGTCCAAAAGATTAAAAAAGCTTTCCACAGCCAAAGGCAAGGGCTGGAAAAAGAAGTGGCGCTGACCACCGACATTATCGTCGGCTATCCGAAAGAAACCAAAAACCAATTCGAGGAAACAGCCAAGCTGATGGACAATGTTAAATTCGATATGGCCTATATCGCCCAATACTCTCCCCGCCCCGGCACTGTTTCCGCCCGCACGCCAGACAATGTTTCGAAAGTTGAAAAAGAACAGAGATGGCAGCATCTGACCGAAATTTTAAAAAGAAGCGCGCTGGCTAAAAATAAAAACTTCATCGACCAGGTCGTTGAAGTTTTAATAGATGAACAAAGGGAAACTCTTATTCTCGGCAAATCCCGCCATTTCAAAACCGTCAAGATCAAGATCAGCGAAGAAACAGCCCAAAAAAACTTTGTCGGCCAATTCGTCAAAGCCAAGATCACCAAGGCCCTGCCTTGGGGGCTGGAAGGAACGCTGGTAGAATATGAAGAAAAACAAAAACAATAAAAAAATGATCGTTATCGTCGGACCGACCGCTTCGGGCAAAACCGGCTTGTCTATCAAGCTGGCTAAGGTTTTCGGCGGCGAAATAATCTCGGCTGATTCCCGCCAAGTGTATAAGCAAATGGATATCGGCACGGCCAAGGCCAGCAAAAAAGAAATGGCCGGCATTCCCCATCATCTTTTGGATGTGGCTTCGCCAAAAAAGAAATTCACCGTTGCTCAATATAGAAAGCTAGGCATAAAGGCCCTGAACGCCATCTTTAAAAAAAACAAGTTGCCGATCGTCTGCGGCGGCACCGGTTTTTATGTCCAAGCCTTGATCGACGGCATCGTAATGCCGGAGGTTAAACCTGATTGGAAATTAAGAAAAGATCTAGAGCAAAAAACAGTTGAAGAACTTTACCAAATGATTAAAAAACTAGATCCTAGAAGGGCCGGCAATATTGATAAAAAAAATCCGCGCCGTTTAATAAGAGCGATTGAAATATCGATTACAACCAAAAAGCCGATACCGACTATCAAAATGAATCCTCTGCCCTATCCTGTTCTGCTCCTAGGCGCGCAAAAAGATCCGGAAAAATTGAAAAAAGACATTGAAAAAAGATTTTATTTGTGGCTAAAACAAGGACTTTTAAATGAAATTAAAAATCTTTATAAATCCGGCCTGTCTTGGAAAAGAATTGAAGAATTCGGAATGCACTACCGCGCCTTCGCGCTGTATCTGCAGGGAAAAATAACCCGGGAAGAAGCGGAAAAACGGTCGCTGAAAGAGCTTTGGCAATACACCAAACGCCAAACAACCTGGTTCAAGCGCGACCAGCGGATCATCTGGGTTAAAAATTACGCCGAAGCCAAAAAACTGGCTAAAAATTTCCTGGCCGAATACTAAAAAATGTGCGAGGTAAATACCTTGCACATTTTTTAGTACGCATCTTTTTGGGTTTAAATTATTAAGGCTTCAGAGCTGATTCTAAAAATTGGCGGGCCATTTCCGGATTGGCTTTGCCGCGGGAGGCGGCCATTATCTTGCCTACCAAAAATTGGAATGAAGCCTCTTTCCCTTGCTTGTAATCTTCCACTGGTTTTGGATTTTCCGCAATGACTTTTTTAATAATATCTTCTATCTCCGATTGATTAGAAATTTGGCTCAAGCCTTTCGATTCGATCACTTGCGACGGATCAGCTCCGGTATCATACATTTCTTCCAGAACAGTCTTAGCGATCTTGGAAGAAATTTTGCCTTGGTAAATAAGGCAGATCAATTCTGCAAAATTTTCGGGCGTGATCAAAAATTCCGGACTGGCGATAGACTCGCCGCTCAATAAGCCTTGGATATCGGTCAACAAGTAATTAACGCAAAGCTTGGAAAGCTTTAAAAGCTCCTCCGGTCCGACTTTAGCCGTGCCGTTGGTCTCGTCCACCCACTGGCTCAATTCGGACACGGTTTTCTCAAAATAACAGCTCAAATCTTTATTCTGCACAAAAGCCTCTGCTTCAACTTCGCCCAAACCATATTCCATAGCTAAACGCTGGCGTTTTTGCGCCGGCAACTCCGGGATAGAACTTTTGATCTTACTCAAAAATTCTTCGGAGTGGTCCATCGGCGGCAAATCAGGTTCCGGAAAATAGCGATAATCTTTGGCTCCTTCTTTCTCTCTCTGACTGTAAGTTTTTCCTTTAACCTCGTCCCAGCCGCGGGTTTCTTGAACCAGCTTTTCTCCTTTTTCCAAAGCCTCGGCCTGTCTTTTTATTTCGTAATCGATCGCTCTTTCAACTGCTTTAAAAGAATTAAGATTTTTAACTTCCACTTTGATCCCCATCCCCTTTTCGTTTTCCGGCAATTTGCCGTTTTTCACTTCCGACAAAGAAATATTAGCTTCTACTCTCATCTGGCCTTTTTCCATATCAGCGAAGGAAACATTAAGATATCTCAAGATCAGCTGTAATTCCTCGGCAAACCGGCGGGCTTCAACGGCGGAGCGAATATCCGGCTCCGTAACCAATTCCATCAGAGCCACTCCGGCGCGGTTGAAATCAACCAATGTATAATTTTCTCCATCTGGATGCAAAAGACGGCCCGTATCTTCTTCAAGATGCACTCGCCTGACGCGAACGGTTTTTAAATAAGGCACTTGGCCTTGCTCGCAATCAATCGGAATTTTTACTTCTAGTAAACCGCTTTCGCAAAGAGGCTCGTCATATTGGGAAACCTGATAGCCTTTGGGCAGATCCGGATAAAAATAATTTTTGCGGTCGAATTTGGAATGAGTCGGAATACTGCATCCTAAAGCCATGCCGGTTTTGATAACTTTTTTTACAGCTTCCTGGTTGATGGTCGGCAAAGTTCCGGGATGGCCCATGCAAACCGGACAGGTATTTAAATTGGGCCTGTTTGGATCCGGCTCGTTTTTGCACGAGCAAAACATTTTAGTTTCGGTATTCAATTCAGCGTGAATTTCTAGACCAATAGTCGGTTTGAACATAAAGAAGTAGTTTATTTAATTTGGTAGAATGCCCCGTCAGCTTGCTGTGGGGTAGTTTATTTTAAAATTTTAGCTATCTCCACTCCCGAGCTAGTACCGATAATATCAGCTCCCATCTCGATCATCATCTGGGCATCGGCTAAACTTTTTACATTGCCCGAAGCTTTAATCAATAACCCCGGCGCGCCTTGGCGCATCAATTTTAAATGTTTGCCTTTCTCGGCCAACTCGGAATTTTCCAACGGATCTTTTTCGGTCGCGGTCTTGACGCAAAAAGCTCCAGCCTCCTTAACGATCTGGGAAGCACGGACAACTTCTTCGTCGGTCAAATATCCGGAACCGATAATAATTTTAGCATGCCCTATTTTACAAATAGGTTTAAGGTCTTTTAATATCTTATCCCAGCAGCCGTGCTTGGCATCGACAAGAGACATAACGACATCAATATCATCAGCACCGTCCTTAACAGCCTTTTTGGCGATCTGGACGCGCTTAGCGTGGGTGCTGTCGCCGATCGGCGGGTCTATTAGACAAACAACCTTGACGGTTGTTCCCGTTAACTCTTTTTTAACCGTTTTAACCCATTTCGGCTTTACGCAAACCCCCCTAAAACCACATTCCTTGGCTTCTTGGCAGGTTTTTTTGATATCAGCTTCCTGTGCGCTGTCTTTGATGTTCGTATGGTCTAATTTGTTGAGTATTTCCATATATTTTATATATTTATACCACAGTTCTATTTATTTTGAAATTTGCCCGAATAGCTACAACTCTGTAAGCTTGCAAGGGGTTAGACCCCTTGCGAAATTTTAAAATTTACCTTAGCGAAAAAGGAAGCTTGGTCTTTATCTCTTCAAAAACATCTTCTATCGGCCTTTCTCCATTCACCACCGCCCACTTTGTAAGAACGTTGCCTTTCGCAAGCTTTTTATAAAAATTACGCACGGTCCTTAAAAGCCGTTCGTTGCTTTCGTTCCGATCCAAACTGTTCTTCTCGCTGAATTTCCTTTGCATGGAAATATCCGGCGAAACGTCAATGTAAATTATCAAATCCGGCTTGGGCAATTCTAAAATCTCGGCCAATTGCAAAGACTTCTTCAAGGGAAATCCTTGAATGCTCTGGTAGGCCATAGTCGAGCTGAAATAACGATCAGAAATAACTATCTTCCCTTCCTTGAGCCATTTATTTATCTTTTCCTTGTCCTTGACGAAATCCGCAGTATAGATCAAAAACTGAACCTCTGCCGAAAAATCGAACCGGCTATGAAGATAATTATGAATCATCCCGCCTATCGGCCCTTCGTAATCCGGGTAATAGACCCTTTCCACTTCAATTTTTTTGCCGCGCAAATGATCGGTCAAAAGCTTGCCATGAGTTTCCACCCCCGCGCCATCAATCCCCTCGAAAACAATAAATTTACCTTTGGTTATTTTTGCCATATTGATAATAATAAAACAAAAAAAGAGAATTGGGAACACTTGAAAATGCTTGTCTGCCGGCAGGCAGATAAAATCTCAAAATGTTAAAAACAAAAATTACCGCATCGCTTCGCGATAGTATATAATCCCGCCAACGGCAGGATACCTTAATTTTTAAATTTTACATTTCAATGGATTATCCGCACTAGAAACAAAATTACCAAGGGGTCTAACCCCTTGCTTGAGAATAGTCAAATAGTCCAAGTTAATATCAGTCCTTGACGCAACGAACCGAAAATCCGTAGGCCCGGTCATTGCTGTCCATGTACGCACCGCCGCTGTAGAAGGACAGTAGGCGGGAATTCGGAACGCTAACCGCGCTGCTCCAGTAGTAGCCGAAGACACCCGCGCTGCCGACCGAGGCATTGCTGCGATCGCGGTAACCGGCCGCTGTCAATTTAAGGGGGCTGGCAAAAGCTCCAGTATAATTATTACCAGCAGTCCAGCTCACCCGCTCGGCCGTCCACTCCGCCTCGATCGGCAGCCGCCAGCCGCTGGGACAGGGATTATTAGTGCCCGAAACCCCCTGCCACAAGCTCTCTATCTGAGGAGAAACCCAGTCGTAAGGACTGCCCATGCCGTAGATAAAATTACCGTGGCCGGGATTGCTGGAGCCGGAGAGAACGGTGGTCGTTAAACTGGTGCGGGTCTGGTGGCCATCATCCACCCTGCCCCACTGGAAGAGGTCGCCGTAAGCACAATTGCTCGGATAAGAGGTGCAATCATTAAAAGATGTAGCAACTTTTGTCGCTCCCAAGTTCCGATCCATCCAGCATTTGCTGGTGGTCGTATTCAATACTGTTCCGTAAGTGACGGAACCTCCTTTGTAAGTGAAGGTTACTGTGTCCGTTCCGCAGACAAACTCTCCGCCTTCATCGCCTTCTCCCGTTCCCCAGTCCCCGAACGCCGGGGCGGCGGCCGAATGGGCGATGCTTCCGCCGCTGGTCTGGTCGGTGCAGAGATAGTCTCCCTTAGCCTCGGACTTGGCGCAGAGAGTGTAAGTATCGGTGGTGGTGGAGATGTATTTGTAGGCATAATCTCCGGTAGAGGTAGTGTATTTCGGATCCCTGGGGATGATGGACATATATCCGCCGCCTTTCATGGCTTGGGTGAAGGTGGCGTTGGCAACGCTGTCTTCTTCCAGGGAGATGCTGCCGGTGACGGGATAAACGCCGGTGGCTAAACGGT
>JBBABZ010000004.1:0-70629 GCA_041657385.1 Minisyncoccota bacterium | reverse complement strand
TCTTTTGAGCTATGAAAGGGAACAGCATGATTCCGTCAGCGAAGAGGCGGAATACTGGGTCAAGGTCCCCAGCGTTTCCGGCACGGTTGATACCGAGATCTACATCTATTACACCACCACTGTCACGGCGGACGGGGCGGAGCCGACAAATGTATGGAACAGTAATTTTAAATCAGTTTGGCACTTAAAAGACGACCCAAATAATTCTACCGTCCAAGACAGCACTTTCGTTGGAAACGACGGAACGAAAAGGGCTGCAGCTAATCCAGCAGAAGCAACTGGCAAGATAGGAGCGGGACAAGATTTTGAATATTCTAACTCTGATAGAATCTCAATTTCAGATCCGGTGAACTCTAATAGCGTCGATACGGAAGTTACCGTTGAAGCATGGATAAAAGGCGAGAGCTTTACTATCCAAGGAGACATTATTTGGCTGGCAAAAGGAACAATACAATTGTTCACAAGCGATTCCGGAGACGGCAGGTCTATATCGGGATAAGAACAACTGATGGCAATTGGATCTCGACGAATACTTCAAGCGCTATCTCTCCCGGATCTTGGTATTACTTAGCCGCCACCTGGAAGAAAAATGATTATTTAAGGCTCTATGTAAATGAAGACGTTATCAATCCGGTTTCTTGCGGCAACGTTTTCTTATATGATTATTCCTCTTCCATACCCGCGAGAATAGGAACAAACGTTGATGTTGGCGGACCATTTTTTGATGGCGTTATCGATGAAGTCAGGGTATCCAATGCTGCCCATTCCGCCCCTTGGCTCAAGGCCTCTTACAATTCTGGTGCTGACAGCTTACTGGTTTATGGGGATGAGGAAGCGCTTTAGACTCCGCTTGACAGAGACGCTATTTTTCCGCTGGCCGATTCCGCAAAGAGGGCGGGAAACGTTAAAAATTCCAGATTGAAAGTGATAAAAGGAAAAAACATTTGATAATAATGATTCTCAGCCGAACGGCCGAAGTAAAAAAGGAATAGACCAATTTGTCGAAATCGTTTTCCTAAAGAAAAAATAAAGCGAAATTAAGAAGATAAAGGCCGGCGGAAGCCGGTTTTTTATTTGGAAAAAACATTTAGTTGTCTATTCTGTCAATGGTGTAAAGAAAACTATTGACAGGCAAAAGGCATTTTTGGTAAAATAAAAATATAAACCAATAAAAAATAAAATTATGAATGCGAACCAGCAAAAAATAATCAAATTAGCAGGGGAAAAAGATATTTCCAAAATGTCTTACCGTGAAATAGGCCGGGAGCTTGGCATCGAAAATCCACAAACTGTTATTTATCACATCGAACAGTTAAAGAAAAAAGGGTTGATCTATTTTGACAGCCAAAAAAAATGTCAAAAAGTCGCCAAGCTCGAAGCGTTCGCTACGGATAAAATGTTCAATATCCCGATCGTCGGCTGTGCCAGTTGCGGCCCAGCCTTAGAGCTGACGCAGGATATTATCCAAGGTTATTTAAAAATTTCCCAAAAATTAATCAAGAGGCCGACCCCTCAAGGATTGATCGCTGTAAAAGCCGTAGGAGAATCTTTGAATAAAGCCGATGTTAACGGCGATAACATTGAAAACGGCGATTATGTGATCGTAAATTGCAATAAAGCGCCGGAAAACGGAGATTATGTTTTATCTAGCATCGACGGGGCGGCTAATTTTAAAAAATATTATAAAGACAATAAAAGAAAAGAAATACGGTTGGTTTCTGAATCAACAATGGATATTCCGCCCATAGTCTTGCATCAAGAAGACCTGGACGCTTTCGGATACGCGGTAAATGGAGTGGTGGTCAGGGTAGTAAAATTTTAATGGTGCTGAAACTTATGAACAAGAAAAAACCACAAAAAGCCAAAGATTTTCAAGCTTACCTCAAGGAACAATTAAAAAATCCCGTACTTAAGAAATATTACAGTGAATACGGCGAACAGTTAAAAATCTCTTACCGGATTTTAAAAATTAAAAAGAAAGACAGCCAAAGGTGGGCAGAGCAGTAAATTTTAGTTGATTTGATCATAATAGATATGGCCAATAAAAAAATACAAAAAGCCAATGACTTTCAAATTTATCTCAAGGGACAGCTGAAGGACCCTGAATTTAAAAAATATTATGATGAATACGGTAAAAAGTTAGAGGCTTCTTATCAAATTTCAAAAATAAAAAAGAAAGATGAAGGAGGGAAATAATTTTGCATACATAGACGGAGCTAATCTGCACAAAGGTGTTAATGGCCTTGGATGGTCTTTGGACTACAGGCGTTTTCGAATTTGGCTTAAGCACCCAGAGAAATAAATTGATTTACCGCCAAAAAGAAAAAGCCCCCGATGCGGACGGAACCGCAACAGGGTCTTTTTCATAGTGATTATTTATTATGGTATCAAAATGATTATCTTTGTCAATAACATTAGCTAAAAAAATTTATGGAGCCTCTAGCATCGCAGATCAGGCCGAAAACCCTCGAAGAGTTTATGGGCCAAAAGCATTTGGTCGGAGAAGGGAAACCTTTGAGAATTGCCATTGAAAATGGCCATGTTTTTTCTTTTATTTTGTGGGGTCCGCCCGGAGTCGGCAAAACCACGCTCGCGAAAATATACGCCAATTCCCTAAGGGCTAATTTTTACGAATTGTCGGGAGTCTTTTCCGGCAAAGAAGAGATTAGAAATATAATTGAAACCGGAAAAATTTTCCCCGGTCCGAAAGTTTTGTTTTTGGACGAGATCCACCGGTTCAATAAAGCCCAGCAGGATTTTTTGCTTCCTTTCGTTGAGCGCGGCGATATTGTTTTGGTTGGGGCGACAACAGAAAATCCGAGCTTTGAAGTTATTTCACCGTTATTGTCGCGTTGCAGGGTCTTTGTTTTGGAGAGTCTGTCAAATACCGATATGGCTCAAATAATCGACAGAGTAGGCATTAAAATGGGCAAAGAGGCTAAGGATTGGCTGATCAGTATGGCAGGCGGCGATGCCAGGCAGGCGATAACCGTTATTGAAAATGCTTACAACCTTTACAAAAAAATTACCGTTCAGTCATTAAAAGACACGATTCAAAACAAATTTTTGCGTTTCGATAAAAAAGGTGAGGAGCATTATGATACCATTAGCGCGTTTATCAAAAGTATGCGGGCCAGCCAGCCCGATGCGGCTTTGTATTATTTGTCGAGAATGATCGAAGCGGGCGAAGACCCGAAATTTATTGCGCGGAGAATGGTTATTTTTGCTTCCGAAGATGTGGGAATGGCCCAGCCGACCGCTTTGGTCGTAGCCAACGAAGTTTTTCGGGCTGTGGAAACCATCGGCTTGCCCGAAGCCAGAATAAATTTAGCTCATGGCGTTGTTTATTTAAGCTTGGCAGCAAAAGACAGAAGCGCCTACGACGCTTATTCCGCGATTACGGAAGATGTTAAAAAATACGGCAACCTTCCGATCCCGATGGAATTAAGAAACGCCCCGACAAAATTAATGGAAAATTTAGGCTACGGCAAGGGATATGAACGATATACCGATAAAAATCTTTTACCGGAAAAGATCAAAGAAAAAAAATATTACAAGTGTAAAAAGTAAGTTGAAAAAATCTTTGACAGTGCGATTGTTGTTTTGTATTATTCGAAATACGCAGAGATAATTGCGTTGCGATAAATATTTCAAAACAGCAAAAAATGGTCCAGCTTTTTCATCCAAAATGGGAAATGGCGGTGAGGGTTTTTCCGATCATTGTTGTCATTGCCATCTTAAAAGCCGTTACCCACTATTATAATTGGGAATTTTTTGGTTTGAATACGCTTTTTGCCGCCCTGATCTCGGCTAATATTTTCTTGATCGGATTTAATCTTTCCGCTGTTTTGGCTGATTTTAAGAAGGCGAGAAGCTGCCGGCCGAATTGGCCTCAAGCATTGAAGCGATCGCGGACGAGTGCGTTTATGTTTATAAAGGCAAAAAAACAGAAGCAGGCAAAATCGGGTTTCTTTATTGCCTTGATTTTTCCGAGCAGGTCCTTGACTGGCTTTATAGCAAAGTCAGGACAAAAAATGTTATGGAGAAAATTGCCGGCTTTACTAATATTTTTCTTCCCATCGAGCAATATAGCCAGCCGTCTTCCGTCGGCCGTTTAAAGCACGAACAGTCCGAGATCAGAAAGTCGGTTTTGCGCATCCATTTCATCCGCGAGGTCCGTTTTGCCGGTTCGGCTTACGCCGCCGCCGAGATCATCAGCTATCTGATGATCATCTCGATGGTCTTTTTAAAGATGGAAACATATTATGAGAATTTTTTCTTCACGCTTTTTGTGAGCTTTATCATGGTCTATATGCTGCTTTTGATCCGCGACCTGGATGATCCGTTTGCTTATTACGACCAGAAGCATTCTGTTGAAGAAGTGTCGTTGCACCCTTTGGAAAATCTTAAAGCCCGACTAGAGGACCGCCGCCAAGAGCTGGAATAGTTGTCTTTGGCAATCGGCCGTATATTTTGATAGAATATAAGATATGAAATTCTCCGAATATACAAGCAAAGATACGGCGGTTGTTTTGAATGATCTTCAAACCTCCGAAAATGGGATATCGGATGCCGAAGCCAAAAAACGCTTCGAAGCGTATGGCCCCAACGAAACAAAAGCAAAGGAGATAGGGCTGGCTGATATTTTTTTCAGGCAGTTCAGATCTCCTTTTTTTTATTTGCTTTTCGCCGCGGCCGTTTTATCTTTTTTAATAAGCGGAAAAGCTGAAAAAACCGACGGCCTGGTGATCCTGGCTTTTATTTTTATCAATGTTTCCCTGGGATTTTTACAAGAAAGCCGTGCGCATCGCGCTGTTTCCCTTTTGAAGAAATATTTTTCCGCCAAAGCCAGGGTTTTAAGAAAAGGAGTTGAGCTGGATATAGATAAAAAATTTCTTGTTCCCGGCGATATCCTGATGCTGGAGTCGGGAGACATCGTTCCGGCCGATGTCCGGATTATTAAAGAAGAAAATTTCTTAATAGATGAATCGGTTTTAAGCGGAGAATCGGTTCCTCTCCAAAAAAACAGGGAAACTATCGCCAATGGAGCGAAAGAAATATTTGAAGCAAAAAATATTGCGTTCGCCGGAACTTCGGTTATTTCCGGAAAAGCTAAAGGGGCAGTGGTGGCGACTGGAAAAGATACGGTTTTCGGCGAGATCACCAAATTGGTTTCCACCTCTTCCAGGGAAAGCGCTTACGAAAAAAACTTATTCCATTTTTCTAATATTATTTTAAGAATAGTCGTTTCGACCATTCTTTTGGTTTTTTTGGCCGATCTTTTTATCAATTCCGGACGGACTAATTTTTCGGAATTTTTGGTCTTTTCCATCGCTTTGATCGTAAGTATTCTTCCCGAGGCTTTGCCTTTGGTTGTTACTTTTGCCCTTTCCAGAGGAGCGGTAAAGATGGCTAAAGAAAAAATAGTGGTAAAAAGGCTGTCGGCCATTGAAGATCTAGGCGATATTGAGATCCTTTGCACTGATAAAACAGGGACCCTGACCGAGAACAAGCTTCGCCTTGAAAGGATTTTTTCTGCCAATAAAGACAAATGCCTGCTATTCTCTCTTTTAGCCTCATCGGCAATGAAGGAAGACATAGAATCTTTGGCCAATCCTTTCGACAAAGCCCAACTGAAAAAAATGACCAATTCGTTAAAGCGGCAAATGGGAATGTTCAAAGAGGTCTTTAATATATCTTTCGACAGTGTCCGTATGCGCGCCAGCTCATTAATAGAAGACGAAAAAGGGGATAAATTTTTAATAGTCAAAGGAGCCCCGGAGATCATTTTAAGCCTATGCTCTAAGTTTGAAGAAGGATTAACCAGGAAGGCGGCAGAAGAAGAATTATTAAAGGATGGAAAGCAAGGAAAACGCAGTTTGGCGGTCGCTTTTAAGAAAATAAGCAAGAATAAGAATAGATACTTGGAAAGCGACGAAAAGGGCTTAACCTTTTTGGGATTTTTTTCATTTATCGATCCTCTTAAAGATACTGCTAAAGAGGCGATCAGTCTGGCCAGGAAAATGGGCGTAAAAATAAAAGTTTTAACGGGCGACAGCAAAGAAGTGGCCGCCGCGGTAGCCCAGCAAGTCAGCCTTATCAAAAATTTAAATGAGGTTATTCTCGGGAAAGAATTGGAAGCAATGCCTGAAAGCGATTTTGCCGAAGCCTGCGAAAAATTTTCTGTTTTTGCCAGGGTTTCTCCGCAGACAAAATTAAATATAATCAAAAGCCTGCAAAAAAAGTTTGAGGTTGGATTTTTGGGGGAAGGCATCAATGATACTCCTGCCCTTAAAATAGCCAATGTCGGGATCGTGGTAAAAGAAGCGGCCGATGTTCCTCGCGAGGCGGCCGATGTCGTGCTTTTGGAAAAAGATTTGCGGGCCATTATCAACGGCATCAAAAACGGACGCAACATCTTTTCAAATATAAACAAATATATAAAGTGCGCTCTGGCCAGCAATTTTGGCAATTTTTATTCGATTGCCGTCATCTCTCTTTTAATACCGGTTTTGTTGAAGCAGTATTTTTTGCCGATGCTGCCTATCCAAATTTTACTTGGAAACCTTTTGTCCGATTTTCCGCTGATCTCGATAGCTAGCGACAATGTTGACCCGGAAGAGCTTAAAAAACCGAAATATTATCAGTTAAGCCATTCTATTCCGTTTATCGTGGCTTTGGCTTTGGTCAGCACGGTATTCGATTTTATTTTCTTCGCCATTTTTTATAAAGCCGCGCCCAGTACTATCCAAACCCTTTGGTTTATAGAGAGTATTCTTACTGAAATTGTTTTAATTTTCATAATCCGCACGCGCCATTTTTTCCTAAAGGCAAAAAGGCCTGGGCTGTCCCTTATCCTATTTACTATCTTAGACGCTTTGATAATTTTTTCTCTGCCCTTTACTTTTCTCGGCCAGGGATTTTTCCACTTCGCAGCGCCAGCCGTCGGACAGCTGTTAATCGTTCTGCTTTTGGTCTCTTGTTATTTCGCAACCAGCGAAATAGTAAAGCTGGCTTATTTTCGCTATGTTTGGAAAAACCCAGCAGCAAAAATGGCGCTTGCTAGCGCTAAACATCGGGCGTGATTGCCAATCTAGCCGTATTTTTATAAGATATCTAAAAATCGATAAATAAATTTAAGTAATAAAAATAAAGTATGGAAAAAGAAACAGTTTATGTCATTGGCCATAAGTCGCCCGATACCGATACGGTTTGTTCGGCAATTGCTTACTCCGCTTATTTGAAAAAAACGTGCAGGATTAATGCTGTTCCGGCTGTTTTCGGCGAGATCAACCCGGAAACCCAGTTTGTGCTGGACTATTTCAAAATAAAATCTCCGGCTAAACTGGAGTCGGTTGCCGGCCAGAAGCTGGTCTTAGTTGACCACAACGAAAAAAGCCAAAGTCCTGATGGTATTGAAGAAGCTAAAATTATTGAAATTTTAGACCACCATAAAATAGGGTTTATCTGCTCCGAGCCTATTATTGTCCATGCCGAGCCGGTTGGTTCAACCGCGACCTTGGTTGCCAAAAAAATGCTGGCTGATAAGAAATTTAAGATCACTCCTCAATTGGCCGGTCTTTTGGTTTCAGCCATTTTGTCGGACACCGTGGTTTTTAAATCAGCCACCACCACCAAAACAGATATTGAAATTGCCAAAAAGCTTGGCCCAAAAGCCAAGATCAAAAATTTGAAAAAATTCGGCATAGAAATAAAGAAACAAAAGGCGAGCCTGAAAGGACTAACCGCTGAAAAAATAATTTATTCCGATTTCAAGGCTTTTGAGGCCAGCGGAAAAAAATTCGGGATTGGACAAATAGAAGTAGTGGAATTAGGGGAGGCCAAAGAGAAGAAAGCCGAGCTTTTGGAAAAAATGGCTGAAATTGCGCAAAAAGAAAGTTTTTCTTTTATGGCTTTAATGATTACGGATATTATAAATGAAGGTTCGGAAGTTTTGATTGCCGGAGATATTGAGTCTATGGAAAAAGCGTTTGGCAAAAAAGTTGTTGGCGGTTCCGTTTATCTCGAAAAAGCAATGTCGCGCAAAAAAGATATTTTGCCTCCGCTGATGAAGGCGATAAAATGATGCATATTTTCGGATGATCCTTTAAGGATTACGCTTTGAACTATACCTATCCGAAAGGTGTAGTTTTTTTAGTTGACAGGCTTTGTAAAAATCATTAATATTTTTAGACATCGCCAGCATCGGCTGGGCAGGATATGTAACCTTTTTTAGGGAACCACTGTCCTGCAAAGCTGATGCTAAGCAGGCAAGGCACCTTTAAAAAATTAAATATGAAAGCTGTTTCAATTTTCTTTGTCTTTGTATCGGCAATGCTGATCTTTGCCGTTGTTTTTACCATATTCGGCATTACAAGGGAAAAACATCGAGAAGCTGGAAGCACCCAGCTCCCGCAAATTCAAAATAGCGAATGAAAAACATCAAAAAACTTCCGAAACCCGGAAGTTTTTGTTTGTGAAAATATGCTTTGAGTTGTGGATAGCTCACAAAAAACTGGCAGAAGCCGGGCTTCTGGTAAATTTTTAATACACCTGTCGAACAGGTGTAGTTTTTCACTAAATTTTGACAAATTCGGCAAAAATTACTATTATCTTTAGGTATCGCCAGCGTCAACTGGCAAGAATCTTAACCTTTAAGGAGCGGTTCTTGCTGGTCGGCAGATTGGCAGACCAGCAATTCGCACCTTAAAAATAAAATAAATGAGCAAGGGCTTACTAATAGCGTTGATTTTCCTTTTTGTTTTGGAAAATATTATCTTTTTTTTGATAATACCGGCACTGACAGCGGTGCCCAGATCGCAATAAAGCATCAAAAAACTTCCGGAATCCCGGAAGTTTTTTCTTTTAGGCTGTGGATAACTCACCAAAAGATGGTCAAGGCCGGGCCTTGACCATTCTTGATTTGGGAAACTATACCTTTCGGATAGGTATGGTTTTTGAAGGAAGTTTGACGAGTTTGGGGATTGGTTTCTGGTAAAGGAAAAACTTGACAGGGGTTTGCGGCAGGGTAAAATCAAAAGTACCAAGAAGGGCAGGATTATCAAGATAAGGATTATTGTAAGTAGGAAAACGCACTATGTTTGGATGCAATCACCATCAGATAATTGGATATTGGAACTGCACAGCGGCTTGGATTTTACATAAGACAATTTTAAATTTTGGACGCGGAGCTTAGGCTTCGCTTTTTTATTGAAAATTTTTTGATAAAAAAGCGAAGCGTGGACTTATAAAAATTAACGCCACTGGTCGGCTTGCCTGATCCCTGCAGGGGCAATTAAAAACGCAGAGAAAAATAATCAGTACAATTTTAATTTTTAAAAACACTTATGAATGCAAAAATTTTAGTTAGTTTAGCCACAATGCTCGTGGTTGGCGCAGTTGCCACCGCGGGAACAGTCGCTTATTTTACCGACACAACAGTTGCATCAGGTAGCACTATTACAGCTGGAACATTAGATCTTAAAGTGGATAGTAATCCTTCTGGCGGCGCACAAGTATGGTCTGATGGTTTTGTTTCTCCAGTCCAATTAACCAATTTAGCACCAGGATTTACAGACGAACAAATCGTCGATATCCAAAAACAGGGTAGTGTTAACGGTGTAGCTTCCATCAGATTGGTGGTAACTTCTAACGCAGAGAATACAGCTCTCGCTCCCGAAGTGGCTGCCGGAGACAGTGCCAGCGATACGACTGGTGAGCTTCCTCAAAACATTAGAATAAAAATTTCGTATAGCCCAGAAAACAATGGTGTCTTCGGGTCTGTTTTATACGACTACACTCTCGCTGAATTTAATGCTAATCCAAACCAGCTAGTGCTTGGTGACATATTAGGCACAGACAAAACTGCCAGCGTTAAGATTCAATATTCAATTCCTGCTAGCGTTGGAAATGTTATCATGAATGACAGCGTAACAATCAATACTATTTTTGGTCTTGATCAAAAAATTTAATAATTAAATATTTCTTTTCTTGTTAAATAGGCGAAAGATTAGAAAATTGATTAGTTGAATTTTTTTAGGCTACCTCATTTTAGTAATGAGATAGCCTATAAAGGATTTTAATTATCCAGAATGAAAATGATAACATTAAAAAAAGTTAAAAATTGGATTTCTATCGTTGGGATTTCGATTCTAACATTTATGGCGGTTCTATTGGTTGGGACAATGTTACCGATTTCTGGCAATTACAGAGTGTTATCCGTACTATCAGGTTCAATGGAGCCAGCAATTCATACGGGAAGCGTAGTAGTCGTTGCTCCAGCAAGCAATTATAAGATTGGCGATGTGATTACTTTCGGCGAAATCAGTAAAACCAAAACACCTACAACTCACCGCGTTAAAGATATAAAGATTGTCGGCGGTCAGATGATTTACATCACCAAGGGTGATGCTAATAATACCGAGGATAGCAAGGAAGTAGCACAGAGCGAAGTTAAGGGTAGGGTTTTCTTTTCTATTCCGTATCTGGGTTACATATTAAATTTTGTAAGACAGCCTATAGGTTTCGCATTAGTGATTATTATTCCGGCAGTGTTGATTATTTGGGAAGAAGCAAGAAAAATTTATGGAGAGGTTAAAAAAGATGAACAGTATAAAGAGATAGGAAAAGGAAAAAAGGACAATGTCTAAAAAAAGAAGAACATCAAAAAGACATCCGAATAAAAAGCTTTTCAAAAAAGCTCTCTTTAAGGTTTCGGCTGTCCTTGTTTGCGTCGCCTTGAACTTAACCGGCTTATCCGCTATTGGAAATACTTTTGCTTATTATACGGACAAAGTGGAAATTAACGGTTCGACCCTTTCCGCCGGAACACTGGATTTGACCGTAAGGTCTGACCAAAACAATTTTATTCCTTCCGAAGTCGTCGGTGATATGGGCCCCGGAGACTCGGTAACTAGAGACATTTATGTAGGAAAAACTGTTGATAGTCTGCCTTTGAGATATAACATCGGTTATGAATCCATAGAAGGAAGTGACTTTTGTGATATATTGCAACTGAAAATATACTATAATTATTACGGATCAAACAGCCTTGAATACGATGGTTTACTGACTTCTTTGGCGGGCCCTATAAACGGAACAAATGGAGATTTTATTATTAACGACGGATTCGAACAATGGCTCCATTACGAAATAAGCTATCCGGCCAGCAGTCCTGTAATAACGGATCAAAAATGCGTTTTTAAATTTGTTTTCAACGGCTGGCAGGAAAATTTACCGAATCCGTCTTCGGGATTCTCGGACACTGAAGAAATTTCCAATACTTTGATTGATAGTATCCCTGAAATTGAAGTTACTTCCGGACCAGCAGCTGATGAACAGCCGGAAGAAGAGCAACAAGGAGAACCCGAAGACCAAGATTTGGTCATAGAAGATCCAGCCATAATAGAAGACCCTGTTATTGAACCAAGCCAGGATGGAGAAAATATTGAGGACGGAGATATTGGCGGCCAAGACGATACTACTCAAGATGGCGACAATAATAATGATAGCAATACCGGCGGCGGCGATGGAGAGGGCGAGCTGACTATAATTTAATCCGTCAACCTTTATGAAAAGCATTTCTAATATTCTTAAAATAAATTTGGTAGTCTTGGCAGTATTTTTTGGAGCCGGATTTTTCTGCACGCCTTTTGCTCTGGCTTCCGATGGTTTGACCGTGAAAACTTGGGATGGCAGTGATTTCGTGGCATTTGATTCCAGACCTCTGTTCAATGTCGATAACTTTTATCCAGGAGCAAGCACCAGCAGTTTAGTAAAGGTTATCAACAATAGCGGTAAGGACAAAAAAATAGCAACCGAGACTTTAAGTTATCCAGGGTTTCCCAATAAAGACAACATACCGGCAGGGGACCTTTCCAGATACCTTTCAATAGTTATCAGAGAGAACGGCGGAAGCGATTTGTACGGCGGGTTAAGCTCCACAGGAGCTAAAACGCTTTACGATTTTTATAGAGACGGAGAAACTTATCTCTCAACTATTCCGGCTGGCAATTACAAAGAATACGAATACGCAGTCTTGTTTCCCTCTACGGAAACAAGGGGACAGGAAGCAACGACAACTTTTGATCTTTTGGTCGGTTTTCAGGGAGAGGAAGGGGGAGCTATTACTCCCGGCAACGGAGGCGGCGGATCGGCTCCTTTGGGTTTGACCATTCCGGACGGAACGGTAACCGTGGTTAATGGCGTCGAAGGAGGAAGCGTGACCATTTCCTGGACTACGAGTTATTCTGCCACAAGCTGGGTGATTTATTCCAAAGACGGAGAACCCGCAACTCTTGACCTTAGCAAACCTAATTACGGTTATGCTTCTTCGTATCCGAACCCGGAAACAAATGTGAGAGGAACTTCCCATTCTGTGACGATACCTAATTTATCTCCAGGAACTTATCACTTTCGCTGCGTATCGCACGGCTCTCTTGCCGTTACCCAGGATCATACTTTTACGTTAGCGGCTGTTCTTCCGGATAACGGACAAAAAACTCCGGCTGGCGGAGAAGGTGAAGCAAATAATAACGGCCAAGGATCCGGCTTGATTGCCGCCAATTCTTTTACCCCGCAAGTGAGCGGAACCTCAACCGAAATTGGAAACAGCGAAGAATCCAGCCAGGACAGCCAAGGAAACCAAACCGGTCAAAACGGCCAAGGCCAGCCGGAACAGCAGATAGGAGAGACACAAGTTGATGGCCAAACAACAAATTTCAATTTAATGGCTAGCTTGGCTTCCATTTGGGACAGCTTAAGCATCGGCGCCTGCTGGCCCAATTCCCCTTGGTGGCTGTTTTTGCTCTTCGCCGCTTATCCGATATTGAAAGGATTGGATTATTGGAACAGCAAACGGAACAAAAGCATTATTTTTTCTATTATCAGTCTAATTCCAATCATCGTAGCCATCTTGGCTTACGCCAAATTGTATATCTGTCTGCCTTGGTGGCTGGCGCTGATATTCCTTGTCGGCAACATCGCTCTCTGGATGTTCGACCAAAGAAAATCCCCAAAGAAACAATCCTAACTTTTTGAGTTTTTATCAGGGGTCTAACCTCTGATAAAAACTTCTAGCAACAGAAACCAAGGGGAGTCATCTGCCAGAGGTTAGACCTCTGGCAACTCTTAATAATTGAGGTTGATAATTTGGCTGTTTTTTGATTGGACTTTTTGGTATAATGATCTATATTAAAAGCAATTTTTTATGCCTGAATCAAGCGACTTGGATCTCATTGAGCAATATTTGAAAGGAAACGAAAAAGCGCTGGAATTTTTGATCAAGAAATATCTTAAACCTGTTTACGGCTTTGTTTTCCGTTATACTGGAAACGCCGCTGACGCGGACGACATTGCTCAAGAAACTTTTGTGAAAGCGTGGAGGAGCATTAAAAAATTCGATCAGGAGAAAAGTTTTAAAACCTGGATTTTCACCATCGCGAAAAATACCGCTATAGATTTTTTCAAAAAAAGAAAGACCATACCATTTTCCAATTTTGAAGACGAAAACGGCTATAATTTTATTGCCGACAATTTGGCCAGCCAGTCGCTTTCTCCAGCTCAAGAGGCGGAGAAGAAAGAAACAGCCGGCTTTGTTTCTTCGGCCATCAGCCAGCTTTCTTCAAATTATCAAAAAATAATTTCTTTGCGGCACGATAAAGATTTGACCTTTCAAGAGATCGCCGACTTTTTGGACGAGCCGATCAATACCGTCAAAAGCCGCTACAGACGGGCTGTTATTGCGGCTAAAAAAATTATTGCAGCCAATTAATATACCCGCGACGCCATAACCGCGGGTTTCTTTTAGTTTATTTCCAAAAACGCACCAAAATATAACCTTTTCTCGTATAAATATCATAGAAATTAACAAAATATGGTCCAACAGCATAACAAAAATTTTATAGATAATTCTCCCGAGCCGCCAAAGGAGCTTTTTGGTAAAATAATGAGCCGCATCCATAGGGAGCAAAGGCTGGGGAGGATCAAGCAAAGAATAGTTATTTTTTCCGTTGGAGCATTAGCATCGCTGGCCGCTGTTTTTCCGGCTTTCCAAATGTTGAAAACCGAACTGGCCGCAACTAGTTTTTTCACTTTTTCTTCGCTTCTTTTTTCCGATTTCGCGGTCGTTTCGATGTATTGGCAAAACTTCGCTTTGTCATTATTGGAAACGCTTCCGGTAATGGGTCTTGTTGCTGTTTTCGCCGCTGTTTTAGTTTTTTTAGGATCAATAAGATTTTTAACCAAAGATATCAGGGATATTGCTAGCCTCGATCTAATGACAAATAAAAAATATGCAACAAATAACTAAATTTTTCCAATCAAAACTTTTTCAGGGAATAATTATCGGCATGGCCATCTTTTTAGCCTTTTTGCTTATTTTTAAAGCGGGGATGATGGTCGGTTCCAGGAAAGCCGAATTTTCCGGCAATTGGAGCGAGAATTACCACCTCAATTTTGCCGGGCCCAAAGAAGGATTTTTGAACGAATTTGAAGGCAAGGATTTTATGGAAGCGAATGGCGTCTTTGGGCAGATCATCAAAGTAGAAGGATCAAGTATTGTTGTTAAAGGAAAAGACGATGTTGAAAAATCCATAATAATAGAAGACGGCACCACAACCATAAAACGGCTTAAAGACACCTTAAAAATATCCGATCTGAAAACGAATGACCTTATCGTGATCATCGGAGAACCGAATGGCACCGGCCAGATGCAAGCAAGACTGATCAGAGTTATGCCTCCGGCTCCCCAAAAGGATCCAAAAGCAGGGCCGAGGATTATGCCTTATTAATATAAAAAAGATAATTCTTAAATCCAGGCTGATTTAGTTTTGGCCAAAATTATGATGAAAAATATTTTAGGAAAGATAATCAAACACAAATTTATTTCTGCGATCATTGTTGTTGTTTTGATCGCGGGAGGATATTTTGTTTTCAGCTCTCTGGGAGGAAGTACTTCCCAAACCAGATATGTTTTGGCCGCGGCTGAAAAAGGACAGCTGATAACAGCTGTTTCCGGCAGCGGACAAGTTTCCGCTTCCAAACAAGTGGATATAAAAGCCACTGTTTCCGGCGATGTGCTTTCGGTCAACGCGAAAGTCGGAGACGAAGTGAAAAAAAACCAGCTTATAGCCCAGCTGGATTCCGCTGCTGCCCAAAAATCAGTAAGAGACGCGGAGATAAGCTTGGAATCGGCAAATCTCGCGCTGGAAAAATTGCAAAAACCGGCAACTGATTTGGCTATTTTCCAAGCGGAAAACAGCCTTATTCTAGCCCGGCAAACAGAACAACAGGCCCAAGATAATCTCAAAAAATCTTATCAGGACGGACTGGCCGCTGTTCAAACAATTTTTACCACTTTTCCAAATGTTATGATCAGGCTTCATGATCTGATCATAGGAACAACCATCCAGCAAAATAACATAGATTACTACGTTAACGCCGGAAACAGTTATGACTCTAATATGGCTCAATACGGCAGCAGAGTTTCCGCTGTCTACCAAAAAGCGGCTGGAGAATACGAAAAAAACTTCAATGATTATCTAAGCGTAAACGGATCTTCTGACAATGAGGCCATAAAGGCCTTGGTCAGCGAAACTGCTGTTACCGTAAGCGATGTAACCGAAACGATAAAAAACGCTTCGGACTTGATCTCCCACACTTATGATGTTATCCCTTCCACTCAAGGAAAAACGATCAACGACCCAAATTTGACCAGCCTTAATTCCGATTCGACAACCGTTAAGACCTATTCAACCAACATCATTTCGGCGAAAAATTCTATCCAAACTTACGAGCTGGCCCTTACCAATGCCAGCAACAGCATAGTTGAAAAAACCGCTTCATTGGCGGACCTGAAAGCCGGACCGGACGAGCTTGATCTGCGCTCCCAGCAAATTTCTATCAGCCAAAGAGAACAAGCTCTTGCCGATGCCAAAGATAAATTAAACGATTATTCTATCAGAGCGCCGTTTGACGGAGTTATTGCGGCCATGAATGTCAACCAGGGAGATTCCATCGCTTCTATTTCTTCTTACGGAACGATTGCGACCATCATCACCAAAAGCCGGGTTGCCGGAGTATCGCTTAATGAAGTGGACGCTTCCAAAGTAAAAGTCGGACAAAAAACAACTCTCACTTTTGACGCGATCGACGGATTGACCATTGCCGGCGAGGTTTCGGAAATAGATACTATCGGAACCGTTTCGCAGGGAGTGGTTTCTTATAACGTAAAAATAGTTTTTGATTCCGATGACCAGATCAAGCCGGGTATGAGCGTTTCGGCTTCGATCATTACGGATGTCAAACAGGATATTTTGCTGGTTCCAAGCGCGGCGATAAAAGGCACTGAAGGAGCGTATTATGTCGAGACCCTAAGCGTAAGTTCTTTGTCCGGCCAAAATGCAACCAACAGCGAAGGAGTGATTTCCGTTTCAGCTCCAACCCAACAAACCGTTGAAATCGGATTATCCGACGATACAAGCGTTGAAGTAACAAGCGGGCTCGAAGAGGGCGACTTGGTTGTCATAAAAACAGTCGTCCAAACAGTTAAGGCCGCTTCGCAAGGCCAAGGGTTATTCTCTTTCGGCAGAAACAACAACAGCGCAAAAAGCTCTTCCAGCACTAAAACCAATTCCTCAAGCGGCGGCGGAGATATGCCTCCTCCGGGAATGTAAAATTATTTTATCGGCGTGCGCAAATAAAATTATAAATTTATTATGATTGACTGTAAAAATATTAAGAAAATCTACAAAAGCGGCGACAATGAAACAATTGTTCTTAAAGGGGTGTCTTTACATATTGAAGCCGGAGAATTTGTAGCCATCATCGGCCCTTCGGGATCGGGCAAGTCCACTTTAATGCATATCCTTGGAGCTTTGGATAAGGCTACCAGCGGCGAATATTTTTTGGACGGCAAAAACATGTCAGCGCTTTCCGAGGATGAACTGGCGGATATAAGAAAAAATAAGATCGGATTCGTTTTCCAGTCTTTCAATTTATTGTCCCGCGCAACGGCTTTGAGGAATGTAATGCTGCCGCTTGTTTACGCGGGGATGCCGAGATCTGAAAGAGAAGCCAGGGCAAAAACCGCTTTAAAAAATTCCGGATTGGATGAAAAATACTACGACCATCGCTCCAGCCAGCTTTCCGGAGGACAAATGCAGCGCGTGGCCATCGCCAGGGCTTTGGTCAACGATCCGGCCATTATTTTAGCCGATGAGCCAACCGGAAATTTGGACACCAAAACCGGAGAGATCGTTCTTTCCACTTTTCAGGAGCTTAACGAAAAAAAACACCATACTATTATTTTGATCACGCACGAACATGATGTTGCCGAGCATGCCGACCGCATAATTTTTGTCCGCGACGGAGAGATAGTGGAGGATAAGAAAAATCCGCGGAAAATATTGGCCGGCAGTATCAATTATAATGACTAGCAAAAAACTTTATAAACTATGAAAACAGCAGATTTAATCGAAGAAACATATTTGGCGCTTGTTTCGAATAAAGCGAGATCGGGCTTAACGATCCTTGGAATTGTCATTGGCATCGGATCGGTCATTGCCATGATCGCCATCGGCCAAGGAACCCAGGCGTCGATCAAATCCAGCATTGAATCTTTGGGTTCAAATTTGGTAATGGTTATGCCGGGCGCGCAAAGGACCGCCGGCTCTTCCGTAAGCTCCGGCCGCGGATCGGCGCAGACTCTTACGGTTGATGACAGTAATGCAATAAAAGATAAAATATCTTTGGCAAAAGCAGTGGCTCCGGTGACATCGGGGAGGTATCAGATAACCGCCAAAGGAACCAACACCAACACGCAAGTGGTCGGCACAACCGCCGATTATACCGAGGTCAAAAGCGTTTCCGTAGACCAAGGAACATTCTTTACCGATCAGCAAGCCAAAAGCGGAGCGAAAGTGGCTGTGCTTGGCCCTACAACCGTCAGCGATCTTTTTGGAAGCACTACTCAGCCGGTCGGGCAGACGATCAAGATCAAAGGCATTGAATTTAAAGTAATAGGCACAACCGTTACTAAGGGAGGATCGGGTTTCAACAACCAAGATGATATGGTCTATATCCCTTTGGCCGCCGCTCAAAGATATTTTACCGGCAATGAATATGTGAGCACAATCAATGTCCAAGCTGTTGATGAAGAATCAATGGCTGAACTGCAAACGCAAATAACCGAGCTGTTGCTTGAAAGGCATAATATAGCGGATTCGGCATCGGCTGATTTTTCCGTTATGAATCAAGCCGACATCGTAGCCAGCGCTTCATCAATCGCCAGCACTCTTACTTTGCTGCTGGGAGCGATAGCTGGAATTTCTCTTGTGGTCGGAGGCATCGGGATCATGAACATGATGCTTACCAATGTAACGGAACGCACGCGCGAGATAGGTTTGCGCAAGGCTATTGGCGCAAAGAGAAAAGAAATTTCCCTGCAATTTTTAGCGGAAGCGATCATGCTAACTTTTTTAGGAGGGTTGATAGGCATTACGGTTGGATGGCTGATTGCCTTGGGAGTTAAGCAATTTGGAAATATCGCCACCGAAGTTTCTATGTCTTCAGTAGCAATGGCTTTCGGAGTTTCAGCTTTGATCGGTATAATTTTCGGATATTATCCCGCCCAAAGAGCCGCCGCGTTAAACCCGATAGAGGCATTACGGTATGAATAAAGTGCAAAGCGAAAAGCGCAAAGTGTAAAACAAAAAACGAAAGGATTAGTCCCTTGCGCACAAGTGTCTAACCCTTTCAAAAACGCAAAGATTAGATCTACGCAAATAAATCAAAAAAGCAAAATTTACCCTGTTAAATAATTAATAATAATTCATCAAAATTTTCTATGAACGCAAAAACTATCGCCATATTTTTAGTAATTATTTTAGCCGTGGGAGGAGGCTCTTTTTATGGGGGTATGAAATACAGCCAAAGCCAAGTAGCTTCTAAATTTGCCAATAGAGGAAATGGCAGTTTCCAGCAAGGAGCAATAAATAACGCAACAGGTACGAAAAGTGGAACCAGAGCGAACGGAAGCGGAGGAATGGTAGCCGGAGAGATCACTGCTAAAGACGACCAAAGCATCACTGTAAAATCGCGTGACGGAAGCTCAAAAATAATTTTTACTTCCAGCGCCACTGAAACATTAAAACAAGCTTCCGGATCCCTTAGCGATTTGGTTGTGGGAAACCAAGTTACCGTTACGGGAACAGCCGATGCCAGCGGCAATATCACCGCCAAGTCCATCCAAATAATGCCTACTGCGGCTGCAGGAGAACAAGCTCCGAACGGCCAACCCCCAGCCGCCAACTAACCCTTGGCAGATGATTCTCCAGAAAGGGTCTAACCCTTTCTGGAGAATACCAGAGCTAGAGATGCACAGGTGTCACCTGTGCATATTTATTATCTATGAACTGTGGATAAATCATTAAAAACTTGCGGAAGCCGGGCTTCGGCTAGTTTTTTACTAATAAAATAGGGGGGTTCTTTATTTTTCTTGTAAATTTTAACTTGACGGCGGGGTTAGGGTTTGGTATTTTTATATTAATGAATAAACAAATTAACCAAATTTCTTCTTGTTGCGTTTGTTGTTCTTCTTCTTGTAAGAAAGAGGTTAATTTGTTTGGACCGGTATGTTGTAGACTCGAAACAACGAGATAAAGGCCTAAAATAAATTCCAACAAAAGAACCTCTTCCCTAAACCGAAAGAGGTTTTTTATTTAAAGAGAATAATTATTAATAAATTCCCTGTGGATAACTCGCTAAAAACTGGCAGAAGCCCCGCCTTCGCTAAAGCTACGGCGCCTGCCTGCCGGTAGGCAGGGGCGAAGCGGGCCTCGACAATTTTATCAAGAATAACTGTCCGTAAATTAATTACATTTTTATGAATTACGCTAAAAACATTTTGGAGACTATTGGTAATACGCCTTTAGTGAAGATAAATAAATTAAACCAAAATCCCAAGGCAAATATTTTTGCCAAGATCGAAGGAGTAAATCCGGGAGGAAGTATTAAGGACAGAATCGCTTTGCGGATGCTGGAACAAGCGGAAAGAGAGGGAAAATTAGTTAAAGGAAAAACCATTATCGAAGCCACAAGCGGAAACACAGGTATTGCCTTGGCCATGATCGGTGCAGTTAAAGGTTATTCGGTTGAAGTCGTGATGAGCGAGGCTGTTTCTATTGAAAGGCAAAAAATGATCAGAGCTTTCGGGGCAAAAATAACTTTGACTCCCGGAGATAAAGGAACTGACGGCGCGATAATGAAAGTAAGGGAGCTGGTCAAAGAATTTTCGGAAAAATATTATACGCCAGACCAATTTTCCAATGAATACAATAAAGTCGCCCATTACGAAACAACGGCCAAAGAGATCTGCCAGCAAATGAGCGGACAGGTTGATTATTTTGTGGCCGCCATCGGCACTTCCGGAACTTTGATGGGCGTAGGTTCTTTTTTAAAGAAAATGTGCGGACCCGATGTGAAGATCGTCAGCGCGGAGCCGGTCAGGGGACACTATATCCAAGGCCTAAAAAATATGAAAGATGCGATAGTGCCAGCTATTTATGATAAATCCCAGCTAGATCAAATTATTGAAATCGATACAGAAGAAGCTTTTGCAATGTCTCGCCGGATTGTAAGAGAAGAGGGAATTTTTGTCGGGATGTCTAGCGGCGCGGCAATGCTGGCCGCGTTAAAAATAGCCGAAAAGGTAGACCCTCAAGGCGAAGCAAAGAACATAGTAACTATTTTCCCGGACCGAGGAGAAAAATACCTAAGCACCAAACTTTTTGAATAACCCTGTGGATAACTCACTAAAAACTTGCGGAAGCCGGGCTTCGACCAGTTTTTTACTGCAAATCTTTTTTCTGGTAAAGTAAATGGGCCTGAGTTGGATCAGGCTTTTACTTAATACAGATCAACTATGCAATTGACGATCATCAAGATAGGCGGGTCGGTCGTTACTGACAAAAAAAGCACGACGCCGAAAATAAATTCCAAAAATTTAAAAATAGTTGCCCGGCAGCTTAAAAATTTTAAGCTGCCTTATGTTTTAATCCACGGCGCCGGATCTTTCGGCCATCCGATTGTTAAAAAAACTGGAATTGATAAAGGGATAAAAAACAAATCCCAGTTGCTTGCTTTTGCCGAAACCCAGAGGTTGCAGAACCAGCTCAACTGTTTGGTCTGCGCCGCTTTAATAAAGGAGGGGATATCGGCCATTCCTTGCCAAGCTTCCAGCCATGCGATCATGAAAAAGGGAAGGCTGGTTAAAATGGAATTCAAAACCATGGAAGGCATAGTTAAGTTGGGAATGGTTCCTGTTTGCTACGGCGTTCCAGCTTTTGACGAAGTGCAAGGATCATCTATTTTATCGGGCGACCAGATCGCGCCTTATCTGGCTTTGAAGCTCGGAGCCAAAAAGATCATCGAAGCGGGAGATGTGGAAGGAATTTATACAAACGACCCTAAAAAGAATAAAAAAGCGGAATTAATCAAAGAAATTAACAAAAAAAACTTTCAAGAAATTGTAAAATATTTATCAGGCAGCCAAGCAACCGATGTTACCGGCGGAATGAAACAAAAATACCTTGAACTAGCTGAAACGGCGAAAAAAGGGATAGCAATCCAGATCGTTCACTTTAAACACCTGGAAGAGGCGTTAAACGGCCAAAAAACGGGTACAACGATAGACCTTAAAGACCAACTCAAAGCTGAAAACTCAAAAGTCAAAACCATAACTAAAAAATTTTAAACTATAACTTTAAAAAGCAAAACTGGTCGAAGCCCCTCCTTCGTCCCGTTTCGGCGGGACTACGGCGCCTGCCTGCCGATAGGTAGGGGCAAAGCGAACTTCGACCAGTTTCAAGTTATATTTACATCTAAGATTTTTAAGGCTATACCTTATCTATGGCACTTTCTATTGGAATCGTTGGCTTGCCCAATGTCGGCAAATCAACTTTATTCGAAACTATAACAAAAAAACAGGTAGATAAGGCTAATTACCCTTTCTGCACCATTGACCCGAATGTCGGGGTTGTTGCCGTGCCGGACGAACGCGTAGAAAAACTGGCCGAGCTGACCAAATCAGCCAAAAAAATATACACAACCATCGAATTTTTTGATATTGCCGGGCTGGTGGCCGGAGCCAGCAAAGGTGAAGGTTTGGGCAACAAATTTCTAACCAACATCCGCGAAACCGACGCAGTTCTTTATGTTCTGCGCGTCTTTTTGAACGACAAAATTATAAATACTCAAAACAGTATTGATCCGATCCGCGACAAAGATATTTTAGACACGGAATTAATTTTAAAAGATCTGGAAATAGTGGAAAAAAGAGTGAAGGGAATGGAAGGGGACGTTCGAGCGGGAAAAAAAGAAGCGATCAAAGAATTTGACGCGTTAAACAAAGCCAGAAAATTTCTGGAAGAAGGAAAAATATTAGTTGAACAAGAATTCAGTGAAGATGAACTCAAGGAAATGAAAAGTTATCAGCTTTTAACTTTAAAGCCAAGGCTTTATCTGCTCAACGGCAAAGATGAAGAAGTGCCGCCAAGCATTATTGAAGAATTTAAAAGCCATAACTGGCCATTTTTGATAGTTGATATGGCGACCGAATTCGAAGCCGCCGGATTTTCTCTTGAAGAAAGAAAAGAGCTGGCCCTTCCGCTGGAAACAGAACTGGATATTCTTATTAAAAAATGTTACGAAACTTTGGGCTTGATCACTTTTCTTACCACCGGACCGGACGAAACAAGAGCCTGGACTATTAAAAAAGGGGCAAGGGCTCCTCAAGCCGGCGGAGCCATCCATAGCGATTTTGAAAGAACCTTTATCAGGGCGGATGCGATCAATTGGAAAGAACTAATCGATAATGGAGGATTTGCCAAGGCTCGTGAAAAAGGCCAAATTCGCACCGAAGGCAAAGAATATATTGTCCAAGACGGCGATGTCATCGAAATAAAACACGGCGCTTAAGACCTTGAATAAAGACCCTTCCAAAAGGGTTTTTGTTTAAAAATGAAATGTGGATAGCCGTGATAAACATCAACGGCATAATCTGTTAAGATATAAAGCGTTATGAATGATTTTTGGTTATATTATTCTTTCGCATCAAACATATTGAACGCGGTTACTTCCGCCGTATGCGCTTTTTTTATTTTTTTCAACAACCCGAAAGCCAAAGTCAACCGCTTGGCAGCTTTGACGGCAATCAGTACTTCGATTTGGGCAACATCCTGGGCGATCCAAACTTTTATTGAACAAAAAGAACTAGCTCTTTTTTGGGCGAGAATGCTCAATTTCGCGGTCATTGCCATTCCGATCCTCTATTTGCATTGGGTTTTGGCCCTCTTGGGAATAGAAAAACAATTAAAAAATAAAATAGTTTTATCTTTGGGCTGGCTCTTTACCGCATTTTTTGCCGTTTTCGCTTTCACGCCTTTCTTCGTTTTAACAGTAAAATTAAAGCCTTATTTCCTTTATTATTCGGAACCGGGAACACTGCATCCGTTTTATATGGTTTTATACGGAGCGCTTTTAAGCTATTTGATCTACAGTCTTTTCCAATCCTACAAAACGGCTGATAATTCCAGAAAGGTCCAAATAAAATATATTTTACTGACCGCAGTGCTTGGCTTTGCCGGCGCGTCCACTAATTATCTGACTTTTTACAATATCCCTATCCCGCCGTTCGGCAGCCCTTTAACCGGCATAGCTTTTATTTCCCTGACCTATTCCATAATCCGTTATCGGATCTTTGAGGTCAAAACTATTTTGACCGAAATATTGTTAAGCGTGATGGTCGTTTCTATCGGAACCCTGCCGTTCTTGATGCCAACAGACTTTTTAAGGCTGTTCACTGTTTCTATATTTTTGCTTTTTTGCTGCGTCGCTTGTATCTTATTGCGATATGTCCACCGCGAAATAAAGACAAAAGAATTGCTTGAACAAAAAGTGGCGGAAAGAACTAAAGAGCTCGGAGAACGAAACGAGGAGCTGGAAAAATGGTATAAGCTGACCATCGGCCGAGAAGTCCGGATGGCGGAGTTGAAAGAAAAGATCAAAGAAATAGAGGGGAAAGGGAAATTGGTTAAATAATTTTTTTGTAAAATAATATATGCAAATTTTATCGGTCATTATTTTATCATCATCCATTCTTAGTCTGGGACTGGGAATTTTTGTTTTTTTTAACAACCCATCCAAAAAACTCAACCAAATTTTTGCGCTTTTCAGTTTTCTTATAAGCTTATTTATTTATATCAATTTTATTTGGAGCCTTGAGGGGACAATAAACAGTTTTTGGGCAAAAGTCGCTTATTCTCTTGCGCCGGCTTTTCTTACTTTGTTCTTTTTTTGGACCCTTGAATTTTGCAATAAAAAAATAAAAAAAATTGATTTCGGTTTGATGTTTCTTTCCGGAATATTTTTTTCAATTTCTCCATTCCTCGGCAATTTTTTCTTGGCAGATTCAGTTTCCTTAATGGGATACGCGAACGCGGAAACAGAGACAAGAGAACCTATGACCGGTCCGTTTTTTCCGCTTTACGTAGCTTTTCTGCTGTTTGTTATGGCGCGTTTAATCTACATCCTTTTGGCATCCTATAAAAAAGCGGATGGATCAGCTAAAAAACAAATAGCCTACGTTTTAGCAGGAGGGATAATCAGCGCGGTAGTCGGCGTGGCCGTAAGCGCCGTCCTGCCATTATTCGGGATAGTCCAATTTTCTTTTCTGGATGCCCCTGGAACCTTATTTTTGCTATTGTTCACAGCCCTAGCCATTACACGCTACCACCTTTTCGACTTAAAGCTTATCCTGACCGAAATTTCAGTATTCGCAACAGGCATAGTCCTGGCGATTTTTCCTTTTCTTATGCCAACCGATTTTTTAAGAATATCCTCTATCGTCCTTTTACTCTTCTTTTCCATAAACGGATACCTCTTGATCAAATACGCCAGAAACGAATTAAAAACCAAAGAAACCTTGGAACAAAAAGTGGCGGAACGTACCAAGGAGCTCGCTGAACGAAACGAAGAACTCGAAAAGTTTTACAAGCTGACCATTGGCCGGGAGGTGCGAATGGCCGAGCTGAAAGAGAAGATCAAAGGATTAGAGGAAAAAAATTAGAATTGGCATTAACTGTAAATTTTGATAGGATGAAAGCGGCAAATTATGAATTTTGAAAAAATTAACGAGCTATTAATAGGGGAGCCGCTTTACCGGATAAAACAAATTAAAGAGGCTCTCTACCAGGACCTTATTGATGATTGGTCTCAAGCGACAACTTTGCCGCTGGCTTTGCGTGAAAAATTAAACAAAGAATCTCCGCTGGCGATCGACGCCAAACTTTTCGAGTCGGATGACAAAAAAACGGTGAAAGCTCTGATAAATTTTAAAGATGGAGTAAAAATAGAGACTGTTTTAATGGAACATAACGACGGACGCAATACTGTTTGCGTCTCGTCCCAAGCAGGCTGTGCCTTGGCTTGCGCTTTTTGCGCCACTGGCAAGGCCGGCTTTAAGCGCAATCTTACCGCTTTTGAAATAGCCCAGCAAGTTTTTCTATTCGGACGATATTTAAAAAAAACAGGAAAAAAAGTGACCAATATAGTTTTTATGGGAATGGGGGAGCCGTTTCTTAATTACGATAATGTCTTGAACGCCATAAAATTTTTGAACGATCCGGACGGATTCGGGCTGGGAGCCAGGAATTTTTCCATATCCACTTCTGGCATAATCGAAGGGATCAGGAAGTTGTCCACGGAAAGAATGGAAATAAACCTTGCTATTTCTTTACATGCCCCAAACCAAAAACTGCGATCCGATTTGATGCCGATCAATAAAAAATATCCGATCGGCAAAGTGCTTGAAGCGGTCGCGGAATATGTAAGAACAAGAAAAAGAAGGGTGATGTTCGAGTATGTAATGATAAGCGGGGTTAACGACTCTAATAAAGACGCTAATGAGCTGGCTAAAATAGTGAACAGGCCTTTATACTTCGTCAACCTTATTTCTCTTAATCCTGTCCCTGGATTCGAGCCTTCTTCGCCGGAAAGGACGGAAAAATTCAAAACGATCCTGCTGGATAGCGGAGTTCAAGTTACCCAGCGATACCGTTTCGGCCAGGATATTGATGCCGCTTGTGGACAACTGGCAGGAAAGGATGAATAATTTTTGATATAATGTAGACATGGAATATCGCTACCAGATAACTTTTATTCTATTTTATTGCTTGACCGCGGTTACGGTTTTTAGCGTTTTGTATTATACGATCAAGATCAATATAACAAAGAACAAAATAAAAAAAGAAGCCGAAGAGGCTGTCTTTACCCTCGCGGAAAACTTTAAAATTCTCCGCCAAGAAATAGAAGACCAAGCAAACAAGCTTGAGAAAAAAGATGTTTTATCTCTTGAAGAAAATATAAACTATAAAAAATTAAAAGCCGCTCTTGACTCATCGGAAAGCTACATAAATAAAGAGATCAAAGATATTAGCAAGGCTCTAAAGTGAAAGCTCAAAGTTTAAAAGTCAAATCTTAAAACCACAGCCTAAAACTCTAAAACTTTAGGCTGTTTTTATTAATGACGGCAGAGCCAAAATTTAAAAGGTTTTTCGTTATGGTTTTAACTTTTGAGATTTGAGTTTTGAGCTATACACGCCTTGAGTATTCTCCGGTTTCCGTATTTACTTCTACCATGTCTCCCTCCTGAACGAACAAAGGGACATTTATTTGAGCTCCGGTTTCCAAAACTGCCATTTTGTTTCCTCCTTGGGCGCGATCGCCTTTAACTCCAGGGGAAGACTCTACCACCTTAAGCTGGACCTTGATCGGCAAGGAGATATTTATAACCTTATCTTCAAACTTGATGCCTTCGATGATCTGGTTGGCTTTTATGAATTTAGTGCCGGATCCTAATTGTTCTTCGTTCAGCTCAAAACGATTGCCGGGATTAGCCGCTTCGCAAAAAATATATTTTCCGCGATTGGCGTAAATAAACTTTACTTCTATTTTTTCCAATTCGGCTTCATCGTACCGGGCATCCTGATGGAAAGATTTATCGGTAATTTTACCGGTGATCAAATTTTTGATCTTGGCTTTAATGACAAAAACATCCTGGGCTTTGCCAACCGGCGCCGACTCGGTAATTTCGTATGGCAAATCGTCCATAACGAATTGAATTCCTTTTTTTAATCCAAAATAATTGATCATCTTGTTTAAATCAAAACTCAAAATGCAAAAGTCAAAACTACAGATCAAAACCAAAAAACTAGATTTTAGTTTTAAGGCTATAAGTTGTGGCTTTGAGCTTTGACTTTTAAGCTTTGAACTTTATCTGTTATTTATTTTAATATCGCTAATTATTTTTAGGCCTGGCTTTTCCCTGGCTTTTCTCCATCTATTCTCCACTCCATTTCGCTTTCTTTTCCGGCGAATTCCAGCCACTCTCCGCCGTCGTCTATCACATACCAACGCTTGCGGGTTTGGGACCAGATCATGGGTCTGCCTTGGAAAAACGGCTTCTTGACGATCTCTTTGGGCTTAAGCCTGTCTAATTCTAACCATTTTTTAAAGACTGTTTCAATAGCATAGTCTAATTTTCTGGATTTTGCCCATTCCGCCACTTTGTCGATCGCTTCCTTAGCCCTAACAACAGATCCGGAAAGTTCCAGCAATTGTTTGGCCGGTTTAGTGAAGCGGGAATAGACTATTTTTTGTTTTCTGGCGTTTTCTTTCAGCTCTTTCAGGTCCACTCCTTTGGTCTCGAAATAATGGGTAATAATCTGGCGAATGGCCGTTTCATCATCCAGTTTTTTCAAAGTTTTCATTTTTTTTGTCTTTAAATATTCCTCAATTTTTTCCGCTATGCTTTTGCCCACGCCCGGAATTTTTTTAAGACCGGCCAGCCCTTCCTCTTTGTATATCTGCTTAACATCTTTATCTAGTTTTTCCAAAAACTTGGCTGCGTTGCGGTAAGCTCTAATCCTGAAATCATCTTCTCCTTTTATTTCCAGCAAATAAGCTATTTCCGTTAAAGCTTTAGCGATTTCCTGGTTAACCATTTTGGGTCATTTTATTTAAAACGCTTTGATAAAAATTTTTGGCTTTTTCCAGCTCTTGGTTTCCTTTTTGGGTTATCTTGTAGACTCTGCGCCTTTGATCCGTTTTACTCTCCACGAAGCCGTCAGCTTCCAAACGGTAAAGGACGCGATAGGGAGTAATTTTTCCCGGTTTAAAATCATATTCCGCTTCGATCATCTCCGGCAGTTCCCAGCCATAAACATCCTTTTTACGCAAAAGCAATAAAATATAGATCCATAAATTGTCTTTGGTATTGGTTTTTTGGAGGTGATCGAAGGGAAGCATCTTGACAGTCTATTTTACAGCGGTAAAATAGTTTTAGTATAACTAAACGAAGAGATTAACTTCTAACCATAGAATAAAAGAAATTCTTAGATATGTCAAAACAAAACACTAAAATTAAGAACCAGCCGGAAGAAAGGCTTGGCCAAAGTAAAGCCATAAAAGTTGCCATAGCCGGAGTGGGGAATTGCTTTTCAAGCTTGCTGCAGGGTATTTATTATTATAAGAATGTAGCCAGCGACGACGAACTTGTTCCAGGATTAATGCACAATGTTGTCGGCCCTTACAAAATTTCCGATATAAAGATCGTGGCCGCTTTTGATATTGATAAGCGCAAAGTCGGCAAAGATATTTCCGAAGCTATTTTTGAGGAGCCGAATTGCACAAAAATTTTTTTCCGCGATGTTCCCAAAACCGGCGTCAAAGTCAAAATGGGAAATTTGCTGGATGGAGTGGCCAGCCATATGAAAGATTATCCAGAGGACAAAACTTTCGTCGTGTCCGCTGAAAAAACAGTTGATGTTGCCGAAGAATTAAAAAGATCAGGCGCCGAAATTTTGGTCAACTATATGCCGGTCGGTTCCCAAAAAGCCACTGAATTTTACGCCAATGCCGCTTTGCAGGCAGGATGCGCTTTGATCAATTGCATGCCGGTCTTTATTGTTTCCAACGAAGAATGGTCCAAAAAATTTGAGGAAAAAAGGTTGCCCTGCATTGGCGACGATATCAAGTCCCAAATAGGAGCCACCATCGTCCACCGCGCCTTGAGCCATTTGTTCAGCCAGCGAGGCGTAACAATTGACCGGTCTTACCAGCTTAATTTCGGCGGCAATACCGACTTTTTGAATATGCTTTCTCGCGAAAGGCTAAAATCTAAAAAAATATCCAAGACCGAAAGCGTGGAGTCGCAATTAAGTAAAAGATTGAGTTATGACAATCTCCATATCGGGCCCAGCGATTGGATACCATTTTTAAAAGATAATAAGATCTGCTTTATTAGAATTGAAGGACGCAAATTCGGCAATGTGCCGGTTGAGTTAGAGCTAAGATTATCGGTTGAAGACTCTCCTAACTCGGCAGGTTGCGTTATAGACGCTATCAGGATGGCCAGGCTGGCTTTAGACCGCAAAGTGGGCGGAGCCCTGCTTTCTCCTTCGTCTTATTTTATGAAGCATCCGCCCCAGCAATTTACCGACGAAAAGTCGCGCGAGATGGTAGAAGAATTTTTGCTAGGGAAAAGAGAACTTTAAATAAAACGAGATTATCGGCAAAAGGGAGTCGCTGGATTTCCCGCCGTGAAATCCAGCTTAATCCTCGGAGGGAATTTTAGCGGCTTGCCTGGAAGCAACTGGATTTTTTCGTTAGATATATTTATAAAAATAAGGTAAAATATATTATTATGAAACCAATAAACAGAACTCCTATAGAACGGTTTGAAAAAAGCATTACCGAGGATAATCTTTGGATTTATGTTTTATCCCTGGCTTTAAAAGAGGAAATTTGCGACCAAGATGTGCCTCGCCTTATTTTTGAAAAATTCGGTTTTCTGCCGAGCAAATTCACGGCCGCCCGGGTTATCAAAAATTTAAAGGAGGGGGAATATATCAGGGCTGATAAAAGGCAAGGCAAAAAATCTTACATTGCCGAGGAAAAGGGAAAGGAGGAGCTGGAAAAAATGAAAATTTTTGTCAAAAGAACCAACGAAATTTTAAAAAAAATTTAATCATGCTCGATCTTCATCGCGATCTATTCCTAGGGCTTGAAAAAGTTGTTGCTGATTTCTTTTCACCAATGCCCTTCACGCCAAACCAATACAGCTTCAGCTCTGTTATTTTTGCTTTTATCTGTTTCTATTTTTTAACAAAACAAGATTTGCCTTGGGCTATCATCTTTTTCCTGCTGGCCGCTTTTATGGACTTTGTCGATGGCGCCGTAGCCCGCCGCAAAAATTTAGCCACTAAAAAGGGGGCTTATCTGGATACGGTTTTTGACCGCTATGTGGAAGCAGTCCTTCTTTTCGGATTTTTATTTCTACTCTTGCCCCAAGTACTATTTTTTCCGAATTATATTTGGATATTTTTAATTCTTTTCGGATCGATGATGACAACTTATGCTAAATCCGCGGCCAAAGAAAAAGAATTGACCGCGAAAGAATTAAAGGGGGGATTAATGTCCCGCGGAGAAAGAAGCATCTTTTATTTGCTAGCTATGGCCATTGGAATATTCTGCGCCGAAGGAATGGTCTGGATGCTAATCATTATGGCAATACTAACAAACCTCACCGCCCTCCAAAGAATCCGTTCAGCAATAAAATAGAAAAAGCCTTATATTCCGCGATAAAAACTGGTCGAGGCCCGGCCTCGACCAGTTTTTCGTGAGTTATCCACAGGGACTTGGATGATTAATTTTTCTTTCTCCAACTCGGGAAGATAGAAGAAGCGATTCTGGCTAAAGTCGGAGCGATCAAATAGACCCAGTTTGATTTCTTGCCGAAAGCCTTGGTTTTTTTATCCAAGATCGCTTTTTTAAATTCGTCTAAAGTGCTGGCTTCGGCTTCGGTATAAGCATTGCCCGACATTTGTTGCAGATGGGCATCGCTGCCGCCGAAAAAAGCGAGATCATAGGCTTTAGCAAAGTTAAGGGCTTTTTTGTCGAATAGGGGAATCGGACCGCGGCTGTTAAAAACTTCTACGCCGTCAAAAAATTTTACGTATCCTCTAATATCTTCCCGGAATTGTTCAGGGAAATGAAAAGGATGGGCCGCAACTGCGATCCCTCCCTGGTCTTTGATCTCTTTGATCGTTTCCAAAAAATTCCGGTTTTTTATTTCCCTGGAAAGAAACAATCCTAAGACATCGCCTTTTTCGGTCTTGATCTCCTGTCCTAGGATCAATAAAGCATTATGTTTTTTTGCAGCCTCAATGGCTTCGGGCCAGCCTTTAGTTGTATCATGGTCTGTTAAGGCAATGCCGTCCAAGCCTTTTTTAAGCGCTGATATTATCAGCTGTTCGGGAGAATGAAGCCCGTCAGAAGACCAATAACTGTGATTGTGGCAATCTATTTTCATTGATATTTTTCAACGGTAAATTTATAAATTATTATTTGCTCCGAAAGATCAATTTCGGCTTTGGCGCAAGCGATCGATATTTGATCGGAAACCGTATTGACTCCCTTCAAATCGGGCAGTAAAAGCCCGACTCTTTTTTTATCTAAACTTTTAACGATAACGCCGTATTTTTTATGGTCCAATTCTTTCTGGCCGCGAACCAGCTCCGGCTCGCCTAAAATATAAACAGTAAAACTCAAACGTGGAAGCTCGTCTTTTTCGATCGGTCCGAAACGATAATCTTCCGCAGCAGCTAAAATAGCATTATGGATTGTTTCTTCGGCAATATTTTTATGGCAGGACAGATAAGTCCCGATACAGCCGCGCAATCCCTTGTCTTTTTCAATGGTCACAAAAACACCAGCTTTTTTATCAAGCAGATCCTTTGGAAAATAAAACGGCACGGCGATTTCCGTGCCGTTTGCCGCATAATTTTCAACAGCCGATCTGGCCAATTCAACCAACGGATGCATTGATCAAATTTTCGCACTTTTAAACATCGTAGTAAAGTGCGAATTCCGCCGGGCTGGGCCTGGTGCGGATAAAATCATATTCCGCAGTTTTTTTATAATTGATCCAGGTTGCGATCAGCTCTTTGGCGAAAACTCCGTCTTTAGTCAAAAAATCGCTGTCCTTTTCCAAAGCGGCCAAGCTTTTATCAAGCGAATCCGGAACCTGTGGGATATCCCTGCTCTTGTCCATTTTATAAATATTTTCGTTTATCGGATCCATGGGCTTGATCTTGTTTTTTACCCCATCCAAACCGGCCAGAAGCATGGCCGAGAAAAGCAAATATGGGTTAGCCGACGGATCAGGCGGGCGAAATTCTATTCTTGTGGCCGCGGGACTGTCGGAATAGGCGGGGATCCTAATGGCGGCCGAACGGTTTCTGCCGGAGTAGGCAAGGTTCACCGGCGCCTCGAACCCAGGGACAAGACGCTTGTAAGAATTAGTTGTCGGTGCGGCAAAAGCCAATATGGCAGGAGCGTGTTTAAGCAAACCGCCGATAAAATAAATTGCCATTTCGCTCAGGTTCGAGTAGCCTCCTTTATCGTGGAAAAGGGGAACTCCTTCTTTCCAAAGGGAAACATGAACATGCATGCCGGAGCCGTTGTCTCCCCAGATCGGCTTAGGCATAAAGGTTGCGGTCTTGCCGTTGCGGAAAGCTACATTCTTGACCACATATTTAAAAGCCATTGTTTTATCGGCAATTTTTTTCAGCGTATCGTATTTAATGTCTATTTCCGCCTGGCCGCCGGTAGAAACTTCGTGATGCTCTTTTTCCACCTCTATTCCGAACTTTTTCATTTCAAAAACCATTTCTCTCCTTATGTCGGCCAGCTGATCCGTCGGCGGGACGGGAAAGTAGCCTTCTTTGTTCCTTATCTTATAGCCATGGCCGTTCCCGGGAAGATCTTTGTCTTCTTTAGCATCCCAATTAGCCTCGGCTGATTTTATTTCGTGAAAAGAAAAATTCGGGCCGCTGCCAAAATTAACCTTATCAAAAATAAAAAATTCCGCTTCCGGACCGAAGTAAGCTTTATCGGCTAAACCGCTTTCAACTAAAAATTCTTCCGCCTTCTTGGCCACGAATCGCGGATCGTTCTCGAACGCTTTTTTCACTGCGCCCGGTTCATAAACATCGCAGATAAAGCTAGCCAAGGGAAACTTTGAAAAAGGATCTGTCGTGACAGTGTTTATATCCGGCACCAAAAGCATGTCGCTTTCCTGAATCTCTTTAAAACCGCGGATGCTCGAACCGTCAAAACCGATCCCTTCTTCAAAGGCTTTTTTATCAAGCTGATCCAAAGGCAAAGTAAAATGCTGCCAAGTCCCGGGCAGATCGCAAAATTTCAGATCAACTAATTTTATATCCCGTTTTTTACAAGTATCTATTATTTCTTCGTAAGCCATAAATCGTTAAATTTATTTTTAATTAAAAAACTCCTAAAACCTGAAAGGTTAGGAGACATCATTGTCTAGGTTGGCGCGCCATTGCGCCACATTGATATAGTAATTATATAAATTTGGATGTCCGAGTCAAGAGTAAAAGCGTAAAGTGCAAAGCGAAAAACGCAAAAAACAGCGAAAAACTTAAAATATTCGTTCGTTGTTTTTAGCTTTACCTGCCTACCGGCAGGCAGGCACTATTACTTTACGCTTTACACTTTTAGCTTTACGCTTTCTTGATGTCGCTGGAAATAATTATTGCATTTGATATTTCCTTCAAGGACAGCCTTTTGTCCATGCTTTTTTTATGCAAAAGCTTATGGGCTTCTTCTTCGGAAATATTGAGATCTTTCATTAAAATTCCTTTGGCGCGTTCAATAAGTTTTCTGGTCTCCAACGCCTCTTTTAAAGCTTCTTTTTCCGAAAAAAGCGAGGCGTTATCGATCGCGCCGCCGGTTGCCTTGGCGATAAGCTCAAATAGAACGATCTCGGTTTCTGAATATTTGCGCGGCTTGGAATGCTGGACGTTTATCACTCCCAAAACTTTATCGCGGTAGATCATCGGCACCGAAAGAATGCCTTCAAACTTATCTTCAGGCAAGCTGTTAAAAAATTTAAAACGCTTATCTTGATAAGCCTCTTTGGCGATCGCCACGGTTTTTTGTTTTTCCGCCACCCAGCCTGTGATCCCTTCGCCAACCTTCATTTTAATATTGCCTATTTCCAGCGGCTTAGGATTTAAAGAAGCTCGCAATATCAAATTTTCGCCGTCGATCAAATATAAAAAACAAGAATCAGCTTTTGTAACAGAGCTGACGATTTTGACAATACGGCTTAGAACTTCTTTAAGGTCCAGGTTATAACTAATAGTCTGGATAATTTCGTATAAAAGCTTCAGCTCTTTTTCTTTTTTCAACCCTCTATTGCTAGCTTTTTTCATTTGTTTTGCTTTCTATTTTATTATCTTCAAATTTAAAGTCCGCAACTAAATATCCAACGCCGAATGGCCCTTCGTATGATAAAATTCCCGGCTGATAGGCCGCTTTGGCGGCGTCTAATACTCCTAATAGAAAAGAAAAAGACCGCAAGCCGCATTCGCCGGCATCAGGATAAGTATCATTAAGCTGCAATATCTTATCTAATTCTTTTTTAACTAAAAATTCCTGAAAATCCTTATCAAATTTCGGCCCCTCGGGATTAAAGCCGTAAGGCCCGTCTTCTTTTAAGCAATGGGACATGTCTCCCGAAGCGATCAAAGCCACTTTTTTAAAATCGGACTCAAGATGCGCCTCGGTATAAACACGCCGGCCTTCTTCGAAATGAAATCTAGGAGACTCTGGCCCGGTAAGATAAGTTTTAACCTGGCCTTGGAAATTTTTAGCCAGAAAATGAAGAGGCACATTAAATCCCCAATCGGCATGAGGCGAAGAAATAATGATCAAATCGGGGCCGTTGTCTTCAAGCTTCTTGCCAAGGCTGTCCAGCGAACCGATCGTATTTTTCAGCAAGGCCCGGTCTGCTTCGGAACCGACCGAAGGCAACAATATCGGCGGATGGGGAGAAAAACAAGCAAAAGAAATCATATTCCAATAGTAGCCCGAAAATAACGCCGAATCAACCTTTATTTAAAGAAAAAAATATAGTAAAATATCTAGCATCGCCGCCAATTAGAAATTTAATTTTGAGATTATGGAAATAGAAAGCAAAAAAGAAAGGATTTTGACGGGTATGAGGCCGACGGGACCTTTGCATCTCGGCCACTATGTGGGAGCCTTGGAAAATTGGCTCAAGCTGCAGGAATCATACGACTGCTATTTTTTGATAGCTGATTACCAAGCCTTGGGAGATTATGCCGAAGACGTAGACAGGATAAGAAAGTCCGTGATAGATGTAACCCTCGACTGGCTGTCTGTCGGTCTGGATCCGAAAAGATCAACCTTTGTCATCCAAAGCTATGTTCCGGAATACGCCGAATTATTTATGCTTTTGAGCATGATCATTCCTGTCGGTATGCTGGAAAGAAACCCTACCTTAAAATCGGAAATGGAAAGATTAAAAGAAATTTCCCTGGGATTTTATAATTATCCGGCCAGCCAGGTCGCGGACATTTTGCTGACTAAAGCTAATCTGGTTCCGGTCGGAGAAGACCAAGTTCCGCATATTGAGTTGACTCGGGAGATCGCTCGAAAGTTCAACAGGATCTACGGACCGGTCTTTCCAGAACCGAAAGCGCTGGTCGGAAGAATTCCCAGGATGATCGGGATAGACGGCAAAGCAAAAATGAGCAAAAGCCTTGGCAACTGCATCAATTTATCTGACGACGAACAAACCGTAGCCAAAAAAGTGAAAAAAATGTACACAGATCCGACCAGGGCCAAGGCGACCGATCCCGGCCATATTGAAGGCAATGTGGTTTTTGTTTATCTCGACGCATTTTATTCAGACAAGGAAAAACTGGAAGAATTAAAAAAGCTTTACCAGCAAGGCAAAGTAGGCGACTCAGAAACAAAAGAACTTTTGGCAAAAACTCTAAATAATTTTCTTGATCCAATAAGAGAAAGAAGAGCTTATTATCTGTCGCACCCGGAAGAAATAAGATCCGCCTTGATCGAAGGCACGGAAAGAGCTAAAAAAACCGCCCAAGCCACTATAGCCGAAGTGCGCAAAGCAATGAGGATCACAGGCTACGAAAACATCGAAAATATCCAAGGAAAATAAAAATGCATATGTCTACAAAAAAATACACGGGTGAAACCCGTGTATTTTAAAGTTCTGCCGGCAGGCAAATGCATACTTTTATTTATAGATAATATCCAATTTCGTTTTGCACTTCGGACATTCTCCGTTTTGAGTAAGGTCGCTGATCTTGTAGCCGACGCGCTGAATACAAAGCTCATTGCATTTCGGGCAAAAAGTATTTTCCGAATCAAGCCCGGGAATATTGCCGGTATAAACATATTTCAGGCCGGCGTCTTTTCCGATCTTATAAGCGCTCTTTAAATTTTTAGCAGGAGTATCGGGCAGATTTTGAAGCTTCCAAGAAATGGCTCCGCTGAATTGGCTGATATGCCAAGGCGTTTCTTCTCCCAATTCTCTTTTAATGAATTTAGCGATCTTTTTGAACATTTCCGGCGAATCGCTTTTCTTGGGAATTGCCAAAGTCGTGATTTCCAGCCAAACGCCCGCCTTTTTCATCATTTTACAAGTTTCCAAAACCGGCTCCAGATGCGCTCCGCAATTTTGCCGGTAAAATTCTTCGGTAAAACCTTTAATGTCTATGTTGCTGGCGTCTAAAAGAGGAAGAACCAACTCTGCCGATTCTTTGCTCATAAAACCATTAGAAACCCAAACATTTTTTAGTCCGGCTTTTCGAGCCAGCTTCATGGTATCCAAAGCATATTCCAAAAAAATAGTCGGCTCGGTATAAGTGTAAGAGATGGAAGGAACCTTATTTTTTAAAGCCATTTTTACGATCTCTTCGGGCGGCATTTCTTTTCCGGGAATCTCAGTTAATGTTTTGCAGCCTTGCGAAAAGTCAAAATTTTGGCAGTTCAAACAAGTTAGATTGCAGCCTGCGGCTGCTATTGATAAGGAAGAGGTGCCTGGCAAAAAATGGAACAAGGGCTTTTTTTCGATAGGATCTATGTTGCAAGCCACGGCTTTACCATAGTTTAAAACAAAAAACTGGCCGTTAATATTCTCCCTCATGCCGCAAACGCCGCGTTTGCCCGGCAAAACGAAACAACCGTGCGCACAGGTTAAACACTGGACATTTTCCCTTTCAAGCTTCTTATAGAGCAATACTTCCTTCATTTAAAATGATTCTAGCATAAAAACCGGCTAAAAGCCACTATTTATTGAAAAAACCGTATTATATCAATAATGCGGCTTACTTTTATTTTTTAATTAGAGCCAAGTCTTTTTCTTTTGGGAATTTGTGATAAGCTTTAATTTATATGAACACCCATAGATTATTCGTCGCAGTCAATTTGCCGGAAAGAATTAAAAACAGGCTCGCGGACTATCAAAACAACTGGCCGGAGCTTCCGGCAAAATGGACCAAGCCAGATAACCTGCACATAACCTTGCTTTTCTTGGGCAATGTAGTTGAACAGGATATTCCAGCCGCCTTGGAAATAGTTAAAAATACGGCGCAAAAACATCCGCCAATGGATTTAAAACTGGCAAAGATTTATTACGGCCCGCCTAAAAAGATCCCGCCGCGGATGGTTTGGATATCAATTGAAAAAAATGAAACCTTGGCCAGCCTGAAAAAAGAAATTGAGCAGCAGCTGATCGATCAAAATGTCCATTTCCAGATAGAAGACAGGGGATTTAACCCCCACATTACTTTTGCCAGACTGAATAATTTTGAGTTGCGGCAAATGGAACCGGAAGAAGTTCCTCAAATAGACGAAAACATCAATTTTGATTTTGAAGCCAAAACCATTGAGCTGATGGAAAGCCATGTGAAAAAGTCGGGGGCGGAATATGACATACTAGGGTCATTTGAACTAAAAGAGGAAGGAGAATAAAAATGAAGATTCATTTCATCGGCATCGGCGGCATTGGCGTCAGCGCTATCGCCAAGCATTATTTGCAAAACGGCTGGCAAGTCAGCGGCTCTGATTTGAGCTCTTCGGGAATAACTGAAGCGTTGGAAAAAACCGGAGCAAGGATTGTCTTCGGCGAACACCGCGCAGAAAATGTACCCGCCGATGTTAATAAAGTAGTCTACAGCCCCGCTGTTCGGGAGGATAACCCCGAACTTCAAGCGGCAAGAACGATCCAAATTCCAAATTCTAAATTCCAAATTCTAACCTACCCGCAAGCCCTGGGAGAGCTGACCAAAGACCATTATACGATCGCTGTTTGCGGTACGCATGGCAAAAGCACAACCACCTCGATGATCGGCTTGGCCATGATTAAAGCCAAAGCTGACCCGACCATTGTTGTCGGCACCAAGCTGAAAGAACTGGATAACTCTAATTACCGCGGCGGCAAAAGCCAATATTTTGTCATTGAAGCTTGCGAACACTTTGCCTCTTTTTTGAACTACTGGCCAAAGATCATTGTTTTGACCAATATGGAAGCCGACCACTTGGATTTTTACAAAAACTTAAAAAATTATGTTAAGGCTTTTAAGGAATTTATCGGACACCTGTCTCAAGACGGTTATTTGGTTGTGAATAAAGACGATAAAAATATCCAAAAACTTTTAAAAACTAGAAAAAATTGGGGATTTAAAATCATATATTACAGCTTGAAGCAACCCGAAGCCAAAAAGTTGAAAAAGATCCTAAAGATCCCCGGAGACCACAACATTTCCAATGCTTTGGCCGCATTAACCGTGGCCAGGACGTTAAAATTGCCCGATAAAACAATTTTCCAAGCTCTTTCCAGCTATCTTGGCTCTTGGCGCCGCTTTGACCAGCAGGAAATTATTTTTGATAATAAAAAATTCATTTTGATCGACGACTACGGCCACCACCCGAACGAAATTAAAGCTACCTTGAAAGCAGCCCGGGAAAAATTCCCTAAAAAAGAAATTTGGTGTTTTTTCCAGCCGCACCAATACCAGCGGACCAACCTGCTTTTTAAGGATTTCGTAAAAGTCCTGAAAGAAGCTTCGGCTAAAAAATGGGCGGATAAAATATTTATCACTGATATTTATGATGTGGCAGGAAGGGAAGACGAGGCTTCAAAAAAGAAAGTCAGCGCTCAAAAATTAGCAGGTGCGGTCAAAAACAAAAAAGTTTCTTATTTGGCCAAAACGGAAATTATGTCTTTTCTTGAAAATAACCTAAAAGGCAAAGAGATAATCCTGGCTATGGGAGCAGGAGACATTTACCAAGTTTTTCACAAAAAATAGTTTGCCTAAAAAAATTTAAAGATATAGAATAAGCAGGTAATTTAAAAAATAACTCTAGGCCCAGCGCAAATTCATTTTGCACAGGGTCTTAACCACAATATAGGTTTTTCTCTTAACTCTGAATTTAAAGAGTTAAAGCAAATCTACGTTGCGATATTATGGACACAACAACAACTATGCTAATCGTTCTGGCCGTTGCCGTTCTCGGCTTCGCCGCTTATTATATGATGGCCAAAAAGAAAACAGCCGCCAAAGTTGAAACTCCGAAAGAGAATCCGGTTCAAAAGTAAAAATCGTCTTTAAGATCCTCCTGCCAAAAGCGGGAGGATTTTTATTTAATCTGGTCCCAAAAGGGCGGGGATGAATACCAGCCCGTAGTGAGCATAGCGAACGGAGGATTAAACAAACTTTTCCCGTAGCGATAGCGCCTGCCTGCCGGTAGGCAGGAAGGGAATACCCCGTCAGCTTGCTGCGGGGTAGTTTATTTAGGCTATTTTCTTGGAAAAAAAGCTGATTTATTATATAATCCAAATTGCCATTTTTATTTGTTAGAAACGGAAATACTTGTTAATCGAAAAATATGGATAATAACATTATAGAAAAACTGTCCCAAGAACTTGGAACCATAAATTCTTCCAAGGATCTTCAAGAACTTTGGAGGAAATATTTAGGAAAAGAAGGGGAAGTTAAAATGCTGCTGAAAAGCATTGCCGCGATGAGCGAAGCCGAAAGGACTACCCAATCTCCAATTATCCAAGCCGCTCACAAAAAAGCGATCGAGCTTTTTGAGCAAAAAGAAAAAGCCCTAAGCCAAACCGAAGGAAACCAAAAACTTCTAGACCAATCCGAAAAATTAAAATACCAAAAAGCCAAAATAGGGCATTTGCATCCGATGACCCAGACCATCAGGATGTTGAACCAAGCCTTTTTAGAGATGGGCTACAGCATAATGGACGGTCCGGAAATAGAAACTGAAAAATACTGTTTTCAAAGGCTCAATGTCCCAAGAGATCATCCTGCCCGCGATATGCAGGACACTATTTATATCAAAGAGCCCGATATTTTATTAAGAACTCAAACTTCATCCATAGAGGCTCATGTTTTGGAAACATACAAACCTCCTTTTAAGGTCGTCTGCCCAGGAACATCCTACCGAAACGAAAAATTGAATAAGAGCAATCATTTCATTCTCCATCAATATCAGGGAATCGTAGTTATGGAACAAGCATCACTTAAAGATCTTTTTGGCACAATAGAATATTTATTTAAAAAAATGTATGGCCCGGAAGTGAAAATAAGATTCAGAAACAAATACTATCCCGAAGTCGAACCAGGCGTCGGTCCGGATATGCAATGCTTTAATTGCGGCGGAAAGGGCTGTGCGATCTGTAAAGGCGTTGGCTGGATCGAAATGGGCGGAGCGGGGATAATCCATCCCAATGTGATGAAAATGGCTGGCCTTGATACTAAAAAATGGAAAGGATTCGCTTTCGGCCTCGGTTTGGACCGCTGGGTAATGGCTAAATACAAGATCACCGACATCAGAACTTTATTAGGAGGTAATTTGGGTTATAAATATTACGAAAATGAAAGTACTCTATAGCCAGCTCAAAGAATTAATTCCCGGATTGAAATCCGGAGCAAAACAAATAGGCGAGGCCATGACCTTGACCGGATTTATGATGGATTCGCTCAAAGAAGTTGTTTATAAAGGCAAAAAAGACCATCTGATCAGTTTTGAAGTAAGACAAAATAGAGGGGATTGTTTTTCAGTTATCGGGCTGGCCCGCGAAGTGGCCGCCTTTTACGGTTTGAAAGTTGTTACGCCGAAAATAAAACCAGCAAAACCCGGCAAAGAAGATCTAGACATTAAAATCGAAGCGAAAAAATTCATCAAAAAAGTTTTGGCCGTTAAGATGGATGGCCTAATCAATAAAGAATCGCCAGTCTGGCTAAAAGAATATCTTTCTTTCTATGATCTGAACAGCGTCAATCTTTTGGTGGACCTATCCAACTATGTGATGATGCTGACCGGCTACCCGTCGCATTTGATAGACTCCAAAAAAACAGAAGGCCAAATATCCTGGAGCTTAAACAATGATTTTGATTCTGTCACCACTTTGTTCGGAACTTCGATAGCTTTATCGAAAAAAGACGAACTGATCATAAAAGACAGCCGAAAGATCATCGCCTTGGCCGGACTGGTTGGAGGGAAAGCGGCTGCTATTGAAATGAATACCAATTCTATTATCGCCGAAATTGCTGTTTATGACGGGACGATCATTAGAAAAAATTCCCGCAGCTTAAATATTGTTACGGAGGCAGGGCATAGATTAGAGAAAGGATTAGATCCCAATGGCACGGAATACGCAATGGATTTGCTGGTCTCTTTGATCTTGCAATATGCCGGCGGAAAAGTTTCCAGCAAATTATTCAATTATTATCCAAAAAAATATCTTCCCGCTGTCATTAAATTTGAAACCAAACTGGCCAGCGATATTTCCGGCGTTGAAATGCCGGAACAAAAAGTTTTAAAAATATTCAAAGATCTAAATTTTACTGCCAAAAGATCCGGTAAAAATATCCTGGTCAAGATTCCAACTTATCGGCTGGATGTAACTATGCCGGAAGACCTGGCCGAGGAAATAACGAGGATCTACGGTTACGATAGAATACCAAGCAGCCAGCCTCCGACGCTGGAAGTGGTTGCCAATATCACGCCTAAAAATATAATCCTGGCGGAAAAAATTAGGGATATTTTGACGTCCTTATCTTTTGACGAAATTTTGTCTTGGCCGCTTACAGCTGTAGGCGTAAATAAAGATACCAATTACCTTGATTGGAACATTGCCGCTACCCAAAATTCGATGAACGAACTTTTTCCGGAATTAAGGCAATCAATAGCTTCCGGTCTGCTAACCCAGCTAAAAGAATATTCTAAAAAAAATGTGGAATTTATCGATGTTTTTGAGATCGGCAAAGTCTTTGGAGAAAAAAACGGCGGATATATCGAAAACGAATCAGCGGGAATACTATCAATTTCAACTAAAAATATTTTCGCCGATTTTAAAGATAAAATAGAAACTTTACTAAGATCGATCGGCCTCAACGATATAAAATATTCCGAAGCTGTTCTAAAACCGGCCATCGCGAATTCTAATTCCTGCTGGAATATTTTTTCCAACAGCGAGCCCATCGGCATTATCTATAAAATGGTCCCGCAAGAGAACGGCATAAACACTTATTTTTCCGAGATCAATATTACAAAAACAGTTGAAATTCTTTCCAAGTCTAATAGCATCTCCACGGTGGAATTGAACCAAAAATTAATTCCTTTGGACGCCAATATAGAACTTAACGCCGCAGAATCAATTTTCGATTATCTTGAAGAAGCCAAAAAGAAAATCAACAAAGACCATCTTTGGAGCATCAATATCACCGATGTTTATCAAATAGAAAATAGGATCAGATACACTATAAGAGTTAATTACCAGGAAATCACCGACCAGGAAGCTAAAAAAATACATCTGGAAGTCTTTAATCTGAATTCAACTCAAGCCAGCTAAAAACAATTTAGAGCAGCCGCGGGATCATCATCCCGCGGTTTTTAAATCCAAACGGAAACCGCCAAATGTCCTTGCACATTACCGTTTTTTATTGACAATATCTACTAAATGTTGTATATAAAATAAACTTGATTGGTAAACCGAGCTATCCTCGGCTTACCAGCCAAAGATAGCTCTTTTATAGATCAAATATAATTTTATGGAATCCAATACTACCTATTTTTTGATTGGCGGCAGGGGCGGAAAAGCGACATTATACGACTTGGAAGATAAAGAATCTTATTCTCTTAGCAAAGAGAACGCAAAGATATTAATGAAAGGAGACACAGAGCTAAGTCTGGAAGAAATAAAATCCAGAGTCCCTAAAAAACATTTCAAAAAAATAAAAAGATATTTGAAAATGTTGGAAGAATGCAATTTGGGAAGGCTTTCAGAAAATAAGGAACAAGTAATAATTCTAAAAAAAAGGATTTAAATATGAAGGAGGCCTATTGCAAGGCCTCCTATTTATTTGTTAAAAAACGAATACTGTATCAAAAAACAACAATGCCTTATAATATAAACGTTTAAATTAAAGATTTTAAAAATCAATGGAAACTAAAAAATTTCAAAAAAGAGTGGAAAATTTTATCTGCGAAAAATGCGGAACCGAAAATATCGGCAAAGGATACAACGACCATTGTTATAAATGCCTTTGGTCAAAACATGTTGATATCAACCCCGGCGACCGCCAGGCAACTTGCGGGGGAGCAATGGAGCCGATAGCGGCCGAGCCCAGAAAAAGCGGCAGGGAATATATCATTTATTACCAATGCCAGAAATGCGGCTACAAATACAAAGTAAAATCCCTGCCCGAAGACAATTTCGACGAAATTTTAAAGCTGGTCAATAAGCCGATAAAGGATTGACTTGTTGAAACATGTTTTAGGTCCGGACATTTTGCACCCTCAACGCTTCGTTCGGAGTGAGTCCGTTAAGTCCGCAATGTCAGTATTACTCATTCCAGGCCTTAAGCCTGGTTTTTAGTCCTTCAGCTTAGCAAAAAAGGTGCAATATGTCCTTGCACATTACCCGATTTCCTTGACAAATTGCCTATAAATCATTATATTGGGCATGATCAATAACCGAGACATCCCGGTTTATTAATCGAGATGCAGCTCATTTAAAAAATATGAATAAAATATTACATATTAGTCCGTTTTGTTTTTTAATAGAAGAAAAAGGAAGGGGAATAATATGCAATATAAAGTCAAAAAATGCATATTATATCGGGAAGAAGGCGATAAAAACGCTAAAAAAATGCAGACCAATTTCTGCGGAAAAGGCTTATTTGCCTTCATGGCTGAAAATCGTCCCAAAGGATGAGGCAGAAAAAAATTTAAGCTTTCTGCTTATAAAACCGGATGCCGTATTAAACGGCTACACAGAAAAAATAGTCAAGGAAATCAAAAAATACGCATTCATCCCGATAAAAAGGGAGAAGAGAATGCTAGATAGAAAAGACATATGTTTTTTGTATCCGGCGCACATAAAAAGGGACTACTTTAAGGATTTTATCTCTTTTATGAGTTCAGCTCCAGCAGAGTTGATAATACTGTGCAGAGAAGGATCATCGGCCGAAATATTACACGCGCTAGCTGGAAATCCTTATCCCGATAAGAATCCAAAAAATTCTTTGAGGAAAAGATTTGGAACGGATGGTATGCATAATGCTGTTCATTCTTCTGACAATGAAGAGAACACGGAAAGAGAAATTCTTTACTTCTTCGGAAGTAATTAAAAAAAACGGGCATCATCGATGCCCGTTTTAGATTAGATAAAAAATGTAATTTTATTTAGAAGTATTTTGTTTGTATTTTTCCGTCGCGTTTTTGGTAAAATCAGCAAGCTCTTGATCCGTCATTAAATGGATCTTAAGCTCTTCCGCCACTTCTTTAATTTTCTGTTCAGCGGACTGTTTTTTAGATTCATCGTCAACGACTATCTCAAGCTCAAGATGATATCCCCATACGTCGCTATGTTTCAAAGCAATTTCAACATCGTGATAGATATAATTGGTTCTCTTCTGGAAAGAATGCATAATATTATCAGCGATATCTAACTTTGTAAAAATATTTACAGCTTGGTCGACTTGGTCCCGAGAAAGAGATAGGTCAATTTCTTCGAAATCGCTTCCTTTGCCTATTCTATTAAGTTTTAGAACTATCTTGGCATTATCTTTCGAAATATTATTTACCACTTTCAGCAACCTGTCCGACAAAGTGAAGAAAAAAACATCCTTATCGTCTTCTCCGAGCAGCTGCGCTTTTTCGTCCAAAAACCGGCGCAACTCATTGTAGCGATTTTCATCAAAGATAGAACGAAATTCTATTTCTATGTTCCTTTTTTGATCTAGCATATTGGTATATTAATGAATTATTTTACTTTTTTATACGTCTTAATACAATAGCATAAAAAGATCAAACGCCAGCTTCAAGTTTGTTCAAAATAATTTTTAATTCGTTTGATGCTTTTTCCAATTGGATATTATTAATTACAAAATAGGGGATGCCAAATTTATCCGAAACCCTTTTTACCTCCTGCAATGTTTCTTTTTGATATTTTTCTATCAAGCTTTCCTTGTCTTTTTCAAGAACATTAGAGGGAAACATTTTTCTGTCTCTCCCTGCCGCTAAAAGATCTTTTTTTTGTCTTTCCAAAATAATCTTTGAATTGCCGGCAATAAAAAACATACCGCTCGATAATGACACCCAATCATTAAGAACGCGGCTTATTTCTCCGTTGACTATCCTTAGATAATGAATATCCATCAAAATGGGCTTGTTATCGGCCGGCAAGTCGTAGATTAAATACTCTACCATTTTACCCAATTCTTCATTTTTCTTTTCATGAGGCATGTTTTGCAAGGACTCATAATCGCCAGATCGGAGTCCAAGCCATTCCATAAAATACTGCGACCCCTTAATCGCAAGAAAGCCTTTCTCGTTTTTCAAAAATTCATTCACAAGAGTTGATTTTCCAACACCATTAATTCCGCCGACAAAATAGACTCTGTTTTTAACGATTTTCTTTAAATTCATATTTCTATTTTTATCTTTAATTTTTATTCATACTATCAAAACATGGCAAGAGAAACAAATAAAACGTATTTGTTCAGGGGTGATAAGGTCGCTAAAAAAATTGACAAAAACATACATATATGTCTAAGATAAACAAAACTTTATTTATCTTAGGCTAATATTCGAAAACGGTCATGGCGCCGCTAATCGATTTTTATTTATTAAAACTATGGATTTTCTCAAATTTTCAAGTTTAAACAAAGAAGATTTGTTTTTAGTCGAAAAAGCTTTTAAATCAGCGGAAAATTCCATATCCGACAAAGGACATAAAGTCGGTTGCGCTATATTGGACGCCAACGGAAATATACATGTCGGCGCAACTAACGTCCGCTCGAGGGTTATTGGTTCGACTTGTGCTGAACGTATGGCAATGGATTCGGTCTGGTTTAAAAAACAAACGCCAAAAATTTGCGTTTTAGTTGGGAAATTTAATAGAAGCGGATGGAGCGACGATTTGATATGCACTCCTTGCGGAGTTTGCCTGGAAATGTTTTTTGAATCAATAAATGACTTCGGATTGGAAGATCTCCCTTTTATCTGCGCCGCCTGGGACAGATCAAGAATTTTAAAAATAAATCTTAGCGAACTCTATCCGCAAATAGGGAAAACCTCTAGGAAATAAAAAATGAGCCTCATCGAATCAGCACGTCTTGGGAAGTTGCCAGCCGAACAATATATGGATCGGGAGACCCTTGATTGGATAAAGGATAATAAGCCAAATTTCGATCCTTTTTACGGCTCTTTCCCGAAAATATCAAAAAACGATATTGCCCTGCTCATCAAATATACGCCTTGCAGCGATTGGTTTTTTAATTATAAGAAAATCGATACGATCCACGGCCTGCGTCATATCCTAAGAGTTGCGATATATGCCGCGCTGTTATGCGAAAAAATGGCTGCCGCTCAAAAAACCAACATAATAATCTCGGCGATGCTGCACGATATACGTCGGCTGGAAGATAAAGAAGATCCAGGCCATGGCGAGAGATCGTCAAGTTGGTTTTTATCAAACATTAAAGCAGTCGAAAAACAATTTAAATTGAAGCTTGAGGGGAAAGATATTGAAGAAATTTCAACCGCCGTCAAATTACACGAGATTCCTTGCAATTTGCTGGAAAAAGAAAATTTTTATATCAAGCACAGATACATCACAGATATCTTAAAAACAGCCGACGCCCTAGACCGCTATCGTCTGCCGAAGATCAAATGGTGGATTGATGAAAAAAGACTAGCGATTGCCCCTTCGTGCGGCATCAAAAAAACAGCGTATGATCTTGTTCTATCAAGCGAGAGCTTATATCTTGATGGCAAAGATAATATTGAAAGTATTTTTCAATCTTTAAAGCCCTTAAATTGATCATGGAAAATATGGAAAAACTAAAAAATGATTTATCGAAATGGGCAGAAGCTCATGTCTTTTATGATAAATTTACGAACAATTCCATCGATCCCAATGATAAGATCGCCGCTGATGAAAACATCTGGCGCAACGAAGCGATACATAACACCCCGAATGGAAAATTGCTGGCTGATAACTCTTTTTTTAAAAGCTTGCGAAAAAACACCGTTTATCTCGCCCATATCACTCCGAATTTACACAATATTTTAGAGCAAAATAACTTGTATCCCAGCGGCGGCTGTCTGGTCGGAGGAATTTATTGCGTCCCCATCGAAGAAAAAAACGGAAAAATGCGCCTTCACAATCTTGGAGAATACATTCTTAAAAAAGAAATGCCCAGGCTTTTAGGCGCAGGGACTAGCGATCTATTGAATGTGCTTATAGTAAAAATAAATCTCCCCAATATTGGGAAAAACAAACTATCCGGCATAGATTATTTACGGCTCGGCAATATCCATTTTGATATTTATCGCCGGCTTGAGTATCTCTTATCTTTTCGGGAAAGGGAATCCCTTGAAAAAATTTGTACTCAGCGAATCAGCAGATCTATGGATTACCTTGGTTTTTGCAATAAAATGTATTGCCATGGCCAGAAAATAGACAGCAATAAATTTTTAAAAGCTCTTTATTCGGCGATTGATCATCTGCCAATATTGGGGTATTTCTATTTTGAAATAATATCCGAATATATTATGCTTTTCCAAGATAATGCAAGCTCTGTTTTGTATAAAAAAATGGGGGAATTTTTCAGTCCGTCTTATAAAAATATTGTTCCTGATCTTTCTCCGCAACTGGCGCAAAATTTCAGCCTCCGGCAATTCCATCCAAAGATCGAAGAAGTGATCGATTATCTCGACAAAAATCTCATCTTTAAAAATTTCGATAAAGGAAATTTTATAGATTATGTCATCAAGCGGCTCTGTTTTCTAACTAATGCACGCCTGTTTGACAATAAAGCTTGCCTAACGGACTGGAACAAAATCCAATGTAATTTTGACTGTCTTGCCGGATATATGGCGCCATTATTGGGCCATTTGATACATCGCGAGCTAAGAACCTTCAAAAGATACCCCTATTTTTATTTTTATTTCGACCAATATAAAGCTTTACAAATTTGGAATTATTGGAACCATATGGATATCGTCATCCCTTTCAATGGAATAATGCCCAAAGGCGAAGTTGGAATAAATCCGGCTTATACTAATCTTGATTATGAAATTTTCACAAGCCGCATCTATGACAAAAACGGATGCGCCTATCTGGAGCCGAAAGAAAGAACGAAAATCAATATAGTCCCGAAACTTGTCGACCTTAAATTTACATCAATGAGAAACAAAGATCATCAGATAATATCTCAAAAAAATAATTATGGACGGCTATATTGATAAAAAACTGAAAAAAATATCAGAGACAAAAAAATTGTTGAAAGCTTTCTCAAAAGAAAAAAATCTGCCGAGCGGCATAAAAAAAGAAATAGCTCATTTATCAAAAGAGATCTTGGTATATGAAAATGACGAAAGGGGAAGGAAAAAATGGGGGAAGGAAAAAAACAGTTACAACTTCAAAAAAATACAAATTGGGGGAGGGGCGCACGCCTTGAAAGGATTTTTGAATATTGATATCTTTCCTCCAGCCGAGCTTATCTGCGACGTTAGAAAAGGGCTGCCTATAGAAGACGGATGCTCCGAGCTAATTTTTTCCGAACATTTCTTGGAGCATATCGATTATCCTTTATCTGTAAAAAAAATCCTGAAAGAATGCCACAGAATATTGGAACCAAAAGGTAAAATGATAATCGGAGTGCCTGACGGAAAATTGATTGCTAAAAACTATCTTCAACAAAATCTTAAATTTTATAAAGATGTTATTGATAAGTGGTACTCGAAAAGAGATTTCCTCGGCCATATAAACACTTACATTGATCTATTGAATTATCACTTCCGGGATCAAGACGATAGCGAAAAGTATAATCCTCATATTTGGACATATGATTACGAAAAGCTTGATTTTCTTTTGAGGGAAGCCGGTTTTTCAAGCATTAAAAAATGGAATTTTGACAAAAAAATTGCCAACCCTAAAAGAAGGTTTGGCAGTATATACGTTGTCGGCGTAAAATAAGAAAGAACTCCCTTTTGGTTTTTTTATTGAGTTTGAAGGGAAGCCAGAAATGCTGGTCAATAAACCGATCAAAAATTGGCTTAAAGATATAAAAATTGACAAAAAGCCCGAAAAATAAGAGGATGATGGAACATGGCAGAGCTAAACCCAATAAAATTAGCCAATAAAAATTCGGGGATAAAAACATTTTTAAATTTTATAAAACTTGCTTAAAAGCTCTGCTATGGCGGAGTTTTTTGTTAAATATCAGTCATTCGAATTAATTTTAGACGTAATCGGAATATGACAACGTCAAAAATAAAAAAATTTTGCGATCACTGCGTCAACCCTTTTGGTCTAGGCGCGATAAACCCTTCCAATGGAAAAACCCTGCAATTCGTAGAACGCGGCGGCCGTTTGTTATGCGAAATTTGCGCAGATTTTTTATCTCCTCTCCGTTTCCCCGATAGAAAATATTTTGATCGAGAATTTGATGAATATTTAAAAGGCCATAACAAAGTTATCTTTGCCTATTCAGGAGGCCTTGATAGCACTGTTGTGCTTGCTTTATTGTCAAAAGAATGCAAAAAAGAGGGATCAAGCTTGAATCATTCACAATTAAAACAGGCGTAAAAGGGGATACAACCCGACAAAATATTGAAAAAGTCATCAATCATTTTAAAATTGACAACCATTTCTTTGTTGATATTTCTCAAAAAAAACAAAATAATCCCAAAGTTTTAGCCGTAACCGGAAAACCGACTGCGACAATGGCTGTTTATAAAAAATGTAAAGAAGCTAATGTTTTGCCTTGCGGAAAAATCTGCAATTCGATGATAGACGCAACGTATAGCGATGTTATGGAAGAGAGGGGATACACCGAACTTTTCACCGGCGGAGATACGCCAAAGATAAGAGAGGATGGAAAATATTCTTTATCTTGGAAAAAACCAAGCGGCATAACTATTATCAGGGGAGGATATGCCTTTAATACAAACAAAGAAAAAAATCGCCAATTCATCGAAAAAAATAATATTCCATGGACCAATCCCGATTGCGGAGGGTATGATACGGATTGCCTTATTCCTGGCGTATTTTTCTATAACGCCCTTGGAGGGGAAAGGAACATCTCCATAAAAGATTCCATCCAAAAATTTCCCATTATTCTTGAATATTTAGCCGAAAGAGTGCGCTTTGGGATCATCGAACGCGAGGACGGTTTAAGGATGCTGACCGATATTGATATAGCTTGCCCTTCTTGCTGCACTGAACTGGATAAAATTTTTGAAAACGTAAACTAAAAAAATTATGGAAGCGATATTTTTGCATCATCTTGGCGTACCTTGCATCTCAAAGGTGAAAAAAACGAAAAAAACATTATGCCAAGACGATCGTATTTATTATCTGAATCCGCAGGCAATAGTCCGCTATGAACCTGGCGGTGCGACAATCACTCCGCCGATGCTTTATTCGACGTTTATTCGCGCTGACAACGAGTTAAGCGATTTGTTGAGAAAGAGATCTTTTCCCGCGAAAGGGCTGGCAACGGAAACGTTATCATTATTATTAGAAAACAAAGTCATCCTGGAAGATCGCCAAACGGATGAAAAATACCGTGAGATGTTCGTTGAAGAGAACGGTTTGCCAACACAGGTTCTTTTAGAAGTTACCTCATCGTGCAATTGCGATTGCATAATGTGCTACCATAAAGCGGACCTTGACGGCTATACGCCGCCCATTGAAGATATTTTCAGGCGGGTCCGCAAACTTAAAGAACTCGGCATTGGATTGTTTGAAGTTACCGGAGGGGAGCCGTTATTAAGAAAAGATCTTGATAAAATACTATCCTACATAGAAGATCAAGGCCTTCATTTTTACGTCGTAACTAACGGCGAATATCTTAAAGATATTGATGACGGATTGATTGCCGTGCTAAAAAGAGGCTTAGGATTGGCTGTAAGCATTGACGGGATCGGAGAAACCCACAATCGCGTTCGCCAACGCCCGGGCTTATACGATAAAGTCGTTTCCGGGCTGGATTTTATTTCAAAAAAAGGGATAAAAGTATATTTAATTTCTACTCTGAACCAAGAGAATATCAGCTGCATAGAAGAGATGATAGCCGTAGCAAAACGCTACAATACCACAATACATATCCGGCCCACTATAAATACAGGAGGAGCCGCCATTAATAAATTAGAAAAAATAAATTTAGCCGATCAATTGAAAAAATATTTGAAAGACGAAAATGTGAGAAATGGGCTGCTTAGCACTAAAAAATCAATCCCAGAGGCTAGATACTATGGTTGCGGCACCAGAAAAAGAATTTCCGTCAGCCCTTCGGGAATATTGTTTTCGTGCGTTATGGATCGAAGCAAGCCAATGAACGATATCGAAAAATACGATCAAAAAATGATCTTAGGCGAGTTAAGAGAAGAAACGGAATCGTTTTTAAAAAAACATAATTTGTGCAAGTCGTGCAAGGTTAACGACGGAAAGCCCGAGCCTGTTTGCGGAGGTTTCTGCCGTTTTTCCCAATCATATTTAAAAGGACTATAAAAATGGAAAATCAATCTTCAAAACAAAAAGAAGCGTATTGTATTTTTGCGGATTTTTACGACCGCCTTATGTCGGAAAAAAAATATAAGGCCTGGAACGATCTTATCGCGGGAACCGTTAAAAAATATTCCATTCCCCGCGGCGTTTGCCTTGATATCGCCTGCGGAACCGGAAGAATTTCCGGAATGATGATAAAACAAGGGTTTCAAGTAGTCGGAATCGATAAGGCTGAAAAAATGATCGATATCGCCCGCAAAAATTTTCCGGGGGCGAATTTTTTGAAATCTGATATTAGGGATTTTACCGTTTCAGAACCGGATAAAGCCGTGATGGCGGTATCTTTTTACGATTCCTTGAATTATCTTTTAACGGATAATGATATGCTGAAAATGTTCAAAACGGTGGAAAAAAACCTTGCTCCGGGAGCGGTTTTCCTTTTTGATATGAATACAAGGGAACACGTTGCGGTTTCCCAAAAAAATAAACCAAAAGTATTCGAGCTGGAAAAAGAAAATCTTTATACTGTTTTTAAGTTCAGCGGGAAAGGAAGGACCTGGATCCTTGATATAGACCTTTTCGTCAAGCAAAATAACGGCCTTTACGAGCTTTATAAGGAACGCCACATTGAAAGGGGGTACGACGAAAAAGACATATCTCTATTGCTTAAAAAAACTGGTTTCCAGCTTCTGGAAGTAAAAAAAGAATATAAAACATACGAAGACGGCAAAAAACATTTAAGCAGGCTTTATTTTATAGTTAAAAAAAGATTGACAAAACAGCCTTAAAATTATATTAAAAACGAAAGGTCGAAAGGACTATTAATTTTCAAATATTTAATAATATGGAAAAAGAAACAAACAACAGCGAAAATATTGAAATAACGGAAAAAACGCAGGATTGGAAGATGAGCGTAAAAGATTTCGAAAAGAACGGCTGCCTTGTTAATGGCGACTAAATTTCGTTGCGGCTGGAGCATTAACTTATAAATCTTATCTGAGACTTTATCAGCATTTTTAAGCTGTTATGTATAAAATAAACCGATGGATCAGCTGGAAGAAAAAAGCCGGCAAAATGGTTTTATACGGCGATTTTAACTACTACTTTTTTGAAAAAGAGCCAATGAAATGGCTGCAGTCGCTAATAAAAAGAAAGGGAAGCCGGGAAGATATCCCGCGCGATTTTATTGAATATCTGCATAAAATAAATATTCTTTCTTATGAAAGATAATATAGAAGGTTTTACCTATAAAGAACTGTTTTCATTAGCGATCGAAAAGCCGATGATGGCACAGCTTGAAGTTACAAGAAATTGCAACCAAAGTTGTGCCTTTTGTTTTAGATATTGCAATCCTGAAAGCAGATACAAAGACAGGTCCTTGCTGGAATGGCAAAAAATCATTAAAAAATTAGCATCTGTCGGCGTAAGGGAATTAAACTTCAGCGGAGGAGAAATTTTCCTGTATAAAGGCATAGATACCCTTTTTAAATATGCCAAATCGTGCGGCATTAAAAAAATAGTAGTGAATACGAACGGACTGGCTGACTTGTCTAAACATGATCTAAGCGATATCGACAACCTTATTTTTTCAATCCATGGCATCGAAAGAGTGCACGATCAAATTACGGGAGCCGGCGGTTCATTTAAGATTGCGAAAAAATCATTAGAAACAGCTCTAAACAAAAAATGCTTGGCTGGAATTAATACCGTTGTTACTGTGCAAAACATAAAAACATTAAAAAATATATATGATCATTTTAAAGGGATGGATCTTCTTTTCCATTGCTTCAATTTGTCCATCGACCGAAAAAAAATCTCTGAAGGAGAGTGGGAAGGAAAAAAAATTTTCGCCGAATACCTCAATTTCATAAACACAATACCGAAGGATAGAAAAAAACTAAGGCACGGCCTGCAAAATATTGTCATCAGCGATAAGAAATTTTTTGACAGCGCAATCCCTTTGCCTCATTGCGCCGCCGGCAAATATAAATTAATAGTTGATTATAGGGGCGATGTGTATCCCTGCCGCTATTTCCAGACTAAAAAATATCTTTGCGGCAACATTATCAAAGGCGACATAAAAAAGATTTGGAAAAATGGAGCAGGCTTCAAGCTTTTTAGGGAAATTGTTTTAAAAAACAAAACACCCGACGAATGCCAAAATTGTTTTAAAAAAGACAAGTGTCTTGGAGGATGCTTAGCTTGGAGAATTTTTAACAAAAAAACAAAAAATTATGAAAAGGACATCCGATGCAAACCTGGGAATGCATTTATTGGAAGTTGAGATCACGACTCGCTGCAACCTTGATTGCAAACATTGTTACAACCGCAACTACCAAAAAATAGATCTTCCCGTTGAAAAATTCAAAGAATTATACCATTTTGCCAACGAACACGGCGTTTGGAGCTTTATTATTTCCGGAGGAGAGGCGTTGCTAAGCCCGTATTTTGACGAGATAGCTTTTTTTATCAAAAATACTCCCCATAAATTCAGATTAGTCCTGCAAAGCAACGGATTACTGCTGACAGACGATAAAATTATAGAAAAAATAAAAATTTTCGATCTGATCCATATCAGCTACGACATAACGGAAGATGTCAGGGAAAAAGGAAACAGGAATTTAGAAACCGCCCGCAAGTTATTAGATAAGGGCATTAAATGCTATCTTTTCGCAACGGTCCATAAGAAAAACCGCCGCCTGATCGAAGAAATGGCGAGCAGGGCCAACGACTTGGATATACCGATCGGATTTAACATTTGCGTACCCGCCGAACATCTTGATGACAGCTTTTTAATGTCAAAAGAGGAATTTATGGAAACGGAAAAGAAACTCTTTTCTCTCTATAAAAACGGCAAGATATTAAGATATTCAAGCCCTTTGATCGCTTTGCTTGATGAAAGCAAAAAAGGGGACTGGCAAGGTATAAAAGGCGGATGCTCGGCAGGCATCGCTTCTTGCATTGTCAGCCCGGCAGGAGAGCTTTACCCTTGCCCCTTTTTCAGGACAAGCGCCGGCAACATATTTAACGATTCCCTGGAAAAACTGTGGCTCGCCTCTGAATTATTCGCACAACTAAGAGAAAGAAGAAAAATCAAGGATCCCTGCGGATCGTGCGAATACCTTTCGTATTGCGGAGGGTGCAGAAAAAGGGCCTTCAAAAGCTTCGGCGACCTGCAAAGCGTGGATCCAATGTGTTATAAAAATCTGCTGGAAAAATAAGACACTAATTTCGAAAAATATCTTAAGGCGGCCATCCTATCTGTTTTGAATTAACAAAAAAAGATAATATAATAAAATAGTTCAAAACTAAGATTACTATTATCTACTATTTAATATGCTTTTAGATCCGTTTGCTTTTATTTATTTCTTTATTCTGACGCTAAATATAGGGTTGGGATTAATCGTTTATTTAAGCGATAAAAGAAAAGACTCCAATAAAGCTTTCCTGGGAATAACATTAGGGATAGCACTATGGATGGTAGGAAGCTTTACTAATATAAGTTCTATTATTGGCACAAAAATCGCTTTTGCCGGAGCTTCCCTGATCGCGGGTTATTTATTTTGGTTCTCTTTATATTTCCCCAGCTGTGAGTCTAAAAAACCATTTTTATTAAAAACTATTTTTTGGTTAATCGTTTCTTCTATTTCTTTCATCTGCGCGTTCTCAAACCTGATCGTGGAAAAAGCTACATCGGCCGATCTTGGATATGTTCAAGGAAAACTTTATTTTTTGTTCGCCGCATATTTTCTTTTGTTCGCGAGTTGGGGGATATTAAATGTGATTAAAAAATTGAAAACCGTAAAAACCCCCATAGAGAAGAAACAAATTGAATATTTTTTATGCGGAATATTAATCAGCACCTTGACCGGAACTTTCACAAACTTAATATTTCCCTTGTTCTTTAAAACTTCCCAATATTACAAGATAGGCCCTCTAGCTTCCATCTTTTTCGTAGTCTTCACTTTTTTTGCCATCACGCGCTACCACCTCTTTAATATAAAATTGATCTTGACTGAAATTTTAGTATTCGCGATAGGGATAGTACTGGCGATTTTTCCCTTCCTCATGCCCACCGATTTTTTGAGAATATCCGCTATTATTATCTTTTTCTTTTTCTGTATAGCCGGATACCTTTTGATTGAATATGCCAGAAATGAGTTAAAAGCCAAAGAAACACTAGAACAAAAAGTCCAAGATCGCACCAAGGAACTAGAACAAAGCAAAAAAATTGCCGAAGAAAGGGCGCAGGAGCTGGAAAAATGGTATAAGCTGACCATTGGCAGGGAAGTAAGAATGGCAGAGTTAAAAGAAAAAATAAAAGAACTGGAAATTGACAAAAAGACCGAAAAATAAGAGGATAATTAAGTATATGACAGGGCTAAATTCAATAAGATTGGCTAATGAAAATTCGGATAGAATAATGTTTTTAGGATTTGTAAAATTTACTAAAAACTCTGCTAAGGCAGAGTTTTTTTATTAAATAAATATGCTAAAAAAAATATACTTATTGCTAAAAAAAATTAGACTTGAAATAATAGCTTCCCTCATAGATCCCATCTTGATGATAGAAGGAATAAAGGTGATAGAAGCAAAAACAAACGAAGAGAAAGAAATGGTCTACCATTTAAGATATAAAATTTATAGCGAACACAGATATGTCGATTCAAAAATTTTTCCAAATAAAAAAATGCAAGATGAAGAAGATAGCCATTCTATTAGTTTTTTAGCCACTAAAAAAGGGGTTCCTGTCGGTACGTTAAGATTAGTATTAGGAGATAAACCAATAGATTTTCCGACTTTCCGAATGTATGATATCGATATTGACAAGTTTCCTTTGCAGCTTTCAAACACTGGAGAGATATCTAAGCTAGCTATTACTAAAAAAAATTTAAGCGTTCAAAGATATTGGGTTTGGTTAGGCTTAATAAAAACGGCTTATAAAAAAAGTAAAGAATTAAAATTAAATAATCTAATTTTTTTTGTTTCAGAAAAATTAAATCTGAGAATAAATAAAATATTCTGTACTCCGACTCACCTTATTCCTTTACTCCCAGAAACAGAAGGGACCATCAAACAACGCAGATATATGGCTAACTATTTCAAGATAAAAAAAGCACAGCCTTATTTCGCGACATTCAGCGAAAAAGGAATTTTTTGATCCTATGCACTATGCTCTATATTTAAATTTAGTATTTATTTTTTTAACACTAACGCTGGGTTTTTTCGTTTGGTTTAAAAAAAACGATAAGGTCTCAAGATGTTTTTTACTGATGTCCTTATTTGTATCGCTATGGTCAGCGGGATTGGTATTCTTTATAAATCCCGGATTAATTTCTGGCCTTTTGGGTTTAAGGATATCATTCTTGGGGGCCTCATTACTAATAGCGGCTTTTGTCTATTTCGTCCAAATATTTCCCATCGAAAAGTATCTACCTAGACTTTTAAACATTGTACTAACAAGCCTTTTAATACTAGCTGGGATGTTGTCCGTCTCTTCCAACCTGATAGTGGCCAATGTTAGATATGACAATACTATAATTATTGAAAAGCAATACGGAGAGCTATATCCTTTTTTTTCAATCCTAGTCTTTTTATCGTTGTTTTTATGCCTTGCTATTTCATTCTTAAAATATAAAGCACTTGAAGGATCGCTTAAAAAACAGTCTAACTATTTGCTAACAGGATTATTCCTCACTTTCATATCTTCGACCATTACAAATTTGATTCTCCCTCTACTTAATATCGGCCCTCTCTATCTTTCTCAGTATGGACCGATATCTTTAATTTTTTTTATTTTTCTTTCTGCCCTCGCGATACTTCGCTATCACCTCTTCGAAATCAAAGTCATTTTAACAGAATCTCTAGTCGGAATGATGGGTTTCACTTTGATGGTTCTTCCGTTCTTTATGCCAACTAATGAGCTAAAAACTCTAACGGTTTCGATCCTTCTCTTGTTCCTCATTTTTGGGTCTCTTCTTATCAAAGCCACTCATGAAGAAGTTCGTAGGAAAGAAGAGGCGGAGAGGTTGCTTAAAGCTAAAACGGAGTTTCTTTCCATTGCTTCTCATCAGTTAAGGACTCCTTTAACCGCTATCATCGGCTATTCTTCGATGCTAAAAGAAGGGGATTATGGCAAAATGTCCGAAAAAGCATCTGGCGCGATAGGGCGCGTCTATGATTCCTCTCAAAGAATGATCAAGCTGGTAAATGACTTCTTGAGCGTTTCCAGGCTGGAAACAGGAAAAACGGTTTTAAAGATTAGGGAATTTTCTTTAAAAGAATTGATAAGCCAGGTTATTGCCGAATTAAATTTTAAAGCAGGGGAGAAAAATCTTTACATTAAGTATGAACAGCCTAAAATAGATAGTATTGTAAAGATCGATCCGGAAAAACTGAAAGAAGCCGTCAGTAACCTCGTAGATAATTCAATACATTATACGGAAAAGGGAGGAATAACAGTCATTTCGGGAGTGAATGGTTCCAAAATTTCCATCACGGTTTCCGATACTGGAACGGGAATGGCCGAAGAAGAGCTCTCTAAAATTTTCGAAAGCTTCTCCCGCGGCTCGGCTGGCAACGAACTCAACACCCAAGGCTCCGGCCTAGGACTGTATATAGCTAAAAAATTTGTGGAAATGCATAACGGTAAAATTTGGGCGGAATCGGAAGGAAAAAATAAAGGGTCGGCTTTTCATATAGAGCTGCCTAATAAATAATATGCTATCGGTATATCTAATAAGCGCTTGCTATATTTTAACATTCATCCTGAACTTATCTTTAGGTCTTTTTATCTATTTAAAAGAAAAAAAATCGCGGGTAAATAAGCTTTTCTTCGGCATTGCTATCGGAATCGCATTTTGGACATTGAGCATCTTTCTGATGCTTGTATTGGGTCCTTTCGTGTCTTACGATTTCAGCGGAAGACTGTCTTTTGCCGGATCCTTAACAGCCCTTTGGTTTTTCTTTCTATTCAGCTTCCAGTTCCCGAAAAGCAATATCAATGATCGGACATATTTAATTATTAAAAATTTTGGATCCGCCGTCACTGTCTTGTTTATATTGTTTACCATGCTCACTCCCTATATCGTAAAAAACGGACACGTGAACGGAACGATGGAGATATCTGTTAATTTTGGATTTCTTTACCCCTTTCTTGGGGTTTATTTCCTCTCCTTGATGTTTATCGGACTGGCAAATTTATTAAAAAATATTTTCTCTTCCAACTACAACCAAATTGAAAAAAACCAAATAAGGTATTTTTTCCTGGGAGCCTTTTTGACCATATCCATTGGGGCGATCCCCAATTTGATCCTGCCGATGTTTTTCAAAATTTATAAATTCGCAAATTTAGGGCCGCTGGGAACCATATTTTTAGTGCTTTTCACCGCCCTGGCAATCGCCCGTTATCATCTTTTTGAAATTAAAGTCATCATAACTGAGCTTTTAGTGGCAACAATGGGGATAGTTCTTCTCTGCTTTCCTTTTTTAATGTCCAGCAACTTCAATCGGGTAATCGCCGTTATTGTATTTCTGGTCTTCTGCTTGATCGGCTACTTGTTAATAAAGGGTAGTTTAAAAGAAATCAAAAACAGCCAAATTCTTGAACAGAAAGTCGCGGAAAGAACCAAGGAACTGGCCGAGCGGAACGAAGAACTAGAAAAGTTTTACAAGCTGACCATCGGCAGGGAAGCGCGTATGGCGGAACTAAAGGAAAAAATCAAGGAAATGGAAAATAAAAATAGGGTATAATTGCGCATAGCCGAGCTAAAGGATAAAATAAAAGGGTTGAAAATAAAAAGCAAAAAATAATTTCAATTTTTACGGTTTGATAAAAAATGGATATTTACCTGGTCAAATCATCCATATTTCTCTTGGCTGCTTTTCTCAATTTTTTGTTGGCTTTTCTGCTATGGTTTAGAGGGAAAACAGCAGCTACTTTCTATTGCGGCTGGATTGCCTTGATTTCATGCTTGTATGCCGGTAGTTTCGGTCTTTGGTATATTTTTGCAAACTATCCCAGTTTGTTTCTAATGAGAATGACTTGGACATCCTTGCTTATCTTGCCTTTTTTTGTTGTCTTTACTTACCACTTCACGGAACAGCTGGAACATATAAAAATAAAATCTTTCCTTCTGATCTCGAGCGGTATTGTGCTTGTAGCCTTAGCGCTGACAACATCCTTATTTGTCTGTACGGCTTATATAAAAAACACTGTGGGCATGGGAGACTATGGCCCTCTTGAACCGCTAGGAAGATTATATGTTATTTTCGGCGCGGCAATAGGGCTGATAAATCTTATAAGGTATTATTTTAAAAGCAGCGGCTTGAAAAAAATTCAATCCAGATATTTTATCTTGGGCGTGGGCATATATTCAACCGCCTCGCTCATTGCCGGAGGGATCATGCCTTTAATGTCGAAATATTTTGAAAATTATGGGATCAATACTGATTTCGGCATAGAAATCAGCTCTCTTTTTTCTTTTGTCTGGGTAGGGCTGACGGCTTACGCCATTTTGAGATATAAGATCATGGATACCAGAATAATTCTGGGGCGGATCGGTATATACACCTTGACCAGCCTTACTTTGATCGTCCTGGTTTTAACGCTTGAATTTTTGAATAACGCTTTCTTTAAACTTCCCGCAATTTTTTTAACGATCGTAAACTCGCTGGCAACCGTATTTATTTTTCTCCCGGCTTTCCGATTTTATGAAAAAATGGCCGGCCGATATTTCTACTATACTTTTTATTCGCTTCAAAAATCCCTTTCGAATTTGATCAAAGAACTGCCGCACATAATCGAGTTAAACCAATTGGCTGATTTTGTGAACAAATCTCTTGTAGATTCTCTTCAGCTGGACAAGTCTGCTGTTATCTTAAAGCAAAGAGCTGTCGATGCTTATTCTGATCTTTTCAAAATAGAAACGTCCGAAGGATTCGATAAAGAAAATTTGGTTTTATTGATCGGAAAGCAAAACAACTTCCTTGCTGATTATCTCCAATCAACCAAAAAACTCCTGATCAGCGAAGAAATTCCTTATATTATCGCAGAGAAAAAATCTGAAAAAATCAGCGAGCTGTCTAATCTGAAATCCGATATGGATAATGCAAAAATATCAATGTTTCTGCCTTTCTTTATTAAAAAAGAATTGATCGGGATCATTGCCTTGGGCGACAAACTGACAGATGAACCGTATACGTCGCAGGAAATAAACTTGCTGTCTTCCCTGACAACACAGCTAGCCGTCGCTTTCAGCAACGCTCTTTCCTACCAAGAAATTCAAAAAGGAAAAGAAGAGCTGGAAAAATGGTATAAGCTGACCATTGGCAGGGAAGTGCGAATGGCCGAGTTAAAAGAAAAGATAAAAGAAATGGAAAATAAAACAAAATTAAGTAACGGCTAATAAAATAACTATGGATATTCTAACGCCTCTCATTTTAGTATTTATTGTTCTCACTTTGTTTATAGGGATTTTTGTTTACTTTAGCAATAAAAAAAGCAGGACTTCTTTGACTTTCTTGTTCTTCTGCTTGTTTGCGGCTATTTGGATGACGGGGGTATTAATGACCGCAAGACCTATCTCCACATATATAGGGAACCTTGGCTTCGGATTGTCATTTTTCGGGATTTGTTTTTTGGCCGCTGATTTTATGTATTTCGTCCAGATATTCCCTGAAGAAAAATACCTCCCCAAATGGATAAATATCTTTTTCATCAGCTCAATGGTTATAATAGGGCTGATGTCTGTATTGACAGATTTAGTAGCAGATAAAGTCTCCTATTCTAACGGAGTAATGATAAATAAAACATATGGTCCTTTGTACCCGGTTTTTGCTATTGTTCTTTTGTTCGGCCTGCTCACATCCATTACCTTTTCCGTTTTAAAATACAAAGAGTTAAAAGAAACGATAAAAAAACGGCAAGCTTCCTACTTCTTGGTCGGGATATTTTTGTCTTTTATCTTAACCGTATTTACCAATTTGATGTACCCTATGTTCAAGCTGGGATCTTACGAAGTGCCTCAATATGGACCGCTCTGTTTCAGCTTTTTCATTGTTTTTTCCGCCGTCGCCATACTCCGCTACCGCCTTTTCGATATTAAAATAATCATGACCGAAATATTGGTAGGCGCCATGGGTTTCGTGCTGTTGTTTCTTCCGTTTTTGATGTCGACAAATATTCTCCGCATATTGGCAATCACTGTTTTTATAGTCTTTTGTTTGATCGGTTATTTGTTAATAAAAGCTAGCTTGAAAGAAATAAAAAACAGCGAAACATTGGAGCAGAAGGTCAAAGAAAGGACCGGAGAGCTTGAAAAATCTGAAAAAGTGGCTGAAGAAGCGAAAAAGGTTGCCGAAGAAAGAGCCGCCGAGCTGGAAAGATGGTATAAGCTGACCATTGGCCGGGAAGTGAGGATGGCCGAGCTCAAAGATAAAATAAAAGAGTTAGAGAATAAATGATTTTAATGGTAAAAAAATCTATGCAAAACGAATCAACCAACCAGCATTGGAGCCAAGTCCTTGCCGATAAAGTATTAAAAGCTTTCCCCGATAAGAAAATTTACACCTGCGCCGCGGGTATCAGCCCGTCGGGCATTGTCCATTTCGGCAACTTCCGCGATGTAATGACATCTCTTGCCGTTGCCAAGCAATTACAGGCCGCGGGCAAAAAAGTCCGGCTGATTTTTTCCTGGGATAATTTTGACCGGTTCAGAAAGGTTCCGCTGGATATCAATGCTTCTTTTTCTAAATATATAGGCTTGCCGCTGACCGCGGTGCCTGAACCGGAAGGGAAGGGCGGGTCATACGCCGAATACTTCCAAAAAAAGTTCGAGCAGTCCATGAAAGATCTTGGTATCGAACTGGAATACCGCTATCAAACCGATGAATACAAATCCGGCCGTTACGATAAATTGATCATCCATGCCCTCCAAAAACGCAAAGAAATTGCGGAAATCTTACTGTCATTTATGTCCGGAAAAGCCAAAGAAGAAAAGGGGATAAATGAGGAAAAGTTCAGAAACGAATATTATCCGATATCTTTATATTCGCGCTGGACGGGAAAAGACAGCGTGAAAATATTAAATTACGATGGAGAGAATAAAATAACTTACCAATGTTTGGAAAGCGGAAAAACCGAAGAAATAGACATAACCAAAGACCATATCGTCAAGCTGGCTTGGAAAACCGATTGGCCGATGCGCTGGGGAGAAGAGAGCGTTGTTTTCGAGCCGGGCGGGGCTGACCACGCTTCGCCGGGCGGAAGCTACGATGTTTCAAGCGTTATTGCCAAAAAAATATTCAATATCGAACCGCCGGTCTTTGCCGGTTATCAATTCGTCGGCTTAAGGGGGCTGGATGGCAAAATGTCCGGCTCAAAAGGCAACGCGGTAACTCCCGGCCAGCTTTTGGAAATTTACGAACCGTCATTGTTGAAATGGCTTTATTTGAGCAAGAGCCCTGGCAGCGTTTTCAATTTGGCTTTTGACAGCGAGATCTATCGCCAATACAGCGAGCTGGACGCTGAATTCGAAAGTTACAAAAAAGGAGAACTTGATGCTGTTCGCAAGCAAACGCTTGACCTGACGCTAAACGAAAACAACGATATATATATTAATCCAATACCATTCCGGCAAGCGGTTGCTTTAGGACAAATAATACAATGGGATCTGGAAAAATTAGCGAGCCTGTTTAACGAGCTAAAAACCGATTACGATCCGCTTTCAATAAAATCAAGGCTGGTTAAAGCCCGCAACTGGCTGGAAATATACAATCTAGACCAGATGATCAGTTTAAGAGAAGAAGCCAACAAGGAATATTTAGAAAAAATGGCGCCGGAAGCTGTTGAACATATCAAGGCATTAAAAAAACACCTTGAACAAGATGCTTCTTCTATTGAAAAATTGGAAGAAATAGTCTACGGCATCCCTAAAAATCCTGATCTTGATATCAAAGCCAATATGCCCTTGCAAAAATCTTTCTTTAAAGATGTTTATAACCTTTTGATCGGCAAAGACCAGGGACCCCGCTTATCAACATTCCTTTGGGCGGCAGACAGAAAAAAGGTATTAAAACTTCTGGATATTTAATCTATAAGGAAGCGAAGATGACGAAGTTAAAAAATAAAAAAGATGGAAAATAACAAGCAATAAACAAAAAAATGGATCTTCAATTTTTAATAGTTCTAACTGCCGCACTGCTTAATTTGGAACTCGTAGGGATAGTTTTGATCCACGGTTTTAAACGCCGCTCCAGTAAATATTTCGTTTTAATGTCTTTAGGGATCACCATTTGGATAGTTTCCAATTATCTTTCCAACTCCGTGCAAGATTACCGATCCGCCATTTTATGGAATAAGCTGATTTTTATCGGATGCGCCATTGCAACATGGTCATTTTTAATATTCTCAAAAGTTTTTCCGGAAAATAGCATCCCGGGAAAAAAATATTTCTCAATATCTTTTCTTTTATTCGGCGCAGCAGCCGTTATCTCCCTAACCCCGTTCTTAATAGAAAAAATTACATTGAAAGAAAATTTTTCCGAGATAACCTTCGGCCAGGGAAAATATTTTTACGTTGCTTTTTTAGCCGGCTGTTTGATAACGGCCATAACGAATATGATATATAAATATTCAAAAACTGCGGAGCAGGAGATCAAAAAAACCCTCCGGCTGCTGATCTCGGGGATGGCCGCCTTTTTAATATTGAGCATCATAACCAACTTATTGCTTCCGATCTTCTTCAAAAACTTTTCGCTGACCAACTTCGCCCCATTCTATACTGTAATATTCATATCCATCTTCGCTTTCGCGATATTAAAATACGGATTTCTTAATATCAAAGTCATCATCAGCGAAATGCTGGTCGCTGTTATGGGAACAGCCCTCTTTATTTTTCCTTTTCTTATGCCGACAGACACTTTAGCTGCACTGGCTTTCGGATTTTTCCTGTTGTTCCTCGTCATCGGTTATTTATTGATAAAATATACATATAAAGAAATAAATGCAAAAAATCTTCTGGAAGGACTGGTCCAAGACCGCACTAAAGAACTTGAACAGAGCAAAAAAACAGCCGAGGAAAGAGCGGCCGAACTGGAAAGATGGTATAAACTTACCATCGGCAGGGAAGTGAGGATGGCCGAGCTGAAAGACAAAATAAAAGAGATGGAGAATAAAATAAAAAAATAATATTATATTTTTGATTTTATGCCTGCATTAAGTTTAAACATTTTTGCAATACTTATTTTAATTTCTACGATATTCAGCTTATTCTTAGGCTTATTGGTTTTTTCCAAAGATCCAAAAAAACAGCTTAACAGGATATTTGGAGCATTCGGAATAATAACGGCTGTATGGAATTTCACTAATTTCATGTCCGCGATAGAGCCGGAAGCGATATGGGTAAAGCTTGCCTATGGGATAGGCGCATTTGTCCCGGCTTTTGGAGTTTTCTGGTCTCTTGCTCTTTGCAACAAAAAGCTGACCAAGCTAAAAGTATTCATCTATCTGGCTCCAGCCGCGATATTGCTCTTCGTTTCAATTGCCGGAGATCTATTGATAAAAAATGCTGAAAACATCTCCGCCGGCGGAAGTTTTAAAGGGGTGATGGGGCCGGCAATGCCTTTTATGTCGGCATATTATTTATTTGCCGCAGGAACCATAATCTATATTCTTGCTTCATCATATCTCAAGGCGGAAGGCAATCTTAGAAAACAAATACTCTATATATTATTGGGAGGAGGCATATGGAGCACGTTCACCGCTATTACCAGCTTCATTTTGCCTCTGTTCGGAATAACAGCTTTCGCAAGCCTTGATAGCGTCACAGTGATCATTTTATTAATATTTACGACTTTAGGCATCGCCCGTTCCAGCCTTTTCGGCATAAAAGTGGTCTTAACGGAAATACTTGTAGGGATAATGGGAACCATACTGCTGGTTGTCCCTTTCTTTATGCCGAATACCGGCCTAAAAATATTGATGGCTTTAATTTTTATATTCTTTAGCTTTATCGGCTATATACTGGTCCAATACGCCCGCAAAGAAGAGAAGATGAAAGAAATGCTAGAGCAAAAAGTGAATAAAAATACCGAAGAGCTAAGCCTTAATAAAGAAGAGCTTGAAAAGTTTTATAGATTGACCATCGGCCGAGAAGTGAGAATGGCGGAATTGAAGGAGAAGATAAAAGAACTGGGCGGCAAATAACGGACTGGGGATATTATAATATTTACAATAAATAATGGCGGGTTATAATAAATAAAAAGATTCAACTAAATATGCCTAAAATACTAGTTATTGAAGACGAACAGATACTGGCGGAAATGTATAAAGACAAATTTGAGAAAGAGGGTTTTGATATTGTCATGGCAAGAGATGGAAAAGTAGGAATGGAGGTTATGAAAAAAGAAAAACCCGCTTTGGTCTTGCTGGATATTCTCCTGCCTAACGAGAATGGAATTGAATTTTTAAAAAAGAAAATGGAAGATCCTGAAATCTCTTCCATCCCAGTGATAGTCTTTTCCAATTTCGATGATCCGGACACAAAAAAAGAAACCCTCGCCCTGGGAGCCAGGGAATATCTGATCAAATCCAACCACAACCCCAAAGAAATAGTAGCGCAGATAAAAAAACACTTAGTATAAATAATTTAAGTTTCTCGCCAGGAGAAATTAATTTCAGCTGATCTATATGTCCAGCGTTAAAAAAATCTCTATTGCTATTTTAGCCTCTGTCATTGTCCTTTCTGCCATAGGTTTTGGATATTGGAAGTTAAACCAACTAAAGACTGTTAAAGAAGGAGCAGAAACGGCACCGGCAACAACAAGCGAAGAAAAAACGCCAATAAAAGTGGTGGCAGGAGGAGCAGGATATCAAAAAGTTCCTTGCCTAATTTTAGACGAAAAATACTGCAATGGAGGAACTCCAATCTATAATGAACAAAAAGATTTTATCGGCTTGGGATTCAATTTACCGAAAGGAACGAAAATATATTCTCCCTTTGATGGAACGATCGATAACGATATAGTCACTCAAAAAATGTCCAGCGGATTATATTACGGATTTGAAATATCGGAAACATGCAATTCAGGAGAAGGCAAAGACCAGCAACGCAACTTCTTTTCCGTTTTCGGGGATATAAAAACGATCAAGTCTGATAAGCCATATTTTCCAGAGAATCCGAACAGACTAGTCAGCGACCCTGTCCAGAAACAACAAATAGTAGCCGAAACTTTAGGAAAATCAAAGATCACTACTCCGGATGGAAATTATGATATTGTTATTGATTTTACGGCTTTAGATCTTAATAAAAATATTTTAAGCCAAAAAATTGAATATTTAGAACAGTTTTTTCCTTATCTTAAAAATGATATCACAAAATAAAAAAAATAATATCGGCCAGAGGTATTTACAAAAAACAACAAAAATGTTAAAAGCAACCGAAAGCCGACGTTATTTTAAAACTTTAAATATACTTTTTTTATGAACAAAAAAACTACGCTGATAATAACCTTAAGTATCGTTATCATTGCCGTTTTGACGGTTGCCGGGATCTTCTTTGCAAGACAAAAGCAAGATGCCGTACAAAATCCTGTTGAATCGCAGACCGCTACCTCTGTTGACGCTGGAAACGGAGAAACAACATCCTCAACCTCTGCTAATTCTTCTACGGAATCTTCTGTAGTTTCCGCTACTGCTCCGGGACTAAGCTCTTGCGTTGTACTAGATGAAGAATACTGCAGCAAAGGAAAGCCATTTTACTATCCAACTGATGATTCAACGGCCGCCGAACTCAAAGGAAAACTTTCTAGCGTTGATTTTAACTTGCCGGAAGGAGCAAAAATATATGCTCCCTTTGATGGAGTAGCGGAAGATGTAATGTATATTGACGAAAACGGCAAAGAAGTAAAGATGATTATTGTAATGGCTCTTCCGATAGCTAACCTAAGCAATGCGCTAGAAATGTCCTTTACTAATGCAGACCTTGAGCCATCATTAAAAAAAGAGATCTCGACAAATGGACCGAAAAAAATGATTATTTATAAAGACTCTTTAAACAAAACCGATGAGAATATCGTTGGCGCAGGAACAAAAGTAAACAAAGGCGAGCTGATAGGAAAGATAAACGATTTAAGTTTTGCGCGGGATAATTGTAATCTCTTTATCGATTCTTTTAATAAAAACTTTGTTGAGAGTTCCCGCCCAACCGTTAATATTGAGAAATTAAGAGAATATTTCAGCTATATCAAGTAGTATAAAAAGCTATCTCCAAAAAGGGGATAGCTTTTAATTTAAAAAATATTTAATAAGCGGAAACTAAAAAATGAAAATTCCAGCCAAAATAACACTATTATTATTTATTCTTGTTTTGCCAATTATTTTTGTTTTTTCCGGAAAAATTTTTCCGGAAATTGCCAAAGCTGCCTGTTCTGTCGGAATTTGCAATAACGGTCCCAGCAATACCGATTCAGGGGGTTGCGGAAACGGAATTGCTTGTAATGAAGGTAATCCCTGGAAACAATATATAAGGATAGAATGGTGCAATAAAGATAACGCTTGCTGTTTCAATATCTATGGAGACCTTTGTTCCACTGGAGATAAATGCATCCCTGGCGAAAAAGGCTTAAGGGCTGGCGATTGCAACTGCGGCACGTTTAGTCCCTCTATTTACAAAGCTTGTTGCTCCGGCTCAACTCCTTTCTCCTGCATAAAATCTGCTAATTTTTTTCAAGACAATTTCTCTCCAGATGAAGGACAGTGCCCAGAGAATGCTCCGGAAACAGAATACGGCGTGACTTCTTGCCCTGCAAGCGCAAGCTGCACCTCCTGCCAATACAAATCGGGAAACGCCTGTTTTAATAATTGCCCAGGCACAGACACCAGTTGCGGCTGCACCAGCGGCAGTTGTATCAACTGCAACATCCTTGACGGCTGGTATAATTCCGGCTCAACTTATTATGGTTGCGACGGAAACAACCGCTGCACTTACCAAAATCAGGAATACCGCAACTACTCCTGTTCTGAAACAAGTTGCACCTATTCGGTAACCAACACTCAAACTCTCAAATCGGGATGCGCTTATAACGCCAGTTGCGTTGCCGGCAGCAATGAATGTTCCTCTGGACAAACGCGATGTACTCTAGGCACTAACTCTCTTCAAACTTGCTCAAATTGCGATACTGATCCCTTTCTAGAATGGTGCGATTCTCTATGGTGCGACTACGGATGTTCCTCTGGTAACGTTTGCAAATCCGCCCCTGCCCCTTCTCAATCCGGCTTATTCGTTGGCAACCTTTTCCATGTTCTTGAACCCAACTACTGCGACGCTGAAATAGTATGCGATTGGGAATACGGCGCAGAATGCTCTCAATTTGTCCAAGGGGATACAGTCTATATTCTTCATAGAGTCGGCTCATGCAACCCTGTTCCAGGCAGCAGTCTTTACTTATACAAATGGAATGGCAGCAGCTGGAGCCTCTGGGGAACCGGGGGGCCATGCAACTGGGGATCTGGATATGTCTGGTGGCCGTGGGATGGTCTTGACGCTGGAAGGTATAAAGCCTATTTTGCTGGCCAAGAAAAACAGTTTACCATTATGGGACCCCCCTCCGTTAATACTAAGAATGCCAGCTCAATAGAAAAAACATCGGCTCAATTAACGGGAAATATTACCGATACTGGCGGCGCGAATCCTACCCAAAGAATTTTGGAATGGGGAACATCGGCAGGCAACTATACTTCCAGCCAAGACTTGGGAGCTGGAGGGACCGGAGCATTCAGCTACACACTGACAAACCTTTCTCCAAACACAACCTACTATTTCAGAGCCAGAGCTTACAATCAATCCGGCTGGGGGTATGGAGGAACAAATCTCTTTACAACCTTAAAAAATATAACTGTTCCCTCTGTCACGACTAATAGCGCTTCTTTGGTCGGAACCAGCACCGCCCAGCTTAACGGCAACGTCACAAGCGCCAATAATGGAAATATAGACCAGAAAGATTTTGAATGGGGGACGTCAACAGGCAATTACACTGCCTCCTCTGCTATACTATCCAACGCCATGGGAGTATTTAATTGGACCTCGACAAATCTACTTCCAGGAACAAAATATTATTTTAGGGCAAAGGCCCACAACTCGGCTGGTTGGGGATACGGAGCTGAAATGAGCTTTACAACTTTTCCATTCGTAATCACTGAAAGCGCTTCCTTGGTCGGAACCAGCACCGCCCAGCTTAACGGCAACGTCACAAGCGTCAATAGTATAGATCAAAAACTTCTTTGTTGGGGAAAGTCACCAGCGGCTTATTGTGGTTATGGCAATGTCTGTAATTTAACCGGAGGAACCGGAGCGTTCAGTTGCCCTCTGACAAACCTGTCTCCGAATACAACCTACTATTTTAGAGCAAGAGCCCATGTTCCTGGTTGCGGTTGGGGAGAAGGGATAGAAATGAGCTTTAAGACTTTAAACATAACTGCTCCCTCTGTCACGACTAATAGCGCTTCTTTGGTCGGAACCAGCACCGCCCAGCTTAACGGCAACGTCACAAGCGCCAATAATGGAAATATAGACCAGAAAGATTTTGAATGGGGGACGTCAACAGGC
>JBBABZ010000003.1:0-76115 GCA_041657385.1 Minisyncoccota bacterium | reverse complement strand
GTGCGTTGTGCAGCTAAAAACTCTGCATTTACTCTGCATTATGTCTGCATTCTAGAATGCAGACTTTTAGGTGGCAGAGTATATGGAATAATGCAGAGTTTTTAGAAGCCCGATTCCCAAGCTGACAAGTCAAGGTTTAAGCCTCATTCTACGGCGTTGTTTTGGCGGTAAGGCAAGGTTAGAGGTAGCACCTTGGCAAAACAACGCCTTGTCGGTGGTAGGGCCAAGCCCTTGCCCTTTTCCGAGGTTAGCGGCTGCCGATCTAAACGGACGGATTTAGCCCAAAGACAAGGGCAAAATTACAGTCAAAAGTCTGCATTCACTCTGCATTCTAAGGAATGCAGAGTTTTGGTAGCCAAAATCTCGTCAAAAACAAGCAAAATCCGAGCCAAAAAGTTGTCATTGGGTTGGCATTCACTTGGCATTCTATAAATGCCAACTTTTTGAGAATGTAAACTGGCCAATTTTTGGTAAAAATTACCCCAAAAACTTGTCGTTGGGTCGTCGTTCTGAAACGACGAGTTTTTGAGTTTAATTTCCGAAATTTTTTCGCTTATTTCCCATTTAAAATTTCCTCTGCCTTTCTCCTTCCTGTCGCCCGCAAGAGTATACTTTCGTTTTCGTTGACATCAATATAAGGTGCCATTCTATCGATTTTAATTGCAGTCGCTTTAAACTGGTGATTTTTTATTAAATCTATAAACTCATCTTTTTTAATTCTTCTTGGATAAGCTTTGTATAGAATAAGCAAACCACACTCTGTGGCACTTTTAAATTTTTTACCATCAACATATATCCTTCCGTCAATTTCTTCAAAATAAGAATATTTACGCGCCATCAAAGAATCTACTATTTCTTTTGCTTCATCAATGCCGATCAATCCCTTGGCGCAGAATCTAAAGAGTTCAGATAGAATCCAAGAACACCCCGATAAAACTGATAAAGAATCCATCTCGTTTGCATTAAATTCATCCGAATCGTGCCTACCGCCCCTGTTCGAAGTAATGCCATAAGCAAAAATACTAGCGCGAGGAATTTGAAGCCGAACACTATCATCGGGAATAACAGACGAACTAACTCCATCGATAATTTTTTGGGCGTATATCGTAGCTTTAAAATCCTTTTCCTTTGGGGGCAAACTATTACCAGAATAAACCCACAATAATTTTATTATTGCCTCAATAAATTTACCGGCCTTGCCTAACGAACTTTCCCAGTCGCCCCCCTCAAATTTCTGCGCAGAAGAAATAAAATAACTAACGGCAGTATTTACCCGTTTTGCGTCAAATTTTTTACTTAAAATTTCTTTTATTTTTATTTCAGCTTTCATAATAAAACATCCTTCCATTCATTGGTTAAATTGTAAACACCATACTCTTTTGAGTCGACCCAACCCCTTGTTTTCGCGTCATTCGGATAAAACATATTAAATTGCCCCAACAAGTTCTTTGAAGACATTTTACCCCAACATTTTTTAAGATCGCTCAAATCAATATTCTTACTTATTTCTCCCTTGGAAAGATAGGCAAGCAACAAAGTAAATTTTTTTGGCCCGCTTTTACCAACAGTATATCTTTTAACAAATGCCCTCTCGTTCAGATCAAAAGTCAATTTCTGTTCCGTCTGTTTCTTAGTTGGCTCTGACTTTTGTTTTTTTTCACCAAACACTGCCCTTTCCAATTTTTCTATTCTATTTATAATTTTTGCTAAATCAAGATTTTCCATATTTATTATTTTATTAAACTACTTTTTAATAACATATAACCAATTTTTAGTTTCTTTGTCAGGAATCCTAGTAAAAATTCTTCGCCGCGTTAGATTAAGCAAGTTCATCGAAACAGCAGGTTGCGGATAATACCTTCCGATCTCTTTCAGCTTTCCCATTACAAGAGAAATATCTTTGGGTGTATCGAAAAATCCTTCTTCGGCCAGTAAATTAAGTGCACCAATAGCTCCTTTGGCCTCGGCAGTACGCACCTTCTTTTTAGTTGATTGCCCTTTGGGATTGCTTGCATTAGCCAATGCCGCCAATTCATCAACTAAGCTTTTAATTTGTGCTGCAATTTTTTTGATGTCGTTTTCCATAGATTTACTAAAAAAAATATTTATTGACTTAATAATATATGACTGATTTTTGTTGTCAAGAGCGTTCTACCCTAAAAACAGAGGAATTGGCAATGGTAATGTCTATTTATATTATTATATGTATAAATATGAGATATATCTTAAATACTCACCCATAAAAAATACCCTATTTTTATACTAAAAATCGGCCTCATAGCCGATTTTTTAGTTATTTGCACGATTTACTATTAAAATAATATAGAATTAGGCTATGCAAGATTTTGTTATTTCCTGCCTCTGCGCTAAAAATTCATAACCCTTCGCCGAAAAAAGATCCTGAGAGACAGAAGCTAATTTTTTCCGTGCGGTTTTAATTGCGTGTTCCGATTGGTCAATGCCAATCCATTTACGATTTAGCTCTTGTGCCGCCACTAATGTAGTGCCAGAACCACAGAAACAGTCCATTACTAAATCCCCTTCTCTTGAGGAAGCTTGCACTATGAATTTCAGCATATCTAAGTTCTTTTCAGTTGGATAAGTTGGATATTGCGGGTCTTTGAACTCCCAAATATCCTGCATCTTTTTACCGTCTTTTTCGTCTGCGTATATTATTTTTCTAGGAACTCCATTTTTTGACCATTCTATAAGACCCTGTTTTTCCAATTCTTCCAAAGCCGCTGGCCTGCTTCGCCAATGTCTCCCTTCGGGTGGTTTCATCCCGCGCCATTCTTGACCCGTTTCGCCGTTAGATGTTTGCCCAGGGGCGTGTAATGGAATAGTTGTGTATCGCCTACCATTTTTATCAACTTTCTTAAAAAGATTATTGATGTCGTCCTCTGAAAAAGGAGATTTCGGATTATTCCAAATATAATCTTCGTTTTTCGAATAAAAAAGAATTAAATCTTTTACATTACCATAAGCACTGCGATCAAAATTTTTAGGATTACATTTAATTCTTGTAATATCGTTCCTAAAATTTTTCTTTCCAAAAACTTCATCCATTATTATCTTTACATAATGGCCAATTTTATAATCAATGTGTAAATAGATTGAAGCTTTTTCGGACATCAACTCTCTTAAAAAAATAAGTCTTTGCCTTAGAAATTCTAAAAAATCGGCACCAATTAAAGTATCACTATACGCTATCTCGTTATCGTTTCCCATACTTATTGTATTGGCTCGATTTTCGCTTATCTTAAATTTTCCATTCGTTGCAAACGGCGGATCAATATAAATTAAGTCTATTTTGCCACCCAATTTGTAATCATCTAATAAGGTTTTTAAAACGGCAAGATTATCTCCTTTTATTAGTTTGTTGGAGGAATTTTGACCAGAAACAAACTCAAGCTCAACTTTTTCGGTGTTGGCCAATATGTCTGTTTCTGATTTTTTATTTTCGTATTCCAAAAACATAATAAAAAGTTATATTTGATACAAAAATTCTCTTAGCACCAAGCTACTCATAATATTTTCATTCTTTAGCTTAGCTGTTATCTCCTTATACATTTTATTCTTACCCTCTATGTAGAGCACTCCGTCAAGAATCGCAACTGGTATCGCTTTTACACCTTTAGTTTTGAGGGTCGAAATTGCGTCATTAAATTGAGCGTTTTGATGACCCCCAAAATCGGTTAAAAATTTCGCCTCGCCTATCACATATTTGCCATTGAATCGACCAATAAAATCAAGCCCCTTATTTCGCTTGTAATTTAAATGTTCTTTTGCAAAATGCATCATCTCGGCATCGCCGCCGTCTAAAATAGCATTGCCAGTTGTTTTGCTAAATTCGGCTAGTTTAACTGCCTGAATCCCTAAACTTTTCTTGTTTAGCCATCTTCTAAACAATGGCCCGATTTGCCTATTCGTTTCTTTAGGCTCCGAGCATTGCGAAAAAAGATTATCTAGCCCGATCTCGTATATTCGCCCGCAAAGACGATCTACTGTTGCAGGGTTTCTTTCTAATGAAGATTTATCCCTTTTTAAATATGCGACATAAGAATCCTTGATAGGAAATAAATCCAACTTTAAAAGGTTGTTCAATAACTCTACATTATCCTTTTTTTCAAACGCCTTTTCGATGTTCCCCCAAAGGTTTTTGTCTATATCGCGTATTCCCTCTGGGATAGTGGGATAAACTTGGAACAAATCGTCCAAGTAGCTCTTTTGGCTTGCGTAATCAATGCTTAGTTTTGTCCAGTAGTTCATAACCATAATTTACCTTTTTTATAGTGTTTTTTCAAATTTAACGCGAAGCCTACGGCTTCGATATATTTTTAAATTCTCCCCTCCCCCCCATCTTTTCGGCTAAAATGCGTTGTGCCAAGCCCGATTCCCAAGCCGGTTGCCGGTCTGCGAGCGAAGCTCTGGATTGGTACTCCAAAACAGGGCGAAGTGAGCTTAGTCGGGGGCAAGAAGTTGCGCCTTTTACTCAAAAAAGATACAACAAAAATACCAGACAGAAACCGGAGCAGTTTGACCGTTTTTAGCTGTTCTCTTCAAGGAAGAAAGTCCGAACTTTTTCATACAAACAGCTCATTTCAGAAAACGCCAATTTTTTGGCCGACAATGCCCACGGTTTTTGAAGCGAAATAGACGGTTTTTGGCCGACAATGTGGAAGTCCGAAAATGTTAATCGAAAACGAAAGCCGATTTTTTTCCTCCAAATTTTCACAAATTCAAATTATTTTTATCCTTAAAAGGAATATGAAATATTTTTTATACGCTCGAAAATCCACGGACGAAGAAGAACGCCAAGTCCTAAGCATTGAAGCCCAGATAACGGAGCTAAAAGAATTTGCTTTAAAAGAAGGATTGGAAATCGCCGATGAGTTTATTGAATCGAAAACCGCCAAGGTTCCAGGCCGTCCCATATTCAACCAAATGATCGCCAAAATAGAAGCGGGCGGGTCTTTTGGAATTTTAAGCTGGCACCCGGACAGGCTGGCGCGTAATAGCGTTGACGGCGGAAAGATTATTTATCTCGTGGACACTGGCAAGATTGGCGGCTTAAAATTCCCCACCTTTTGGTTTGACGCAACCCCGCAGGGAAAGTTTATGTTAAATATCGCTTTCGGCCAGTCAAAGTATTACATCGACAATTTGAGCGAGAACATCAAGCGCGGATTGCGCCAAAAACTGCGAAACGGCGATTATCCGGCCTACGCCCCTATCGGCTATCTAAACGAACTGCGCCATCACACCATTGTCAAAGACACACAGCGCGCCGAAGCGGTCAAGAAAGTTTTTGAAGCTTACGCCACGGGAAAATATACTTTGGAAGATTTGCAAAAACTTTCTTTTTCCATTGGCTTAGCCGGACAAAGAAAAGGAAAAGCCATCGCCGTTTCCAAAATCCAAACAATGCTAAAAAATCCGTTTTATTACGGCTTGTTTAAATTCAAAGGCGAAATATATCAAGGCAATCACGAGCCGATCATTTCCAAACAACTTTTTGAAAAAGTTCAACGCGTTATGCGAGAACGAGGCAAACCGCAGGCAAAGAGTTTGAAACATTACGCTTTCCGCGGCGTGTTCAAATGCGGCGAGTGCGGCCGCCAGATCACCGCCGAAACAAGGGTCAAACCTTCCGGCAAATCATACACCTATTACCGCTGTACCAAGAAAGACCGCGTTTGCCACCAAAAATATATCGGCGAAAAAAATCTATCGGAACAGCTGAATAAACTTTTTCAAAAAGTTTCTTTAAACGCGGAATGGAAAAATAACTTTCTCAAACGATGGGAAAATGATCGCAAGAAATTTTCCACTACCGCCAACGATTCCGCCCAAAATTTAAAAACGGAACTAAAAACAGTGAACGCGAAATTAAACCGACTTTTGGACGCTTACATAGACCAAACGATCAGCCGCGAAGAATACGCCGCCAAAAAACAAAAACTTCTCAACCGCAAGGTTGAAATTAACGAGGAGCTGGAAAATTTTGGACGGAAGGGAAATGTTCGGCTCGGACTCTTCAAAGAATGGATTTTAGAGGCATTTCAAGCCAATTCCATCGCGGAAAGTGAAAATTTGGAGGAAAAACAAAACTTCCTCAAAAAAATCGGCTCGGACTTCCGCATTGTCGGCCAAAAACCGTCTATTTCGCTTCAAAAACCGTGGGCATTGTCGGCCAAAAAATTGGCGTTTTCTGAAATGAGTATATCTACAACGAAGCTAGGACCTATTTTATCAATAATTCTTAGTCTTGCCATCCCCGACTATTGCTCGTCAGCCTGTATTTTTGCTAAAACCCAGTCCTCCTCGCAGACCGCGGCCCTGCTCGGGCAGGTCCGCTCGGATTGGGCCGTAGCCAACGCATTTTAGCCGCAGGTGGGGGTAAAAAGGTATGCGTTGGCTCGCTAAAAAGTCTGCGTTCTCTCTGCGTTGACTCTGCGTTCTAAGAACGCAGAGTAAAGGTAACACGCAGAGAAATGAAGAACGCAGACTTTTTAGCTATCGAAAGCGGCCCAATCCGAACGCCGGACGGTTCTGCCGTAGTCAACGGCGCTGTTTTGGAAGCAATGCCTAAGTAAGAGGTAACTCCAAGCCAAAACAGCGCCTGGACAGAGGTATGTGATGGATAGAGCCATAATCACGCGATGAACTGACCAAGGCCAGTGACAAGACTCCAAGAAAGCAGGCAGGGGCCGCCGGAAACCGCTCCCCCGCCAAAAACCATTTAACGGAACCGCCGCCATAAACCGCTTCGCTATCAAATGACACCTGACGCGGAGACATTTGATTTTCCGGCGGCCGGTTCCTATAGTTTTTTGCGGGTCCGCTTTTCCCGAAAGTCTTTTACTCTATCGCAAAAGCCTTTCCGAAAATTTCCAGCTCAGGATACTAATCAGCCGCCGCCGTCCGGCTTTTAAAAATCCCGCTTTGGCGGGACCTTTAAAACACACTTTTCCTATCGTCAAAGAGAGCAAGGCCTACCGGCGGCGGCTGATTACTTAAAACCAACGACGACCGCCCGAATAGCCTATAAGGAGAAATTTAACTCGAAGAAATATCTTCCCACTCAACAATAATGAGCGATTCCGGCGATATCCCACACGCCAAGGCTCCTTCTATAAATCTTATCTGAGGAGAAGTAAGCTTATCTTTTCCTGTCCTTTTAGCCTCAAAAAATACTAACTGGTCATCGTGCCATGCAAAAACATCGAAACAAGCCGTCGTCTTGGCTACTTTCCATATCTTTTGCAGTAAACATTCTTTGTCTTGCGGGATCAATATATGTTCCGATTGCAAATTCCATGCTTGAGGCATACTTCGCAAATAATGAGTGCCCCCGTAACTTTCAACCCACACTCCGTCCCATCCCTGATCAAGTAAAAGGCGAAGAACTGCAAGCTCAGCAAAACACGCTTCCTCTTTGTAATTAATTATGGGCTTGTTTCCATAATCAAAAACAACAGATGGTCCCTTCCAAGCTAAAAACTTTGGATAAGCCACTGGCAAGGCTACTACTATGCCATCCGAAAGCCGAAGTTCCATTTTATTTGCTGGTCGTAGCTCCTTAGGAAAATCCATAGCTTAACTTTCTTTTAAAAAATAAAGGTTATCATACCGCGGGAAACTATCTATTCCTAACTTCGCCGTCAGATTTGTCATAATCTTCTTTCGTAATTTCATATCCGGAAGATAAAACTTGGGCGACATCGTCAATCGAATAATCGACTTCAATCTCTTTCCCATAACCAATTTTAAGATAAGCGATGAAGGGAGCCTTTCCGCCCTTAGTCGGAATTGTCCTTATAATGTTTATACCATCAGATGCATAAAGCTCCCTCTGGAATGCGAATGGACTAAGATTAGAAAGTTTTTGAGTCTTTTTAGCCATAATTTTTATAGATAAAAAATGCTTCTCTACATTAGTTCTTCTAATTTTTCTTCGATATGAACAGAGGCAATGTATGCGGATGCTAAAAACGCTTTGCCTGTTGCCGATTGAAAATCTTGATCATCAGACTTAATAATCTTATTATAAGCAACCTGCATTAATTCAGCCACTCCCCCCTCATTTGCTATTTGTTGATAAAAAATCAAATTTTTCTTTAATTCCTGACCCCAAAAATCTAAATTATTATTTTCCGCCGCTAAGTTCTTAGAAAATGTTAAGGAGGCAGCTCTGTTGCAAAATTTATGAATTATTGTTCCGAATAATACCATTTGGTCGTTTTGGTCTGCGCCCATCTCTAAAATATGACTTTTTAACAAAAACCACGTCTGGCAAAGATAAAAAAGATACAGCTCAACTGCGCTTATATCTTTCGTTCTAATCGCTTCCTGGCACTCTTCAAAAAAATATGAAAGAGCTTTCGTAGATGCATTGATAACTTCATCAGCAAGTTCGTTGTGTTTATTTCCATCCGTAAAAAGTTTTGCCATAAAATATTGTAATTTTTAGTTTCCTATCAAATCTCTTTTATATTTCTATAGGTCAAACATATATTTTTAATGAAGCATTTTTCACACAACGGCTTACTTTTGCAAACTGCCCGACCGAAATGCCAAAAAATTCTATCAATTTCTCCTGGGGAATAAGGTGTTTGCTCGGAGATATTGATTATCAAATTCCTTAAAAATAAATAGTTTTCGTTATTATTAGGATTAGTTCCAAAATTAAAATTGCCGTATCCGTATAAAATCAAACCTGTCCTTACTAGAACATCCACTACATGAAAATCATTAGCGGAATATTCTTTTAAAAAACAGCTCGAGGCCAGATCTCTTACCTTGAAGCCCACCCCCTTTATCTTTAAAAAATCGTCATCTGGAAAATTATTTCTGTAATTTTCTTTTGCTTCTTTAAAATATCCATCCCAGCTGCCTTGATACCTATCAAGCAATAATTTTTTGGCATCCAGCACCGTCTCTATGCCTTGAAGTTGGAAACGGTAACCAGCATCTTTTAAAACGGCTGCGACGGTTTTCCTATCCAGATCTTTGAAATCGTTTATTCTATCGTTAAGAGCCCTATACAATCTCCCGCCGACCTCGCCTCTGTTGGCCCTTAATAATAGGCTGGTGATAAAAACTTTGAATTTTTTGATATCATCAAGGGAATTGTTCGCCTCCAGCTCTTTTAAATAGCTTAATCTCCACCGTTCTATGCTTTGCGCCACAGCCTGTTCCGACTCCGGACGGCCGGGATCTCCGGTGAAAGAAGCCTCGATCGGCAAAATATCCTTTATTAACGCGTTGATATCGGGTGAATCAATTTGCATTTTATTTTTGATCTTATATTTATTTTACAATTCGCCATTCAATATCTTTCTCCTCCCCAAGAAAATCAACCAACCCCCCTTCTTTTTTAACTAAATACCATTTCTTATTAGATACAGACCAAACCATAGAAGCTCCCTTATAATATGGTTTTTTAACAATCTCTTTTGGTTTTGATTCTGATGCTTTGCTCAATTCAAATAGTTCTATAGCTTTTTTTAGTTTTAATTTCTCCATTATCTTTATTAAGGTAGGCCGCGTAATTTTAAAATAAAAATCTAAATTAATTTTTTTCATATCCAAATCCTCGCCGCCTCTGATATGTATCAAATCTCTTGCGCTTTTTACTTTGTCGAGCGATGATCTAATCCCACTATCAATAATTTGATTTTCAATAGCTAAGTTTATAGCCATTCCGAAAGGAACAAACTTGTCTAGAGGCTCTTCTATTTTTTCTTGATAAACTATCCTCACCCTTCTGTTTGGATCATCTTTATAAATCGGTAACTCTGTTGGAGGTTGGAAGTCTTTCCATTTCTCTAAGCAACAATCATTTTTCTTTAAAGAATCAAATATCAAACATTCTATGACAGAAGATGCTATAACGGTCATCGCTTTTGAGAAGATAGAATCTATCGCAAATTTAACCTCAATTTTTTGTTTTATCAATTCTTCGCAATATTTCAAAAATTGCAAACTGTAAGCTATATTTCTGCTATGGGTTCTACTCGACATAAAAGGAGACAAAGCGCTCTCCATTTCTTCTATAGTAAATTCCGGGTAAATGATAATCTTATCTGGCATTTATCGTTTTTTTAATTAATTCTAATATTTTTTAGCATTATCTTTTATCGGAAGTAATTCTATCCTCTCAATTTGGTCTTTATTAATAATAGAAACCTTCTCTTTCTGCTTAATGCGAACATTATCATTATTTACCTTTAATAACAGCACATCAAAAAGAGACCTTTCTCTATTTATAAAAATTATATCAGCTTTCCGTGGCCGATTTCTCCTTAGTGAGTAGAATAGTGCTATTAAAATAGAATTTAAAAAAACGAGGAGCCCTGCGGAGAATAACCGTTCTATATTTTGAGACTGGTATTCGATGGTCAAAATATATGTATATAAGAATGGGAAAAACCAAAGTATCACATATTCGTTAATGGTCCAAAATTTTGCGTTGGGTTCTTTTAATCTTGTCCTGTCATCTTTAGCTGATTTAAATAAATTTTGGATAAATGGAATTTTGATATCGTATATCTTTTTATATGTGTTTTTATCAATAAGAATATCTATACTAATCGATAACCAAAGCGTCGAAAAAAAGACAATCATAATTATAGGGCACTCAAAAGGGAAAAGCCAACCGATTTTTAAAGCGCTAAAAATCCCAGGCACAACAGAGAGGAGCATGGTTATAAAAAAAAGAATTCCGGAAAATTCGATCTCCCAATCTCGATCGTCAGAAAATGGTTTTCGATCTGAGATAACCTTACCGTAAAATCTTGTAAGATAGGCGGCCGCAGAAATAATTATGGCCGGAGTTATTAAGTTTGAAGCTATAAAATCCATATTGCCTTATTCTTACTATACAAACAGTAAAGAAGTAAAGGATTTCTTCAAATTTGGCCTTTTCTTTCCCTGAAATTCTCTCCTTCCTTGCTTTTAACGAGCTCGGTATACCTTTGCAGATATTCCTCCTCTACTTCGGCCCTATCCCGCAAATAAGAGGCACCGTAACCCATTACATCCATAAATCTGCGAAAAGTTTCCTCGTCATAAGTCTTCCATTCGCCGTCTTCTTCGCCCCAGATAAGCTCCCAAGGATTAGGCACGTCCGGCGTGGAGATATAAATTATCCCGCCTTCCATCCGGTTGGCCACAAAGCAGGTCCGCGGCGGCAGTTCCTGCAAGCGCTGGATGTTCAGCTCCCAGCCGGGCTGGTGCTGGTAAAGCGGGCTTAACAGCTCCTTGGCCAGCAATTGGGCATCTTCACGATTAACGCGAAAACAGGCTTGAATGCCGCAATTGGCAAGGATAGAATCCTTCAAAGTTCTTGGGAGCTGGCTTAAATTCTGGTGCGCCATTATCAGGGAAAGTTTGTATTTCCGCGCCTCGCTTAACATCTCGACAAAACTTTCCGTGGCAAAATTTTGAAACTCGTCGATGTAAAGATAAAACTGCTTTCGGCTGGTTTGCGGCATATCGGCACGGGAAAAAGCGGCCATCTGGATTTTGCTGACCAGAAGCGCTCCCAAAAGATTGGCTCCGCCTTTCAGTCTTCCCCGGCTTAGATTGACCAGCAGGATTTTCCCGCTGTCCATAATTTCCCGAAGGTTGAAAGAACTTTTAGGCGAAGAGAATATATCACGGATCCTCGCATCCGAAAGAAAAGCATCTACTTTATTCAAGGTCGATTCGATCCATTCCCGCCAAGTGGAAGGCGGCAAAGAATTGAAATATTCGAGCCGTTCCAAGCAGGTTGGATTCTTCACATTACGCATCACTTTTCTACGGAAAGCGGTATTTGTCAAAAACGGCGGCAATTCGGCCAAGGTCAGGCCGTTTTCCACCAGCGCGATCAAAGAGTTGCGCATTATATCGGCCATCCGCTCGCCCCAGGAATCGATCCAAATCTTTCTAAACACTTCCACCAGCTCGCTGGCGATCTCCGAGCTTGAGATGCCCGGTATCGGCTCCAAGGGGTTGAAACTAACGGTCTTTTCAAGATTAGTCGGCTCGATCAAAATAATATCCTTTTGAAAATCTTTTTGCGTTTTGTGATACAGCCAACCCTTGATATTCTCGGTCAGATCGCCGTGCGGATCTATAACCGCAAAGCCTTCGCCATTCACGAGGTCCTGGATAATGAGCGACTCCAAAAACTTGGTCTTGCCGGTGCCGGTTGCGCCAATTATATAAAAATGCGTCTTTCGATAATCCGTATAGATCGCTTTTCTCTGGGTAAAGCCTTCCATATTCGTTTTCTCGTCAACGCCCCAAGCGTAGCCCAAATCCAGCCTCCTTTCTGGAGGCACTTCATTCGCCGCATCCGGTTTTGACGGACGCGGTTTGACGAAAATATCCTTATTCAAGATGGCCCAAATCTTTTTCAAAACCGCTTTGGCTTTTTCCAAGAATTGGCGCAACCAGCCTGGAATCATTTTAAGAAATATTTAAAAAACCTCTTGATTTTTGATCAACCTTGGAGAAATCGAAGCCAACCGATTCGGCGATCTCTTTTGAGGCGGCGGTTGTCGCGTGATGGACGGTTGCCGTCCAGCACGAAAGCTCTTCAAGTTGAAATACATCCATGGGCTTCTTTGTTTGCGCTAAGGTCTGCGCAAATGTCGTTATCGCGTACATCAACGGGCTGGCGGAAAGAAGATACCAAGAAATCGAAAGTTGCGTTCCATAATCCCTGCACATGATAAACATCTTATATTCAGGCATTTTTCTGTTTGTTACGATGATGGCCGGACGCTTTTTGCCGAAAAGCCCCTTTTCAAAACTGGGAGCAACTTCCTTATAGTCCATTACAAGAAATGGCACTTTATAGCTATTTATGGCTTCTCCCGTCTTTCTAAAAAATTCCTCGCTCCGGCCGCTGACAGATCCGACCAAAGTTCCCCAACTCTCCAAGATCGCTTCCTGTTTTATTCTTGCAAACATAAGTTTTATTGTTGCGTTAAAATATTACATTTAAAACCTGGCCGACCTTTATTCCAATATATGGTGTAAATTTTCATTTTTCGAAGTTTTCCAAATGGGATCCAATATCTTTCCGGTGTTTTCTAAATTATACGCTTTTTCACAGGCAAACCAGAACATTTCGCTGCCGGTTTGATTGTCATCCGCTTTTCTAGCGATCTTTCTTATATTCTCTTTGCGGTCTTCGGTTAAGGCCACCGTCAGCACGCGGAAATTGGAAATCTTCAGCTTTCGCTTGTGTCCGCCTTCGGCGCGCCAATCCCAGTATCCTTTGAATTTCTTTACCATCCGCTCAAGCGCCATCGTTGAGCGGTCCACTTCAAGGAAAAAATGCATCAAATAATCCTTATCCTCTATCGTGAAAAACGCGTCCGGTGCGATTGGCAGCCTTTCGCCGCCGGAATAGATCACATCAATGGTTTTCGGCTCGCTCCAAAAAGAAAGTTTTGACTGGCCGTTTTCTTTTAAGGCCAATTCCAGAATTGTTTTGAAATTGGAGATCATCAGCGAGTGCTGTAAAAAAGACACGCCCATATTTTTGGGCTGTTTTACTTGATCGGAAACTCCCATATCTTGAGAAACCAGCTCCGCTCCTTTCTTGGTCAGGCTGTAAACGATATGGGCCGCCTTTTGGAAGTATGTGAATTGGCTTGGCGGCCGCTCCACCAATCCTCCGTGGAAAAGCAAATGAAGCCTTGATTGAAGGCTTCTTTCCTTTATTTCCGGATGCAAGGCTAATATATGTTTTGAATCTAAAAACTTATAGGCGGCAAGGTCTTGGAGTATTAAAATATCTTTAGGCCCGATTATGAATTTGAGGGGCGTTTGGCTTTTTTCAAATTTTCTGAATCTGTATTTTGGCACATTTTAGAAAGTATTTTTTTATTGTAAATATCCACACTTTCGTCTATTTTACAAGAATTTTTCTCTTGGGGACAGACCCACTTGTACCTTTTCGTCTGCAAATGGATTATCAAAGATTTCACCTTTAAAAATTTGAAACGAGAATAAGTTTTTTCCCAATTGAAAACTTTCCCCTTTAAAACAAAAACCGCCAAAGACGGATTAAGTGCGTTCAACTTTTCAATTGAGTTCAGCCGGATCGAGCTGTGATCGACTTCGATCCCGACCGTATAGCTCCCCTTTTGGGCGAACACATCGATCCGGCCTTTTCTATCCCGCCAAACTTCCTTTTCCGTTCGGGAATAGTAGCCACAATCATAAAAATACCGCTTGATCCACGCTTGAATTTTAGAGTGATCCAATGTTTTAATTTTTAATAGATCTTCGGCTAAAAAATTCACGTAATTTGTTCCTGTTAAGATTTTAGAGATATTTCTCGATATAACGCATAAGTAATGCTGTTTGGTAAATCAAAAATTCAGCATCAGATTCTTCCAACTCGCCATCATTGTGTTTGCTATTATCGTTAAAAAACTGATCAAGATGGCCAAAGATTATAGAAACAATACTTCTAATCTGCGCTGGCGAATTTTGGTTCTTTAACTTTTTCCCGATTTCAACGATATTCGTCTTGAGGCCGATATTATTATTGAACTTTTTTCGCAAATATTGTTCAAGGGAACGGCGTAAGCTCTCGGCACATTTAACCCATTTTTTGGCGCCATAAAAACCAAGGGCTTCTTCAAAATGTTTGTTACTCTCCACCGATAAAAAGCTTAAAACAAAATTGACAAGCTCGTTATCTAACAATTCTTCTCCCTTAGGATAAAAAATTATTTCCCCTTTTTCTGTCATGGTTGTGGCAAGGTTCACATCTGAAAATCCAATGGCTTGGCATACTTCCTTATAGATGCTTCGCTTATTATATTCTTCCCATCCGCCATATCCATCGAGGCTACGGATATCTAAAGAAAAAATAACCTCTAGCAACCTGTAAAACTCCACTTCATTGTTCTCACCATTAATCCTATTGATAATGTTCGCACTCAATCTGCGTCTCCCTGAATAAGATCCCCAACTTTCTGGTATGCCATACAATTGGCAAAATAAAGTTACGCTGCCTTCCGTAACTTGGTTATCTATATTTTTTAAGATATTAAGAATGCGAATCTTAAATTTCGCAAAACTCTCACCATACGATTCATTATTTTCAACATTCCAGCGTTGATTAAATTCTTGCATCCTGTCTCTTAATTCCATGTTTTGCTTATTAAATAAATCATTATTTTTTGAAACCTTTAGAAGATTTGTCGAAGACTACTTTTTAAATCCCTACTTCGGATATTGCCTTAAAGGAACTATCCCAATAATATTTCTTCAATTCTTCTGCGCGTACTCCTTGCTCGTTTTGGCATACAAATTTTTCTGAAAGGCGAAGAAAATTGATCGAATGTTTTCTACATCACCGAGAATGTTTATTGCATCAGCTGGCGAATGATATTTTAAATTTAGTAAGATCGGTAATTTTTCTTCATCAAGCTCCTCAACGCCTTTTTGTTCGTATTTTGATAAAACAAAATCTAAAAATTCTTTTTGTTTTTCTTCTAAGCCTTCAAAAATGTTGTCTTTTGCTTGTTCTACTCGCTGCACTCTTGAAATTGGCTGAGTTAAGAATGATATGTATGACAAAACATCAAACAAATCGCTTTGCTCGGCATCAATCATTTTTTGCAGCGTTTCCAATTCGTCTTTGCCATAACCAGCTTCGGCAATTTTTTCTAAAAACGCTTTCCGCGTTGTCGGATTCGACCAAATCTTTCTCAGCTCTTCTTCGCTTTTGAAAAATTCCGGCATAGTACCAAACATATTGTCCATAAACTCTTGAATAGAGATCGGCTTGCCATCGGCACCCCAAAAAGAAGTGGAGATCATATGCTTTATCTCGCGCTCCTTACCATCACGCAGTTTTATTTTCAATTTTTTCTTTGGTTGATTTTTACATTCGCATGGCAGTTTGCCGCATATTGGGCAAAGCTTAGGCGGTTTTTCGCATTCACATGGTTCTTTCCCGCATATTGAACATATTTGAGGAGGTTCCTTTTCACAAATACAAGGTTCTTTCCCGCACTTTGAGCATATTTCGTCGACCGGTTCGCCATCCCATTCCGGATCGGAGAAATGTTTATAGGCATCCACAAAATCATAAATCGTGAAGTATTCCTTTCCATCAAAAAGCCTGGTTCCGCGGCCAATGATCTGTTTGAACTCAATCATTGAATTTACCGGTCGCATTAAAACAATATTTCTAATATTACGAGCATCAACGCCAGTAGAAAGTTTTTGCGATGTTGTAAGAATTGTCGGGATCGTTTTTTCGTTATCTTGAAATTCACGTAAAAACTGATCGCCTCGGGCGCCATCATTTGCCGTTACGCGCACGCAATAATTCGGGTCTTTGCTTTTCTTCATTTGATTCACCAAATCACGAACGGCCAACGCATGATCTTGGGTCGCGCAAAATATAATCGTCTTTTCGTTTTGATTTATTTCGTCCAATAATACGCGAACTCTTTTGGCTTCGCGTTCTTTAATAACAATAATCCGATTGAAATCTGGTTCTTCATAAATTTTCCCTTCTTCTACTTCTCCTTCAATGATTTGATCGTCGGAAGTATAAACATAATCATCAAGCGTAGTTTTGATCCGTTTAACCTTGAAAGGCGTTAAAAAACCATCATTTACGCCCTCTTTAAGCGAATAAATATAAACCGGTTCGCCAAAATACTTATAAGTATCAATATTATCTGCCCGTTTTGGCGTGGCAGTCAGACCAAGCTGGACCGCCGGTGAAAAATATTCCAAAATCCCCCGCCAATTGCTTTCATCGTTGGCTCCGCCGCGATGGCACTCGTCAATTATAATAAAATCAAAAAAGTCGGCCGGATAATCGCCGAAATACGGGCTGCCGCCCTGGCCGCTCATAAAAGTTTGAAAAATTGTGAAATAAACGCTGCCGCTCATCGGGACTCCGCCCTTTTTGCGAATATCCAACGGATTAATGCGGACAAGTGCATCTTTATCAAAAGCGGAAAAAGCGTTGAACGCTTGATCGGCTAAAATATTCCTGTCAGCTAAAAATAAAATTCTCGGTCGGCGGGCGCCATCGCGTTTCAAATTCCAGCGAGTTTGAAAAAGTTTCCAGGCGACCTGAAAAGCTACAGCAGTTTTTCCGGTACCGGTTGCCATAGTTAAAAGAATTCTGCTTTTTTCTTCCGCTACAGCGTTTAGAATATTATTGATGGCGATTTCTTGATAATAGCGCTTGCCGTATTCGCCCTCGTTTGGCACGCTCGCAAACTTTTCTTTCCATTCGTTTTGGTCAGAATATGTCTTATTCCACAATTCATCAGGAGTTGGAAAATCGGCGATAATCCCTTCTCGCCCGGTTTTCATAGATATTTCGTAAATCTCTTTGCCGTTGGTGGCGTAAGTATAATCAATCTGCAATTTTTGCGCATACGCTTTGGCTTGCGCTACACCTTCAGTGGCTTCCAAGTTTTCGGCTTTGGCTTCGATCACGCCAATTTTACGGTTTTTATAAACCAAAATATAGTCGGCAATTTCCGGCTTGCCCCGCATTCCGCCAGCTTGAATTTTACCTTCGGTAATACGAAATTCGCGATGGACTTTTGATCCCTCAACTTCGCCCCATCCGCTCGCTTTAAGTTTCGGGTCAATATATTCGGCTCGTGTTTCTGATTCGTTCATAAATGTAGTTTATTATAAATCACCAATAAAGGCACGTTTAAGAACTGACTTTTTCAGCTCATCTAAATCCGCTAATTTTTGTTTATAAATCGCCTCCAATTTTTTAGTTTCGGTAGAAAGTGCATCAAGTTTGGCAACAATCGCTTTTTGCTCGGATAATGATGGAAAATTGATAACTACTGTTTTAAGCTGCCCAAAATTTAATGCAGGCATAGTAGCAGAACCTCGGGTACTTAAATAAATTTGTATATTTTTTTGAGATAGGTAAAAACATAAATAATCGTTCAACAAATAATTTTTATCTATTGTTATCTTGAATAGATTATTGGCAATTACACCCGCTTTTCCTCTCCCGATTAAACCAGGTGTGCCATACCGGACCATTACGATATCATTCTCATTAACAAAATATTTATCTCCAGGATTTGGAATATATCTGATATCTTCTGTGTCCTGAGTGTAATCGACAATCCTGATAAATCTAACATAATCTTTTTTTGGCTCCGTCAAATGTTTTTCTAACCCAACTTGTATTCCCTGCGAAAAAGATGCGATTTCTCCCAATTTTTTTTCCTTCCAATTCGTTCCCGATGGTTCCTTGTCCGCTCTTAACTTTAGCGAAGGAGGAGCAAAAACACTCTGCAAATACGATTCAAAAAGCTCTTTGGCATTTTGCAGATTTTTTTGCGCATTTTCTTTCGCCTTCGCCGTCTTCTCGAAAACCTCATCCAAAATTTTCACAATACGGCGTTGTTCAGGGAGGGGCGGCGTTACAACTGGAAAGTCATAAATATCATCTTTACTAAATCCTGCTTGTGCTGACCTAGCCGCCACCTTGCTTAAACGCTTTTGAAACTCATCTGAAATTAAATAAAAATAGAAATACTTTTTATCTAAAAGATCGTATTTGGGCAATGTTTTCATTACAGCTACATTATATGCTCCCTTTTTATTGATCAATATTTTTCCAACGGAAGCTCCGTATCTACCAAGTAAAATATCATCCTCTGTGCAGTGTCTATTTTTCTTCGAGTCTGGGATATATGTAATGTGTTTATCGCTTCCAAAATCTCTTATTTGTAAAAAGCGCACATAACCTTTTCTTGGTTCGTGAATAAAATTAACTTTAGGCGGTTGCGAACCGCCCTCAAAATCACAAACCTCGCCAAGTTTTTTTATTTGCCAGTTAGTTTTGTTCTTCTTATCCATATTACAAATTGATACAATCAAAAAAATCATTAATACTCGTTGGTATTTCTTCTTTATTGGTAAAGCATCCTGCTAATATTGATCCAGAATCACTGCCTTTTGATGGTAAATATTTATCATTGACTACATTATTTGCAATATAATCATGAAGTAATTTATAAAATTTCTTTTGAGGGTCTAATTTTGCTCTTATCTCGTCATCTAAGATTTGCTCTGTCAAATCAATATCACAATTATCTTTAACAAATTTAATCCAAATATTGTTAGGGATAGAATCCTCTATGTCATTTGTTCCAACTACACAAACATTCGTTCCTCTAGTAACTTTGGTATCAGCATCAAATAAATAATAAATCTTGTCATCAGCTTTTTTAAATTTTGACAAAATATCTTCCAAAATTTGTTTATGGTTTTCACACTGCGATTTACCTTTTAAATTTATCAACTGAATTCCATCTTCAATTAAAGTTTTACCAAATTTTAGTTTATACAGCTTTGGGATTAGTTCATATTCGGTCGGACCTTCAACGGCAAGAAATTTATCAAAAAATAGAAAATCGCTATTTTTCAAACCCAAACAATCAAAAATATCATCTATATCGTCCGTTTTATTAATTACGGAATAGCCATTATTTAAAACGACTTTGTTAATATTGTTTATCCTTGTTCTATCAATAAACACTGTGGAGTGAGTGCTTAATAATACTTGGAACTCTTTTTCGCACATATCACGGAAGGTGCTAAAAAGCTGTCTTTGCGCTGATGGATACAAATGTGTTTCCGGCTCGTCAAAACACCAAATATATTTGTTTCTTTTTATCTCGCTTACGGGCAGCTTACTGCGCCATTTTAATAACGCGAACCAAATTTGTCTTTTTATTCCGTCACCTTGATTATCAATATGCACCTCCCCATCAACATTCTCCTTCGTTAATTTTATATCAGTAATTTTTTGGTTTACATTAAAAAATACAGAGGAACTAATTTTTTTTATGCTTGTAGGCAATTCATCTTTTAGATTGCCCATCAATTCTTCAAATTTCTTGTTTACTCCCACAATTGCTTCAACTTGCTTTGTTGAGGCTAAACTTTTTATTTCTCCTAATAACGGACTTGTTACCTCATTCATGGCTTCGGTGGCCAAATCCTCTAAATCTTTCAAGGAAAAATTCCAATCAAGATATTTAAAACTTGGAAAAAATGTTTTATCTTTTGAGAAGTCCTTATATAAAAACCATGATAGCTCCAAATCAACTTCTACTTTTTTATAAATAGCCCTTATTTCTTCAATATTTTTAAAAGGTCCTTTGCCATTTTCATTAGTTACATCCGCATCAGCTATAGCTAAATCTTTACGAATTTTTTTTAATACTTCTTTTGTTTTATTCCAAGCCTCAAGAAAATTATCATCTTTTTTGTAATCATTATTTAATAAGTAATATCCATTTAGGTTTGGACCCGCGACAGCGTTATCATGAAATATACGCAAAATGACGATTTTGTTGGAATCACCGATAGCCCATTTCAAATGCAGATTTTTTGCACTGTCCTGAAATTCGGTATCTGTTTTATCAGCTTCTTCTAATTCGAATTCACATAAGATTCCGATAACATTTCCTGAATAATTGTAAAATGGTGCATATCCAAAATCACTTATTGCATGGTTGAATTCTTGCGCAGTGAGCGGGGAATTAGACAAATCACTTTTTTGTTGATCTTCTCGAAGAAAATAGAGGCTTTTTTTCTCATCAAAAAAAATATCTAATGATCTGAGTATCGTTGATTTACCACAATCATTAATACCAATCAAAACTTCCGGTTCAGTTTTTGACGGAGCAAGATTAATGGTTTTACAACTTTTATTATTTAAGATAGTAAATTTAGATAAAAACACAATTACTCTTTTTTAAAATTAAATATTTTTTTCATCTTCATTTACTCTAATTTCACCAGCATCTAATTCCAACATTTTAATTTCTTGTATTGTTCCACCAGTTAACCCTTTTAGGTCTCCATAAATTCCAAATGTATTGTCTATAACTCGCTGCACCTGTTTTTCTCTCTTTGCCCAAATGGCTTGATATGATCTTTTCTCCTTATCTATATCGTTCTTCATTTCAATAAACGCTTCCGCAATGGCTTGGATTCTTTGTTTAAATTCAGTACTATTTACATATGCATAAACCACGTCTTTTTTCTCTTCTTTCCCAGCCAATGCTCTGTTTGCTTCGGCTACTTTTAGCAAATCATATCTTAATAATGAGGCAAGATTGATTGCCAGTTTTACATCACAAACAAAAACACCATCTCTAAGGGCAAAACCCTTTACACCTTCGGGCAATATTATTGAGACAATTACCGCCACATCCGCCTTTATAAGTCTTTGGTCGTCTTTAAGCTTTTGAATCCAGCCTTCACTCCACGCTTTTGTCTTTTTCGATTCCCAAACAATCTGCCCGCATAAACGGCCGGAACGATCTATGATTTTATGAATTACATCAGCGCCCTTTACTCCTTTGGGTACGGGGATTATTTCATCTTGTGAAAATTCCGTTTTCAAAATCTCTTCAAGCTCTAATTCCAAAACCTCGCCTTGTGTTTGTTGCGAACCCTGTTCGAGTTTACGTGCCAAATCATCTTTGGCTTTTGTTGCATCCGTAAGCTGTTTTTTCAGTTGAGCAATAACATATTGTTGCTCTTCTGTTGCTTTCTTGTTTGCTTCTTCAATAATTGCCTTCTTTGATTCTTCCAATTGACGTATTTTTTCCAATTCAAATACCTGCTTATCTTCCTCTAGCTTTATCTTGTCTTTGCGTAACTCCACTTCATTCTTTGTTGCCTGTGCCAATTTCTCATCCTTGCTCTTCAATTGTTCTTCTAAAAGCACGGTTTTTGCGCTCTGTTCTTTTTCCGCCTCCGTTCTCGCTTCTTTAAAAAGCCCCAGTCTTTCTTTCCCCATCTGTTCGGCTACTTGTTTTGCCACCATTGAACCAATATCTTTTTTGTTCTCGGCAATTTCCGCAGCCTGTTTTTTTAAATCTTCTGATTTTTGAGCTAATTCTCCCTCTTTTATTTTTTGAGTTACCTCAAAATCCTTTTTAATTTTTTCTTCAATTTGGTGCGTTAGAACATCATCAATTGAAATTGATTCTCCACATTTAGGACACTTAATCTTTTGTTCACTGTCAACCATATTTTATAAAAATCTTTTAATGTTATTCAAAATTTCACTACTATCTTTATCTAATTTGTTCATCTCATCCAAAATCTCTTTCGGCTCACGCAAAATCACTTCATTGCTCTTGGTCGGATTCTTTACCGACAAATCAAAAGTATTTTGATCAATATCTTTAGTGTCAACGCTCCACGAGCTCTCACTATCCGCCTTGGTCTTTTGTAGCTCCACAAATTCCGCCAGATCCGCTTCTTTTAGAGGGCTGCCCTTACCAAGATTGCGGCTAAGATTGAGCTGGTAAAACCAAACTTTTTTTGTTGGCGCACCCTTTTCAAAAAACAAAACAACGGTTTTCACGCCTGCGCCAGCAAAGACACCCCCTGGTAAGTCAAGAACGGTATGTAAATTGCAATTTTCTAAAAGCAATTTTCGCAAAGACACCGAGGCATTATCGGTGTTGGAAAGAAAGGTATTTTTAATAACGATTCCTGCCTTACCTCCAGCTTTGAGAATTTTGATGAAATGTTGCAGAAAAAGAAACGCTGTTTCGCCGGTCTTGATTGGAAAATTTTGCTGAATTTCTCGGCCAATACCCGCGCCGAAAGGAGGATTTGCCAGAATAACATCAAAACGATCTTTTTCCTGGATGTCATTGATGTTTTCGGCCAGCGTATTCATATGCCTGATATTTGGCGCTTCAATGCCGTGCAGGATCATATTCATGATGCCGATGATGTAAGCGAGGGATTTTATTTCTTTGCCGTAAAACGATTTATTTTGAAGCGTCGACATCTGGCTTGAAGAAAGCTTGGATTGGTTCTCTGTAAGATATTTATAAGCTTCCACTAAAAATCCCGCGCTGCCGCAAGCTCCGTCATAGATCTTGTCGCCAATTTTTGGCGCGACCACTTTGACAATGGTTTTAATAAGCGGCCGTGGCGTGTAATATTCGCCGCCGTTTCGTCCGGCGTTGCCCATATTCTTAATTTTGGCTTCGTAGAGATGCGAAAGCTCGTGTTTCTCTTCGTAAAGACGAAAATGCATTCCATCAACAATATTCAAAATTTCCCGCATCTTATAACCGCTGGAAATTTTATTTTTTAATTCGGAAAAAATTTCTCCGATTTTATACTCAATGGTATTCGGTTCATCGGCTTTAAATTTTTTAAGATATGAAAAAAGATTTTGATTTACAAAATCTCTAAGATCATCTCCGTCCAACGCTTTGCCGTGGTCCAGTTTACCGCCGCCATTCTTTGGACAAGCCCAAACATTCCAACGATATTCCGGCGACAAGATATATTCATATTTTTTTCCGGCCAGCGCCGCTTCAGTTTTTTTAGTATCTTCCAAATCATCAAGATATTTCAAAAAAAGGATCCACGAAGTTTGTTCAACATAATCAAGCTCTGTTGCGCAACCGGAATCAGTATGAAGAATATTGTCTATATTTTTAAATGATTGTTCAAACATGTTTTTGTTTTGTTAAATCATCAACGCCGCTCCTTTCTGATTTTTAGGCTAATTTAATCAAAGATAAATAAGCTATATTTTTATTCAAGATAGCTCTTTTTCGACTTTATTTCAATTTTTTGGCGAAGCCTATCGGCTTCGATTTATATTATATTTTAGCCCCCTTTTTACCCCCACCTGCGGCTAAAATGCGTTGGCTGGCGGCCCAATCCGAGCGGACCTGCCCGAGCAGGGCCGCGGTCTGCGAGGAAGACTGGGTTTAAGGCTAAACCCGGGCTGACGAGCAATAGTCGGGGTGGGATTTGCGCCTTTTAACCAAAAAAGATACAACAGAAAAAAGACAGCTTTTCAGTCCTCCCCGTTAAGGAAGAAAGTCCGAACTTTTTCATATAAATCGCTCATAGAGATAAACTCGTGTTTTTTAGACGACAGCGACCACGGTTTTTGCAATGGAATAATAGGTTTTTGGCCGACGATATGGAAGTCCGATTATGTTTTTATTGAAAACGAAAGACGATTTTTTCCCTCCAAATTTTCACCAAGCCAAATTAATTTTTTATTCTTAAAAGGAATATGAAATATTTTTTATACGCTCGAAAATCCACGGACGAAGAAGAACGCCAAGTCTTGAGCATTGAAGCCCAGCTGATGGAATTAAAAGAATTTGCCGCCAAGGAAGGACTGGAAATCGCCGATCAATTCATCGAAGCAAAGACCGCCAAGGTTCCGGGCAGGCCCATATTCAACCAAATGATCGCAAGGATAGAATCTGGCGGGCCTTTTGGAATTTTAAGCTGGCATCCCGATAGGCTGGCGCGCAACAGTGTTGACGGAGGGAAGATCATCTATCTCGTAGATACCGGAAAAATCGAAGGCTTAAAATTCCCTACTTTCTGGTTTGAGCCGACACCGCAGGGAAAGTTTATGCTTAATATCGCTTTCGGCCAGTCAAAATACTACATTGATAATTTGAGCGAGAATGTAAAACGCGGGTTAAGGCAAAAATTGAAAAATGGCGAATATCCGGCTTATGCTCCTGTCGGATATTTAAATGAATTGCGCCATCATACGATCATTAAAGATCCTCAAAGGGCGGAAATCATTAAAAAAATTTTCGAGGCATACGCTACGGGAAAATATACTTTAGAAAATTTACAAAAATTGTCTTTTTCTCTCGGGTTAGTTGGACAGAGGAAAAAGAAAGCCATCGCTCTCTCTAAGCTGCAGGATGTGCTCAAAAATCCATTTTACTATGGCCTGTTCCGATTCAAAGGAGAAATATATCAAGGCAATCACGAGCCGATCATTTCCAAGCAACTTTTTGAAAAAGTGCAGCGCATAATGCGGGAGCACGGCAAGCCGCAGGCAAAAAGTTTAAAACCCTACACTTTCCGAGGAGTGTTTAAATGCGGCGAGTGCGGCCGCCAGATCACCGCTGAAACCAGAGTTAAACCTTCTGGCAAAGCCTACACCTATTATCGCTGTACCAAGAAAAACAGAGTTTGCAGCCAAAAATATATCGGCGAGCAAAAATTAAAACAACAGCTGAATAAGCTTTTTCAAAAAGTTGCTTTAAACGCGGAGTGGAAAGATAATTTTCTCAAACGATGGGAAAAAGATCACAAAGAGCTTTCCACTACCGCCAACGCTTCCGCCCAAAATTTAAAAGCCGAACTAAGAACCGTCGAGGCAAAACTGAACAGGCTCTTGGACTCTTATTTAGACCAAGCAATCAGCCGCGAAGAGTACGTCGCCAAAAAACAAAAACTGCTCAACCGCAAGGTTGAAATTAACGAGGAGCTAGAAAATTTTGGACGAAAGGGAAATGTTCGGCTCGGACTCTTCAAAGAGTGGATTTTGCAGGCATTTCAAGCCAATTCCATCGCGGAAAGCGAAAATTTGGAGGGAAAACGGGACTTCCTGAAAAAGATCGGCTCGGACTACCTTATTGCCGGCCAAAAACCCATTATTTCATTGCAAAAACCGTGGTCGCTGTCGTCTAAAAAACACGAGTTTATCTCTATGAGCGGGTGAGCGGAGTCGGACCGCCGTCTGTTCCTTGGGAAGGAACCATAATAGCCGTTATACGACACCCGCCTTCGCCTCGCCGTAGCTCCTGAAAGGAGCGAAGGCGGGCATAGTCTTTCTTTTTATCCCAAACTATATCTTTTTTGATGGCTCGGCTTCGGCGGGGCAAAGCCCGCCTGCCTCTCTACTTTATTCCCAGCTTTTCTTTTACCCAATTTATTATATTTTGGAAAGAAAAGCCAGGCTTTTCTTTTTGGGATGAAGTGGTATTTTGGTTTTGATCTTCGCCTTCTCTTTTAATTACCAATATCTTTTCTCCCGGCTTTTGCAAGTTCAGGTCTTCGCGGGCCACTTTCTCCAGGGCTTGGGGGCTGGAAACTTGGCTTAATAAATTGTTTAAATGATTTTCCTTCTCGGCTGATTCAGAGACTGCTGCTTTTGCCTGCTCCATCTCGGCCATGATCTTCTGCCTCTCCTGATTTAGATTTAAATTAGTGATAGCAAGATAGATTATCGGAAACAAAAGCAAAATTGATAAAAAAAGGCTTCTCCTGTCAGGTGAAAAAAACCTCTTTTTAATTTTTGATTTTTTTGCTATCATACAGCCGATATGTTAAGCGATAAAAAGTCAAAAAGAAATTTTAGGATCATCTGGATCGTTCTGGTCGTACTGATCGCGATCTCTACTATCCTAAGCTTGATTGCTCCCGCCTTCTAAAAAAGGGTCTTTGGGGATATTTGACGGACCTCTTTAAAAAGAGGTTTTTGTGCTTTAATTTTATTTAGTTGGAAGAAGTAAATATCTTAACAAATACTTCCGGCGGGATCCTCATTTGCCCTCTGGCTTTCAACTTTTCTTTTCCTTTCTTTTGCTGTTCTAAAAGCTTTTTCTTACGGGTATAGTCGCCGCCATATAAAGGAGCGATCACATCCCTGCGCTTAGCACTCTTGTCTGCCCTAGCTACGATACGGCCCATAGAACACGCTTGGATGGAAACGGCGAACATCTGGGGAGGCAAAACATCCTCAAGCATCTCTACCATCCTTTTGCCTTCAAAATGAGCTTTATCTTTAGGCACAATGCGCGAAAGAGCTTCCTCTTTTTTACCGGAGATCAAAATTTCCATTTTTGCAAGTTCTCCCGGACGAAACCCTATTTCCTTATAAGACAAAGAAGCGAATCCTTGGCTGGTGTTTAAAAGCCTTTCATAAAAACTGCCTATCAAATTTCGCATCGGAATGTTATAGGTCAAAAGAAACTTCTCTCCCAAAAAAGAAACAGAATCAAGATGCTCTCCCTCAAAACTTTTTAAAAGATCGTAAATATTGCCTAAATACTGGGTGGGCGTGATGATCTTTATTTCCGCCCAAGGCTCCAAGACCGTTTTCGGAGTTTCGGGAAATTCGCTCGGGCTGAAGATCAGGGATTCTTTGCCATTAAATTCAATCACCTTATAGCAAACTTGCGGTGCGCCGATGACCAGGCTCAAATTGAATTCCCTTTTCAATCGTTCAATAGTAATTTCGCCGTGCAGTGTTCCTAAAAATCCGCATAAAAATCCCCGGCCCAAAACCTGATAAGTCTGGGGCTGGAAAAACAAGGCAGAATCGCTAAGTTTGAGTTTTGATAAAGCAATACGCAATAACTCAAAATCAGCCTGGTTCTCTGGGCAGATGAAAACAAATACTTTAGGGTTGGCCTGCTGATAGCCGGGCAGCGGCTCAACAGTGATAGCAACTTCATCAGGACCGTAATCTCTTGCTATTGTGTCTCCAATGCTGATCTTTTCCAGCTCCTTAATTCCGGTAGCGATATAACCGATCTCACCGGAATTCAGTTCTTCTGCCGGGACCAAATTAGGTTTAAAAAAGCCTAGTTCTTTGACTTCTCCCCTAGCCTTGGTAGCGTAAAGGAAAAATTTATCGTATTTCTTGATACTTCCGTCAACCACCCTGACATAAGCCAAAACTCCCAAAAAAGCATCGAATTTGGAATCAAAAATAACGGCGCGAAAAGGTTTTTCCGGAGCCAGTTCCGGCGCTGGAACATTGGCGATAACTTTTTCCAAAAGAAATTCAACATTTTCTCCGGTCTTTGCCGAGATCGGGATCACATCCTCTTCAAAAATTCCTAGAAGGCTAGCTAATTCTTTTTTTGTTTCTTCTACTCTGGCTTGAGGCAGATCGATTTTGTTGACCACTGGGATAATGGTAATTCCCTCCTTTCTGGCCATTTCCAAATTGGAAAGAGTCTGAGCCTGGATGCCTTTGGTAGCGTCAACTAAAAGTATGGCTCCCTCTACGGCAGCCATGCACCTGGAAACTTCGTAAGAAAAATCCACGTGGCCGGGGGTATCGATCAAATTAAGATTGTATTCTATATCCGAATTTTTCGGCCTGTATTTCATTGAAACAGGCTTCATTTTTATAGTGATGCCTTTTTCTTTTTCCAGATCCATCGAGTCTAAAAATTGCGGGGTCAGCTTGTTTTTGGCGATCGTTCCGGTCATATCCAAAAGCCGGTCTCCTAAAGTGGATTTGCCGTGGTCTATATGGGAGATGATACTGAAATTTCTAATTTGTTTTGGGCTTTCCATATCTCTTGAAACGGCTTAAAAGGCCGGGAATAAAACCTTTTGCTTCGGTCGAACCCAGCATAAGCGTTATTGAAAAGTATAGCAGAAAACTTGCCCCCCCAACAACTGCACCCTGCCAAAAATTTCCCCAGAAACCCAAACCCAAAATTGGGATCATTTTTGCCAAAAAATATCGGCCAAAAATAAAAATGACCAAACCGCCGATAAATATCTTCCAAGAAGATCGCCAGATCTCTCCTAGTTTAAAGTTCCCTATTTTTCTGTACAAAAAAACCATAAAGATCGCGAACTGGAAGATAAGGGCAACTAAAAAAGCTAAACAAAGAGCTAGTATTTTTAAGTTGGCAACTGGCTGGCTGGAACCGAAGCTGTTTCTTAAAAAAGAGGAAAACGAATTGGCTTGGCCAGCTAAAAAGACAAACCATAAGGCCAGTGCCACATTAAGGCCGACAAACAGCGCAGCCAAGATCGCCGGAGTTTTTGTGTCTTTTGCACTGAAAAATCCTCTTAGGATCAAGGGCACTAAACACTGGGGAAGGATAGCAAAAGAATATATACCCAAGCAGGCTGATGTCAAAGCCGCGTCTCTCATCCCGAATTGGCCGGTTTGCAGGATCAACCCTACGATAGTCTCCCTTAAAACGAAAAACATGATCCCGATAGGCAAAGCCAAGTAAAGAATTTGGCGGAAAGCCAAGGAAAAATTTTCATAAAATTCTTCTTTTTCCCCTTCAACCCAATTTTGGGCAAGTTTTGGAAAAACGGCTGTGGCTAAGGAAACGCCGAGAATGCCGATCGGCAGAAAAGAAAGGTTGAAAGAAAGATTAAAGATCGCTACAGCGCCAAGACTGATGCCCGAAGAAATAGCCGCGATGACCATAAAATTGATCTGATTGAGAGAAGCGGCCAAAGATCGAAAAAGAGTCAAATTGACTATTTTTAAAACCGCTGGATGTTTTAGATCAAATAACGGGCGATACTTGAAACCGCAGCTTATGGTGGCCGGAACTTGAACCAGCAAATGCGCCGCCGCGCCTAAAACCACTCCCAAGCCAACCCCGAATATGCCGAATTTTGGAGATAGGAAAATAACGCCAAAAATTATGCCTAAATTATAAAGAAGCGGAGCCAAAGAGTAAGCCAAAAATTTATTGAAATATTGCAGGACCGAAGAGAAGAAGGAAGACAACCCAAAAAACAAAGGACTTAAAAGCATCAACCTGGTCAAAGCAACGGTTTTAGTTTGAGCCTCTAAATCAAAACCTGGAACGATCAATTTGATGAATTGAGAAGCGAAAACAAAAAGAATTGCTATCAAAATGAATGTAAAAAATAAAAACGAATTTAAAACATAATTAGACATTCGCCAGGCTTCGTCTTTATCCTTGGTGTAATGCTCGGCAAAAACAGGCAAGAAAGCAACCACAATACTGCCGGCAAAAAGAATATTGTAAATAAAATCAGGTATGCGGAAAGCGGCGTAATAGATGCTCAGATCAAGGCCGGCTCCGAAAGTTCCGGCCAGCAAACGGTCCCGAAAAAGACCCAAAAGCTGGCTCAAAAAAACAGCTATGGCCAAAATAACCGTAGCCTGGCTGACGCTTTTAGACGAAGAATTAAACGCATTTTTCAAAACCATAATAATATTTTAACCTTTTCTGCAATAATTAAAAAGGGAACCGATCTATTTAAAAATCCATAGACGACTATGGATTTGAAAAAGATGCCAAGCAGGCAATAAGCCGAATTCTGTATCACCCGCCATAGCTCCAAAAGGAGCGAAGGCGGGTATCGCCCGCCATAACCAAAGGCTACGGCGAGGCGAAGCGATCATCTATCTGGGCCGAAAATTGCTCTTCGGCTCTAGCGAGCCACTTTTCTTTGGATGCTTGCGCACCCAAGTTTGCTCTTGCACCCGAGTAAGGATTTAGCCGTTGCACCCCTATATCGCTATAGGAATATCCCCGCCCTCTATGCTCGTTGAATCAATAAAATGCTGAGATACAGTTAATGCCGTATTCTACAGCAAGTCTTATTCCACGGGCTTAGAGGGCGGGGCTGTCCAGCCTTTCGGCCAGACACGTCACTGTTCGCACCTCGATCCTTACGGATGAAGGGTGTTGCCCTCTACTTTTAATTCCGCATTTTGCGGGACTGGGTGTTCGGACTTTCCTCACCATTTTCCTCGCGGAAAACGGCGCGATCGCCTGCCTGCTTGGCCTTAAAATTATAAAATAATTTAAAAAATTTGGCAAGAAAAATTGCCAGAAAAAATTTGGCAAAAAATTATCAAAAACTCTGCTTTTAACGATTTTTAAAAGACAGTTCGCGAAAACAGCCGGTGCCGATCTTCTTGATCTTACCCGAACATCTTTTTTCAACGATCTCCTCAAGCTCCATTCCTTTTAAGGTCCATTCCAAAAGCATCAAAGGAAATTCATGAGAAATTATAATAAGAGTCTTATTTTTGTATTTCTTATCCAAATCAGCCAAACATTCATAAGCTCTTTTTTGGACATCAGAAAGGCTTTCGCCATTGGGCAAAACGGCGTTTGCCAAATCGTCTTGGTCGCATAGATAGCTCCATATCTTATCAGAGTTGCGGCCCTTCAAATCCCCTACGTCAAATTCGCGCAGCCGTTTGTCAAAAATAATCTTAGCTCCAATAATGCGGCTGGCAATTTCTGCCGTTTCCCTGGCTCTTTCTACGTCCGACGCCACTATTAGATCGATCCCTTCTTTTTTGAGTTTTTGGGCGCTGGCAGAAACTTCTTCCCGCCCCTCTATGGTCAAACCGCAATTTTCATCTTTTGCCGGCCGGCCGGCAGCTTTTTCAATTTGGACATTGGAATAGCCGTGGCGAAGAACAAAATAACGGTTCTGGAAAAATTTTTTCAGGCGCAGGGCTTTTGGATTCTTTACCATTTTGCTTTATGCAATCCCAGCATATAGCCCCACCGGTTGATCAACAGATGAAGAAAAAAGGTTGAGACGAATAATATGGTCCAAATGATCCAGCTAAAATGGACATAAGGCTGTAAAAAAATAAAACTGCCGATCACATAGTTGGTTTGATCCCAAGGCATGAAAGCTTCTCCCGGTTTCAAGTCTATGCGCCGCTTAATGAAAGCCGCTCCCAAATCTCCGGCCATAGCGCCAGCCGACATTAAGATACCCAGAGAAAACAAATTAAAACCGCCGTAATCCACTAAAGAAATTTTTTGAAAAAGTTTAAAATTGGATTCCAGCCAGCCTTGGACCAAAACCGCAACTGTTCCAACCATGATAGCGCAAATCACGCCGCGCCAAGTCTTGTGATCGCCGAACAAATAATGGTTTCGCAATTTAAAACCAAAATCCACCGGCGTATTGAAATTGCGGAGAAAAGGAAGATTTTTTACCAGCGGCGGGGTCATATTGGCCAAGTAGATCGGCAGGAAAAAATAAAGGCAGGAAAAAATAAAAAAGAGGAAAGAAAATACTGCAATCATTATTTTTTATTATCTTTTATTGCTAACAAAAGTCAAACCGCCCTAAAAATGATAAAAATCTCCAATGTTAAAAAAGCAATAAAATTTATTCTTCCGCTCTTTTGATATCCCCTTCAATATCGGTGAAAAGATTTTTAACCTCTTTCATATCGAGCCTATAATTTTTATCCGCAACTATATTATCGCGCAAATTGGAAAGACGAAGAATGTTCCCTCTGTCGAACATAAAATCTTTATCCGATCGGGCTGAGTCAAGCTGAGCGGCTAAACTTCCCCCATTCCAGTCCCTTTGAGCTAAAAAATCGGAAAACAAAGCATAAGCCTCAAGAACAGCCAGCTTATATTCCGGCTCAAGGTCATTTTTCAAAAGTTGGCAAGCCTTCTTCCATGTTTTCTTGAATTTTGTATCGGAAGCTTTTTTGAAATTGTTGAAAAATAAAAGATCGGAGTACTTCTGTTTTTCGCTCAAAATATCACCGGGCGCTTTATGAATAAAATAAGAGATCGCCCCGGCAAAAAAAATAGAAAGCAAAATAAAAATTATTTTGAATGGCAAAAGAAAGCCTTGAACCGGCGAAGAATTCAAATACGAGATTATTTCTTGAAAAACCATTTTACTTTTATTGGGGCAATCATCCAAATTATAAAATTTATTTTTTAATTTATTTTTTCGAAAGCGGCGGCGGCCTGGAACATCTTTTTTTCTTCAAAGGGTTTAGCGATAAGCTGCATCCCCACCGGCAATCTGCCAGACGGCAGATCCACCCATCCCGCAGGCAAGGATAAAGCTCCTACGCCGGCTAGATTGATAGAAATCGTATAAATATCGGACAGATACATTGAAAGAGGATCATCCATTTTTTCGCCGATCTTAAAAGGCAAAGTAGGAGAAACCGGAGTTAATAAGATATCCGCCTGGCTCAAAGCTTTTTCAAAATCATTCTTGATCAAGGTCCTTACCTTTTGAGCCCTTTTATAGTAAGCATCATAATAGCCTGAAGACAAAACATAGGTTCCCAACATAATACGGCGCTTCACTTCGCTGCCGAAATATTTCTCACGGCTTTTTATATAAACCTCTAAAAGATCTTTTACTTCAGGATTATTAACCTCGGAAGATCCGTATTTGATGCCGTCATATCTGGCTAAATTAGCGCTGGCTTCGGCCGTTGCGATTATATAATAGCAAGGCAAAGCGTATTCGGTATGAGGCAAAGAGACCTCGACAATTTTTGCCCCCATTTCCTCGTATTTTTCAATCGCGTCTTTAATGGTTTTTTCGACATCTTTATCCATTCCTGCCACAAAATATTCTTTAGGGACGCCGATCTTTAAATTTTTTAGATCGAATTCTTCCTGGCTTTCCGATGCGTCTAAGGAAGTTGAATCAAGAGGGTCGCGGCCCTTGATCGCATCAAAAACGATCCGGCAGTCTTCGGAATTTCTGGCGAACGGGCCGATCTGATCCAAGGAAGAAGCAAAAGCCATGGCCCCATAGCGCGAAACAGCCCCATAAGTGGGTTTCAATCCAACTACGCCGCAAAAAGAAGCGGGCTGTCTTATTGATCCGCCAGTATCCGATCCCAAGGCAAATTTGCAAAAACCAGCGGCAGTTGCCGCGGCCGAACCGCCGGACGATCCTCCCGGAACGCGGCTGGTATCGCGAGGATTCTTGGTAACGAAAAAGGCGGAATTTTCGGTGGAAGAGCCCATGGCAAATTCATCCATATTTGTTTTGCCTAGAATAACCGCTCCTTGGTCTTTTAGTTTTTTTACAACCGTGGCATCGTAAGGAGCCGTATAATTTTCCAAAATTTTAGAAGCTGAAGTGCATTTTATCCCATCGATCAAAATATTATCTTTGATCGCGCAGGGAATTCCCCCCAGCAGCGGCAATTCTTCTTTTTCTTTAGCAATGATCTCGTCCGCCATCCTAGCTTGCTTTAATGCAAGATCTTCGGTGATCGTGATAAACGATCTTATATCGCCGTCTTCTTTTTTGATCTTATCTAAAAAAAACTTAGCCAATTCCACGGCGGAAATTTTTTTATCAACTAATTCCTGATGAAGCTGCTGGATAGAAAGTTTGTCCGGTTCCATATTAAAAAACTGATTTTGATTTCAAATAATCTCCCTTAGATTCCGGGGCGGCTTCCAACAATTTTTTATTATCATTGATCCTTGTCCCCTGCTGATTAAAATTATCATCGCTGAAAATGTTAGAGATCTTTACTGAATGGGACATCGGCTCAACGCCTTCAACATCGGCTTTTTCCAAGGTTTCCACATATTCCAAAATAGCGGAAAATTCTTTTTGAAATTTTTCCAATTGGCTTTCTGAAAAATCCAATCGGGATAATTTTGCGATATGTTTTATTTCTTCTTCGGAAACCATTTTTTGTGAATTTCTAATTATTAATTTTAAATTTTTATTAAATTTCTAATTCCGCCAGCTGGCGGAATAATTTCTAAACATTACTAACAGGACGGATTAGTTTAAAAATTGTAAAATTGAAAATTGAATGAAAATTAGGAATTCCTGCCTGCCGGCAGGCAGGGAAAATTGAAAATTCGCTATTTCGGGACTTCCAATTCTTCTATCTCGGCTAAGACATTATAAAATTCGTCCAAATTCTCAAGAACCACTCCCGCTCCGCGCACTACCGATGTCATAGGATCTTCAATGATCATTGTAGGGATCTTTGTTTCTTTAGCGATCAATTTATCCAGACCCCTCAATAAAGCGCCGCCGCCGGACATAAAAATCCCTTTTTTCATTACATCAGAAATAAGCTCCGGAGGAGTAAGCTCTATGGTTTCTTTTACTTCGGAAATTATCTGTTTGACTGATTTTTCTAAAGCCCGGCGGACATCGGATTGAGTTATTACAACTTCCTCGGGCAAGCCGGTTACTAAATTACGGCCGCGCATGGAAATTTCCTTAGGCAAATCTTTTCCGCTCGAAGAAACAGCATCAGCGCAAACCGAACCGATACTAACCTTGATATGTTCAGCAGTCCTTGGACCGATCAAAAGCTTATATTCCTCTTGGGAAAAATTGACTATGTCTTCATCAAATCTATTGCCAGCCACTCTCAAACTTTTAGAAACTACTATTCCTCCCAAAGAAACTACAGCCACCTCGGCTGTGCCTCCTCCAATATCCACGATAAAATTTCCAGACGCTTCCTGCACCGGCAAATGAGCTCCGATGGCCGCGGCCATCGGTTCTTCGATCAAAAAAACTTCGCGGGCGCCGGCCGACTTAGCCGCGTCCTTTACCGCCTTTTTTTCGACCTCGGTTACGCCGCAGGGAACGCCGATCACTGCGCGGCAAAAAGGAGACAAAGAAAATCCTTTTTGGCGGCTGCGTTCTATCAGATACCTTAACATTTGTTCCGTTACCTCAAAATCGGAAATAACTCCTCCGACCAACGGCTTGCTGGCAACAATATGCCCGGGAGTGCGGCCAACCATTTTTTCGGCTTCGCGCCCAATGGCCAGCACCTGCCCTGTTTTTTTATTAATAGCAACCACTGAAGGCTCGCTTAAAATAATGCCGCGGCCTTTAACATAAACCAAACAATTGGCTGTGCCCAGATCAATAGCGATATCATGGACAAACTTTCCTTTTATCAGATTGAACATTTTCGAGTTGAACATAATGGGTAATTGTAACAAAATTTCTCTTGGTTGTTAATATTTTAGTAAGCTTGGGCGAAAATCCATTGGTTTTTAGCCGGTTTGCCGCAATAAACGCAGATGCCTTCGGACTGGCCCTCCTTCGCTGAAGCTACGGCGGGCGAAGCGGACGAAGGCAAACCGTGCCTATCGGCAGGCAGGCACCTTGTCGTCGCTTTGGTTTCTTCTTTTATTTTTGCTTCGCAAACCGGATCTTCGCACCACCACGCTTTTATAAATCCTTTCGGTCCGGCCATTATTTTTTTAAATTCATCGTAATTTTCGACTTCACGCGTATTCTCTAAAAGATAGCTGTTACTTCTTTGCAAAAGTTCGGCCTGAATCTGCGCTAATTCTTTTCCGACATCCTCTTTTAAATCTTTTAGATCAACTGATCTTTTTTGTCCATCTATCCTTCGGACCAATGTCGCTTTCCCCGCCTCCAATTCTTTGGGGCCGATCTCGATCCTTAAGGGCACTCCTTTCAGTTCCCACTCGTTGAATTTCCATCCCATAGAGTAGCCTTCTCTCGCATCTAACTCAACCCGGCAATTTTTCAGATCTTCTTCTTTTAGTTCTTGGCATTTTTTAACCACTGCCGCATCGCCGTCTTTGCCGCGGAGCACCGGTATTATCACGACCTGGATCGGAGCCAAAGCCGGAGGCAAAACCAATCCGGAATCGTCGCCATGCGCCATTATCAAAGCAGCGATACTGCGGGTTGAAAAACCCCAAGAAGTCTGCCAAGGAAAAGCTTTTTTCCCTTCTTGGTCAGAAAACTCTATGTTGAAAGACTTAGCAAATCTTTGGCCTAAGTTGTGGGAAGTGGCGCTCTGTAAAACCATACCGGAAGGCATAAGAGTCTCAAAGGTAGTGGTTGCATCGGCTCCCGGAAATTTCTCGCTTTCAGACTTCCGGCCAGCTATCCCGTCAACTGCAAAATAATCGCGGTACATATTTTTATAAGTCTCCATCGCCCAATCCACTTGCTCTTGCGCCTCCTCGCTGGAAGCGTGGACCGTATGCCCCTCTTGCCAAAGAAACTCGATATTGCGGATAAAAAATCTTGGCCTTTTTTCCCAGCGGACGACATTGCACCATTGGTTGACTTTGTAAGGCAAATCTCGCCAGGAGCTTATCCAATTGGAGAACATAGAATACATTATCGTTTCCGAGGTCGGACGCACGATAAGCTTTTCTTCCAGCTCTTTCCCTCCGCCGACCGTTACCACGGCCAGCTCCGGCGAAAAACCTTTGATATGCTCCTTTTCCTTGTTTAAAAAACTTTCCGGAATAAAAAGCGGGAAATAAGCGTTTTTGACGCCGTTGGCTTTTATTTTTTCATCCAAAACTTTTTGGATCAATTCCCAAATGGCATAGCCGTAAGGCTTAAAAACCATACAGCCTTTCACTGGAGCATAATCGGCTAAACCGGATTTCAAAATGACATCAGTATACCATTCGGAAAAATCTTCTGATTTTTTGGCCAATTGTTTTTTCTCGAATATTTTTTCTGCCATATCTATTTGAATATTATGTCTTTAAAGACCCAGAAATCTTTCAGCGTGATCAATATCGCCAAGCCGATCAGAACTAACGCTCCGGCCTGTTCGATCTTGTACTGCATCGCTAAAGTAAATCTCTTCTTATCGATCGCCTGCAAAAAGATAAAAACAATCTTGCCTCCGTCAAAAGCCGGGATCGGCAAAATATTAGTGGTGGCAAGGGCCAAAGAAATGATCCCGCAAAGATTAAGCATTTCAAACCAGCCCTGGTTTATTATAATTTTTGTTGCGGCAAAGATCCCGACCGGACCGACAAAAGAAACTCCTAAAAGGCTGGCGTCTTTTTCCACGAAAGAAGATTTGATGATCCGGCCGATCGTAGAAAAAGAAAAATCGGTAATGTTATAAGAGTGCAAGAAGCCAACGCTTATTTTTTCAAAGGGTTCCTTATAAGAGATCAAAGCGGTATCGGCCAATGCTACTCCCAAAGCCTGCTTTGTCCCGTCGTCTTTGCCAAGCTTCAATTTTACCGATCTTTCTTGCCCGCTTTTCGTATTTTTTAAATTCAACGATATTTCTTTTTCCTGGTTCTTGCTGATAAAATCCATAAAATCCGTAGAGTTGGAAATGGAAGTTCCGTTAGCTGAAAGAATGGCGTCTTTCGCTTCCAGCCCCGCTTTATCCGCAGCCGAACCGCTAAAAACTCCCGCGATCATAGGAAAATTCTCTTGCTGGCCGAAAGGAAATTTGTAATCAGGATAAAGCAAGGTCTGCCAAAGCTGGAAACCGGAAGAAACTGCCAAAAAATAGAAGATAACAGCGGCCAGAATCAAGTTCATAAAAATGCCCCCGGCGATGATCAAAAATTTTATCAGCGGCTTTTGCGATTCGTAAGACCGCGGATTGGCAATCGCATTTGGATCATTGACGTCTTCTCCTAAAATTTTATTGTAACCTCCAAAAGGGATCAGCCCTAAGCCATATAAAGTTTCCCCTACTTGTTTTTTATAGATCAAAGGAGGAAAACCCAAAACGAACTCTTCCACTTTAACGCCCGATCTTTTGGCAGCCAAAAAATGGCCGAGCTCATGCACAAAAACAACCCCGCCGAGGACAATGATAAACGCGATGATGGTGATGATTAAAGCCATGACTTGAATTTCTAATTCCGCCTGCTGGCGGATTAATTTCTAAACCGCACTACCGGAATGGATTGGTTTGAAAATTATAAAATTGAAAATTGAATGAAAATTAAAAATTGAAAATTGAAAATTACACGGTTATTCTTCCAGCTCTTTTTGTTTGATCTTGATCAGGTCTCCGATCTTTTTGCTGTATTCGTCCACCAGTTTTTGCAGATCGTCTTTGCCTTTGAATTTGTCGTCCTCGCGGATGTTTCCCTCTCTTTGCTCTCTCTGTAAAGTAGACCAAGCTTCATCGCGGAAACGCCTGATCGTCTTATTTCCTTCTTCTTCGGTTTGGGAGAGAACTTTAACTAACTCCTTACGAAGGTCAGAGGAAAGAGGCGGCAAATTAACTTTCACTCCGTCTTGGTCAACCGAGCATCCCATCCCCGATCCGTGTTCAAGAATAGCTCTTTGTATCGGATCCATATAAGAGGTATCCCAGCATTGGATCAGAAGCTGCTGGGCGTTTAGAATAGAAATAGCGCCTAATTGCTTAACGGGCATCTTCTCCCCAAAAATTTCAACCTGGATATTTTCAACCAGAACGGGACTCGCGCGTCCGGTGCGGATAGACGATAATTTTTTCTGGGTGAAATCAACCACTTTTATCAATTCCGGCTTAATCGAGTCTATGATTTGTTTGTATGTCATCATATATTATTTTATTTCCGCCAATTTTTTTCTTGGGCTTTTAACCTGCGAAATTAATTAGGCGGCTGTCTGGCGCAGCCAGACAGACTAAATATTTAAATTCAACATTAAATTTTCTAAAGCCAATCTTTGGTTTACATTGGTCGTTTTAATTAAATGGACCGTTTCTTCCAAGTTTTTAATCGACTGGACAAAGCTGGATGGGGCTTTCGGATCAGCGATCAGCATATCCCTTAATTGCCTCTCCCACAAAGCCAATATTTCATTTGTGCTCTCGGGAGCATCTGTTATTTTTTTAACATAACTGAATCTTTCCGGAATTTTGGCCTTGATAATTTTTTCTATCTCCGCCAAAATTTCTTCCCGAGCTGAAAATTTTTCCGGGACTCTTAAAAAATCTATGGCCTGGCCTGGCCTCCCTAAAGAAAATTTCGCAATTTTTTCGGCTTTCTCTTTGCCCGCGCCCAGATCAATAAGACTTTCTCTGATCTCCTTATCGGAAGCCAAAAAAAATTTCATTGTTTGGACTCTTGAAAAAACCGTTTTCAAAAGCATCTGCGGATTGGAAGAGACCAAGATCAAAAGTGTTTTTCCTTTTGGCTCTTCCAAGGTTTTCAATAAGCTGTTTTGGGCATCGGGCAGTATAAGATGGGCGTCATCGATGATCCCTACTTTTATTTTAGCACTATAAGGCTTTAACGAAAGGCGCCATTCCAGATCTCTTATCTGCGCTATTTTGATGGACCCTTCTTCGGGCAGGATCATGGCGAGATCGGGGTGGGTCTTTTTTTCAACATCAAGGCAAGCGCGGCATTTTCCGCAGGCGAACCCGTCTAGCTTATTTTCTTCTTGGCAAAAAATAAATTTAACCAATTCCAAGGCTAAAGTTTTTTTGCCGATCTTATCCGGTCCGGAAAGCAAAAGCGCGTGCGGCAGCTTTTCCGCATCAGCCATTATTCTTAAAATATGCCATTGTTTTTGAAGGCCAACCAGCATAATTGTAAAACTTAAGTTCGAAAAAAATTAAATCTTTTTAGTCATCACGCTGCGCTTATAAAGATCAAGATTATCCAGCATTAGTCCGGCTCCCTTCGCCACGCAGCGTAAAGGATCATCGGCAACAAAACAAGGCACGCCGATCGATTGGGAGATCAGGATGGAGATATTGCGTATTAAAGCCCCTCCTCCGGCCATAACCATTCCAGTATTCATGATATCGGCTGCCAATTCCGGCGGAGTCTCCCTTAGAACATCTTTCACGCACTGGACGATCTCTTCTAGCGGATCCTCTATGGCGGTGCAAATTTCATTTGAAGAAACTTTTATCGTCTTAGGCAATCCCAAAATAAGATCCCGTCCGCGGATCTCCAAAAACCTGGGATCTTTTTCGTTGACCGCGGTACCGATCTTTATTTTTGATTCTTCAGCTGTTTGGTCGCCAATGGCTAAATTATATTTGTCTTTGATATATTGGGCGATCGCTTCATCGAGCTCGTCGCCGGCAATGCGGATAGAACGGCCGGAAACGATCCCGCCCAAAGAGATCACAGCCACTTCGGAAGTTCCTCCGCCCATATCCAAGATCAGATGGCCTGAGCAAGAGTTGATCGGGATGCCCGCGCCGATAGCCGACAAGATAGGCTCTTTAGCAATAAAAACTTCTTTGGCTCCGGCCAGAATACCGGCTTCAATAACCGCCCTCCTTTCAGTTGAAGTAATGCCGACCGGCACGCCGATCAAAAGTTCCGGCTTTATAAAACGATGGAACCCAGTGCAAGCTTTCTTGATAAAATGCCTCAACATCGCTTGGGTAATACGGTGATCGGCGATCACGCCGTCTTTCAATGGACGGAAAACTTGAATGCTGTCCGGAGTGCGGCCGATCATTTCTTTGGCGTCCTTGCCTACAGCTAAAATCTTATTCTCGCTAAGAGAAACAGCGATCACCGAAGGCTCGTCCAAAACCACCCCCTTTTTTGGTAAAAAAACCAATGAATTTTTTGTTCCTAGATCGATGCCTATTTTCATATATTTTTTTCTAAACTTTAATCCTTTTAATATCCGCTCCCATCTTTTGGAGTTTTTCTTCCATTTTTTCATAGCCGCGGTCGATCTGATAAATATTCTTCACTACGGTCGTGCCTTTGGCGAAAAGCCCGGCAATGACAAGCGAGGCGCCAGCTCTGATGTCCCAGCTTTCGATATCAACCCCGCTCAAAGGGGTCTTGCCAAAAACAATAACGCGGTGGGGATCGACTATTTCAATATCCGCTCCCATCTTTTTAAGCTCTTGAGTATAGTTAAGCCTGTTTTCGTAAAGAGGATCATGGATCAAGCTTTTCCCGACAGCTTGGGTTAGAAGCGGCAAAGTTACGGGTAAAAAATCAGTGGCAAAACCCGGGAAAGGCAAAGCTTGAATGCGCACAGCACGCAAATCGGGGGAAGCGTAAACCTCCACAAAGTCTTTTCCCTTTTTTAAATTAACTCCCATTTCTTGCAATTTATCCAAGAACAGATCTAGATGATCCGGCAGAGCATTAATGACCTTGACTTTATCTTTAGTAAAAACGCTAGCGGCAATAAAAGTTGCGGATTCATTAACATCGGGAATGATGCGATAGTTGACTCCCGAAAGCTTTTTCTGCCCTTCTATTTTTAAAGTATGAGTGCCGATCCCTTCGATCTTAGCTCCCATCTGAACAAGCTGGAAGCAAAGATCCTGGACTTGAGGTTCGGCAGCCGCAATTTTGATAACGGTAGTTCCTTCGGCTAAAACCGCGGCCAAAATCAAATTCTCGGTGGCAGTCACGGAAAATTCCTTCAAAATAACTTCTGCCCCTTTTAACTCTTCTCTTTTGAAATGATAAAAATTATCTTCGGCGAAAGATCTTACCCCCAAAGCTTCTAACGCTTTGAGATGCGTAAAAATCGGCCTTAAGCCGATCCGATCGCCGCCCGGATGAGCGATCTTGAACTCTTTAAAGCGGGCAGCCAAAGCTCCTATAAGCAGAACGGATATGCGGGATTTACTGACCAACAACGGATCGATCTTATTCGGATCAAGATTAGATCCGGCTTTTATTTTTAATTCATTTTTGCCTACCCATGAAATTTCCGCTCCCATTCCCTTCAAAACTTCAACAAGCCGGAAAACATCTTCCACTAACGGCATATTGGACAGCCGGCATTCTTCTTCCGTCAATAAGGCTGCGGCCAACGCCGGTCCGGCCGCATTTTTATAACCCCCTATTTCTACTTCCCCTGACAGATATTTGCCTCCTTTTATAACGAATTTCTCTTCCATTACGGGTATCTTAACTTAATTTTTTTGGGTTGGCAAGCCCGAAAAATTAGGCTATAATAGCGCAAAATGACCAAAACAACGCGAACTTTTCTCTTTTTAATTTTGTCTGTCCTATTCGCTTTAGGAGCGATAAGCGCCGTTTTTTACGCCCAAGGATACCGCTTTGATCTCAAAAATTTAAAATTCTTAAAAACCGGAGGGATATTTGTCAAAGTTTCTCCGTCTAACGCCAAAGTCATCTTGAATCAAAAATTGATCGGCCGAACCCAGCCTATCAATGACTATCTTTTCGTCCAAGGTTTATTGCCCAAAGAATACAATGTCACGATAGAAAAAGAAGGATATTCTTCTTGGTCTAAAAATTTGGAAGTCAAAGAAACCAAAGTGGCTGAAGCAAAAAACATCATTCTTTTCCCAGAAAAAATTTCTTTTGCCGAAGTCAAATCGAACATTGAAAATTTTTATCCGCTAGACGGCGAAAAAATTATTTTGCAAAACTCGACCGGATCGAACCAATTAAAAAGAATATCGATCTATGATCTTGGGCGCGAAAAAGAAACGGAGCTAAAAAAACTCGATCTTTTCTTGGCCGGATACGAATTGCTTGAATTAAGGACTGTCGGCTCCCAATATTTGCTGCTATATTTAAAAAATAAAAAAACCCTGAAAGAAAATTACTTTTTTGCTGATCTGAAAACCGACGATCCGTCCGCGCAAAAACTCGATTTTTTAAGCAAGAAGTCTGAAAATATCTTTTTGGCCAGCTCCTTTGGAGAAGAATTGTTCTTTTGGCAGGAAGAAGGCTTTATTTTGAAAAAATCTCTTAATTCCGACGATCTGCCCGCCCAATTTTTGAAAGACAAGATCAAGACTTTTACATTGGACAACGGCTACTTTTATCTTTTGACCCAGGAAGGAAAAACTCTAAAAATAGACCAAAATAAAAATTTTCCGACCCAGGAACTAACGGAAAAATTATTCAATTTTAAAAAAAGTCCGGCTTACGAACTAATGGTTTTTGAGGGAAGTCCATTTTTAAAGGAAGATGAAAGCCTTTATGCCTTGGATGAAAAAAGCAAAGGCCTTGAGAAGATCTTTGACGGCGTAAAAAGCATAAAGCTGTCTCCTTTCGGAGATAAGCTTCTTTGCCAAATGCAAAATGAGATCGAGGTCTATTTGCTTAAAAAAATTGATGTTCCTTTCCAGGAAACCGCCGGATCTAAAATTTTTATCTCGCGCTTCAGCCAGCCGGTCCAGAGTTCGGATTGGATCGAGGACGATTATTTCGCCTTTGCCAACGCCGGCCAAATAACTTTAAGCGAGATCGATACCCGTTCCAATCTTAACACTTACAATATCGGCCAGCTCGCCGATCCTAAAGTTTGGTTCTGCCAAAAAAACAAAAAACTTTACGCTTTGAGCAACGGCTCGCTCTTCGCCTCGGACAAACTTTTACCGACAGGGTTAGGACTATAACCTTGTCGTAGAGACCCCCGCCTCCGCTTTACAAGCTACGGCCCCTGCCTGCCGGTAGGCAGGGGCAAAACAAAAAACGCACTAAGGGTTGTGCGTTTTGATACGAAATACTACTACTGCTGGATAGGAACAGCGGGAAGCGCGGAAAGCCTGTAATAACTGTTTTTCATACAGCCTTCGATCGCTAAAGTCATCATCTCGCATTTACATTTATCCGTAATTTCTATCAATCTTTCGGAATTAAAAAATACGCAAAAGCTTTTTTTATTTCCGTCGATTCTGACTAACTCGATCTCTTCTTTGTATTGAGACCACGTTCCTCGACTGCCGTTATTTTCCTCGAAGTTGTTTTCAGCAAAATTGATGCTAGAACCCCCCTTTGAAGCATATAAACCGGTAATCAAAGGAGTCCCAGACATTACGCCTTCTCTCAAATCAATATATTCATATATTGTAGCCATTAGTATACAACCAAAAGATACTACAACGACGAAGAAAATAAATTGGCAAAAATCCCAAAAAGACATTTTAAATGTGCGTCGGCCTACCCTTATTAGGCCGACAGCGTTAGGCTGTCAGACTAATAAGTGCTGGCAATGAAATTAAATATACAATATCTATCTGTTTTTGTCAACAAAAAACGCACCGAGGGGTGCGCTTTTTGTGTAATATATTTTGGTTTTAACGCTTGCTGAATTGCGGTGCTCTGCGAGCTCCCTTCAATCCCGGTTTTTTTCTTTCTTTTCTTCTGGAATCTCTGGTCAAAAATCCGGCTTTCTTTAACCTCTTTCTGTAATCAACGCTGAAGTCTATCAAAGCTCTGGCAATTGCCAATCTGATGGCTTCGGCTTGGCCGGTAAGGCCTCCCCCTTGGACTTTGACCATCACTCGAAATCTTTCCAACGATTTCATTTTATTCAACGATCCGAGGGCTTTTTGCTGCAAATCAAAAGTTTGGAAATATTGTTTATAGTCTTTTCCATTAACAATGAATTCTTTGATTCCGCGAGTGAACAGCAAAGCGCGGGCGGAAGCGGTTTTTCTGCGTCCGACTCCAGCGAAATACTTGGCATTTTTATCGGTCGGCTCAGTGGCAAACTCTTCACCGTCAATGATCACTGAAGTACCTGACATTTCAACAACTTCCGGCTCAACAACCGGTTCGATAACCGGTTCAATAATCACTTCAACGACTGGAGCGGCTATCTTTTTTTCTTCAACGACGGCTTCTTTTTTGGCAACCCTTTTTACAGTTTCCTCTTTTTTGGCCGGAACTTTCTTTTTAGTTGTTGTTTCTTTTGATTTAGTTGTTGGCATATTGATATTGCTCGCAAAAATTCTTATTGGACCTTAAGTCTTTTAATCTGGATCGGTCTTAATTTATTTTTAGGCATCATTCCGGAAACGGCCCTCTTTAAAACTTCCCCGGGATTCTTTGTAAAAACTTCGGACATAGCTTGTTCTCTATCGTTGCCGATATATCCTGTGTGAATAAAATATTTCTTTTGGTTAAGTTTGTCCCCGCTGAAAAAAACTTTTTTGATATTCTTAACCACTACAAAATCGCCACAATCTTTGTTCGGAGCAAAGGTTTGTTTTTGCTTGCCTCTTAAAAGGATAACTAATTCCGTCGCTAACCTTCCCAAGGGCTTGTCGGCGGCGTCAATAATGTGGGTTTGTCTTGCTTCCATATTTTAAAAATTTTATTTATTTAACTAATTCAATTACCGCCATTTTGGCTCCATCTGTTTTTCTGGGACCTAGCTTGGTAATGCTGGTGTATCCGCCGGTGCGATCTTTGTATTTCGGACCGATCTCTTTTACCAATTTGGCGACCGCTTTCGCGCAAAAAAATCTGGCCAGATAACGAGTGGCGGCCAAATCGCCTTTTTTGGCATGAGTGATCTTCTTTTCCACATAACCGGCTAATTCTTTGGCTTTGGCTTCACCTGTTTTGATCTTTTCTTTCAAAATCAAAGAAGTGGCCATTGTTTTGAACATAGCTTCTCTTTGCGCTTTTTCCCTATGAAATTTTCTGCCTTTGATTAGATTTCGCATCTTTCTTTTGGTTTAATTTATAATGGCTCCAATTTACAGTTTAAAGTCCAGGTCCATTTTCTTTAAGGCCTTTCTTATTTCTTTCATACCTTTTTCTCCCATGCCTTTCAAATTAGCAATATCTTCGGCGGTTTTGGAAGTTAATCCGGCGACTGTTTTGATCTTGTGATCGGTCAAAACATTCAAAGTGCGGCTGGAAATTTTCAACTCGCTTAGATCTTTATCGGCAACAGCGGAAACAACTGGTTCTTTTTTGGCTTCGATCTTTTCTTCCGCGGCTTTCTCTGTTTTTTCTTCAACCGGCTCGGCTGGAATGATCTTGGGTTCTACCGGATTCAAATTTTCTTTAATAAATTGCATCTGTCCAAGCAAAATATCAAGAGCTTGGGCAAAAGCGGTTTCTGGATCAATAGTGCCGTCGGTTTCGACTTCTACTTCAAGTTTATCAAAATCAGTTCTGCCTCCTACGCGCATATTCTCCACTTTATAGTTAACGCTCTTGATCGGAGTGAAAATAGCATCCAAAGCAATGACGCCGATCTCCGGTTTTTTATTTTTGATCAATTCTTGGGAAACATAGCCTACTCCTCTTTCGATCTGCAATTCCATCTCCAAGCTGGCTTTTTTATCATTGATCGTGGCAATGACCATTTCCGGATTCGCCAGCTCAACTTGCGGAGAAAGCCTGATATCCGACCCCTTGGCTTCTTTTTCTCCCTGAACGCTCAAAGTGACTTTTTGCGGTTCGTTGGTAAAGCTTTTGAATCTTAGCCTCTTCAAGTTCATCAAAATCTGCAATACATCTTCGGAAACTCCCGGGATGGTGGAAAATTCGTGGGAAACTCCCTGGATCTTAACCTCGGTAACAGCGGCTCCCTCCAAAGAAGACAAAAGCACGCGCCTTAAAGCGTTTCCCAAAGTACTGCCGTAACCAGGCCAAAATCCTTCCATTTCGAAAGAAGCATGATTGTCCTTGATTTTTTTAACTTTGAACGATTGAGGCAAGGGGATCATAATTTTGCTTGTCCGCCTCTGCTCAAAGAAGAGCCGAGGCATTTTTGTTTATATTTTTATTTTAGTTTTTAACTATTGACTATCTGGAATAAAACTCAAAGATAGTAGTGATCTCGGCCGGTAATTGGGCGTCTTCCAAGATAGGATCTTTTTTAATATTTCCTTCCAGCTTTTCTTTGTCGAGTTCTATCCAAGCCGGAGCATTGTATTTTTTGATCGAAACTGCCAAATTTTTCAAAGCTCCGTCATTCGCTTTCTTGATTGAAATCTTATCTCCTACTTTTACCTGATAAGAAGGGATATCAACATCCTTGCCGTTCACTAAAAAATGTCCATGATTCACTAATTGTCTGGCTTGCGATCTGGAACTGGCAAAACCGAGCCTATAGACAACATTATCAAGCCTTTTTTCCAATTTTTGAACAAGAACGTTCGCAACATTCTGGCTTCCTTCTCTGTGCTCCAAAACATCTTGGACGTAATTTCCAAACTGGGACTCGCTGATCTTATACCATTTCTTCACTTTCTGGGATTCGTGGAGCTGTTTTCCGTATTCAGATGGAGCTGAAGTTCTTCTTTTGCCTTTTAAACCGGGAGCGTATGGCCTTTTGATCATAGCGCATTTGACGGAATAACAACGATCGCCTTTCAAAAAAAGTTTTAAGCCCAATCTTCTACAAATTTTACATTTTAATTCTTGCATAGGAATTTTGTGTCGCTTGACGATTAAATTCTATAATCTTCTTGGTTTTTTAGCGCGGCATCCATTATGAGGGATCGGCGTGTTGTCTTTAATACCGGCTATATCAAAACCTTGGTTAGCAATGGATCTTAAGGCGGATTCACGGCCGGAACCGATTCCTTTAACCTCCACAAAAACTTTTTTAATTCCCACTTTCGAGGCGATCTGCCCTAAAGCTTCGGCTACCTTGGAAGCGGCAAAAGGAGTTGATTTTTTGGTTCCCTTGAATCCGATGCCTCCCGCGCTTTTTTGAGCCACAACATTACCGAAACTGTCAGTTAAGACAATGATCGTATTATTGTAAGAGCTAAAAATGCAAATCTTACCCTCTCTGGTTGCTTGGGGTCTGACCGCAACGGGCGCTTCAGCTGCGACAGCTTTGTCGATATTCTCCTTTTCTTTGATAAGCTGTTCGGGATTTGTTGTGATTATTTTCTTTTTACCCATAGGAATTAAATATAAATGGAATTAAACAAAAAACGGAATTTAAATTAGGTCGGAGCTAAAGCGGTTTTTCTGCCGGAACCAACTGTCTTTCGGACATTTCCCCTGACGGTGCGGCTGTTGATCCTGGTAGTCTGCCCTCTGCAAGTTAATCCTTTAATATGGCGGTAGCCTCTGTAGCTGCCGATATCTTTCAGCCTTTTGATGCTCATCATCAACGATCTTCTCAGTTCTCCCTCGACTTTGTGTCTTTTCTCGACAATATCTTTCAAAATAGCCACTTCTTGCTGATCCAAATCTTTAGCAAGTTTGTTGCACGGAATTTTGGCTTCCGCTAAAATTCTTTTACTTAAAACACGTCCTATTCCGTAGATATAAGTTAAGGCGATCTCTATTTGTTTATTTTCTGGGAGGTTAACTCCTGCAATACGTGCCATTTTTTTATTTTATCTTAAATTAAAATTAACCCTGTCTTTGTTTGTGCTTAGGATTTTTTTTACAGATCACATAAACATATCCTTTGCGGCGGACAATTTTGCAATCATTGCATATTTTTTTAACTGATGGTCGTACTTTCACAAAATCAAAATCCCAATGGACAATCCAAAATTATCTGTTTGATAATTTTGAATCATTGCCATTGAAACCTAAATTACCTTCCTCGGTAAGTTATTCTACCCCGCGTTTTATCGTAGGGGGTTAGTTCCACTGTAACTTTATCTCCGGGCAAAATTTTAATTCGATTAATTCTCAACTTTCCGGCCAAATGGGCAAGGACAATTGAACTGTCGTCGTTTAATGATACCCGAAAATAAGCATTTGGCAAGCTTTCCACTACCACTCCTTCTTTTCTAATTTTTGCTTCTTTATTTTCCATTAGTTTTTAAAGCAAGGCTAGTGTAACAAAAATCATTATTTTGGTCAACCCCGTTAGAGATTCTTGATTCCTGGTATTTTGTAGAACCGCTGTTCTCTGAACAAATAACGGAATTACTCCTGTCTTGGATAGTAGAATATCTTACGGGGACAGCCCCTTCAATCCCTACTCCCCGTCAAAAATAAGCTTGATTTGTATCTTGCCTGTATCGGACGGAAGCTTGTTCTTCCAAAAAGGAGATAAAATTATATTCGCCTTTTCTACGCCTGAAGAATTATTGATCAAAGAAGCGGCATAATCTAATTTTTGTCCTTTCAAAAGATCTTTGATCTTTTGCTCCTTATCCAGCATATAGGTTTTTGCGTTAACCGACAGGACCAGCTGGGCTGTTTGCTGTCCAAAGTCAATCGATTTGCCGACGGGATCGATCTTCAAACTGCCAGGCACAATTTCCTTGGAGGAATTGGCAACCTTGGAAAGAAGATTCACGGTATAAGCGTTCACATCGCTTTGTTTAAAAACAAAAGCCTTAGAGGCAATCTTGCCGGAAACTTCGAAGGTATCGCGCGCATCCTTTTCTTTGGCTGAAAAAACAAGGTCTCCGTTCACTTCTTGATTCAGCAGGCTCTCAAGCAAAACGTAATCTGCTTGGACGCTGGAAGCCAAAGCTGTTTTGGCTTTTTTAAAAGACTCCTCAAGAAATTGATTCTTGGCTTTATCTAAATCGTCCTTTGTAACGGTTTTGACCCCTGTATCCGAACCTCCTGCAAGCGGTTTTAAATTTTCAGCCCAAGTTGTATAGAAATAATTCGTTCCGACCAATTTAGGAATAGAAAATGTGGCGGAAGATTCTGTATTATAGTCAGCTCCTGATTGATCAGCTTCGACTAATATATCTACGAATCCGGGAACCAATTTGCCGTCTTTATAGGTAGGAGCAGGTAAGTTGATCACACTCAATGATTTAAAATATTTTTCCTGTGGAGAAAGAAAGCGGGTACCCTTAACCAGCGTAAAAGCCGCTGGCGGCTCGTATTTGTTATAGACCCTCAAAGTTCCTGCGGCCTTGGCCTTATTTTCTATCGGGCCGGTAGCGGAAAAAGCCATCTTATTCTCCATGGTATTCTGGACCAAAAGAGCGGGAATGATCTTTTGTTCAAGATCGACTTGCTGGCCGTCTACTCCCGCTTTGAGTAAAACTTGATCTTGGGCTTTGGCCGAAGAAGCTTCCGGCCATATTTCAATTTTTGCCTCGGCTTCAATTAAAAAATAAGCCGCCCCGAAAAGCAAGGCCAAAACAGCTGCCGGAACTAATAATTTTGCCGAAGAAAAAGGGATCTTTTCTTTTGGCTTGTTCATTTGGGGCCGGAGATCATTTTTTTTCGCAAAAAATTTTAGCTGCTGGGATTCTTCATCTTTGAAAGAAGCGCCCGGCGGAATTATATCAAAGATTTTTTTAACCATAGGGATCTTAATTAACTTTTCTAATTTTAAAAAATATAGTTTAACTCAAAACGGCTTTGATCCTTCTGACTCCAGCGCTCGAACTTTCTTCTTTGGTTATCTTGAAATTTCCCAGTTCGCCGGTATTTTTGATATGGGGGCCGCCGCAAATCTCTTTGGAAAAATCGCCGATAGTATAAACCTTTACTCTGTTGCCGTATTTATTTTCAAACGCGCCCGTGGCGTTTTGTTTTTTGGCTTCTTCCAAGTCCATCTCGCTTTCTTCTACTGTAATATTTTTAGCTATCTGCTCATTGACCAAGTTTTCAACTTTCTGCAATTCTTCAGCTGTAATTTTTTGGGGATGAGCGACATCAAAACGCAATCTTTCGGCTGTAATGTTTGATCCTTTCTGCGACACATGATCTCCAAGCACTTGGCGCAAAGCCGCCAGCATTAAATGGGCGGCAGTGTGCAAACGCGTCGTCTGCTCTCCGGCATCCGCCAATCCCCCTTTAAACATTCCCGCGCTCGCGGTGCGGGAAAGCTCTTGGTGCTTTAAAGATTCCTCGTCAAAACCTTTTTCATCAAATTCAAAATTATTTTCCAAAACCAGTTCTTGGATCAATTCCTTCGGAAATCCGAATGATTGGTAGAGATAAAAAGCTTCAACTCCTCTTAAAGTTTTTTTAGGCTGGCTGGCTTCCATATTACCATCTTTTGCCTTTTCGCTTAAGGCAAGCTCATTGAATTTTTTCAATCCTTCAACTAATGTTTTTCTAAATTTAGTTTCTTCTTTTTCAAGCTCTTCCGCCACTTTTTCTTTCGGGAAAGCGTAGACGCCTTCGAAAATCTCATAAACAATTTCCGCTATCGGCGCCATAAAATTTTCGTTTATGCCAAGTTTCTGGGCTTTTACCAGCGCCCGGCGGATAACTCTGCGGGTAAAATAGCCGCGTTCTTTATTAGAAGGAAATACTCCGTCAGATACCAAAAGGACCGCTGCTCTGGCGTGATCGGCGATAACGCGAAAAGCTTTATCGTCTTCGCTGTCAGAACTGTTATATTTTTTCCCAGACATTTTTTCCACTTGATTAATGATGGGCAAAAACAGATCAGTTCTGAAAACATCCGGACTGTCTATGGATGCGGCAACAATGCGTTCCAGTCCTCCGCCAAAATCAACATTCTTTTTTGAAAAAAGCTTGATGCCGTCTTTTTCTTTGACATATTGCATAAAAACATTATTCCCTATTTCAAAAAACCGGCCGCAATCGCAATTGACATGGCAAGGCTGATCTTTCCATAAGGAATTTTCGTGCAATTTTAATTCCGCACCAAAATCCCAAAACATTTCCGAGTCCGGCCCGCCTAATTCGCCGATGGGCATATTTTCCGGGTTGCCGGATCTGGACCACCAATTTTTGTTTTCATCGTAATAAAAGATCCTTTCCTCTTCTTTCATTCCGTTCTTTTCGGAAAGATCGGCGTCTTTGGCTTCCACTCCCGCGCTTTTAAAAAGACTTTTCCAAATATCGGCTGTTTCCGTGTCTTTAGGAATATTGTTTTCCGGACTGCCGCGAAAAGCCGTCACAAAAAGACGTTTCGGATCAAGTCCGGTCTCCTTTGTTAAAAATTCAAAGATCCAAGTTAATTGTTCTTGTTTAAAAAAATCATTGAGAGACCAGTCTCCCAGCATTTCAAAAAAAGTATTATGGCGCAGATCGCCGACCTCTTCGATGTCCTTGGCTCGAAAACATTTTTGGCAATTGGCAATGCGCGTGCCGAGCGGATGCTTTTCGCCCAATAAATAAGGGACCATCTGCTGCATGCCGGCGCTGGTGAATAAAGTTGTCGGGTCATTTTCCGGCACAAGAGAACTGGACGGCACTATTTTACAGCCCTGTTTTTCCAAATGCCTTAAAAATTTTCCCCTGATCTCTTTTGAATTCATATTTAAAATATTTTACCAGAGGTTAGACCTCTGGTAAAATTTGCAGAGATCTGATCTCTGCGGATCTGAAAATAGCGGCTGGCCTAATTATTTTTACAAAACTATTTTTACCGGCGCTTCTCAAGCAAAGCAACCCGCTTTTCAAGAGCTGAAAATTCATCGGCATCAACTTTCTTTTTAAGGCCTCCTTTAATGAATGTGATATCTGCTTTGATCACTTCAATATCCACTTTCATAGAACCGACCATTTCGGTGTGGCTATCTAAGATATCAGCGTGGCGATCCAATATCTTAGTATGACGATCCAATATTTGTGTATGATTATCTAATATTTCAGTGTGGCGATCTAATATCTTGGTATGGCTGTCTAATGTTTTCTTAATATCCCCGTATTGTTCCGCGACAAGCGAAACTTTGCTATCAATATGCTCAATTACCACGCCAAGACCCCTGATCTGATCTCCGATATCAATTTCTTTTTTTTCTTTCGTTTTTAATTTTTTGGCTCTTTCCATGTCTTTATTATAATTGATTATTATAAGAATACAAACTTGCTGGGAAGAGAGATTTTTTACGGAAGCCATTCCATAGCTTCATAAACCTTATGCATATGACACCGTTATCTGTATTCTAGCAATTAAGGCGACGTATAATAAACTTTAGCTTGAACATGGTCTAACGCAGGCGAAGAAGCATCAAGGGTTCTGTCATGTGAAATTCTTACCCTAAAATTGCTGTTAGAGAATTCACTATCCGACCAGGTCCTTCCCCATATATCAGTTGGACTTCCATAGATTTTTATTTCCTCTGATTCACCAAACCTTTTCCATTTTCCAGTACTAGTATAATTTATTCCGCCATCGTATGATAATTCAATATAAATAAAAGAATCTGTTTCTGGGATGAAATACTTTCTCGCCTCAATAGAGATCTCAACGCCATTGATAGAGGCACCAGAAGGAATATTGAATGAAAAATTATAATAATCTTGATACTCCGGTTGATCCTCCGGTAAAGCGCTAGTCATCTCGGCATACAAATCATCGCTAAAATATGCGTTAGTGGGGAATAACCAATCATTATAATCGTCTCCTGTTGCTGTTGGTGATTTAAAAACTGTTATAGTCCCCCCGCCTCCCCAGACACCGAACACTGGGGCGCTGGAGGTCTGGCTGACCTCGCCGCTGTCTTGGGTGGCGCAGAAGTAATTGCCGCTCTTGGCCTCGGACTTGGCGCAAAGGGTGAAGGCATCGGAAGCGGTGGAGATATATTTGTAGGTATATTCTCCGGCGGAAGCGGTGTATTTCGGATCCCTGGGGACGGTGGACATATATCCGCTGTTTTTCATTGTTTGGGTGAAGGTAGCGTTCTCTTCCAGCGAGATACCGTCTTCGCTGGTGGTTGGATAGCTGTTATAGGCCAGATAGTAGGCTTGCAGGCTTTTCTTGGTTTGAGACAGATCGCTTAAACGGCCGGCATCGCGGGCAGAGGCTTGGGCGCTGCTGGTTCCGACAATGATAACCGCGGCGAGAATGGCAACGATGGCGATGACGATCAGAAGCTCAATGAGGGTGAAGGCCCTGAGGCCTTTTTGTTTGATTTTTTTCAGTTTTTTCCCAATGGATGAAAAAAAACGAGACTTAAAAAGCTGGGATAAATTCATAAATAAATTGTTAATAATTATTGAATTAGATATATCACAAAAAAAATTTATAAATAAATAACGATCTGGACGATGCTTGAACCGCTATTTCAATTTTGCGCTTTATGACGGCTGAAATATTCGATCAGCTTATCTCTGAATTTTTCTAAATTCTCATTTTTAACTGTAAATCCCGCGGCCGGAGGATGCCCGCCGAACATCTCCAATAAATCGGCGCTGTCCGCCATAGCTTTAACCACATCCATGCCTTTCGGCGCTCTGACCGACCCCCGGCTTGATCCTTCTTTCATTGTATAAATAAAAGTTGGTTTTTGAAACTCGCGGACAATGCGGGAAGCCACGGCTCCGAGCAATTCAATATCCCAATTTTTGGAACCTTCAAAAATGACCGGCGACCCGTTCTTGCTGTTGACGATATATCTTACTTCTTCTTCCAGGCCTTTTAATTCTTCATGGCGGCGGCCGCTTTTTTCCAAAAGAGATTGGACCGTCAATTTGGCCAGATCGTAATTGCCGGTCGTTAAAAGCAAATAGCAATCGTGCTGATGATCCGGCCTGACCGAAGCGACATTTAAAACGGAAACCATTTTTGAGATCAGATCTCTTTTGGAAACAAAATCTTTTAAATTAAAAATTTCAAAAAAAACTTTGATGCCCGGCCGGTGGGAATTTTGAATGCTGGACAATCCTTCCATGATGATATCGCTATTTTCTTCCACTTCCGGCATCATATCCGCAATGGTTGCCAAGGCCGCCAGCTCTAAAAAGCTTGAACGCAAACCTTGCGACATAGACTCGCCCAAAAGTTCCTTGGCCAGCTGGAAAGTTAATCCGGCATTGGCAAAACTTTTAAAAGTTTTATCCCCTTCTTGGTTCGGGTCAACGACGATATCGGCCTTAGGCATTTTATCCAGGACTTGATGATGGTCTATCAGCAAGACAAAAAAACCTAAAGATCTGGCCATCTCAACTTCTTCAAAATTGGTAATGCCGCAGTCCAAAGTTATCAAAAGTCCAAGCTTGGCTTTTTTAACCTTCTTTTTTGCTCCCTCTTTAAAGGGAGTGGAAAATTTTTCACTTAAAAATTCCAATGCGGTTCGATTAAGGCCATACCCTTCAGTTTTGCGATCAGGATGATAAAACTGGATAGGAGGGAGAGACTGGCCTTCTTTTAAAACGGAATAAGCGATGTTGTTTATCGATTCTTTCAAAATAATAGCCGAACTCACGCCGTCCATATCGGAATCAGCGTAAATAATGATCTGCTCCTGATCTTTGACGGCTTCTTTTATCCGCTTGGCGGCTTTTTCAAGATTTTTGATTTTTTCCAGAGCCATACTTTCTAATTGGAAACGGCCGGAATAGCACCAGCCGTTTTTCAAAATTATATAAAATTAATGATTTTTTGGATCGCCATTCAAAATTTTTTAATTTTTTAAAACTTCAAGGCCCGGCAATATTTTTCCGGCAAGAAAATCAAGCATCGCGCCGCCGCCTGTGGAAACATGATCGAAATCATCAAGCATTCCGATCTTAGTGACGAATTCCACGGTTTCCCCTCCGCCGATCACTGAAAAAGCAGAGCTTTGCTTGATGGCTTTGGCGATTTCCAAACTGGATTTTTCAAAAGGCCTTATTTCGGAATAGCCCAGGGGCCCGTTCCAAATGATCATTTTAGCGGAAGCGATAATATTCTTAAAATTAGCGATCGTTTCCGGCCCCACATCAAAAATCTCCTCTTCTTTGCGCACCGTTCCAACCGCTCCGATCCTCAAATACTTTTCATCCAAATTGGCTAAAGACATCGCTCCGTCAATCGGCAAATGCAACTTAGGATCGGTCAAATCCATAGCCTCCACGTCTTTCAAAACTTCCTCCGCCTCCTGGGGCAGCGGCTCTCTGACGCAAATGCCTTTGATGGCCAGAATAGCGTTGGCGATCTTCCCTCCCACCAGCAGATGATCGGCCTTGTCTAATAATTTTTTGATGACTCTTATTTTTGTAGAAATTTTTGCTCCGCCGATGATCGCCACCAAAGGCCGGTAAGGATCTTCCAAGATCTTATTTAAAACTTCCACTTCTCTTTCAAGCAGCATCCCCGCGGCTGAAGGCAAAAGAGCGGCGACTCCCGTAACTGAAGCGTGCGCCCTGTGGCAAACGCCGAAACCGTCCTGGATGAAAACATCCGCCAATCCGGCTAATTTTTTGGCAAATTGCGGATCGTTTTTTTCTTCTTCTTTATAAAATCTCAAGTTTTCCAAAAGAATAACCTGCCTCTTTTCCATCTCTTTAACGGCTTTTTCGACTTCCGAGCCCGCGCAGTCATTCAAAAATTTCACTTCCTGCCCCAAGAGGTTGGAAAGCTCCGCTGCTATCGGCCTCAAGCTGCATTTCGGATCCTTTCCTTTTGGCGATCCGAGGTGGCTGATCAAAATTATCTTGGCATTTTTTTCAATTAAATATTTTATCGTGGGCAGAGTCTTTAATATCCTGAAATTATCAGAAATTTGGCCGCTTCCATCCAAAGGCACATTGAAATCGCAACGCACTAAAACTTTTTGATCTCGGACATCTGTTTGTTTGAGTGTACGCATATTTTTAATTTGTTAAATTAGTTAAATTTGACCACTTGCCCCGGATCTATCTTCTCGATCTTGCTTTTCGCGGGCTGGCCATCGTTTGTTTGGATGCTTGTTCCGCCATTTTCTTTTTTCTCGGGCTCCAAGCTTCCCAAACCCAACTCTCCCTCTTCTTCGGCCTTATCTCCTGGAAAAACCTCATCAGGGGAGGCCTCCTCTTTTTCCTTGTTTCTATCCGAGATCCCTTTTAAAACCGAACGCAAATCGTCAAGCCGGACTTCTTTTTTCTTTTTTTTGGGTTTATCCTCTCCTCTTGTTTCGCTGTCTTCTTCTTTTTTCTTTCCACTGAAAGAAACTGGCTCTTCTTGCATAGCTTCGGCCAAAGACATTCCCGCCAAACCGTTAAAAGTTCTTTTCTGGCTGGTCAATTGCGCCTCTAGCCGCTCTTTTCCAATTCTTTTAAAACAGGCGGGGCAAAAAACCGGCCTTTTGCCGTCTGGACGGAAAGTGATCCTGGTCTTCTTGCCGCAAATCTGGCAAATATCTTCAAAAATTTCAACCGGTCCTTTTTGCTGGATTTGCCCCTTGCTGTCAATTGAAGTTTCAGCCACATTGGCAATACTTTCTTCAACTGTTCGTTTCGCATTGCTGTAATTTTTACGGGAAAAATCGATGATCTCATTTTTAAAAGACTGGGCGGGCCGCGGTTCGGGCATTAAAGTTTGAGCGGAAAAAGGCCGGGAAGAAGCGCCGTTTATCATAAGCTTCGCATAAATATTGTATTTGGAAAGATTGACCAGGTCTGGCGCTTCGAACTCTGGAGAAAACTCCCTTTCTAAAAATTCTGCATCTTCGGCTCCTACTCTGAAAAGGATCATTGTTCCCACATTGCCGAAAACCGCGTCCCTAACCTTTGTGTTATGGCCGCCGCTATTGGATTCTGTAAGCTGGGCGATGTATTGGTTGGCTAAAATTAAAGCCAAACGGTATTTGCGGGCTTCGGACAAAACATTGACGAAAGAATCCGTGGCAAAATTTTGAAACTCGTCGACATAAAGATAAAAATCATTTCTTTGCTCTTCGGGTATGTCCACGCGCGACATTGCGGCCAATTGTAATTTAGTGATCAAAAGGGCGCCTAAAAGCCTTGAATTGTCCTCTCCCACCAATCCTTTGGAAAGGTTTAATATCAAGATCTTTTTCTCGTCCATTATTTTACGCATATCGATCGTGGAATTAGGCTGGCCGATAATATTCCTGATCAGCGGAGCGGAAACGAATTGGCCGATCTTATTCTGGATGGCAGCTGTCGCTTCGATCTCATATTTCTGGGTATAGCGGGCAAATTCTTTAACCCAAAAAGCCTTAACGACCGAATCTTTCAACTGGGCCACCACTTCCTGCCTCCAATCAACATCGGAAAAAAGCCGGTTAATGGAAAGCAAAGTTGATCCAGGAATTTCCAGCAAGGCTAAAATGGCATTGTTTAAAATATATTCCATTCTGGCTGACCAAACATCAGGCCATATTTTTTTGAAAACGCCCATCAGCCCGCCAGCCACTAAATGGCGGTATTCAAGAGAGACATTTTCCATAATATTAAAAGATATCGGCCAGTCCAAGTCGGATGGGTTGAAATAAATAACATCTTTGATGCGTTCTTTCGGGACAAATTCCAAAAGCTCCATTGAAGCTTCTCCGTGAGGGTCCACAAAGCCGACGCCTTTGCCGTTCCTGATATCCTGGATGGCCATATTCTTGATCATCTCTGTCTTGCCCATGCCGGTCTTTCCCACTACATAAAAATGCCGGCGGCGATCGTCGGTTTTGATGCCAAATTTTTTGAGCTGATTGCGAAAATTAGTTTGAGCGAAAAAATTGATCTCTTCCTTCATTTGGATTGGCTTAAACTGATATCTCTTCCCCTATGATAACATTATTCAATGGGCAATTCCAAGGGCGGACTGCCTTTTTTAGTTTCGATCCTGGGCAAGATAGCTTCAGAGACGGATTCCAAAGTCGGAAAATGAAAAATAGTAGCCAGCTCTTCAGTATTTAGGATAAAAGATGCCTCGCCTATTTTTTCTCTATCGCAAAATCTCTGATACATGATCCTTTTTTTTAAATAAGTTCTGGCTCCGACAAAAAAAGCGGGGGCTTGGACTTTAGTAGCTGTTTTGCCATAAGGTTTCAGGCCGTTCAAATTTTGGGTGTTGAACTGGTTGAAAAAAGCCATTGGGATTAATTTCATAGCGCCGAAAAAATTCTCTCTTTTGGCCACATAAACAAATCTGATATTAGTGGAAAAAGCCGGCTTGGAAATTTTTTCGCCGATGATCTGCACTACATCCCTTTCCCCTGGCGTTAATTTCATTTCCGAAGGAATGATCGGTTTCTCTCCCTCTTTGGCTCCCCCGGGGGCTATATTGAAAAAGATCAGATCAAAAAACTCTTTGAACAACGATTTTCTTCCAACCTTTTCCGGACGGCCAACCAATTTATTGATCTCGTCTTTTCCTCTTTGGACATAATTATCTTCTGCCACAGTGATCGGCCGGGTCATTATCTGGATCCAAAGCTGTTCTCCTTTTTCAAAACGGGCCAGCCCTTCCAGTAAAGCGGCCAAAGGCTCTATTTGTTTTTCCTCTTTCAACCCTTCGCTCTCTTGAAAAAATTGACGGTAAGTTTTTATCGGATAAGCATCGCTTTTCGACTGGACATAATCGCATCCCCAAATATCCCAATCTTTATTCGGCAGGCCCGAAGGAACATTTTTGACATAATCAGGAACCTCGGAGATCTCAACGGCCGGAAATTGAGAATAGACAGCCGATTCCACTGTCTTTCTTAAGGCCTTGGAAATACGGATATAAAAATGAGGCACGCCTTCAATACTGTTTATTTCCAAGGTGAAATAAAGCAAAATTTTTCCTTCAAACCATTTTTCTTTTTTGTTGGGCGGATCGTAAGTGCTCCAAAGCGTAGCAAAAACATTTTCCATTGCCTTGATCGGCTTTAATTCCTGCCGGGGCATCTTCAATTCCAATAAAATAAAACTCTGCTTGCTGACCCATCCGTTCTGTTTGAATTTGAGATACCATTCTTTTAACGGCTCAAATAAAATGATCGGCGGCAAGATCCACCAAAAAATCTTAAAAATTTCCCAGCAAAACGAAAAAAAGGAGCTGATCGCCCCGAAGATTTGATAAAGGATTTTTAGGGTTTCTGGGTCTGTCATTTAAGACAAGCTAATTTCCAACTAGAAAATTTTGAAATAAGATTAGAAAATTTCTTTCGGAAACTTTGAAACGGATTAGAAAATAACAATTTAATAATCCCACAAGAACGCTAAAATTGCAAAAAAAGATAACGCCTCTTTTAGGCTTCACGGATTTGATATCTGCCGGATTCGTCTTTGCCAAAAAGATTCTTGTTTCTTAAGCTTGATAAAACAGTTGATTCCTTCACGGCTCTCTGCTTGGCCACGATCTGGATGATCTCTTCTTTGGTGAGGGGCTGTGAAGCGTCTTTTAAAGCCTTTGCAATTATGTCTTTAACCTGGCCGGATTCATATCCCCATTCTTTAAGGGCATACATCCCCCTGCCGACTAAAACAAAATTATTGTTTTTGATCAGCTCATTATGAACCGTTTGAATATGCGGCGACATCTTTTTGACATTCTCCAGCCTGCCGTTCAATTGTTCGATCAAGCGAGAGATATCTTGAAAATGCAAAGGTTTATTTTCGCACTTTAGAACCATTCCTATTTTGTCTTTTATGGTTTTGGGACTGACTTCCGCCCAAGAGACCAAACCCCATTTTTGATCAACGGTTTTCGCCAAACGGCAGCAAATCTCCAGATAAGAAAAAAATGCTTCTTTTGCAAAAGAAATATTAAATTGCGTCTTTAGCTCTTTTTCGTAAATATCAAAAACTTCCTGTTCGGTTAATGTTTTTTCCAGTTTTTGAAACTTTACTTCAAACGATTGGCACAATGATTTTGCCAGCTCAAAAGTTTCCTTGTTGGAAGTCCAGACGGAATAACAGCCGTTTCCTTCATCAAGCCTTTGGAATAAAGGGCTCAAAGAAAGAATAAAGTAGGCGAAATTCTTGTTTTTTTCCGCAGTTAAATTAGCCAAAAGCTTATCCTCTCTTCTAATACCGCCGTACTGCTTTAAGACGGCTGAAATATATGATTCCAGATTTTTAAACTCTGATTCTATTTTTGGAGTTTTGATCTTCTCTTTCAGCTTTTTCAAGCTGTCATTTTCGATCTGCCTGACGCGTTCGCGGGTGATCTTATAATCTTTGCCGATAGCTTCAAGTGTTTCCATTTTTTGGCTTTCAGTTAAGCCAAACCTGCGCAAAACGACCTCTTTGTTGCGCAAGGGGAAACCTTCTAAAAGTTTTGAAGAAAATTTCTTAAAATCGTTATCCATGACCTTTTTTTTATACTACTTTTTAGTATTTTTGTCAATAACGAACCTGTGGATATCTTTACTGAATACCCCATCGGAAGCGCACTAAGAAGATCATCCCACTTTGTCATAGCTTCGCGTAGTTATGCGAAAGATGGCGGCAAAAGGGACGACCCTTTGCCGCAAGATCGGGGCTAACTCCCCAATCGCGGAGCCTATCTCTTTTTGCCGATTTTGGCTTTTTGCCTGCTATTACGAAAATTTAACCAAGCCACCAATATAGGCGTAGCTAAAAAGATCGAAGAATAAGTTCCGGTGATTATTCCCAAAATTAAAGCTAAAGAGAAATATTTTAAAGCGACTCCGCTTATAAAATACATGGCGAATAAGGGAAATAATACGGCTAAAGAAGTATTTATCTGCCTGCTTAAAGTTTGATTGATAGAGAGATTGGCTATCTCGGCAAAATTAATGTTCCTGGTCCTTTGAAGGTTTTCTCTTGTTCGGTCATAAACCACGATCACATTGTTGATCGCGTATCCAACCACTGTTAACAAGGCGGTAATGATCGGTATGGTAACTTGAACTCCGTAAAATTTTCCAAGGATGGAAAAAACTCCCAGCGGGACAACGACATCGTGGACAAGCATTAAAAAAGAAGCTAATCCGTAGATCCAAGGACTGACAGGCCCCGGAACATTCCTAAAGGCGAAAGCAATATATAAAAGCATCGCGGTCAGCGAAACGATCACCAAAAGGACTGTTTTTTGGTAAAGTTCTCTGCCGACAACCGGCCCGATAGCTTCAAAACTTTGCTCTTCAAAATTGCCGGTTTCTTTCAGTTTTTCAATGACTTTTTGATGGATGCCTTCAACTTCTTCAGACGTTGACTGCATTCTTAGAACAAGGCCTTTATCTTCTACTTGCTGGATAACGACATCGCCTAACCCCAGGTCTTTTATTTTATCTTGCACTTCTTGGGTAGCCGGACGATTGTCTTGGTATTTTATCTCCAAAACGCTGCCGCCGGTGAATTCAATGCTTGGCTTTAAAGGCCAGATGATCATCAAGGCAATACAAGAAATAATGACAAGCAAAGAAAAAAAGAAAAAGAAATTTTTATATTTAAGAAAATTGATTGTCATAAGATTATTTCCAAAGCCAAGTTATTTTTTCTAATTTAGTTCCAACGAACAGTCTTAAAAATGTTCTGGTGACAACGATCGCCGTGAACATTGAAAGCAAAATTCCGATGTTCAAAGTGGTCGCAAATCCTTTAACAAAACTGGTTCCCAAAAACAACAGAATAAATCCCACTAATAATGTTGTGGCGTTGCCGTCGCGGATGGCCGGCCAAGCTCTGTTGAATCCTTCTTCCACGCTTTGTCCGAAGCTCTTGCCCTGTTTCAGCTCTTCGTTCATTCTGGTAAAGATCAGCACGTTGGCATCAATAGCCATTCCAATCGAAAGAATAACTCCTCCGATGCCTGCCAATGTTAATGTTACTGAAATTAATTTGAAGATGGCCAGCAACAAAAATGCATAAAAAACCAAAGCCAGCGAAGCCAGCAAGCCAGGCAAGCGGTAATAAACGACCATAAAGATAATGATCAGCAAAAATCCCAATAATCCGGCTTTCAAAGTGTCGTTGAGCGAAACTTTGCCTAAAGTCGGGCCTATCTTGCTTTCGCTGATCGGCTGGCCGATCTGCACCGGCAAAGCTCCCTGATTAAGCCTTGAAACGATCATTTTAGCCTGCTTTATATCTTTCTGCCCGGTGATAACCGCTTTCCCGCCGCTGATCTTTTCGTCAATTTTCGGAGCGTAGACCGCTCCTGCTCCCACATCAATGATAGACTGGCCGTCCAACATTATAGCAAGGGTTTTCCCGATATTCCTCTCGGTAATTTGTTCAAAAAGCTTGGCGCCATCGTCCTTGAATTCTATTTCAATGACCGGATCATTGCTGGTTTGATCATAGCTTAAAGCGGCTTTTTTAAAATAACGGCTGGTCAGCTCCGTTTTTATATAGTAAGGATTTTCCAAGGCCAGTTGCCAATCAGGGATCTGCTGAATTTTTTCCATATCATTTCCAACAGCCTGTACTTCTTTTCTCTTCGCAATGATCATCTCTGTATCGCTCGCATTTCTTTCCTCTAAGAATTCCAGCCAAGGAGTTTGGCCGATCCATTCTTTGGCGTCCTCAATATTCTCCACCCCCGGCAGTTCAACCATTAAACGGTTGCCCCCGGAAACGGTGATCTGCGGCTCGGCAACGCCAAAACCATTGATTCTTCTCTCAATGACATCTTTCAATCCTTCCATCGCGTTGCTTCTGTCTTCAGCCTTAATATCTTTTAATTCAGCTTGGTATTCCAAGCGCACTCCGCCTTTGAGATCCAGTCCCATCCTGAATTCATTTTCCGAAACCTTATATATCCCTAAGCCGCTTATTTTATTGGCCCAATCTATCCCTTGGTTGAGATATTTGGGAAAACAAAAAAAGCCGGCCGCAACCGCTAAAATAATAATGAAAAGCAAACTCAAAACGGTATTTTTCTTAGACATCGTTTTCTACTATAAAATTAATTTGTTATTAAGTCAAACAAGATTATCCGTATTTCGGATAGCAGCACTTTTTGTACTTCATCGGCCTCTTCGTTTGAGGGTCTATCTTCCCGCAGGGGCACGGATCATTACGGCCAAGCTTCAATCCTGAATTCTGATTGAAAATTTTAGCACTAACAGCCCCCTTTGGCAACTCCGGTCTTTGAGTTCCGGATGGTAAAATCTGGACGCTGGGGCTGATGTTAGCCTTCGCGATGGAATTGGCCGCAACTTTTTCCATAGTATCTAAAAGCTGCTGGAACATACGATGCCCCTCGCTTTTGTATTCCACTAAAGGATCGCGCTGGCCATACGCTCTTAATCGGACCGAATCTCTCAAGCTTTCCATATTCTCCAAATGCTCCATCCAAAGCATATCAAAAATCCTCAAGCAAATAGTTTTTTCCATTTGCCTCATTGGGCCAAAGCCGGCGCTATTTTCTTTTTTGGCGTATTCTTCCAAAGACAATTGCGCTTTTTCGAGTATCTCAAGAGCGTAAAACTTAAGCTGCTCCGGATCTTTTGATAAAAGATCTTTTCTCTTTTGGTAATAAACTTCCCTGTGTTTGTTCAAAACATCATCGTATTCCAAAAGATGCTTGCGGGAGTCAAAGTTCATTCCCTCAACTTTCGATTGAGCTGATTCAATGCTCCGGCTGATGATGCCATGCTCCAAGGGCAGATCATCGGGCAAATTGAATTTTTCCATCACGGATTTCAAATTATCCCCGAAGATCCTCATCAGATCATCGTCTAAGGAAACAAAAAACTGGGTAGAACCCGGATCTCCCTGGCGGCCGGCGCGTCCTCGCAGCTGATTATCAATGCGCCTCGCTTCGTGGCGTTCCGTTCCAATGATATGCAGTCCGCCAAGGGCGCGGACCTTTTCCGCTTTCTGCGGATCGGGCGGATTGCCGCCCAGAAGAATATCCACGCCTCTGCCAGCCATATTGGTGGCAATAGTAACCGCCCCCAGTCTTCCAGCTTGGGCGATGATCTGCCCTTCCCTCTCGTGGTTCTTGGCATTCAAAACTTCAAAAGCGATACCGGTCTTTTTTTCAAGGATCCTGGCCAGCAGCTCATTTTTTTGGATCGAAGTGGTGCCAACCAAAACAGGCTGGCCCAATTTATGCCTTTGCTCTATTTCTTCGACAACGGCTTTAAATTTTCCCAATTCGGTTTTATAGACCCGGTCAGGCGAATCGCTCCTGTCTAATTTTTTATTGGTCGGAATAACAGCTACCTCCAATTTATAAACTTTATCGAATTCTTCAGCCGAGGTCGCGGCTGTTCCGGTCATTCCCGCGATCTTTTTATACATCCTGAAATAATTTTGAAAAGTAACTGTGGCCAAGGTAAGCGATTCCGGCTGGACTGCCACTCCCTCCTTGGCTTCAATAGCTTGATGCAGCCCGCCGGACCAGCGGCGTCCGGGCATCAACCGTCCGGTGAACTGGTCAACGATAATAACTTCGCCGTTGCGAATAACATAATCCTTATCTTTTTCAAAAAGAGTTTGGGCGCGCAAAGCTTGTTCCAAAAAGTGGAGATATTTTATTCCTTTTTCTTCATAGATATTTTCCACCCCCAAAATATTTTCAATTTTCTTAATGCCTTCTTCGGTCAAAGTGACTGCTTTCAGCTTTTCATCTATTTCGTAATCTCCTTTGGTAACTTTCGGAATAAGGCGGGCAAATTCTTTATACCAATTAGAGCTTTCCGCATCGGGCGCGGAAATGATCAAAGGCGTGCGCGCTTCGTCTATCAAAATAGAATCAACTTCATCAATGATGGCAAAGTTCAAATCCCTTTGGGCTTTATCCTCCAGATCAAAAACCATATTGTCGCGCAAATAATCAAAACCAAATTCATTATTGGTGCCGTAAGTGATGTCGGCAAGATACGCTTCTTTCCTGGAGCAAGGCCTAAGATAATCTTCTACAATATAAAAACCTCCCAAGTCGTCTCTCTTCTTATCGCTTTGGTCGTCTTCCTTTTTATAACCCGGATCATATAGAAAAGATTGCTCGTGGTTCAAGCAGGAGACCGAAAGCCCGAGGGCATTATAAATTTGGCCCATCCAAACGGCATCGCGGCGGGACAGATAATCGTTGACCGTTATCAAATGGCATCCTTTTTGCTCAAGCGCGTTCAAATAGACCGGCAAAGTGGCGGTCAAAGTTTTTCCCTCTCCTGTTTTCATTTCAGCGATGCGCCCTTGATGCAAAACAATACCTCCTATCAATTGCACGTCAAAATGGCGCTGTTTTAAATTGCGCCTGGCGGCCTCTCTCACCGCGGCAAAAGCTTGCGGCAAAAGATCGTCCAAGGTTTTCCCATTCTTTAAAGACTCTCGGAATTCCGCAGTTTTATCCTTCAGCTGATCGTCGGAAAGCTTTTCAAGCTCTTTCTCCAGCCCGTTTATTTCTTCCATTAAGGGCTGGATCCTTTCAAGATATTTTTGGTTGGAATTGCCGAATAAATTGCTGAAAATTGACATAATCGAATGTTATTGTACTGCTAACAAATTTTATATTTTCCATTTGACTCCGCAATCGGGGTCTCTACCCCGATTTTACGGCCAAAGGGGGCACCCCTTTGGAATCCTCTTGGGACAAGCTCCGATGCATAATATGCGGGGTATTGACCCATAAAAGCTTTCTTATTGTATCGCTTTTGCCAAAAAAATCAAAGCGCTGGAAAACAAAATTAAAAAGATGCCCAGGCGGCGCCTGTGCATCTTTTTTATAGGGTTGGTTTGTTTTTTAGAACGCTTTCCTTTCTTTTTTCTCTGATCGTTTTTTCGCTATGGGCTGGGTCATATATTTTTTGATCTGCTCTTCGAGCTCGTCGCGCGTTTCTATCATCGCGTTTCTTATTGTTCTTCCCTCGCCGCTGGCTCTTAGATTTTTTCTCGGCAAGCACAATTGCGCTTTGGCGGAGAACAAGCTCCCCTTGCGCAAACGGTCGGAAGCCAAAGAAACTTCCAACTCCATCTTTATCGGTTCAACTCCTTGTAAAAATTTTTCCAGTTTCTCCATTTTTTGCCGGAAAAAATCTTCAAGCTCCGGCCTTAATAAAAATTCTCTATTGGCTCTGAAAATGATTTGCATATTTTTTACGATTACGGCTTTTTAAAAAAGCAACCTCCTTTCGTTGAGAGAGGAGGTTGCTTAGGAAAACTATTTCTTGCCTTTTTTGGCAACTTTTTTAGCTGCTTTCTTAGCTGGTTTTTTTGTAGCCATTTTATTTTTAATTTAAATTTAAAAAAATTATTAAAATCTTGAATATCACTGCAAGCAGCCGACCACTACCTGCTAAATCTTCGATATTTTTTAAAAGAATTTCTTCTTTATTTTATTTTCAATCATTGGAAATATTTGTCAATATGTGGAAAACTATTTTCGAAAAAATTTTCAATTTTCAATTTCTAATTTTCAATAAATTTTCATTTATTCAATTTTCAAACATACGCAAAAGTCCAATAATCAAAAAATCATTTGAAATTCACGACAAATAAATTATTTCTTCTTTCAAATCTATCCCGAAAACTTTTTTGACTTTCCTTTTTGCAAATTTTATCAAAGCGCGGATGTCTTTGGCTTTGGCATTGCCCAAGTTCACGAAAAAATTGGAATGCTTTTCGGAAATTTGCGCGCCGCCGATTTTTTTTCCGGTCAGCCCGGCCTTGGCTATCAGCCAGCCGGCGGGTATTTCCCCTTTTTGATTAAAGACGGCCAGATCCGGAAATTGCGCAAGCAAGCTTTTGTTTTTTATCGGCTTGGCGTGATTCTTGAATACGCTGCCGGCAGAAGGAAAAGCCAATGGATGCCTTGCTTTGCGATAATCGGCATATTCTTTCATCTTTGCTTCTATCGCTTCTTTTCCGCCTTGGCTCAAAGATAATTGAGCTGAGATAATAATCATATTAGGCGCTTTCTTTTTAAAAATACTTGAGCGATAAAAAAAGCCGCAATCATTATTTGAGTATTTTTTAAATTGATATTTTTTATTTTTTATTTCCAGCACCTCAACCCAATCCACGCTATCAGCCATCGAGGGGCCGAATGCTCCAGCATTGCCAAAAATAGCGCCTCCAAGAGATCCGGGGATGCTTGAAGACCATTCCATGCCGCTGGCCTCATTCTCCAATAATCTCGCTGATAAAAAATTTAAGGGCAATCCGGCCCCGGCCAAAACTTTAATTTTTCCTTTTTCTTCTTTTATTCCAAAATTCAAAATTTTTATTTTAATGACCAATCCGTTAAATCCCTTATCCGAAACCAAAATATTACTGCCTCCGCCCAAAACAAAAAAAGGCAGATTGATTTTTTTCGCCAGGCCAACCGCTTTTTCCAAATCTTCTTTATTTTGAGCTTCCAAAAAATATTTCGCCGGGCCGCCGACGCGCCAAGTCGAATGATCTTTCAGTAAAACTTTTTCCTTTAATAAGGGAAATTCTTTTTCAAAATATTCAATATTCTTTCGAGAAATTGTTTGTGCCATAACGCAAATCAAAAAATTAAAAAGATGCTAAATCTTATTTTCTATTATTATAGCAAAATTTTAAATTTTTGCGCATCGTCAGCTCCTTCTACAGAGAAGGGTCCGACCCTTTTTGCAAACAAAAAACCAACCCGAGCGGGTTGGTTTTTCGATATTTTTTGTCGTACTGATTTTGTACTGCTTTTACTTATCCTTTCATGAAATGGATTCGCTGGTTTCTTTCAGTAATGCCTCTTAAAAATTTGATCAAAGATGAATGCATCTTAAAAAAACGAAGAAGTACAAAATCAGGAGGGCAAAAAATATTGAAGAAATTAAAAGCCCCATAGAGTGGGGCCTTTAATTACTTTGACGGAGAAAATAAAGCTTTGCGCTCGATGATCAAACTATACCAGCTTTGAATTTTTCTGTCAAGCCCTGGTCAAGGCCCAGCCTTGACCAGTTTTATTTCGTCTTCCCCTCAATCCTTACACGGGTGAAACCCGTGTAAGCGTAGGGCGGCTTTACCTTCCTAACAGGCTGTTCAATTTTGTTCTAGTGGTGCCGCCTACTTCGCCGACTGGATTCGCCAGATTGAACGGGTCTATTAATTCCGACCTGTATTTCAATTGGAACTTCTTGACTGCGGCCAATGTTGATCTTCCAAAATAGATCGTTTCGTATCCCGGAGAGCCGAAGCCTTTGGAAGCGATCAAGGTATCCGGATCGGAATTCAAAACGATCTGCAAATATCGGACATCTGTCGAATTGTCTCCGAATTTCAAATTCGTCTTAAAAATAAAATCTGCAGGGATCACGCCAAGGCCGGCGGCGTTAACTTGTCCGGCGACCGGCAAAGAGACCAAAGCGGCGGCGGCCTGCTTCTTTGATTGCAAAGAAATTATGATCTGCAAAATAAGACTGATAAGCTCTTCTCGCGTCATCTGGCTAAAAGGCTTTTGAAGGGTGATAGCGGTAGCTGAAGTTGTTGTCGCCGCCGTTGTCGTCGGGACAACAGCCGTCTGCCCCGCGGCCAAGGTCGTAAAGGTCTTGTCTGTGGCAACAATAGAATTACTGGAAGAATCCTGAGATTTAACTTGATAGTGATAAGTGGTGCTAGCGGTCAAACCGGTCAAGCTAACCGAATGCGAAGAAGCGTAAGAAGCTGTCTTCACTTGCTGGCCGTAAACAGTGCTGGTGCCGTAATTCAACCAGGTCAGAGAGTTTTCATTGGTCTGCCAGGTGATCGTGGCGGTCGTTCCGCTGGTCGGGGTGGCAACAACGTTGCTGATCGCCGGAGCGGTTGTATCGGAAGCTACGCCGCTACTGCTACCGCTATACGAACCGCTGTTATTGGAACTGCTGTTGCTTGAAATTATCGTCCAAGTATAATTCGTAGAGCTCGCGCCAGTTTGCCAGTTGCCTGCGCTATCCCCGCCCACAACACTTAGAGTATAAGACCCGGCGCTCAAGGATAAAACAATATGGGAAGCTATGGCGGTTGACGAACTGTAATTACCGCTGTCTAATTTATATTTATAAAAGCTTACGCCTGTGCCGCTAACGGTAACATCAACTCCAGTGGCTGCGGTAGAGGCTGAAGGGTATCCGTTTAAAACTGCTGTCGGAGCAATAGTGTCAACGGCAAAGTTTCCGGCATTTTCATTATCAATCATCGTATTTCCTGCGAGATCTTTCGCCCCAACGACTTTTATAACTGCCCCTGAAACCTCTTCGCTATCAGATTGCAAAACAATCGTGCCGATATATGTACTGCTCGCAAAACTTACTTTTGTGGTTGAAGTATAAACGCTGTGTAATCCTAGCACGCTGACAACGGGATCAACGTTGTAATCCATTCCGCCGGCATCGGTAAAATTAACCGTGATATTAACCGTTCCTGCTATGGCCGGATTGGGAGAAGCGGACGTCGAAAAGACAGCCGGTTTTATCCTGTCTAAAATAAAACTGATGTCTAAATTGTCATCTGCCGAATTTTCATTGGCAACCTGATCTTCGCAACTGATATGAACTGTTTTTACGCCGTCGCTTCCTTGGTCGGGCAGAGTGAAACTTGAGCTCGAAGCGGTGGTGCTGGCCAAAAATTCATTTTCCGCGGACATCGCCGAATAGCCGGCGTCAATCGTATCCCAGCGGCAAGATAATGTCGGAGAGGTATCCGTTGCGTTAAAAACAATTTCCGGAACGCTGCTGGTGATAGCATAAGGAGCAGCGAGATCGCCGCCGACGCTTAACAAAGACAATACAGGGCTATTACTCTCTTCGATAATAGCCGGCAAATAAATAGTCGGCAGACTGTTGCCGCCGGAATCGGTTACTATTATGCCAAAGGTGTTTGTGCTGTTCTGCTCTAAAGGCACGGTAATGGAAAAATCGCTGGTAGTTGCCAAAGTTGATGTTGAACTAACGGCCAACCCGTTTTTTGTGATCGTTATTATCGCTTCCGGCTCTTCCGTGCCAATAATGGAATAACTGTCCGCATTTATATAAGTAGTGGTGGCTGGCTGGGTTATAACGGGCGCCGCCGGAGGTATATTATCGATAGAAAGCGGACCGCTCAAAACATAACCGCTGGTTTTCACTCCATCGCTGGCTTTGAACCGAAGCATTATATTATCCGTGTCGGTATTATTAAAATCGGAAAAATCTTCGTGCTGGGTGTTAAAATAAAAAGAATAACCGTTGCCGGAATAATCCAGGCTGGAGAGATAAACTTCTTCCGACACAGCATCATTGGTTTTCCAATTTTCAGAGAAAGCGGCTGAATCATCGCCGTTATCAGGCGCTATCCAGGCCGCTCCGCCGTCCAAACTATAACCAAAATCGCTTAAAATAATAGGCAATCCGGCTAGGCCGTCTTTAACTTTAAAGTTGACAGCCCTCCCCCCTGAACCATTGTTAAGATTAATGATCGAGCTTGTCGGGATAACATTATCGCTTTCATATCCGATCACCGGATTGAAATAGCCCAACGCATTATGGGCATTAATCCTTTTTCCCGTAACGGTCTTGCCGTTCAACGAAGGCAAGGAGTCGCCGCTGCCAAGAATAATGCTTTTAACTTGCGCGGCTGTTAAAGCCGGATCGTCTCCCCAGATCAAGGCGGCCAAGCCTACCACGTGCGGCACGGCCATTGAAGTGCCGCTCATATAATCATACCCTCCGTTTGTTCCATCGAGAGAATAAGACAATTTGGAAATATTCAAATTGTCGATCCAGCAGCCGCCATAATTGTTGTCGGTTCCGTTGCTCGTCCAGCCAAATCTTATTTTAAAATTGCCGGTCAAATATCCCGAAGACAGAGCGGCGGAGAGATACATCGAGGCGGCGCTGGTGCTGCTGAAAGGATCTTCGCTATTGAGCGTATCTATATAAAACTCATCGAGCCTCAATACTCTATTGAAATTGACACCGTCGCTGCTCAAAAACAGAGAGAGATAATCCCTCCAATAATCAGTGTCGTATTCCGTATCGCAGCTCACGGAAAACCCCAGCGCCGCTTCGGTCGTACTGCTAAGGTCATAAGCCGGAGAAGTTACGCTGCTGGAGGCGTTATCCGCGTAAGGAAAACTCGAATCGGCATAAAGGATATTGGAACTGGAAACGCTGGCGGACCGCCAGTTGTTGGCTGATCCTGCCCTGATCCAGTCGGCGGGAATATCAGGAGCAGTAACTTCTTCAAAATTTTCATTAAAAATCGTCGAATAATAATAGTCTACGGTGCTGTAAATATCAACGCCCGGAGCTGCGACATCTATAAAATTGGAGCCATAATCGGAAAAATAAGCCAAGGCGTCGTTTGAATTGGTGGCGGCCACGCTGATAATGTTATCCAGCCCTGCCCAGCAGGAAGTCGTTTCGCCATAATCGGCGGGAGCGCCGAAATAAGAAGAACCATTATGATTTTCGGAGTCATTCCCGGCGGATGTTACAAATAAACCGCTGAATCCTTGTATTGCTTGATATAAAGCTTCGTCATAAACATCATCGCAACTGCTGGCGGATCCTCCCCAGCTGGCGTTAATGATCTTCGCTCCGTTCTGTTCGGCGAACGCGATGCCTTTTATGATGACCGCATCGCTTAAAAATTCCTCCCCTACTTTTACGGCCATGATCTTTGCATGGGGCGCGACGCCGATAATCCCCTGGCCGTTATTTTTTACAGCGGCTATCGTTCCGGCCACGTGCGTGCCATGGGAGCTTTCTACGGGCAAAGGGTCTTTGTCTCCCGCAAGATAATCGTAACCGTGGTTGCAACCGCCCAGAGGATCGCCGTTCTCGTCTTTGCAATTCGCGCCGTCCCACATATTGGCCGCCAAGTCGGGATGATTGTAAGCAACGCCAGTATCAAGGACGGCCACAATGGTCGAGGTGTTCATGCCTTCATTTATCGCCCACGCTTCCGGCGCGTCGATATCGGCATCAGCCGTTCCGGTTATGCCGTTAACGGTCTGCCCGGTATTGTCTATGCCCCAAAGCAAATTTTTGTAAGTATCGTTCGAATCTATATCCGATGGATAATAAATAAAATTGGGCTGGGCGTACTCGACGTTCGAATTTTTTTTCAATTCTTGCACCGCCGATTCGACGGACCGGGAATCGTTGATTTTAAAAACGGCAATATTCTGTTTTTGGACATTTTCCTTTAAAGATAAATTTTGAACCGCGGCAAAACTTTTCGCTTCGGACAATCCTGCCTGGCAGCTCAAGCTGATCTTTCCGGTTTTGAATTTAACGATAACCTCGCCGGGGACGTACTCGGTTTTTTTATCAACCGAAGATCCGGCCCTGGCTTTGCCAAAAATTTTAAGGCTGTCTTGATCTTGGGTCTTGAGAACCGCTCCATTTTTTAAACTATCCGCTTCGCAAACAACGGCCGAAAAACTTCAAAAAATTGAAAGGCACAGCAAGGAACCGGCCGCGATGTATTTTTGAAAACGGGACATTGAAAAAATCTTAACATCCGATCTTTGCATCGGTCAAAAACCGATATGCCTGATTGGAATAAAGCATTATTAGTTATCTTTTACAAATATTATACACTAAAAAAATATTTCCGGGAGACCCTTGTCAAAGCCCGGCTTCGACCGGTTTTAAGCCCGTCTTTTAAATAAAACTGCCGAGGTAGCCCCCGGCAGTTTCGTTTCGTTTTTTCTCCCCAAATCCTTACACGGGTGAAACCCGTGTAAGAGTAGGGCGGCTTTATCTTCCCAGAAGACTGTTCAGTTTGGCTCTGGTGGCTGGGCCTACCAAGCCGTAGCCAGCGCCGCTAGAAGTGGTAATTCCATATTTCAACTGGAATTTCTTGACTGCGGCCAAAGTGGCTGCGCCGAATTTGGTCGTTTCGTATCCCGATGATCCAACTCCGGTCAAGGCGACTTTCGTGTCCGCGTTGGAGTTCAAAAAGACCTGCAAATATTTGACATCTATCATCGTTATCCCAAACGCCAAATTATTTTGGAAAGTGAAGCTTGACGGAATACCGCTAAGGCCAGCTGTCCCTCCAGTCGTGCTTCCCTGCCCTCTGGCAGCGAGTATTTGAAGAATAAGAGCAATAAGCTGTTCTCTGGTGAGAGTAGTTGTAGCTGTGGTTGTCGCAGAACCAGAACCCGAGCCTAATGAACCGGAAGCCGTCTGCCCCGCGGTCAAGGTCGTAAAGGTCTTGTCTGCGGCAACAGTGGAATTAATGGAAGAATCCTGCGATTTAACTTGGTAGTGATAAATGGTGCTGGCGGTCAAACCAGTTAAGCTGGCCGAGTGTGAAGAAGTATAAGAAGCTGTCTTTACTTGCTGGCCGTAAGCCGTGGTAGTTCCATAGTTCAACCAAGTCAGAGAGTTTTCATTGGTCTGCCAGGTGATCGTGGCGGTCGTTCCGCTGGTCGGGGTGGCAACAACGTTGCTGATCGCCGGAGCGGTCACATCGGAAGCTCCGCTACCGCTGCCAGAACCGCTGCCGCTACTGCTGGTATAAACACAGGAATTGCCGTCTTTACTATACCCATAATTACAAGTAAGGGTGCAACTTGGGTAAGCGCCAACCTCGCCGTTGGCAACGGCAGCGCAAACATTATCAGATGTGGCAACGAACGACAGATCTTTTCTCTCTGCTACGCCTGCTACAAAAGCTTTTGTTTCCACGGCTGTTATTATCTCTCCGCTGTTATAGCCTGGAATAACCGCTTTAAAGGTGATCGTCCCGCTTCCTTCAAAAAGCAATCTGGCTTCCGCGGGATTGGCCTGATCTAAATTATTGGTGCCATACAATCCGGCTGTAGTAACAGTAACATTGCCATAAACGACCCCTATAGAATTATATGAGCTAACCACTGTTCCTACCGGGACGTTGGAACCATTAACGGTTGCTGTTCCCCAAAGGGACATCGGCAAAGAAGGCCCCTCCGCAAAAGCCAAAACCGGAATGAATGAAAGCCCGATCGCCATCGCAAGATAAAAATATTTTTTCATAGATTTTTTCATTTCGGGAGGAAGGGCCTTCGTTTTAACGAAGGCCCTTCCTCAAGTTAATTCAGCTTATTGCGGGAGGACAAGCTGTGTTCCTACGAAGGATCCAGCCTGCGAGGAGATAAGGTATCCCCTTGTTTCTCTCGGGTTGATAATGTTGATGGTTGAGGCATCATATCCAGAGCGTCTCAATCTGGCGGCTGCTGAAGCAAAGTTCACGCTGCTGTCATTGGCATTGGCAGTGTAATCAAGAACATATCCCAGCGAAGACATTCCGCCCATACCGTCGGAAGTATCAACATTGATCGTAGAAGTTGAATCGGCTGAAAGAGCTCCCTGGTAATCGGCGACTCCCACTGAATTCCATCCTTGAGCAAGATTTCTTTGGAACGTAGTTATTCCGCTCGCCAAAGTTGCATCGTAAGCGATAGTCAAAGTGATATCATATTCGCTCATATTTTTAATCACATAGCCGTATAATGGCTGCGGGACTTCCTTCCCATAGTGGGCATGTCCGGAATTCGCGATCACATCAGTGGTCAATCTCTTCCAAGCATTTCCTTCCATCAAATAGGCTGCTCCACCTATTCCCAGCTGGCTGGCAGTCAATCCAGTCAAGCTTGTTGTCGTGGAAATCGTATTAAAGGCAGTGAAAGTGGCTACAGTTTTAGGAACCGAGAAGATATTCCATTTTCCGGCTTTCAAAACGATCGTCTGCGGAGTAATTCCGTCAAGGTCTGTCTTCAAAATATAAGTGAAGGTGGAAACCGATCCCAATGTACCGCTGTTATTAAGACATACAGCCTTGACAACCGTATCGCTGGAAACTGTTATCCCGGCGGCTGTATAAACAGCTGATGATGTGCCAGGAGTGGAACCGTTAGTGGTGTAATAGACCGTTCCATTGCCGTTTTCAAGCAAAACCGTTTGGGTTTCGTTGTATACTCCCGAAGAAGGATTAGCATTCAGCGATCCAGGAACAGAAGTATCAATTGTGAAAGTTACGCTGTTTGATCCTGTATTGCCAGCCGCATCGGTCGCTTGCACTATTACAGTGTGCGGTCCCTCTGTTGATGTGGCAAAAGATCCTCCATTTGCAATTGTTGTTGTCACTCCATCTAATTTCACGACTATTACCGCTCCAGCTTCTGTTTCGTAAGCAAGCAACGGGGTAGTGTCATTGGTATTGCCATTGGTCGGCGAAGTTATCATGACGCTCGGACTGTTGTTGTCCTGGGTAATAGCTGGAACTGTCACTGATGTGCTGTCTGCTTTACCGGATTCTTGAGCATGAACCGTAAAATTATTTGTTCCGGAATTCAAGCTTACTGTAACGCTCCAGATTCCACTGCCATTAGCGGTACCGGAATTGCAACTACCCTGGCCAGAGCAAACGGATATAGCCGCGTTGGCTGTTGAAGTGCCTGTAATGGTATACGAAGTGCTGGAGACCGATACTGCTGTTGCAGGAGAAGTGACGGTTGGCGCAGTTGAATAGCCGGTTACTGTTACCGTAATAGCGTTGCTGGTCGTGCCGTTAAGAGCAGCTGTAATGCTGGTTGTTCCGACTGCGCGCGCCACTATTATCTCGCCCGTAACATCCCAATACTCGTTGAAATATGCGACATCCTCATTAGAACTGATCCATATAACATTAGGGGTAATATCTGCGGCGGTATTATCAGAATAAGTGCCAGTGGCCTTGAACATTTGCCCATCGCCTATCGGCAAAGCGGCAGTGTAGTCGTAACCAGTAGCCTCTATCGTTATGCTGGACAAGTTTGCATTCGTTACGGTCAGATTCGCTATTCCGGATTGGCCTCCAAAAGTCGCTCTAATCACGGTTGAACCTTCGGCAACGGAAGCGGCTAAACCAGTGGTGGTGGCTACTGTG
>JBBABZ010000002.1:0-83326 GCA_041657385.1 Minisyncoccota bacterium | reverse complement strand
GGTCGCTCTGGCGGCGGCCGTCGCGGGCGGCTTCCCGGGTGCCGGCGGTGGAAACCAAAATGATGGAGGCCAGGATGCCGAGGATGGTGATGGTGATGAGGATCTCGACGAGGGTGAAGGCTTTGGAATCTTTACACTTGGACTTTAGTTTCCGTCCGAGGTTGACGAGAGAGAGAGAGAGAGTTAAAAAGTTGAGAGAATTTCATATTGAGTTGACTATATAAGAAATAAATGGAAAAAACAATCAAAACAATCCACAAGTTAAACCTCTGTGCGCTAAAAAATTCAAATATCAAAATATTCGTTCGTTGTTTTTAGCTTTACGCTGTTACTTTACGCTTTTCGCTTTGCATTTTACGCTTTTAATGCAAACAAAAAACCTGCATTTCTGCAGGTTCCTTGTTAATATTTTGTGTCTTTTACTTTACCTCGAGTCCCAAACTGCGGGCCGTTCCTTCGACTATCCTCATTGCGGCTTCTATATCGGTAGTGTTCAGATCGGGAAGTTTTTGCTCGGCAATTTTCCTTACCTGATCTTTAGTCACTTTGCCGCATTTGACAGTGTTCGGTTTGCCGGATCCTTTTTCAATGCCAGCGGCTTTTTTCAACAAATCGGCTACCGGAGGCTGCTTTAAAATAAATTCGTAAGTCCTATCTTCGTAAACGGTAATCTCGGCCGGGATAATAAAATCTCCCATCTCTCTGGTAGCATCATTGAACCTCTTGCAAAAATCGGCAATATTGACGCCGTGAGGAGCTAAAGACGGACCGATCGGCGGAGCGGGAGTGGCTTTAGCGGCCTTGATCTGGATCTTGATGACTGATTTTATTTTTTTTGCCATTGTTTTGATTCCCAAGAGCAAGATTCCAAACTATCTTCTAGAGATGGTCTGGCCACTTGATTTTTAGGAATAATTAATATTTTAAATTTTTCTGATCTGTAATGAATCTATCTCTACCGGCGTATCGCGGCCAAACATATTGACCATGACTTTGACCTTGCCTCTGTCGCGGTCAACTTCAGATACCTTGCCGTCAAAATCTTTAAATGGACCGTCGGTTACTTTGACATTATCGCCCATGCTAAATTCAATTTTGTATTTAGGATTTTCCTGGCCGGTTCTCTTTTGAAGTTCTTTGATCTCCAATTCGGAAACAGGGATCGGCATTGTACCTGCGCCTACAAAACCAGTCACATTCGGCGTATTTCTGACAACATACCAAGAGTCATCGGTAACAACCATTTCCACCAAAACATAACCGGGATAGATCTTCTCTTCTACGGTTTTTCTTTTGCCGTTCTTGATTCTGATCTTCTGCTCTTTCGGGACCATCACATTGAAAATTTTGTCTTCCATGCTAAAAGACTCTATCCTCTGTTTAAGGCTGTTCGCAACGGCATCCTCGTAGCCGGAGTATGTGTGCAGTACATACCATCTTCGCTCTTGTGATATTTGTTGTCGTGCCATAGTGATCTATTACTTTGGTAGATTTAATAATATATAGTTTATAGCTTTTTGGAAAAGCACATCCAATCCTCCTAAAAAAATAGCCACGCTAACGGAGGCGATAATAACGATCAAAGTATAATTAAAAACTTCTTGGCGGGTCGGCCAGCTCACTTTCTTAACCTCTGTTTTAACTTCTCTAAAAAATAGAGTTAATTTGTTGGTGGAATTTGAACTCATAACAGGTATAAAAATACCAAAATTAAGGGTTTATGTCAATTTCTGATTAAATCCCAAAACCCAATATCCAATGACCAATAAAATCCCAACCGTCTGAAATCCCAAATAATGCAAACGATTGGGCATTGGGATTTAGCCTGCCTGCCGGTAGGCAGGGATTTGGTTGGGCATTGGGATTTGGTCATTAGGATTTGATTAGAAATTAGACTAATTAGAAATTTTAAATGTCTAGGTTTCTGACTCTCTTTGCGTACAACTGAATAAACTTTTTTCTTGGCGGCACTTCCTTGCCCATCAACATATCAAAGACTTCATCGGCGACTTGGGCGTCGTCGATCGTTACTTGAAGCAAGACACGGGTTTTTGGGTCCATTGTCGTGTCCCAAAGCTCGGAAGCGTTCATTTCTCCAAGACCTTTATACCTCTGGACCGAAGACGGGCGGTTTCCTAATTCCTTCAGCATCCTTTCCTTGGCTTCGTCATCAAAAGCATATTTTAGCTCTTTGCCGCTCTGAATCTTATACAAAGGCGGCTGGGCGATATATAAATAACCCTTCTCGATTATGGCTTTGAAATAACGGAAAAACAAAGTTAAAAGCAACGTCCTGATATGATTTCCATCGGAATCGGCATCGGTCATCAGAATAATACGATGGTATCTTAATTTTTCAATATTAAAATCATCTGAAATGGCCGTTCCCATGGCAATCACTAAAGATTTTATTTCTTTGGAATCCAGCGCCCTATCCAAGCGCACTTTTTCTACATTTAAAATTTTTCCTTTTAAAGGCAAAATAGCTTGAAACCTGCGATTGCGGGCTTGGCGGCTGGAACCTCCGGCCGATTCTCCCTCAACAAGATATATTTCGGATTCTTCCGGCTTGCGCGAGCTGCAATCAGCCAATTTCCCAGGCAAGCTTAAACCTTCCAGTATCCCCTTTCTTAAAACCGTATCTTTGGCGGCCCTGGCGGCCCGTCTGGCTTTGGCTGATAAAACACACCTATCCACGATCATCTTGGCATCTTGCGGATATTCTTCAAAAAATTTAGCCATAGCCTCATTAACCACGCTTTCGGTGGCAGACCTGGCTTCAGGGTTGCCCAATTTTGTTTTGGTCTGGCCTTCAAATTGAGGCTCCCTGATCTTGATGGAAATTACGGCAGTCAAACCCTCGCGGACATCTTCACCCGATAAATTCACTTCAGCTTCTTTTAAGAATCCTTCTTTTTTTGCGTAATCGTTGATAACTCTGGTTAAAGCGGTTCTGAATCCCGTGAGATGAGTGCCTCCTTCCGGGTTATGGATATTATTGGCAAAGCTATGTTCGGAAATTTCGTACTCATCAGTATAACAAAAAGCCGCCTCCACCAAGATATCGTTCTTCTCTCCCGAGGCATAAAAAAAATTAGGATGGATGGCCTGATTATTTTTAATAAGATGCTTCAAATAAGAAGCAATGCCTCCTTCAAAATAAAAATGGTACTCAAACGGCTCGTCCTTATCTCGCAGATCAACAAAATTTATTTTGATGCCCTTGATAAGATAGGCTTGCTGGCGAAAATGGCTAATAAGAGTATTGCGGCTATATTTCACTTCCTGAAAAATCTTAGGATCAGCGTCAAAAATAATAGTCGTTCCCCTATCTTTTTCCGTGCATTTTTCTATTTTTTTAACTTGGTCTTGCGGTTTGCCGTATTTATATTCCTGCATGTATTTTCCTCCATCTTTGCAAACTTCAGCGCGCATAAAAGTAGATAGGGCGCAAACCACCGAGCTTCCTACTCCGTGCAAGCCTCCTGATACCTGATAAGCCTTATTCTCGAATTTAGCTCCGGCGTGCAAGGTGGTCAAAACCGTTTCCAAAGCCGATCTTTTAGTTTTAGGATGAATGTCAACTGGAATGCCGCGTCCGTTATCGCGAACCTGAACCCTTTCACCGGGAAGCAAAGCGATATCTATTTTGTTGCAATATCCAGCAATAGCTTCGTCGATAGAATTATCAACGATCTCATAAATAAGGTGATGCAAACCTTCGGGTCCGGTTGATCCGATATACATAGCCGGTCTTTTACGCACCGGCTCCAGTCCTTCCAAAATTTCAATATCTTTCGCGCCGTAACTGGTTGTTTCTTTTCTTTGTTTTTGTTCTTCAGCCATGTTTAAAAAAATAAAATTATAATTTCCATTTAGCTCCGCAACCAAGGTCTCGGCCCTGATATTGCAACCAAATAAAATTATTCTTCCTGCCGTTTTAGGCTGGTTTTTAGTAATTTAAGGTCTCCTTCCTTCTGCTTTTACAGATTTTTTAATATGGAAAACATTATTATTTTACCCGATTTTAAGCTTAAAAGCAACCCCCGAAAACTGGGGATTAACTGAACTTTTCAACCTTTAAATTTATAACAAAAAACCAGCCTCTCGGCTGGTTTTCCATTTAAAATTATAATGTTTTTATTTCTTTTCTTTTATTTCTTCGGTTATTTTCGCGATAAAATCTCTAACTGGCATTATGCCTAAATCCCCTTTTATTCTGTCGCGCACAGCCGCTCCTTCAGCTTCGATTTCTTTGTCACCCACCACCAAAAGATAAGGAATTTTTTGCATTTGTCCGGCGCGGATCTTTTTGCCGATGGTCTCGCTCTCAGACCTCATCTTAACTCTGATATTCTCGTTTCTTAACATCTCAACCACTTTATTGGCATACTCCTGATGGCGTTCGGCAATGGGCAAAACCCAAACCTGTTCCGGCGCCAGCCATACCGGGAACGCTCCGGCGTAATGCTCGATCAAAATTCCCATAAAGCGCTCAAAAGAACCCATAATGGTACGGTGTATCAAAACCGGCTGCTGTTCTTTCCCCTCATTGTTTATATATTTACATTCAAATTTTCCGGGCATCTGGAAATCAAGCTGGATAGTGGCGCATTGCCAAGTGCGGCCGATTGCGTCTTCAAGCTGATAATCTATCTTTGGGCCATAAAATGCTCCATCTTTCTCTTTCAACCCGTAATTGCCTTCGCCATAAACTTCATTAAGAACTTTTCTCAAAGCAGCCTCGGCTTTTTCCCAAGACGCGAGATCTCCCATATAACCATCGGGACGGGTAGATAAAAAGGCTTTATATTTCAATCCGAACGGCTTATAAATTTTATCAACCAAAGCGATCACTCCTTTCATCTCCTTTTCAATTTGGTCTTCGGCTATAAAAATATGGGCGTCGTCCTGTACGAATTGCTGAACACGAAAGAGACCGTTAAGCTGGCCGGATTTTTCCTTGCGGGTGATCAGTCCCATCTCCGCATAGCGCAAGGGCAAATCCCGGTAAGATTTCGGAGAATTATTGTAGACCAAAATAGCGCCGGGGCAATCCATCGGACGCAAAGCAAATTCTTTTTCATCTTTGCCCGCTTTAATAAAATACATATCCTCTTGATAGTGGTCCCAATGGCCGGATTGCTTCCACATAGAAACATCAAGCATTGAAGGGCAAAAAATGGTGTCGTAATCAAACTCTTTCTGAGATTCGATCCAAAAATTCTTGAGTTCATTGCAGACAATAACTCCTTTTGGATGAAAAAAAGGCATACCTGGAGCAACCTCATGGAAAGAGAACAGATCCTGGTCTTTACCGATCTTGCGGTGGTCTCGTTTTTCCGCTTCTTCTATTTTTTTGAGATAAGACTCCAAGTCGGCTTTTGTCTCCCAAGCAGTGCCGTAAATTCGCTGCAACATTTTATTCTTCTCATCTCCCCTCCAATACGCCCCTGCGATCTTCATCAGCTTAAAAGCTTCCGCACCTATCTTTCCGGTTGATTCTAAATGCGGACCGCGGCAAAGATCAACGAACTCTCCAGAGGCATAGATTGAAACAGTTTCAATCTTTTCATTTTTGACTAAGTCTTCAATCAGCTCAACTTTATAAAGTTGTTCCGCTTTTTTAAAAAATTCTATCGCCTCTTTGATTGGCATTTCTTTTCTCTCAAAAACAAAATTCTTTTTAATGATCGCTTTCATCTTTTTTTCCAGCTCCGGCAGATCTTCCTGAGCCAAGGAACGAGGCAAATCAAAATCGTAATAAAAACCGTCTTCAATGCTCGGCCCGATGGCAAATTTAGCCTTTGGGAACATTTCCAAAACAGCGGCTGCCAAAACATGGGCCGCGGAATGGCGCAAAATATCTATTTTTTCCAATTGTTTTTCCATATAAATTTTCTTAAATGCTAATAATTTTTGAATTTATTATCTGCGTATTTGCCCTAGATTCTAGGCAGGACGGCGAGGCGCGCCGGAGCCGTACGCGAGAGTACGGCGACTAGGGCCTCGCTGCCCTAACAACGAAGATAGGGTAAATACGCAGATAATAAAAAACCTCGTCTCAATTTATCAAGTATCCTTGATAGGCTGAGACGAGGTCTAAACCGCGCGGTTCCACTCAGCTTCCCGAATTAACGGACAGCTTTTTGCTTGTTTTGACTTAGTCTTTAAAAGATAAACTATGGTTGGTGGCCACAGCAATCGCCAAAATCAAGCATATTAAATTGTGGATTTATTATATGAGAAAGCTATTGGCAAGTCAATAAATGGCAAACAAAAACCGGCTGCCTGCCGGTTTTTGCTGATTTTAAAAGTCAAATATCTCTCCCAGCAGCCCTCCCTTTTTTTTCTTTTTATATCCATCATCATGGTCGTCGTGTTCTTTGCCGCTTCCCTTATAATATTCTTCTCTCGGGGCCTGATAAGCTTCCTTGGGCTGGACCACGGTTCTGCGATCATCAACCGCTGGAGCAGCCGCTGATTGGTTGCGCTCAATAATTTTATCAAGCTCTCCGCGGTCAAGCCAAACGCCGCGGCATTGGGGGCAATAATCTATCTCTACTCCTTGGCGGTCAGACATCAACAGATCAACATTACAAATTGGACATTTCATAATTTAAATATTTTAAAGCTGATTATACCCTAAAAATACCAATTGATGGGTTTATAACTTTACGCCCATCGCACTGCAGCGTTTTTCAGCTTCCTTACGTTCAGTGATATCGTATGCTGTGCTCTGCATCCAAGCTGGCTTATCGTTATCATAAAAATATTGGATCATTTCGTGAACCCAGCGCAGATTTCCATCTTTGCGCACGATGCGATATTCGCGTTCCGCCAAATGGTTTGGAAGAGAACTGATATTTTCCAAAGATGCAGCGACTGATCCAAAATCTTCCGGATAAATAATTTTATCCCAGCTTATTTTTCCCAAAGAAAAATCTTTTTCTCCGTAGCCTGTGATCTTCTCAACTGCACCATGAAAATAAATGGACGAAGAGCCGACTTTTCCCCAATAAGCAACTCCAGGAAAATTTTGCAAAAATGAACGATACCGTTCTTCCTTCTCCCTCAATATTTCTTCAGCTTTTTTAGTTTCCGTAACATCTTGCAAGGTCTCAATAGCTCCTGTAATATTCCCGCCCTTATCAAAGATCGGAGCAGCGTCAAAAATGATATACTTGCGCTTGCCGCCCAAATTAGGGTACCATCCTTCGGCGTGCAATCCTCCCTTCACAAGCTCCGAGTCTGTTTGAACCTCATAAAGTTTTTTCATTTCCCCAGGCTTCTTATCAATAATGAGATCTGCAACGCAAGGACGCTGGTGATCATAAAAAGCTTTCCACTGGTTGTCTGTACCGACCATATCTTTGGCAACTGCGCCGGTAAGGATTTCGCAAGCCTTGTTCCAATAAAGGACTTTATGGCCGGAGTCTATCACAAAAGTAGCAACCGCAGAATTCTCTATTATTGAATTTATTTGCTCCTCTGTTAATTTTTTGTCCATAAAAAATACCTTTATTTTATAACTTGATTATTCCTTTATTCTACTCCCAAAAAGCCGCCAAGGATATGGAGCAGCCTGTGGAAAAAATCCGGTCAAAACAAAGCCCCCGCGAAGCGGGGGCCGTGCTGACTTTTCGCGAATGTACTATGATGCGGGGACGGTGGGATTTGAACCCATGATCTTCTCCGTGACAGGGAGACGTGTTAACCGGGCTACACTACGTCCCCAGAAACTTATAAAATCGCCGGAAAGCGATCTAGTGCCGGTGGCAGGAGTCGGACCTGCGACCTAACGCTTATGAAACGTCCGCTCTGCCGCTGAGCTACACCGGCTCGTTTTTGGGATATGTAAAATAGAAAATGTTGCGGGGCCTGGAATTGCACCAGGGTCTTCAGCTTATGGGACTGACGAGGTACTACTCCTCTACCCCGCGCGTGGCATAAAATTTATGCTAAAAGCTCTTACTCTACAGCTTCAATATTTTAGCTGAAAACAGAAATAAAATCAATGCTCTAGAATGAGGAAAAATAGAGATAAAACCCATCTCTGGACCAAAATGAATTCTAGACAACTCTTCATTTAGCGAAAAGCGCAAAATGAAAAGCGCAAAACAACAGCGAAAAACTTAAAATATCGTTCGTTATTTTACGCTTTTCGCTTTTAGCTTTACGCTTAAACTTTTAGAAGTCTATCTGCTGGGCAATTTTTATAAATTCCTTCGGGTCCAAGGAAGCGCCTCCCACCAAAACGCCGGACATTTTGGCTTCTTTTACAAAAGATAGGACATTTTCAGAATTTACGCTTCCTCCGTAAAGGATAGGCATAGAAATAGCGATATTGCGGCCGTATTTTTCATTGAGGATCTTCTTCAAGAAAATATTCACTTCTTCCGCCTGGCAGATCTCGCAAACCTTGCCAGTGCCGATGGCCCAAACAGGTTCATAGGCTAAGATAATTTTATCAGCCGCTTTTTTAGCAACCCCATTAAGCCCTTTTTCCAGCTGGTCTTTTAAAACTTGAAATGTCTCGTCTCTCTCTTTTTCTTCGGCTGTTTCTCCAAAACACAGGACAGGGATCAAGCCAAAGTTAAGCGCGGCCAAAACTTTCTTGTTGATCATTTCATCTGTTTCTCCAAAAAGTTTGCGCCGTTCCGAATGGCCGGCCAAAACATAACGGCAGCCGATATCTTTTATTTGAGGCAAAGATGACTCTCCCGTAAAAGCTCCCTTTTCTTCCCAGTGGCAATTTTGCGCCCCCAATTTGACCTTTTTAGCTTTGCCGGCAAATATACCCAAAAAAGCAGACGGCGGGCAAACGACCATTTGAGCTTTTTTTATTTTCTTAGAACCGGCCGCCACTCCGGCAAAGATCTTTTTTGCTTCATTGGCGGTCTTGGGATTCATTTTCCAGTTAGCGACGACTAAAGATGCCATAAAGTTTGAATTTAAATGTTATTATTTTTAGCTCTATTTTTAACTTTGAAAAAAACAAATGCTGTTCCGGCTAAAAGTACGAAAATGATAATAAGCCAATCCAGATTTCTTAAATACACTTTAAGGTTCGCCCAATTCTGTCCCAGCGCCAAGCCGGCCCAAGTTAATAATATTGAAAAAGGCAAAGATCCAACTGTGGTGTAAAAACAAAATTTCTTAAAGGGCATTCTGGCTATCCCGGCAGGCAGAGAAATAAATGTTCTGATCACCGGCAAAAGACGGGAAAAGAAAATGCTCGGATTGCCATATTTACTGAACCATTTATCGGCCATATCCAAATCGTGATGAGAAAGTAAAATATATTTTCCGTATTTTTCAGTAAAAGGCCTCCCGCCGTAATAACCTACCGCATAAGCCGCCATTGATCCGGCCAAATTCCCTATCGTTCCCCAAATAACAACCGGCCAAAAAGAAAATTTCCCGGTCCAAACCAGATAACCGGCAAAAGGCATGATGATCTCCGAAGGTACGGGCAAACAGGCGCTTTCCAGGGCCATAAAAAACCAAACTCCCCAGTAACCGGAAAAGGAAATACCACTAACAATGTAAGAGGCGATAACCCCCAGAATAGACTCTATTATTTCTACGATCATTGTTGTCTTAAATATTCAGCGGCCTTTTCCGGTTCTATCGTGGAAATTTCCATTCTTGAACCTATTTCAAAACCGGCCCAAACTGAAGTTTTAGGCATAATCGTCCAGTGCCAATGGTAAAAATCGTAATCTTCGCCGCTGCAAGGAGAAGTATGCAAATAAAAATTATAATCAGGATTATTTAATCCCTTGTAAATCTTAAATAGAACCGCCTTAAAGGCTTCGGCCAGCGCTTCTTTTTCTTCTTCAGTGATCTCTTCAAAATAAGCTTTGTGGGCTTTAGGGGTAACAATAACTTGAAAAGCTGATTTTGAAGCGAAAGGGCACAAAGCCAGAAAATGATCATTCTCAAAAACAATTCTCTCTCTTGTCTTCAACTCCCATTCAGTCATCTCGCAGTAAAGGCATTTTTTATTCTCTTCATAATATTTTTTCCCGATAGACAAAGCATTTTCCAAGTCAACATCTATCAAAGGCGAAGTAATTATTTGCGAATGGGGATGCGGCTGAGAAGCTCCGGCCGACGGTCCATGATTATGAAAAATAGAAACATAATTAACATGAGAAAATTTTTTGAGCTGTAAATATCTGGCCTGATAAGCGTCAAAAACTTCTTTCACTTTTTCCTGCGGCAGGTTGGCTAAAGATATTCCGTGGTCTTTCGTCAGCACCAGATCATGATAGCCAACCGCATTAATACGGAGGTAAAGCCCTCCTTCGGTTCTTTCTTCCAGCTTTTCCGCCGGTATAAAAGCTGGAAATTTATTAGGAATGACCAAGGTAGTCCATTTCTGGGGAATCGCATATCCAGACTGAGAAAGGTCTATCTCCTTTCCATCCAAAAAAGCTGCACTGGCCTTTATACCCGGATCTATATTGCAAAAAGGGCAATTCTCCTTTTTTATCTCGGACTTAACTTCTTCTCTAGTATTCTTGAACATTTCAGGCCTTTTGCCCCTGCCTGTAGCGATCACAACCCAGTCTTTAGAGACTAAGTCAAGCCGCAACTCTGAAGGAAACTTTTCTTTATCTTGTTCCATGAAAATTAAAATGAAAGCAGCCAAGGCCGCTAATTTTAAAAATAGTTATGAATTCGCTTAAAACAATAAAATTATATCATTAATAAAAATACGCCGCCAGTTCCCAGTCATTGGCCGATGGCTAGATAAAAAACTGCCAAAAAATCCCCTGGCTTTGCGCAAACAAAAAAACGCATTAGGCGTTCTTTATCTATGCTCAGGTTAGACCCCTCGGCAGACAATTTCTTTCTTTATTCTTCTGGATCGTTATTGTCCAAATCTATATCGCCCATATCGGTTAAAATTTTTGTTCCCTCTTTGGTAACCGCTATAGTGTGCTCAAAATGAGCGGCCCAAGAACCGTCTTCAGTTTCGTAAGTTTGACCATTTTTGGCCAGCTTTATTTCCCCGCTGCCCGCAACAACCATCGGCTCCAAACAAAAAACCATTCCCTCTTTTATTTCCGCTCCCCGTTCTCGCTTGCCGTAATTCAAGATCTCCGGATCTTCGTGCAGGTTTTTACCTATGCCGTGGCCGGCAAGATCGCGAGCCACATTAAAGCCCTGACCCTCAACATATCTTTGGATAGTGTTTGAAATATCGCCGAAAGTGTTGCCGACTCTGGATAATTTGATTCCTCTTTTCAAAGATTTTTTTGCCACTCTCATTAAGCGCTGAATATCAAAATTTACCTCTCCCACCGGCACAGTAACAGCCATATCAGAATGGAAACCGTTATAATAAAGACCCAGGTCCAGGCTCAAAATATCCCCTGCTTTCAACTTACGAGCCGAAGGGACGCCATGGACGATCTCTTCGTTTATTGAGATGCAAGAACAAGCTGGAAACCCGTTCTGACCCTTAAAAGAACACTTGGCTCCGTATTTAAAAATCAGGCTCTCTGCGAGCCTGTCAATATCGTTTGTGGTGATGCCTGGCTTAACTTCTTTCAGAGATTGCTTCATTATCGTTGCCAGGATCTTTCCGCCTTCAGCCATTATTTTTATTTCTTCGGGAGTTTTTAGATGGATCATCCTTCCGGTATATTTTTTAAAATGTCTTGAAAAACCGCTTCAATGGATTGCTCGCCGTTGATCTTGATCAGTTTATTTTGCTTTATATAAAAATCGATAATGGGCTGCATTTCAACATCGTAAGTGGCCAGTCTTTTTTTAACTGCTTCCGGCTTGTCATCCATGCGAACGATCAATTGCCCGCCGCATCGGTCGCAAACTTTAATATCCTTATATTTTTCCTCAAATGGCGTCAATCGTCCGCACTTAAGGCACTGGCGGCGCTTAGCCAAGCGATTAAAAGAAAGTTCTTTGGAAATATCTACTAAAAAAACTTGGTCGATCTGCCATTGATACCAGTCTAAAGCTTCGTCCAAAAGATTGGCCTCGGGAAGAGTTCTAGGGCTTCCGTCTAAAATAAATCCTTTGAGGGTGGGCTCCTGCTTAAAGTTTTCCATTTTATCGGCCCAAAGTTTTGAGGCGATAAAGCTGGGAACCAACTGGCCTTTGGCCATTGTTTCTCTAAGTTTGCTGCCGGTATAATCGTTTATTTGCTGGCGTTCTCTTAAAACCTGGCCTGAACCAAAATAGGCCAAGCCAAACTTTTCGACAATCAGCTTAGCTTGGGTCCCCTTGCCTGATCCCGGACGGCCCAACAAGCAGATCACTAATTCGTCTTTCCCCATTTTTTTTAGGAAGAGTTAAGAGTTAAAAATTCTCGTAATCGCGCATTTCTATTTGCGCTTTGATTTGGCGGGTGGTTTCCAAAACCACGCTCACGAGAATCAAAACAGCAGTCCCTCCAATCAAAAAACTGAATTGCTGGACTCCGGTAACTCCCTGTATTATCGAGGGCATTACGGCGACAAGGCCTAAAAATAAAGCACCGACAACTAAGACTCTGTTTAAAATATAGCTTAGATAACTTGCCGTAGAAACTCCCGGCCTGATGCCTGGAATAAATCCTCCCATTTTTTGCAAATTTGTAGAAATCGCTTTAGGGTCAAAAGTAACGGCAGTGTAGAAGAAAGTAAAAATAAAAACCAATAAGAAATAAAGGATGCCGTAAACCCAAGGATTTTGCAAGAAGCTGGCAATAGAACCGGCAACATTTCCAACCGGGCCGCTGACATTTTTCAAGAAAGAAGCCATCATCGTCGGCAAGATCATAATAGAAAGCGCGAAAATGATCGGTATTACTCCAGCCGGATTGATGTTCAAAGGCAAATAAGTGGAAACTCCTCCATACATTTTTTGGCCGCGAACTCTTTTAGCATAAGAAACCGATATATTGCGGCGTCCTTCAGTAAGGATGACAACTGCGCTAATAATAGCGATCGAAGCGATAAAGAATAAAATATAAGAAAAGATTTCCGATTGCTGGAAGGTATTGGCCATCTGCATAACGCTTCTCGGAAAATCAGCGACGATACCGGCAAAGATCAAAAGAGACACCCCATTGCCGATTCCTTTTTCCGAAAGAAGCTCTCCCAGCCACATCAAGATCATTGATCCAGCAGTAATGCTTAAAACGGAAACCAGCAAAATCTGCCAATTAAGACCAGTGATCAAGCCCTGGCTCTTAAATAAGATTATCATTGAGTAGCCCTGCAAAGCGGCCAAAGGTATGGCGGCAATGCGGCAATATTGATTGAATTTCTGCCTTCCTTGTTCTCCATCTTCCTTGTAAAGCTTCTCCAATTGAGGAAAAATCAAGGTCATGATCTGAAAGATAATGACAGCGGTGATGTAAGGGCCAAGACCAAGCATGACAACGGACAAGTTGTCTAAGGCGCCGCCGGTAAACATATTCAACATTCCCAAATATTGGTTGCTGTTGAAAAAATCCTGGACGCGAGAGCTGTCAATCCCCGGTATCGGCAAATTAGCCATTAATCTAAAAATAGCAAAAACCCCGAGAACGAATAAAATCTTGTTCCTTAAGTCTTTGATTTTGAAAATTTGAATAGCTTTGTTAATTCCTGGCATTTTTTAAGAACAGAGTATCAAACAGATAAATTATTTTTTGCTTTTAGGTTTGCTGCCTGTTGTTTTTCTGACAATGGCTTTTTCCACTCTTTGGGCTTTTTCCGATTTTTTCGCGTCTTTGGCTTTGGTATCTTTAGCGGCCGAAGCTTTTTCTTTAGCCTGGGATTTAGCCTGGGCTTGGACTTTCTTTTCGCTTTTCTTGACGAATTCTTTCTCTTTAGCCTGGGCTTTGACGTCTTTCTTTTTTTGATTATCAGAGATGATCACTTGCCCTCCGGCTTTTTCAATAAGATCTTTGGCTCCTTTGGAAACAAGGCAATTCTCGATCACTAAAACCTTATTGATCTCGGTTTTTCCCAATATTTTCACTTGTGGAATTCTGTTGTCCACCCTAGTGATAAGCCCTTTTTCAAATAATTTTTCAGGGTTGATGATCTCTTTTTGATCAAAATTCTTATTCAAAATGTCTAGCTGTAAAATTACAATATTTTCTTCTCTGCCGGTACCAAAACGATAACCTCTTAACTTAGGATATCTTTTAATAAATTCTCTGATAGCCGGTTGGAATTTACGGCCGCCTCTGGAGCTCTGGCCTTTCTGGCCATGGCCGCAATAAGTGCCTCGTTTTCCGCCGCGGCCGACTCTTTTGTGCTCTTTTGCTTTATGGATTGGTTGAAGTTGATGTATCTGCATTTTCCAAAAAATTTAAGATTATAAAATTTATTCTTCCGATTCCAAAACAGGCTCCGCGCTTGCTTTTTCCAAATTAATCGTTCTCTTGCGCGTCTTCAGCATCTTAAAAGCTTCAATGGTAGCCATGGCATTATTCAATTTGTTGGAAGTTTTACCGATAACTTTTGAAGAAACATCCTGGATCCCTGCCAAAGTGCAAAGAACACGAACGGTCCCTCCCGCAACTAAACCTTTTCCTTTGGTTTGAGGTTTCAACAAGACTTCAGCCGCCCCATATTTGGCCATCACTTCGTGGGGTATCGTGCCATTAACAATGGACACGATCATAATATTTTTTTTGGCCAATTTAGTAGCTTTCTCGATAGATTGAGGAACATCCAAACCCTTGGAAACCCCGACGCCTATTTTTCCCATTCTATTCCCTACAACAATAACAGCTCTAAACCTCATCTGTTTTCCTCCGGCAGAAACCCTGGTCACGCGGCTCAAATCCAAAAGCTTCGAATCAAATTCGTCTTTCGGTTTTTCCGGACGGAAATCTCTTCTTCTGTTATTGCTACTCGGAAAATTTTTGGTTTTTACGGGATTTTCGGTCGTCATTTGTTTCGTGTTATTTTTTTATTGCTTATTTGGGCTTATTAAAATTTAAGTCCGCCATCTCTCGCTCCTTGAGCCAAGGCTTTGACCCGGCCATGATAATCGTAACCGCTTTTATCAAAAATCACCTTTGATAATTTTAATTCTTTGATCGCCTTCTCGGCAATAGCTTTCCCGACTTCATAAGCGAGAGCTGCCTTGTTGGATATTTCTTTGTTTTCAGCTCCCTTTTTCATTCCCGAATCGTTAACCGCAACCAAAGTGACTCCTTTTTGATCATCAATAAGCTGGGCATAAACATGATTGGAAGATCTGAAAATTGAAAGCCTCGGAGTCTCTTCTGTCCCCTTGATCTTGGATCTGCCTCTTTTATGACGCCTGATTCTTTTTTCTTGTGTGAACAACATAATAATGATTTAACAAAATAAATTAACGAATCGAGGATTATCCTGCTCCTCCGGCAGTAGCCGCTTTCTTTCCAAGTTTTCTTCTGATAATTTCTCCTTGGTATCTGATCCCTTTGCCTTTATAGGGCTCTGGCGGCTTGACTCTTCTGATCACTGCCGCTGTTTGGCCAACCAATTCTTTATCAATTCCGGAAACAACAATAACATTTTTTTCCATGGAGTATTTTATTCCTTCAGGAGCGGGCACTTTAACATTATGGCTGAAACCTACTTCTAGAACCAGATCGTTCCCTTGAATATTGGCCTTAAATCCAACTCCTTCCATCTCCAATTTTTTATCGAATCCTTTAGTGACTCCATCCACCATATTGGAAATGATCATTCTCATCAATCCCCATAAAGCTTTATTTCTTTTATTGATCGATTTCGGAGAAACGATGATCTCTTTTTCTTTTTGTTCAACTAAAATTCCAGCCGGAATCTCTTTAGAGATAGATCCTTTTATCCCTTTAACGTTGATCTTTTCATCTTCTATCTTAACCTCCACTCCTGCCGGTATTTGAATTGGTTTTTTACCTACGCGAGACATAATTTTAAAAAATAGTTACTTGTTTTATTTACCAAACTTCAGCGATAAATTCGCCTCCGATCTTCTGTTTATGGGCTTCTTTGTTTGTCATTAATCCTTTAGAGGTCGAGATGATAGAAATCCCGTATCCCGATCTCACCGGCTTCAATTCTGAAGATTGAACATAAACTCTTTTGCCCGGCTTTGATATCCTTTTGATGCTGGAAAGAGCTGACGAGCCGTCCTCATTATACTTCAAATCAATCAAAATCTTTCTCTTCGGATCTTTTCCTTTCTTCTTAGCATCCGAAATAAAACCTTCCCTTTTTAAAATTTCCAATATTTGAAATTTCAAATTGGAAAAATGAGAAATAGACACCTGTTTTTTGGTGACAACTTGAGAATTCATTATTGAACTGAACATGTCAGCGATTGGATCCATAGATTTTCTTTTATTTTTTGGTCTTAAGCGCTAAATGAAATTGAACGCCCAGTAACCTGATTATTTACCATGAAGATTTTGTAATTCCTGGAATTTCCCCTTTAGTGGCCATTTCCCTGAAACAAATACGGCACAGTCCGAATTTTCTCATATAACCGTGGCGGCGGCCGCAACGAAAACAGCGTCTTTCAATTCTAGTGGAATACTTTGGTGTTTTATTAGCTTTTGCGATTTCTGATGTTCTTGCCATAAATATTATTGTTGTTTCTTAAATGGAAAACCAAGTAAAGTGAATAAGGCCAAGCCTTTCTCTCTGCTTTTGGCGTTTGTTCCCACGGTTACTTCTAAGCTTAATATCATCATTGATCTTTCCGGAGATATCTCGGGAAAGGCGATATGCTCTTTAATGCCGATATTTAAATTACCGCTGCTATCAACAGCACTCTCGGAAATTCCTTGAAAATCCCTGGAACGAGGCAAGGCTACATTGATCAATTTACCTAAAAAATCATAAAGTCTTTGGCCTCTTAAAGTAACTTTGGCTCCAAGGATCATTCCTTCTCTTGTTTTAAAAGCGGCAATTGATTTTTTGGCTTTTGTGGCAAAAGGCTTTTGGCCTGAAATTTGAGCAAGATTGTCAATAACATAATCAACAAGCTTTCTCTGTTCGTCTTTAGTACTTTTCGCTACCAGCATTCTTCCAAACCCAATATTGATCACAGCCTTGGTGATTTTCGGCAAGGCCATCACATTCTTGATTCCAAGCTTTTCCTTAAGAGCCGGGATCACTTCGTTTTGATATTTTTCTTTGATAGTTGAAGCCATTTTCTTTCTCTCCCTACCAACAATTTGCAGGGAAATTATAATTTAATTAAATTTCTTGTCCGCACTTCTTACAAATGCGGGTTTTTTTCTCGGCGCCGGCGGCATATCCCGTTTTTGAAGCGACGTTGCACTTCGGACAGATCAATTTTACTTTGGAAACGGAAATCGGTTTGGCGATTTGGACTATCTGCCCCTTCTCTCCATTGCGTTTAGGTTTGACATGCTTCTTTATAATGTTCACTCCTTCAATCAAAACCTTATTCTCCGCAGGAAGAACTTTCACAACTTTTCCTTTCTTCAAACGGTCGTCTCCAGATGTTACTAAAACCAAATCGCTTTTTCTTATTTTCATAAAATTTTCAGAATTTTATTCTTTTTGCAAAATTTCTTTGCCTCGCCGAAGCTAAAAAAGCGAAGGCGGGTCTCTTAATTATCTTTAAACTTAAACTATTTTACAAAACTTCGGGGGCCATCGTCGCAATTTTTTCAAAGCCCCTCTCTTTCAATTCGCGGGATACCGGGCCCAAAATTCTTGTTCCCTTCGGTTCCTTGGTTGTTCCTTCTAAAACTACTGCTGCATTATCATCAAATCTGATATAAGACCCGTCTTTTCTGCGAAGAGCCTGTTTCTGGCGAACGATCACGGCACGAATAACTTGATGGGTCTTTACCAACTTTCTTGGTTCCGCGACGATAACAACCGCAACGATTATGTCGCCAGTTCTGGAATATCTTCTGCCAGTTCCACCCAAAGCTTGAATGCATTGGATTTTTTTGGCTCCGCTGTTGTCAGCGACATTTAACATTGACCTAAGCTGTATCATGAAAAAATTTTACTATTTTTTAAAAACTCTACTCAAAAAATTATTTATTGTCTTTCTCTTGCACTTTCTCTTCGTTTTTTTCTATTACTTGCCATCTTTTATCTTTGCTGATCGGCGGGCATTCTTCGATAGTGACTACATCTCCAATTTGATATTTTCCTTCTTCGGTATGGGCTTTATAGTTTTTGTGCATCTTATATTGCTTCTTGTAAAGAGAATCTTCTTTCACACTTTCAACCTCAACCACGACAGTCTTCTGCATCTTGTTGGAAACTATTTTACCTGTTAATTTTCGTTTTGGCATAGTGATAAAAAATTATTTTTTAGAATCTTTTTCCTGGTTTAATAAAGTAAATATCCTAGCGATATCTTTTTTGGATTCCTTTAAACTTTTGACGCTTTTGATCTTGCCAGAAATTAGCTGCATTTTCAAATCTTGAACATCCCTTCTCTTTTCATCTAAAAGTTTTAATAGTTCTTCTTTTGTTTTTTGGCTAAGTTCGGTTGTGTTCATTGCAGTTGACTTATTTATATTACTCGTTTTTTGAAATTTGTCCACCCCCTCTCTCGCGAATTTTGAATTTTGAATTTTGAATTTTTGATACGATTTTTATGCTTTCTTTACAAATTTTGTTTTCACTGGAAGCTTATCTGATGCTTTTCGAAAAGCTTCTTTCGCAATTGTTTCGGCCACTCCTTCAAGCTCAAAAAGCATTCTTCCCGGCTTCACCGCGAAAACATAGTGGTCCGGAGCTCCTTTCCCTCCTCCCATCGGAGTTTCAACCCCTTTAGTGGTAATGACTTTATCCGGAAAAATTCTGATCCAAAGCTTGCCTCCCTTTTTGAGGTATTTCATTATGGCCCTTCTGCAGGCTTCTATCTGCTTGGAAGAAATATATTTCAATCCATCCGCTTTCAAGCCAAAACTGCCAAAATTAATTTGCGTTCCGCGGCTTTCAAAAGTCCTCAATCTCCTGCGTCCCTTTTGCTGCTTTCTGTATTTAACTCTTTTAGGAAACAACATAATATATTGATAAAATTATATTTTATTGATCAAATTTTTCTCCTTTGTTAATCCACGTTTTGATCCCGATAGTTCCGAAAGTGCAACGAGCTTCTTCAAAACCATAATCAATATCAGCTCTAATGGTTCCGCGGGGCAGTTGTCCTTTACCGAGCCATTCACGACGGGCGATAGTAGCTCCATCAAGCCGTCCGGAAATCTCGATCCTGGCTCCCTTAACTTCCTTATGGGCTAAAACCTTATCCAATGCCTGCTTTAAAAGTTTTCTGAAAGGCATTCTTTTTTCCAATCTTTGGGCGATCCACTGGGCAACCAAAGTTGCGGAAACCCAAGGATCGGCAATTTCTTTGATCTCAATATTGGTTTTTTTAAATTTCAGCTCCTTTTCTTTCTGATCGGCTCTTTTTCCCTTTAAAAGGGTTTTAACCAGTTTTACTTTCAAAACATCTATTCCTTCTCCTCTGCGGCCAATAACCAATCCAGGCCTGGCGGTATAAATTAAAATATTCGTTTTGTCTTCGCGGGGAAACCTTTCGATCTCGATCTTTTCCACGCTGGCATCTTTCAAGCTGGATTTCAAAACTTCTCTAACTTTAAAATCCTCCTCCAAATACGCTTTGGGGGTTTTCCCATAATATCCTTGAGATAACCAATCGGAATTTTCCTTTATGCGGAATAGTTTTGGATTAACTTTGTGTGCCATTGTGGTTTTTAATTAAGATTAAAGGAAATTTATTTTTTAACTGTATTTTTAGAAACCTTTTTTGCTGCCGGCTTAAAATCTTTTTTAGTTTCTTTTGCTTTCGGCTTCGCGGTTTTTTCTACTTTTTTTTCTTTAACTGCTTCTGGTTTGCTTTCTGCTTGAATCTTTTCTGCGTTGACTACTGTTTTTACTTTAAAATCGTTTCTGGTCGGCATTCCTACTTTTTCTCCATTTTGAGCTAAAACTAAATCAATATGGCAAGTTTTCTTGTGAATTTGATTGGCAGTGCCTCTGGCGCGAGGCATAACTCTTTTATACGTTGCTCCTTCGTTAACAAAAATCCTGGCAACATACATATTCTTCGGATCTAAATGAAAATTATTCTTAGCGTTGGCTGCCGCTGAATTCAAAAGCTTCAAAATAGGGTTAGCTGCTCTTTTTATCGTAAAATTCAAAATACCTTGAGCTTGCTCAACTGATTTTCCCCTAACTAAATCAGCAACTAATCTTGCTTTACGGGGCGATATTCTTAAGTACCTAAGTTTAGCGGAAACCAACATATCTTTTATCTATTATCTATAAAATCTTTATTTATTTCTTGCTTTTAGCCGGAGCGGCGGCTGGAACGGCTGGAACGGCTGCAGTACTGGATTCTAAACCTCTCTGCATTTTTCCTCCATGCCTGACAAATTTGGTAGTTTGGGAAAACTCTCCTAACTTATGGCCCACCATATCTTCGCTGGCTTTTACGGTAATGAAAGCTTTTCCATTATGCACGGCAAAAGTCAATCCTATCATTTCAGGAGTAATGACACAAGCGCGAGCCCAAGTTTTTATAATATCTCCAGGCTTAGCCTTGTTCACTTTCTCTAACAATTTTTCGTCTACGTATGGACCTTTTTTTAAACTTCTTGTCATATTTTTATTTTAGATTAGATTATTTCTTTTTTCTTCTTTGAAGAATATATTTATCGGTCGTAGTTCTCCTTCTGGTTTTGACTCCAAAAGCCGGTTTGCCCCAAGGAGTTTTCGGATGCTTCATACCTATACCGGTTCGGCCTTCGCCTCCTCCATGAGGATGATCGCAGGGATTCATCGCGGTCCCTCTAACACGAGGTCTGATTCCTTTCTTTCGGCTGATACCCGCTTTGATCCATCTCTTAAAACGATAATCAGCATTTGAAACCGCTCCGACTGAAGCGAAACAATCACCTGGAATCCTTCTTATCTCAGAAGAAGACATTTTCAAATTGCAAAAATTTCCTTCATGGGCAATGATGACAGCGCTTGATCCAGCCGATCTGACCATTTTACCTCCCTGGCCAGACATAATTTCAATATTATGGATCAATGTTCCTTCAGGAATATTTTTCAATTGCAAACGATTTCCCAAAGAGATCGGAGCCTTTTCGGCAGTGATGACCGCTTCTCCTTCTTTTAATCCCTGCGGGGCGATAATATATTTTTTTTCTTTATTCTCGTATTCGATCAAGGCTAAATAACCAGTCCTGTTCGGATCGTATTCAATGGCAACCACTTTTCCGGGCATATCCAAATTCTTTTGTCCAAAATCAACTATTCTGTAAAGCTTACGGTACCCTCCTCCGATATGCCTGGTAGTAATTCTTCCATTCTGCGCGCGGCCACCGGTTTTTTGCCACCTCAAAAGCAATCCCTTCTCGGGTTTTTTATTCTTTGTCAATTTAATATTTTGAGTTTGAACTGCCATAGAATTTTTCTAAAGATGAACTTATTTAGGCATTACTTCTATTTTTTGTCCTTTTTTTATTTTGATCAAAGCTTTCCTGAAACCTTTTTTGATGCCGGCCATTCTGCCCCGGCCGATCTTTTTACCTTTAGTATTGATCATTGTTACTTTTTCCACATCGACTTTATAGATTTCTTCCACCGCTTTTTTAACTGCGGTTTTATTCGCATCATTGTCTACTCTAAAAACATAAATATCCTTATCGGTCAGATTAACCGCTTTTTCGGTGATATATGGAGATTTAATGGTTCCAATAGCATACCCTCCCTTTTTCGCTTCACGCTTTTTTGAATCGTTTTTAACAACCTTGGCTTCCTTTTTTGCCTCGGTCTTCTTTTCTTCTGCTTTCTTTGCCGCAGACTTCTTCACTTTTCCAGCGATGACGGTCTCTTTTTCCGTATTTTTTTTAAAAATATTCAAAGCCATATGCTAAATTTTTATTCTTCTTCGGAAGAAACTTGATTCTTTTTTCCTAAAAAGGTTTCTTTAATATTTTTTAAGCTATTTTTCGTTAAAATTAAATATTTGTAAGACAGCAAATCCAAACAATTCAAATCTTTCGCTTGCATTGGGACGGCTCTAACGATGTTCCTTACGGATAAAACAATATTCTTATCTTCTTTAGACAAAGCCACAATGACTCCCTTTCCAGTAAATGTCTTCACTTTTGATTTTAAATTTTCGAAAATATTTTTGATCTCTTTTGTTTTCGGCTTCTCAAAATTCAATTCATCAAGAACGATCAAAGCGTTATTTTTAACTTTTTGCGACAAAACCATAAACATAGCCTTGCGCTGCATCTTTTTGTTGATCGTTTTTTCAAAATTGACTTCGTTAGTGGGACCGAATGTCACCCCTCCATGCCTCCACAAAGGAGACCTGTTAGAACCGTGTCTGGCGCGTCCAGTACCTTTCTGCCTCCATGGTTTTTTTCCTCCGCCGCTAACTTCTCCCCTTCCTTTAGTGTGGGCTATGTTTCGCCTGCGATTGGAGGCCTGAGAAACAGCGATTTGATGAACCAAGTCTGATTTCAAAGGCACTTCAAAAATATCCTTAGGGAGGATTACTTGTCCTGCTTCTTCTCCTTCCTTGTTGTATACTACAGTTTTCATATTTATAAATTGGTCAAACGGCGGGCTTGCGAGAGATCTAAACAATTTGGATCTTTACCCGCAAAACGTATATTATTTGGCTTTTATTTCTAATAAAGTGCCTTTGCGGCCCGGCAACATTCCTCGAATCGCTAAAATGTTATTATCTTTATCTATTTTAGATATCTTCAAATTAGAGATAGTCTTTCTATCATATCCGGTACGGCCAGGCATTTTGCGTCCTTTTATAACTCTAGCAGGAATAGTACAGCCCACTGATCCTAAAGTCCTTTGCTCATGTTTCATACCATGAGTCTTTGCTCTGCCGGAAAATCCCCATCTCTTAACTCCTCCCTGGAAGCCTTTTCCGATGCTCATGCCGCTAACTTTAACTTTATCGTTTTCCTGGAAAACGGAAACATCAATCATGTCGCCAAGATTGAGACTTACGCTTTCGCCTTCCGGCAAACGAAACTCTTTAATAAATTTAAACTCTTTTCCTTTTTCGCTTTTTTTAAATTTATGCGCTTTCTTAGCTCCAAGACCGATTTGCACTGATTCATAACCGTCTTTTTTTAAGTTTTTCAATTGCAAAACTTTGCAAGGGCCAGCTTCAACCAAAGTTACCGGCACTCTTGTGCCTTTTTCGTCAAAAATCTGCACCATCCCAATTTTTAAACCTAATATGAATTTCATATAACTTTTGGCTGGTTAAATTAATAAATACCGGCTTAACCCGGTACCTATTATCAAGCTAGTACCTTGTTTTGATTATTAAAAATTAAACGAAAAAAAAATTTATCACCTTTTTCTGATCGAAAATATTAAAGACCGTAATTTTTATAATATGCTCTTAACTTCTATGTCAACGCCCGTCGGCAAGGTCAAAGTTTTTAAAGAGTCGATAACTCTTTGATTCGGGCTGATCACATCGACAAATCTTTTGTGTATCCTCATCTCGAATTGCTCTCTCGCGTCTTTATGGACGAAAGTCGAACGATTAACGGTGTACTTGCGAACTTCCACCGGCAAAGGCACTGGACCTAAAATTTCCGCGCCATTGCGCAAAGCAATCTCGACAATTTGTCGAGCGCTCTTATCGATAAGCTTATGATCGTAAGCTCTAAGTTTGATCCTTAACTTTGGCTTAGCTTCTGTTTTTTCTGTGTTCTTCTTTGTTGCTGGCATTTTCTTCAAAAGAACTCTCTTGCTGAAGGCTTTTTACAAAGCCTCCAGCATTCCTTTCCATTTTATTTAATAATCTTTGTTATTACTCCTGCTCCCACGGTCTTTCCTCCTTCACGAATGGCAAATTTTTGCTGTTCTTCTATAGCCATAGGAACAATTAATTTGACTTTCAGGTTTACAGTGTCGCCCGGCATAACCATTTCGGTTCCCTCCGGCAAAGTAACATCACCGGTGATATCAGCTGTTTTAAAATAAAACTGCGGCTTGTAACCTGGGAAGAACGGTGTATGTCTTCCTCCTTCTTCTTTGGTCAATATATAAACATTCGTTTCAAATTCAGTGTGTGGAGCAATGCTTCCCGGTTTGGCCAAAACTTGGCCTCTCTCAATGTCTTCTTTTTTCAATCCTCTCAATAAGATACCAACATTATCTCCAGCCTGTCCGTCGTTCAATATCTTTTGAAACATTTCAATACTGACCGCAGTGGTTTTGATAGTCGGCCTGATGCCTACTACTTCCAATTCATCGTTAGAATGGATAGTTCCTCTTTCAATTCTGCCAGTGGCAACAGTGCCGCGGCCTTCAATTGAAAAGATATCTTCAATGGCCATCAAAAACGGCTTATCGGTTTGTCTGGAAGGCTCTGGAATATAATCGTCGCAAGCTTTTACTAGATCTAAGATCGGTTTAATAGCCGGATCATCGGCTGAAGTTGCAGCTAAGGCTTTCAAAGCTGAACCTTTAATAAATGGAATTTCGTCTCCTGGGAAATGATATTTTTTCAAAAGTTCGCGGACTTCTGACTCAACTAAATCGATAATTTCCGGATCGTCCACTTGATCAACTTTATTCAGGAAGACAACAATCGAGGGCAAACCAACTTGATAAGCCAAAAGGATATGTTCTCTTGTTTGAGGCATTGGGCCGTCCGGAGCAGATACAACTAAAATAGCTCCATCCATCTGAGCGGCTCCAGTGATCATATTCTTAATATAATCAGCGTGTCCTGGGCAGTCGATGTGCGCATAGTGCCTTTTTTCCGTTTCGTATTCCAAATGGGAAATATTGATCGTAACTCCTCTGGCCTTCTCTTCTGGAGCAGCATCGATCTGGTCAACAGATCTATCGGTAGCTTTCATACCAGCCAAATGCAAAGAATGCAGAATTGCAGCCGTGAGAGTAGTTTTACCATGGTCTACATGACCGATGGTGCCGATATTTAAGTGAGGTTTTGTCCTCTCAAATGTTTGTTTCTCAGCCATAGGTTGTTATTGTGGAACAAGCGCAGAACAGGAAGCTGAAGTTTTTTTAAGTTTCAACCTTCAAGCCTGTGGTTCCAAAATTTTACTTCGTCCGCCGAAGCCTGTTAAGGCGAAAGAGGACTTCGTCCGCCGCATTTTAAAAGCGAGGACGGATTTTTTTATTTGCTTCTATTTAAATTGTTTTTTATTCTATTAATTTAACGGAAAATTAAAAAAAAGTCAAATATTTTTCCTTTTCTTTTTTCGATAATAAACTTCTAAGAATTCTTTATCTTTCAAGACAGCCATGGTTTCAGAGTTTTACGGCGTCAATAGCCTAAAACGGCAAATCTTCAATTTTCAACTGTTCTTCCATCAACTCTTTGGCGGAATTCGGTAAATTTTTCGAATCATTTGAAAGGTTGCTCTGCTGTCCTTTTGTTTTTTTGTATTCTTCAAAGCTCATCACTACAAAAACAGGCTCGCCATTTTCCACAATTATAACTTTGGAAGCTTCCCCTTCAATTACTTTTTTTAATTCTTTTAAATCCATATTTTTCCCGTTATTTTCTTCCTTCAACGATTGCTAAAGAAACACTTTGAGGAACTTTTTCGTAATGGCTAAATTCCATTGTAAATGTTCCGCGGCCTTCCGTCAATGAACGCAATGATGTCGCGTATCCAAACATTTCTGCTAAAGGAACCTTAGCGGCAACAACTTTCATATTCCCTCTTTCGGAGGTTTCTTCGATCTGTCCGCGCCTGGATGATATATCTCCAATAACATCCCCTAAAGAATCAGGCTGGATAACCACTTCCAATTTCATCATCGGCTCCATAATAAAAGCCTTAGCTCTCTTGGCTGCTTCCTGCAAGGCCATTGATCCGGCAATTTTAAAAGCAATTTCTGAAGAATCAACTTCGTGGTAGGAACCGTCGTATAAAGTGGCTTTAATATCAACCATCGGGAATCCGGCGACAACTCCTTTTTCCAAGGCTTCTTTAATGCCTTTTTCAATAGCCGAGATGTATTCATGCGGGATAACGCCTCCCTTGATCTCGTCAACAAATTCAAATCCTTCTCCCTGCTTCTTAGGATCAACTTTGATCATTACATGGCCGTATTGGCCGCGCCCGCCAGACTGCTTGATATATTTTGATTCAGCCTCAGCATGGGTTTCAATAGTTTCTTTATAAGCGACTTGCGGACGGCCGGAAGTAACATCAAGATTAAACTCTCTCCTTAAGCGGTCAATAATAATATCCAAATGCAATTCTCCCATTCCTCCGATAATGGTTTCGCCGGTATCATGGTCGGTCTTCATCCTAAAGGTCGGATCTTCGTCTTGAAGGCGTTTCAAGGATACTCCCAATTTTTCTTGGTCAGCCTTGGTCTTCGGCTCCACCTTGATATGAATAACCGGTTCCGGGAACGAAATCTTTTCCAAAATAATCGGAGCGTTCTCGTCGCAAAGAGTATTTCCGGTAGTGGTCGCTTTCAACCCGACCGTGCCGACGATATCTCCGGCAAAAACCTCTTCAACTTCTTCTCTCTGGTTGGCGTACATGCGAAGCAAACGGCCAATCCTTTCTTTTTGGCCGGTAATGGTATTTAAAAGATAATTGCCTTTTTTAAATGTTCCCGAATAAACCCTAAAATAAGTCAAACTTCCGACAAAAGGATCGGTGGCAATTTTAAAAGCTAAAGCGCAAAAAGGTTCGGTATCGGAAGGCTTCCTTTCAACGGCTTCTCCAGTAACAGAGTCTAGGCCTTTTGTTGAAGGCAGGTCAACCGGGCTCGGAAGATAATAACAAATTCCGTCCAGCATCGGCTGGATCCCTTTGTTGCGAAGAGATGTTCCAAAGAAAACTGGCACCAATCTGTAAGCAATGGTCGCCCTTCTTAAGGTGGTTCTCAACTCTTCGATCGAGATATTTTCTCCGGCTAAATATTTATTCAATAAAACTTCATCTTCGGAAACAACTTTTTCTACCATTTTTTTTCTCCAATCTTCGGCCTGCTGTTTCAAGTTTTCCGGAATTTCTACGGACTTAACTTCTTGCCCGTCCTGTCCTTCAAAATAGAGGGCTTTCATTTCAAGCAAATCAATAACACCTTCAAAATCCGATTCGGCGCCAATCGGGATCTGCAACGCAACTGCGTTAGTGGTCAATTTTGTCCAGATGGATTCAAGGTCTTTTTCAAAATCAGCTCCGATCCTGTCCATTTTATTAACAAAACAAATGCGCGGAACGCTATATTTGTCCGCCTGTCTCCAAACGGTTTCGGATTGAGGTTCAACTCCGGCAACGCCGTCAAAAACAACGACCGCGCCGTCAAGCACGCGCAAAGAACGCTGGACTTCAGCGGTAAAATCAATATGTCCAGGAGTATCAATTATATTAAATTGATGCTCATTTGTTTTTTTATGAGTCAATCCTTCCCCTGGAGACCAAAAACAAGTAGTAGCGGCGGAAGTGATGGTAATGCCGCGCTCTCTTTCCTGAACCATCCAATCCATAATGGCCTCGCCATTATGAACCTCTCCTATTTTATGAGAGACGCCGGTAAAAAAAAGAATCCTCTCTGTAGTGGTTGTTTTTCCGGCATCAATATGGGCGATAACGCCAATATCTCTGTATTTTTCTATAGGATAAATTCTTGGCATAATTTAAAAAGAAAAGTGAGCGAAAGCCCTATTGGCATCTGCCATTCTGTGAGCATTCTCTCTTTTTCTTACTGCTTCGCCCTTATTCTCGGAAGCTTCTATTAATTCTTGGGCCAAATGTTCGGCCATCTTTTTTCCTTTTTTGGCTTTAGCCGCGCCGATAATCCATTTCATTGCGATGCTCAGCCTTCTGTCGCCTCTGACTTCGGTCGGCACTTGATATGTGGCTCCGCCCACTCTTTTCGGTTTGACTTCTAAGAGAGGAGAAACATTTTGGATAGCAGTTCTAAAAACTTCCAACGGATCCCTTTTGGTGTTTTCTTTGACCAAATCAAAAGATCCATAAACAATTTTTTGAGCTACGGTCTTTTTTCCCTGCCTCAAAATCTGGTTAATAAACTTGGCAACCATGACATCGTTATAAAGAGGATCAGGCTGAATTTCTATTTTTCTAGTTTTACTATTCGCCATATTAATTTTTAATTTTAGTTTTAGTTTTTGTTCGTTTCGAATTTATCCCGCCGTGCGGGATCCCGCACGGCGGGATAATTTTTAAATAAAAGAATATTACTTAGCAGCTGTTTTTGTTTTCTTCGCTCCGTAACAGCTTCTTTGTTTTTTTCTGCCCGTTACTCCTGCGGCATCCAAAACTCCCCTTACTATATGGTACCTGACGCCCGGAAGATCTTTTACTCTGCCGCCTCTGATCATTACTATAGAGTGCTCTTGCAAATTATGTCCAACGCCAGGGATGTAAGCAGTCACCTCCATTCCATTAGATAAACGAACTCTGGCTACCTTGCGTAAAGCCGAATTTGGTTTTTTCGGAGTGGTTGTAAATACTTTGACGCAAACACCTTTTTTAAAAGGAGAGTCGTATTCTTTCGGAGCGTTCTTTTTCGAGTTAAAGGCAAAAGTCAAAGCTGGCGATTTGCTTTTCGCTTTTTGGGATTTTCTTCCTTTTTTAACTAGCTGGTGGATTGTAGGCATTCTTTTTTAAATTTCTCCCGCTATGCGGGATCCCGCGTAACGGGATAATTTTTTATAAACAACACATAAATTATGTTGAGCTTTTAATGCTCAACATAATATAAATTAAGTTGATCGCTTAACACTCAACAGAATATAAATTAGGTTGATCGCTCCACTCTCAACTAATATAAATTATCAAATAAACTTAAAAATGTCAAATGATCTAATGGCCGGAAATCAAGTAAAAAAGCATAGAACTCATCTTAAAAATCCAATCCACCCCCCAAACAATCAAAAAAAGCAAAATAAAAATGCCGTATTGCTGCATAAAAATTTTAAAATCGGAAAATTTCTCTCCTAAAAAACTGAAAAAAATATGCGATCCATCTAAGGGAGGGATCGGCAGCAAATTAAAAATACCTAAAGCAAAATTATAGACAGCGACAACATAAATAACGGAAAAAAAATTAGCTGACACATAAAAAAACCTGGCTAAGAGGCTAAAAACGATCGCGATCAAAAAATTGACCGCAACTCCGGCAATCCCTACTTTTAATTCTCCCCAGCGCTTATCCGTAAAGTTAAAAGGGTTGATCGGGACCGGTTTAGCCCAACCGAAGACTATCGCCCCTCGAGTAGAAAAAAGAAGAACTAATGGCAGCAAAACAGAACCGACGGGATCCAAATGCTTTAAAGGATTCAGGGTCAACCGGCCAGAAAGCTTGGCGGTCGGATCGCCCAAAATATAAGCAACCGTCCCGTGGGCGATTTCGTGCAAAATCACGGAAAATAACAAAATTATTAAACTTATGATAGTAAATATTATTGTATCCATAGATACTTACTTATCATACTATCTAAAAAAGAGAAATATCGCTCTTGAAAAAATATTTGTAATGGTATAAGATATTGCGGTATGGCAAAACAATGTTTAATCTGCGAGAAAACTTCGCACATGGAGAGGAAGATCAACAAGTTGCGAAGCAAATATAATCCTTCTCCCAAGTTCAGAAAAAAACCCAATCTTCAATGGGCTTTAATTCCGACTGACGCAAAACATCCCAATTTTAAAGAGCTTGCCGGCAAAAGAGTTTTGATTTGCACTAAGTGCATTAAAACTTTAGCTAAATAACTTTTTAAAGATTTGGCCTCCGGGCCATAGGATAGCGGCAGTCCGTGCCCTTGGGGTGGGCATAGTAGCGGTTCGATTCCGCTTGGCCCGACTTACAGCAAAAAACTGTCTTTTTTTTTGAGAAAAGACAGTTTTTTTGTTGACCCAATCTTTTTTAATTATCATATCGGAACGATGATCAATTAAAATATTACTTACGCCTTTCTGCCTCTATTTTAATCTCTAATGACTAATTTCGGACAAAAAACTAAACAGACAAAGTTATCACGGATCCAACAAAAAACCGCCCTTTAAAGACGATTTTTTGTGGTCCTGCAAATCAAAGAAAGACTCCGGAAAAAATCCAGGTGGGTGCCCTTATTCAACCGCCAAAGCGATTGGATATGCAGGCTCCCATAAAAAGAGCTTTGTGCCGGAATCTTCTTAAAAAAGCAGGACCTCATTAGGAGCTTCCAATTCCCAAAGAGGCGCTGCTTTTTATTTTTTTTAAAGGCACAAGACTATAATTATTATCCTTCTCTTAGTAAAAGAGGTCAAGGCTAAAGAGCATAATCTTTAGTAAGGATGCTTGCCCTTCCGCGGACCTTGCCCAACTTAAAAGCGCCCTCGCGGACGCCTTTAAAAATTCTTTTTATAACCCTAAAGCAATAGCTAGCTGCTTCAATAATGAAACTACTACGGGAGGCGCCAATAAGCTGAAAGAAGCGGTTCCTTGATCGTCCAAGATTGTCCAAGGATTTTCAATAACCTCGACCTTCTTTTCTTTTCCATTCCAAGTATATTCATATTGGGGCGTAACTTCGTAATCGTTCACATATTCTTCAGCTTTATCGATCGGAACCGCATTCCTTAGAAGGACTTTTGGCACGCCGTAAAGCTGATAAGCTTTTTCCAAAAGCTCCTGGTCTATTTTTATTCTTTCCCTTATGGGATCCAAGCCCAATTCGTCCCCTTCTTTGGTGATCATTCTGGCATTGCCGCACTCTGGATTATCGCAGGCTAGATAAAACTCTTTTTTAACTTCATCATATCCAATGGATTTGGTTGGCAAAAGCTTTAAATTGCGGGAAGTATTGCATTTCGGACAAATCAAACGCCATTTGATCCTCTCTTCGATCGCCATATCGGGCACGCTAATTAAAACAAAGACATCCGGATCTTGGCGGTAATCCACCAAGTCGCGGAAAAAAAGCGAAAAAGCCACTTGGTCCAAACCTCTCGGGAATCCGTCTATAAAGATAACTTTGCCTTTATTCTTAGCAATTTCTCTTTTGACAATAGCCAAGATCAATTCCGTAGGCAAAAGCTTGGAAGTGCTTCTGCCTTCCAATGTTTCAATAATTTCATCGGGCGACATCCACCCGCGGTAATTTTCCTTGATAAATTTCACCAAAGACTCTCTTTGCTCGCTGGATTTTAATTCCTTATCAACCCCTCTTATCATATCGCCGATTGATAAATGAAAAACTTTCTCTTTGCCAAAAATTTCTCCGAACATTTTGGAATAAGTGCCCTTGCCGGAGTTCTTTTTGCCCAAAAGATAGGCGATAAAAGTGCTCCCGCTCTCAAGATATTTTTTCATTTTTTCTATCTCGAGCCCGGCTTTTAACTGGAAATATTCCCCTCTTTGCTTGGGATCGGCCAAATCAAAACGGGGAGAACCCTCAACTTTGGTTTTAAATATAGGAAACTCAACCATAAACTTAAAATAATTTAAAATTTAAATATCAAAATGTAAAATTATGGTATCCCGACGTTAGCGGGATTATATATATATCGCGAAGCGATACAATAATTTTCAATTTTGATTTTTCAATTTTAAATTTTTAACAAATTCTATTTATTTTTCTATATGTAGATTATAACCATCAGAGACAACTTTGATATCCCCATTCACATCTGTCCTCAAAGTATTGATACCAGATTTTTCAAGCCTGGTCAAAACTTCTTTAGCGGGATGGCCGTAGCTGTTTTTACCAACTTGGATTATCGCAAATTGAGGGGAAGCCTTATCTAAAAAAGCCTGCGAAGTGGAATATTTCGAACCGTGATGGGCCACTTTTAAAACCTGTACTGAAATTTTTTCAGGGCTATTTATTATTTTTTGCTCTTCATAAAATCCAATGTCGCCGCAAAGAAGAAAACTATTGTTCCTAAAATCCAACCTCAACGCTAAGGAATCTTCATTGTCTTCGTTTTTTGTTCTTTCCTGGCCAAAAAAAGGATAAAGAATAGAAAATACCGCGCTTCCGGCAATAATTCTTTGACCAGCAGAAACCTTTAACTCTTTGGCTCCCTCCTTAAATTCTTCTTCCTTAAACTTTTGCCATTCCTTAAATTCGGCTGTATTTTCCTCTGCCAAACCGGACCAAACGATATTTTCAACCTTATAATTTTTTAGAACTTCCAATATTCCGAACAAATGGTCTTTGTCGGGATGAGTCAAAATAATCATGTCTAAATCTTTATCCCAGAAAGGAATTTCCTGTGATAATTTTTCCAAAATTGCCGTATCCGGACCGCCGTCAATAAGGATTTGATGGCCTTGCGGAGTCTTGATAAATATAGCGTCTCCCTGCCCGACATTGAAAAAAATGGCATCCAGCTTTCCAGTTGAAAAATAATAATAAAAAACGGCTTGCCACGCCGCTAAATTAGCTAAAAATAAAAAACCTAAAATTAAAAACGGTTGCTTTCTGCTGCTTATCATCTAAAAATTATTTATTCAGATCTTTAAGCAGGCTTTCACGATCGATCCCGTATTGTTGGCAAAGATCGCCTATTTTCAACTGCTCCATTTCCATTTTGGCAAACGGGCAAGACAAGCAAGGTAATTCGTATTTGGCCAGAATTTCTTCAGCCCCGGCCTTTTGCAATATTTCCGCCAAAACAGTTTCCTCCGTCACCTTATCTTCCTCTTCTGTTTTTTTATTTATTTTTTTTGATGAATTTTTAGAGACCATGATAAGCTTAATGATTAAAATTATATTTATATAATATCACAACGAATTTTAATGATAAAATATTGAATATTAATTTTTAATTTTCAAACCTTAGCCATCACGGGTTTAAAAATTAGAAATTGAAAATTTCAGAGGATGGTTCCTCCTCCCAGCGTTTCCCTCTTCCCTTTTTTATCGGCTTTTGCGGAGTAGAAAACTATTGATTGTCCTGGCGTAACCGCTCTTTGAGGATCTTTGAAAACAGCTTTGAATATTCCTTCTTTTTCGGTTTTATCAATAATAGCCGGGGCTAAAAGGTGACGATAGCGTATCTTAGCTTCAACTTCCAGCGGAAAATCCGGTCCTTGGACTAAAAGCCAATTGGTATCTTCAAAAATAACCTCATTTTGCTCCAGATCTTTTTCGTCTTTAGTGATCACTAAATTATTTTTTTCCAAATCTTTTTTAGCAACATAATAAGGGCCGCCGGGCAAACCGATACCCTTGCGCTGGCCGATCGTATAAAACCAAAGGCCGTTATGTCTGCCAAGTTCATTACCCTGTATGTCAACAATCTTTCCTGGATTTTCTTTAAGATATTTTTTCAAAAAAGTTTCTGTTTCTCCGGGAATAAAACAAACTTCTTGCGATTCTGGCGTTTCCAAAACCGGCAATTTTAATTTTTTAGCCAGCTTTCTGACCTGTGGCTTGGTATATTCTCCCACTGGGAATAGAACATGCTTAAGTTGATTCTGGCTAAGCTTGTGTAAAAAATAAGTCTGGTCTTTCGCTTCATCTTTTGAAGTAAACAACTGATAATTTTCAATTCCTGATCTCTTATTTTTAATCGGTTTTTTTATCGCATAATGGCCTGTGGCGATAAAATCAACACCTAGCTCCAAGGCTTTTTCTAGAAGCAAACCGAATTTTATTTCTTTGTTGCAAGCCACGCAAGGATTGGGAGTGATCCCTTTTTTATACCCGTCCAAAAAACCATCCACGATCTTTTCCTTGAATTCTTTCTGGAGATCTAAAATATAAAAAGGAATATTCAATATTTGAGCGATCTTGCGCGCTCGATTTTCGGATTCGGTCGAACAGCATCTGTTATTGTTCAAAGATGGTCGGCAGATTTCATCATGGTCGGACCAAAATTTAATAAAAATGCCAACAACATCAAATCCGGACTCTTTTAATAAAGCCGCAGAAACTGAACTGTCTATGCCGCCGGACATGGCGCAAATAACTTTAGTTTTTTGTGTAGCCATATAATTATTTTACCCAAGCATCTTCTTTTCCATATCGGTCCAATCTTTATACCTTTTTTCCGTTTCTTCTTTCTCTTTGGCAATATGCCCGTGTTTTACTGCCAAATCTTCCGGGATATCTTTTTTATTTTTGGATAAATAATCATAAATAGCTTCGACTAAAGCATCCGAAGCTAAAACCGAACAATGCATTTTGATCGGAGGTAGTTCTCCTAAAGAATCGACTACCTGGGTTTTGCTGATCTTGGCCGCTTCTTCCAAAGTTTTCCCTTTAGCCAGATCGGTAATGGCGCTGGAAGTGGCAATAGCCGCCACGCAGCCAAAAGTTTCAAACTTGATATCCTTGATGACCTCTTGCTTTTTTCTGTTCTGTCCTAATTTAATATAAAGCCATAGAACGTCGCCACAAACTAAATTCCCCACTTTGCCTACTCCGTCCGCGTCTTTTATTTTTCCGTAGTTATGGGGCTTTTTAAAATGCGCCATAACTTTTTTACTGTAAATTCCTTTAACCATAATTTAAATTTAATTTTTCTTAAAAGGCGAGATTTCCCTTAATTGGCTGATTATCCCCGGCAATACTTTTAAAACATGATCAACTTCCTTGCTGGTAGTCCAGCGGCCCAAGGTCAGTCTCAAAGAACCGTGCGCTTCCTGCTGGCGCAAACCGATCGCCAGTAAAACATGGCTTGGCTCCAATTTAGCTGAAGAGCAAGCCGAACCGGTTGAGCCGGCAATTCCGGCCATATCCAGCTGGATCAATAACGACTCTCCTTCTATAAATTCAAATCGAAAATTGGCGTTATTGGACAATCTTTTTACCGGATGGCCGTTCAAATAAGCTCCATCTACCTTTGCCATTACTTCCTTGACCAGTCTATCTCTAAGCTGGGCTAATCTTTTGCTTTCTTTAGCCATTTCTTTTTTGCAAAACAGAGATGCTTGGGCAAAACCATAAATGGCCGGAATATTAACCGTGCTCGGACGCAAACCGAATTCCTGGCCTCCGCCGTGCATGATAGGATTGATTTTCGTCCCTTCTCTAATAAATAAGCAGGCCGCGCCTTTTGGGCCGTACATTTTTTGCGAACTGCCGGTCAGCAAGTCGATGTTCATTTTTTCAACATCAATAGGAACTTTTCCCAAACTTTGAGCGGCATCGGTATGAAAATAAACGCCTTTCTCGCGGCAAATTTTACCGATTTCCGCGATCGGTTCGATAGTGCCGATCTCATTATTTGCGTGCATCACCGAAACAAGGATCGTCTCTCTTTTTATCAAGCTTTCAACCTCTTTCGGGTCAACCAAACCGTATTGGTCAACTTTCAATTTTGTTACTTCAAATCCCTGTGATTCAAGCCATTTGGCGCTTTCACCAACGCAGGGATGCTCTATTGGAGAAATAATAATATGGTTCCCTTTTTCTTTATTGGCAGAGGCTATCCCTTTCAAAGCCAAATTATTGCTCTCGGTTGCCGATCCGGTAAAAATTATTTCTTGCGGCTTGGCGTTGATCAGATCAGCCAATATCTCGCGGCTTTCTTCAAGCGCGGCTTTGGCTTCCTGGCCGAAACTGTGCAAAGACATCGTGTTGCCGAAAACCTCCGAAGGAAAACGGCTAAGACTTTTTAAAACGCGCGGATCCACCGGCGTGGCCGCTCCGTAATCCATATAAATTCTGGGCTGTTTTTCTTTTCTTGCCTTCATATTGTTTTTTCTTCGCCTCGCCGTAGCTCCGTAGAGCAAAGGCGCGCTTCGCCTCGCCGTAGTCCCTCGGGACGAAGGCGGGTTTCGCTTCGCCGTAGCTTTAGCGAAGGCGGGTTTCTTAATTTTTGCCATAAAATTAAAATTTATTTTTTATTAAATCTTCCAACGATACTGAATTTAAAAAGTTATCAAGTTTTTCCTGAAATTTCTGCCAAAAATTCTGAGCTAAACAACCGCCGCACTTGGAACAAGTATTATCCACTCCGCCAAGGCATTGGACGAAATAATTTTTCCCCTCTAAAATATTGACCACTTCCCCCAGTTTTATTTTCTTGGCCGGCCGGGCTAAAAAATAACCGCCCCTTGCCCCTTTTTGGGCCTTTAATATACCCGCTTTTTCCAATTTAGAAATGATCTTCTCCAGATAATCCGGTGAAATATTTTCGCTCTCGGCGATCTTTTTTATCGAACAAAAACAGCCATCTTTGGAACGGCCAGCCAAATAAATGATCGCCCTTAATCCGTATTTTGTTTTTGTAGAAATTTTCATTGTTTTTTCAAAAATAAATTTTATAATTTCCATTTGAATCCGCAATCGGGGTCCTGGCCCCGATTTTACGGCCAAAGGGGGCACCCCTTTGGAATCCTCTTGGTGCATGCCTGATGCATAGTATCCGGACATCTACCCAATAAAAGCCGACAAATCTTGTCGGCTTTATCTTATTGCAATCTTGAAAATTAATCAACCCCCCGTTAGAAATTCTTGATCATTAGCATTTAGAGAAACTTTTATTTCCTAAATAGACAACGGGGACATTCCTATCTTGAAAGATAGAATCTCTAACGGGGTCAACCCTTAATCCATACTAACGAAGACTGCTGTGGAAATAACGGTGGTCCAAAGACCGTCTTTACTCCCTTGAGCCGATTGGCAAGTATGAGTTGTCTTGAATATATTGCCGCTGGCAATATATGTTTGTTTCCTCTCGTCCCAAGCCTGGTTTGCGTCAAAAGGAATTCCCAAAGTAGTAGCCAGCATCGTTGCCGCCAGATCTTCCGCATATTCTCCGGAGACTTCGGCCTTTTCCCCAAAAGTATGGTGCTCGGATAAATAGCCGTAATGGCTGGGATCGCTCGGCACCGCCAAGCCGATGGCTGCTGAAACAATCCTGTTCAATTCGCTGGTTTCATTGCGCGCCATTACGCAAAAAGTGATTTGCCCCGGTTTTAAAAGCTTAAGGCCTTCGTCCTTGGAGACTATTTTGCAATTCGGCGGAAAAATACTGGAGACATAAACCAGATTGCATTTTTCGATTCCGGCGCTGCGCAGAGCCAGTTCAAAAGAAGAAAGTTTGTCCTTATGGACTCCCGCCCCCTTGGTAAAGAAAATTTTCGTAGGAACCATCTTTTTGCTATCAGCTTAATATCGCCAAGCCCAGGGCTGAATCCACAGCCCGCAGCCCCACGTTTTAAAGCTTTTATTATTTTTTATAAATTTATTATTTTTTAAATTTCAAACAAAAAAACCGTTTAGCATAAGCAAAAACGGCTTTTTGATAAATATTGAAAAAATTTGAAAAACTATTTGTCTGCACTTTTTTCTTCTTCAACGGCGCCGTAGGGACAAACGCTTTCACCTCCAGCTTTTTCTATTTTTTCAGGATCAACGATCAACGCTTTTCCATCTGTCCCAAGCTCGGTTCCGCCCGAAGAAACAGCTACGCAAACTCCGCAGCCAACGCATTTTTCTTTGTCTATTTTGTAATTCTTAGCCATAAATTTATTTTTAAATTTTTTATCAAAAAAAACACTTTGCATTTGCAATTTATCAAACAAAACTTATCTTAACAGAATAAGATTTTTTGGCAAATGGAAGATCTAAAATTAAAACTTAAAAGGAGTTTTTGGTTCGGTTCCATTTATAAGCCTTTGAATGTTCCCCCTCAAAGCTATCGTAATGATCAAAGCGCCGAGCAAGCAATAAACAGTCCAAGCAATTTGGCCTTCAATAAAAAGAACCAAGACGGACGAGATCCAGGCAAGCGACAAGTTAGCCACGCTCGTTCTTTTAAAGACCATCAAAATAACGGTAAAGATCGCTATACCCAAAATAAATAAAGGACTAGTGATTCCTATAAGAGCGACTAACGCTCCATAAAAAGGAGCGCCGCCTTTTCCTCCTTTAAAATCAAGCCAAACCGGAAAGACATGGCCGATCACCGGCATTAGGGCTACAGCGATGATTTCCCATTGGTTTGTCAGATAGGTTAAGGCCAGCATAGTCGGCAAAAATGCTTTTAAGGCGTCCAAAATGGCATTCGCTAAACCCCAGCGCCAGCCGAGAGCCCTGGAAACATTGGTACTGCTGGTAGCTTTACTGCCAATCGTCCGAATGTCTATTCCTCTCATTTTCGGGATTAGATAACCGAAAGGAATAGAACCCATTAGATAAGCAAAAACGAATAATAATAAGAATATCTCGGTCATAATTTTATTTTACCTGCCTGATGGCAAGCCAGCGTTTTTAATTTTATTATATATTTTAATGTTTACGGGCGTTTGCGCCCCGAATTTTTGGGCCAATTTTATTATCGCTCCATTGTAATGGTCCGCTTCGCTTAGATCTTTCGGTTTATCTCCCCTGCCTTTGCTGATTATGCCGCCCAAAATATTCCTTAAAGCGGCCAGCAGCGGCATAGGCGCAATATTAATGATATCAGATAAATTTTTAACCGGATAATGATCAAAGTTAATAAATTTCCCGCCTGCAAGCTTAACTGTTGCGGCGTATTCTCTTAGGACCGCCGCTTCTTCCTGAAAAATATTTTTATCTTTAAACCCTTCTTGAACCGACTTGCCCCAAGAAGCGGAAGCCATGCCGATCAAATTCAAAAAAAGTTTGGAATATTCCATATTCCGGCAATCTTTTCTTTGGTACTCTTTAAATTCCACTCCAGCTTTTGTTAAAATCTCCTTAAGCCCAATTGTATCGATCGGGCCGAAAGCGCTGGAAAAAACCAGCCTGATCGGTTCGAAATATTTCAAACAAAGCTTGTCATCGATCCGGACACCGTCCACGGCATTAAATAAATTCAGTCTGATGATCTGCACATTGGAAGCATCCGCTTGAAAAATTTCCTGCAAAGCTGAAACAGCTTCTTCAACAGCCTCAAAACCGTTTTGGGAAAGAACCAAAGCCGGAATTTTCCCGTTTTTTTCCTTAACGATCTGGTAATAATATTTCACAACAGGACCGACGGGATACCTAGTAGAAACTAAAATATAATCCGGCGTTGCTTGCGCGGAAAAATTTTTGTCTTCAATAATATTCCCCTCAAAAACCTGCGCTTCAAACCCTCTTTTTTGCACTAAAAGTTTTTTGGCCTTTATCAATTCTATTTCCTGCGCCCTGGCCACCCCCAAAACTTCGGCGGATCTTTTGAATTGTTCGGCAAAAAGAGTTCCAGTCCTTCCGCCGATACCGACAATAGCTATTTTTTCCATAATTTTTAATACGGTTTAACACGGATGAAATCCGTAATTAATTTTACTTACGATAAGGGCAAATATCCCTGAAATCGCAATAATTGCATTGAGGAAAACCTGGCTTTGGCGCAAAATCGCTTTGTTTGAGAGCTGATATCCGCTTCGCCAAACCCTCTTCCGTACTCTCTACTTCGCTGTCTTTGGGCATAAAAGAAACCAGCGAACAATTATTCAAATAATGGTAAGTCAATTTTTGGGTCGAAAGATCAAAAACTCTTTTCAGAGCCAGCTGATAGATCAAAAGCTGCAGCTTATCAGAATCGGCTAAGGTATTTTTCGTATTCGGCTTACCGGTTTTATAATCAAATATCTCTATGTTTTCTTTTCCGATCTCATCAATACGGTCTATCTTGCCGATAAAAAAATCTTCCCCGACTTTCAATCTAAAATCCTGCTCCAAGGCGGGACTGCCGTTCAAAAACAAAATTTGCGGTTTAGCCTCCTGAAAATTCTCCCAAAAAGCTTTCAAACTTTTTTCTCCCTGCTTGAAGTATTCGTTTTTCTGCGATTGGCTCTCAAACCAATCATCTATCCATTCTTCTTTATAAATTTTGATCAAGTCTTCATACCCCAGCTTGACGCCTTTGCCATTAGCTACTGGTTCTTTGCCGCCGAAAAGGCTGGTCTGGCTTAGTTGATTAGCCCTTGAAACCAGGCCGACGAAACGGTAAAGAGCGTTATGCATAGTTTTCCCGAAGCTCAAGGCCGGCTTGCCCTTGGATGGAATTTTTAGAAGATAAGAAAATTTATATTGCATCGGGCATTTATCAAAGGTGGAAAGCTGGGTAAAAGAAAAATATCCGGGAAAATTAAACTTCGGATCAGTTTTGGGTTTAGCTTTAGCTATATTATTGCGTTCAAAAACAAATCCAGCTTTTTTGGGAGAAGTTTTGGCAAAATCTTCGCGGTCTTTGATAAACCCGGCTTCCAATAAAAACCGGCTGGGTTTTTTAAGCATTCTCCCGCCGTAATCTTTGGCCCAAGTTAAAAATAAAGCTTTCTTGGCCCGGGTTACGCCGACATAAAAAAGCCGGCGCTCTTCCTGTAAATGGAAATCTCCTTCGGGTAAAACTTCTTTGATCAAAGGCTCTGGAATGGAAATAGGGTCGCTCCGGCCGATACTGGGAAATCTCCGGTCAGCCATATTGACCAAAAAAACATATTTGAATTCCAGTCCCTTGGCCGAATGCAAGGTCATGATCTTCACTGACTCCGGGCCGTCTTCCAGGCTGAATTTCATTGATCCTTCATCTCCTGCTTCCAGCTCCATTTTAAATTGCTCCAAAAAGCTGAAAAGTTTAGTGTCAACATTGCTATCCTCAAAATCCTTAAGTTTCCGATAAAATTGCGAAACGATCTCGCTGTCCTGAAAACTCGCTTCATTGTCCTGGCTAAAATATTTAACATAGCCCAAATCATGCAAAATAATGACAAACAATTCGGAAACATTTTTTTCTTTAGCCAAGCTCGCGTGCTTCTTGATTTGAGAGACAAGCCAATTGATCTTATCAACGGTTCCGGTTTCCAGGTCCTTGATCATTGGCAGCTGGTCCAGTCCTTGAAAAATTGAAATCGCTTTTTGATTGCCGTATTGAATGATCTTGGCAATATCCGGTGCGGAAATCTGGAGAAAAGGAATAGTCAAAACGCGATAAAAACTGGATGAATCGTGGAGATCAGCCAATATTTTAAGGTAAGAGATCAAATCTAAAATTATCGGCTTCAAATAAAGGCCCTTGGATGCCAGAAATTGATAAGGCATGCCTGATCGTTCCAAACCTCGGGCAAAAGAATTGGCAATCTCGTTAGTCCTGGCTAAAATAGCGAAATCGGAAAAAGCTGCGGCCTTATCCGCTTCTTTTAATTTCCAAATACGGCTGACTACTCCGGAAATTTCTTCTTGGCCATTCTCGAAAATCACATGCTCGATCGCGCCCGGATCCTTATCAACGCTTTTTAATTTCTTGCTGATCTGGCCGAAACCGGCCAAATTGACTCCTTTCTTCTTGGCCTGCTCTTTTAACCCTTGTATCTCGTTCAAACGGCATTCCAAACGGTTGGGATTGTTAAGTTGGATAAAATTATAAGCCAGATCAAGAATATTCTGCGGCGAACGATAATTTTTTACCAAAATCACTTCTTTCGACTCGGGATTGTCTTTTTTAAACTGCAAAACATTATTAAAGGATGCGCCAGAAAAAGAATAGATTGATTGGTCGTCGTCAGCGCAGACGGTAATGTTGTTATCGGGTGCCGCTAAAATCTTCAAGAGCTCGTATTGCACCCAGTTGGTATCTTGAAATTCGTCCACAAGAATATATTTAAATTGTTCCCTGTATTTTTCCAAAACCAAAGGCCTCTCGCGGAAAAGTTTGATGGTATAACTCAAAAGGTCTCCGAAATCCAGCGCGTTGTTGTCCAAAAGCAGCTTTTGATAAGCATGGTAGGCTCGGGCCACCTCTTTTATTTTTTCCGCTTCTTCCTGCTGTTTCAAAACCTCTATTTTTTCTTTACCCTTCAGCCCTCGGGAAACGGCCGGAGCGTCATCCAAATTTGCCTTTAAAGAATCGGAATATTTCAAATAATCTTCAGGATAGATGCCTTCATTTTTTAATTTCTTAAAATGGTCCAGCAAGGCGTGGATGAATTTAGTGGAATTCCCAAGCGGTTTGTAATATTTTAAAAAATCGAACTTCTCAAAGTTTTTCCTGACCAAAATCCAGCCGCCGATCTCATCTAAAAGTTTAAAGTTCGTGGGCAGGCCGATTTCCAAGCCGTAATCTTTCAAAACTTTTTCGCAAAAAGAATGGAAGGTTGAGATCCAAAGGTCGTAATAACCAAAAGGTAAAGCGATATCCACCCGTTCCTCCATTTCCTGCGCCGCTTTTTCAGTAAAAGTTAAAGCTAAAATTTCTTCGGGTTTGGCTAAGCCGTTTTCGATCAAATGCACGATCTTTTGCGTCAAAACCGCTGTTTTCCCTGTTCCGGCTCCAGCCACAATCAAAAGAGGGCCCTTAATATGCCCTACCGCCGCCTGCTGTTCCTTATTAAGCTTCAAAGAATCATCTTCTACCTTCTTCACAATGATAATTCTATAAGAAAACCGACAAAAATCAAAGCTCAAAAGTCAAAACTGCAGCTTAAAACTTTTTAACTTAATAAATATCTTAAGCCGGCAAACAAAACTAAAAGGCTGAATGGTTTTTAGTTCTGGTTTTGAGATTTGAATTTTGAGTTTTGAGCTGATTAGATCAAAAACTCTAGTCCTCCGCCGAGCAGGCACATAATGCCGAAGATCAGGGCGAACCAGAAAAAGTTCATCTTCTTGGCCCAGGCAAGCAATATTTTCAAGCTCGCCAAGCCGACCAAGAAAGAAAAAAGAATAGAAACAAGCGCGCCGGAAGAAAAGAGAGCCTTGTCACCGAAAAGAAGCAGATAAGCCGAAGAGGCAAAAACTACGGGCGCGGAGATAATGAACGAAATTTTTAAAACTTTCTCCGGATCGGTTTCCTTAAGCGATAATCCGAAAATCGTTGAACCGGAGCGGGATAACCCCGGGATAGCCGAAAATCCTTGCAAAAGGCCGACTATTACAGCCAACTGGTTATCGCTTAAATTAAATTTCCGGCCCTGTTTTTGAAAAAAAGCGGTGGCAATCAAAGCCAGTCCCATCAAAAACAAAAGACCGTTGCCGATATTCAACTCGCGCGCAAATTTATAAACCGGAAAACCGACAGCCAAAGAAATAATTGTCACCAAAACAAAAAATTTAAAAAACTTTTTGTCTTTGATCAGCAATAAATCAACAAAATCCTTCCAAAAATAAATACCTACCGCCAATAAGGTTCCTATGTGCAAAAACAAAGAAAAATCAACAGCATTAACGCCCAATTTAAAAATATTCGAGACCAAAGAAACCACTCCTTCGCTGGATATGGGCAGCCACTCAAATATTCCCTGGAGAATGCCTAAAATAATGTATTGAATCATGATTTTTACTAATTCTTAATTTTTATTAAATTTCTAAAACGTATTGTTCTAAATTCTTCCGTTTGAAAAAATGAAAATTTATTGAAAATTAGAAATTGAAAATTTTATTAGCTTATTATTACAAATCTATCTCTCCCAAACTGGTCCTTATATATCTTATAATCCGTCCAGCCATATCTTTCCAGAGCCGCTTCCAGCTCTTTTTTTTGGTAAAAATCAAATTCCATGAATATTTTACCGCCGGGTTTTAAAAATTCCTTTGCCTGCTTTAAAAATTTATTAATAAAGAACATCCCGTCTTCTTTACCGTCCAATGCGATCATTGGCTCAAAAGACCTGGCCGAAGGCTGTATCAAATGAAATCTTGAACTCGCGATATAGGGCGGATTGGCTAAAATATAATCATACTTCTTTTTTATTTTTGAAAAAACATCTGTTTCTATTACTTTTGATTTTTTCTCGTCCAGTCCGTTTATCTTTATATTTATTTTGATTTGTTTGATATTTTTCGGGTCAACATCGCCGAAGTCGCAAAAAACATTTTCAACTTTGGCCAAAACCGCCAGGCCGATACATCCGGAACCGGCGAAAAGGTCCAAGCATTCCAGCTTCCCTTTCTTCTCTTTTTTCATTGCCAAGATCGCCGCCTTTGTCCAAAAAGCGGTTTCCGGCCGCGGGATCAAAGGCCTTTCGGACAGGTCTATTTTCAAGCCTAAAAATTTGGCAAATCCCCTTTTATAATCTTTTGGAAGTTCCGGTTTCGCAATAATCATCTCAAAAAACTTATCTCAAATATTTATTGACATTCGCCAAGTGTTCTTCATAAGTCTTGGCGCAATGGATGTTTCCTTCGGCATCGTGCAGATAATAAAAATAAGAATTTTTCTCGGGGAATAAAGCAGCCTGCAAAGCTTCTCTACCAGGGTTGCAGATCGATGCCAAAGGCAGGCCTTTATTTAAATAAGTATTATAAGGCGACTCGGCCGATTTATCCGCTGATGAAATTTTCGGCCACCAATCTTCCGGCGATCCTGCTTGATATTGAAGGCTTGAATCAATGTCTAGCTTCATCCCGATATCCAAACGGTTGGAAATTATTCCAGCGATCAAAGACATCTCTTCCGCGCCTCGCGCCTCGCGCTGCACCAGAGATGCCAAAACAACCGCTTCTTCCGACGAAAGACGGTTATCGTAACCTTTTGCCAAAACTGCAAATTCTTCGTCAAATTGGCCGGACAGCCTTGCTGCGATATCTTTGCCCGTCCAGCCAATATCCAGCAAATAAGTTTCCGGGAAAATATATCCTTCCTTGGAATTATCTAAAAATAACTGGGTTTGCGGATCATCCCAGCCAAGTTCCTTTTGTAAAATTTCCGCGGCTTCTTCTTTTCTTAACCCTTCCGGCAAAGTCACCCATTTTTGAACGGGATGCAATGCCAAAATTTCGGCAATCTCAAAAACCGACATACTCTTAGAAATATAATAACCGCCGGGCTGGGTCTTCCCCTGTAAATTTTTGCTCTTGATCGCTTGTTCAAAGGCTTGCTGGCTGCGGACGAAGCCCTCTTTTTCCAAGCGGACGGCCAAATCTTTTTCGGAAATATCTTTCGCAATGATAAACGATTCCTTGGCTGATCTGCCAAAATGCGTCGGCAAAAATTGTATAAAAAAATATAAAAAAAGTCCGGCTAAAGACAAAAAAATAAAAACAAAAAAGATTTTTTTCATAAAAGATCAGATATTTTTATAGAGGACGATCGCCACTAAAATACCAAGGACTAATCCAAAAAACGCTTCAATGCGGCTATGCCCGATCAATTCTTTAAGATATTTGGCCTGTAATCCTTTCTTATTGTAAAGATCTTCTATGATCTGGTTGAGAACCTGCGCTTGGCGTCCAGCTTCCCTGCGCAGAGTAAAAGCATCATAGATAACTATAACCGCCAAAACCGCTGCAATAGCAAAATATGCAGAGCTAAGGCCGAAAATCAAACCGCAAGAAGTGGCTAAAGCAGCTACCGTAGCCGAATGGGAGCTGGGAAATCCGCCCGTGGACACGAATTTTTTAAGGTCTTCTTTATTGAAGCCATCTTTAAAAGATCCTAAAACTTTTAAAAGCTGAGCAAAAAACCAAGCCAGCAAGCTGGCTGCCAAAGGCTGGTTTTCAATTATCTGCTGCCAATAGTTCATAAATAAAGTTGTAATCGTTTTTATTATATTTTGCTCCACCCTTTTCCTGCCGATGAACAGACGCTTTCCCCTTCTCACGCTTCTTTATTTTACACTTTTCGCTTTACGCTTTTCGCTTTATTCATATCTCAACGCTTCAATAGCGTTAAGCCTGGCGGCCCGGCGCGCCGGATAAATGCCGAAAACCAAGCCGATAGCCGTGGCCACGCCGAAAGCCCATAATATCGCAGCAAAAGGAAAAGAAAAAGACCAGACTGTAGCCAAAACCATTCCCAGGATAATGCCCGCTAAAAATGAGAAAAACAATCCAAAAAGTATGCCTATTGCGCCGCCTATTAAAGTTAAGATCAGCGCCTCTATCAAAAATTGGGTCATAATATCCGATTCGCGCGCGCCGACAGCCTTTCTTAATCCTATCTCTTTTGTTCTTTCCGTAACTGAAACAAGCATAATGTTCATAATGCCGATCCCTCCCACTAGCAAAGCAATTGCCGCGACCGAAGATAAAAACATTGTAAAAATACCGATCACCGTATCCAATATCTCCGCTGTTTCTTTTTGGCTGACTACTTTAAAATCATCTTTGGCCGGGTCCCCTTCCGGATTATCTATTCTGTGCCTGTCCCTTATCGTCAAACGGATGCTTTCTACCGTTTCCTCTATCCTGTTCTCATCTTTAGCTTGAACCACGATCTCCTGCAGATGATCAGACCCTAAAACAACTTTTTGGGCCGTTGTTACCGGCAAATAGATAACCTCGTCTAAATTCATGAACATTTGCGTTCCCTGCTGGTCCAAAGATCCGACAACTCTGAAATTATTATCTTTGACTCTGATGATCTTACCGACAGGATCTTCCTCTCCGAATAAAGTCTCCTTGACCTTATACCCCAGCACTACATCGCGGCCCAAAGATTTGACATCCTCCTCGGTAAAATTATTGCCGTAAATAAATTCCGCCGAAGCCAAAATACTGACCCCTGCAGGAGTGGTGCCTAGATAAGTCGCTTTAAAATCTTTGCCTTTATAAAAAATTTTAGCCGAACCGAAAGCTAACGGAGCCGCCTTGCTAACTAAAGGATCCCTCTCCACTGCTTTATAGTCTTCGTATTTTAAAGTTTTGATGGTCATTTCCTCCATCATAGATTGCATCCCCTGATTTCCTTCCATTTTTTTGGAAAAAGATCCCGGCTCTACAAAAATATTATTAGATCCTAAAGAAGAAAACTGGCCGATGATCAATTGCTTGGTGCCGTCGCCGATAGAAACCATTGTTATGACCGAGGCAATGCCGATAACGATCCCTAGCATTGTCAAAGCCGAGCGGGTTTTATTGCTCTTTAAACTTACGAAAGCTGTTTTGATTGATTCTATCAAGCTCATGATTATTTTATCAAACCGTTTTTAGCAAACCTCCGATCAATCACTTTCGCGTCCGAAACGATCTTTCCATCTTTCATCTGGATTATCCTTTGGGCCATTTCCGAAGTGTATTTTTCATGGGTCACCAAAATGATGGTATGCCCTTCGTCGTTAAGCTTTTGCAGCAACTCTAAAACATTTTGCCCGGAAACGCTATCCAGGTTCCCTGTCGGTTCATCGGCAAAAATAATAGCTGGATGATTGACCAAAGCTCTGGCAATGGCAACCCTTTGCTGCTCTCCCCCCGAAAGCTGATTTGAAAAATTGTTCATCTTATTCCCAAGGCCCACGCTGTCCAAGGCATTTCTGACCATCTCTTTTTCTTTCTCATTGACTAAGCCGCTATAAACCAGCGGCAATTTAACATTATTAAAAATGGAAGTCCTCGGCAAAAGATTAAAAGATTGGAAAACAAATCCCATCTTCTTATTTCGGATGCGGGCCAATTCATCATCGGACATCGTAAAAACATCTTTTCCTCCAAAAAGATAAGAACCGGAAGTCGGCCGGTCCAACAATCCCAAGGTATGCATCAAAGTTGACTTGCCGCAGCCGGAAGATCCGATGATCGCCACAAACTCTCCTTCTTCAATATCAAAAGAAATGCCGTTCAAAGCCGCAGTTGAAACAAATCCGTTATTATATTCTTTTTTCAAGTCCCGGACTTCGATTATTTTCATATCAAATAAATATCTCTTTTAAAAAAAGATTAGCTCTCTTTCAAAAAAGTAACGACCTTATCCCCTTCCTTCAGCCCCGAAATTATTTCAACTTCCCCCTGAACTCCTTTCAAGCCGGTTTGAACCTCAACTTCTTTTAAATTTTCTCCCTCAATGATCCTGACTAATTTTTTTCCGGCTTTTTCAAAGACCGCTCTTTGGGGAACCGTCAAAACATTTTCTTTTGATTCGGTGATCACAATAACATTTGCCGTCATTCCGGGTCTTATTTTTTGGTCTTCGCTATTTAAAGAAATTGTTGTTTTATAATAAACCACGCCGGCGATCACTGTCTCGGCTGGATCTATTTTTATCACTTTGCCAAAAAATTGCTCGTCTGAAAAAGCGTCCAAGTCTATCTGGCAAGGATCTTCTAAATTCACTTGGCCGATATCTACTTCGGGAATATTGATCTCCACCTGAAAAGGCTCTTTCGGGATAAGAACGATAAAATCCTGGCCAGCGGCTGCCCCCTGAGCCTGCTCTCCCTCTTTTTTATTGACTTGGGCTATTTTACCTTTTACCGGAGACTTGATGGTTGATTCATTTATTTGGTGGCTCAAAAGGTTAGCCTGCGCCTGGGCTTGGGAAACTTGAGCCTCGGCTAGATCTATATCTTCCTGGCGAGGCAAAGCTAATAATTTATTCAAATTCTCTTGAGCAATATCCATTTGGCCTTGAGCTGAAACAACAACTGACCAAGCCGTATTGATATTAGATTGATTAGTGGTTTTAGTTAAAGCAATATTATTTTGGATCGAAACAACGCCGGACAAAGAAGCGTTAAGATACCCCTGATGGGCATCAAGAGATGTCTTTTGGGCAGCGGTGGCGCTGGAACGCGCTTCCCAAAAACTTCTGATCTTTAAAGCAGAATCGCGGGAAATTTCCAAAGTTTTTTTTGTTTTTTCGATCGCTAAGCCAATGTTGTCTACCGTACTGCTTGCTTGAGCCTGCGCCAAATAATTTTTCCCATCCTGATAATATTGATCCATTTTCTCGATCTCCGCCCTCGTTTCCGCTAGGTCGCGGCTATCGACGACATAAGAACTGCTCTGCAAAAAATTCAAACTATTATAGACCTCCAAGATCGAATCCGCCAAAGAGCTCAAAGAGCTTTTATAAAGATTGTCTAAAGTCGTATCGGCCAAATTTTTAACATCAGCGTATTTCTGCTGGGCCGACTGATGGGAAGATTGCGCATTTTGCAAAGCCGTTCGAGTCAAAGCAATGTCTTCCTGGCCGGCTCCGGCTAAAAGCTTTTCCAAACCGATCTCGGCTGTCTTTAATTGGGCGCTAGCCGATTGAAACTGGATAAAAAGCTGGCTGCTATCCAACTCGGCTAATTTTTTCCCTTCTTCGACTTCATCTCCCACTTCTACATAGATCTTTTTCAATTTGCCGGAAGCATTGAAATTTAATCCCAAGTCTTCCCCTTTTTTAACTTTGCCGGAAACAGAAACCTCCTGGGAGATATTGGTTTTTTTTACTTCCTCGTAATTGAATGTTTCCTGCTTTTTGGCAAAAAATAACTGGTATATCGCAAAAATCGATAAAACCGCGATAATCACTGCTATTATTCGCTTTTTCCCTAGTTTCATTTTCATAAAGTCTTAACCTTTTAAGCTTATTTTCTTTCTAAATCTTATCTTATTTAAAATGGGCTGTAAATGAATTTTTTACCGAAAATTTTCATAATTTCCTACGTGGTAGGCTCCCTAGGCAAAAGACCGCCAAGGTCTTGACTTATCACATCTTTTAACTTATAATAATGGCATACTCTTAAAGTCGTAATAGCAAATCTTTAGTCTTCAAAAAATTAAAGGTGCCTGCCTCGCCCTGCCGTAGCTCCCACAACCTGCCTGTCGGCAGACAGGGAGCAAAGGCGGGCTCCAAAACAGGCATAAGTCAAGCGGCTAAAAGAGAAAAGGTCGCCTTTAATTTAACGTAAGCGTATTCTCAAAAAACTATGTCATTTGGAGACAGAAATTACGACAACGGCCCACGCAGAGACTTTACTCCTCGCCCTATGATAAAAGGCAGCTGGAAATGTTCTGAATGTGGCAAAGAGATCACAGAGCTTCCTTTCGAACCAGCCGCAGATAGACCGATCTTCTGCAAAGAATGCTGGAGAAACAAGAGAGCTGAAAGACCCAGCCGTTTCTAATTATAGAAAACAAAAAACCGCCTAAGGCGGTTTTTTGTTTGGCCAACCCCGCAATTATTGACAAAGGCAAGCGGCTTTGCTAACCTTCAAGTCTTGTTCTTTTTAGGCGGAGGTGAAATATTTATGCCAAAAGAATTGGACCAGAAAGAAAGGATGGTAAAAACAAGAGATGGATTGGTCAGATTAGTTGAGATCGCCGATCGCGAAGGGTTTGAAGAGTTTAGAGAAAAGATCGTCGGCATAGCTGAAGAAGCCAGCCGAATGGTTGAAGAATTAAGCCCTGAACAATATGCTCGAGCTTAATGGCAAAATAAAACGCTGCAAAAAACGGCGTAAAAAACCACCGCAAAAGCCCCCACCCGTATCCTATTGGATATCGCGTGGGGCATTTTTTTAATAAAAGAATTAGATTCTTTTCAATCCTTTCAAAATTAACCAAGCCAAAATTGCCCCTATCAAAGCTGTGATCAGTTGCGGATAGCTTAACATTGAAGCCGCTGCGATCGCCGCTTGTTTTTTAGCGATCAAGCCAACGACAAGCTGGCTGGACCCAAAAAGGAAAATAAATTTAGTAAAACTGGCCACAGTTGCCGCCAGCCAAAAACTCTTTTTTTGAAGCAAAATAAAAGTCGCTATTAAAATAGCGTTGCCTAACATGATAAAAGGCACTGCCGGGGCAAGGGCTATTGGCAAAAGGCCAGACGATAAAGCGACAATGCTGGGAACCATAGCTACGAACATAGCACCAGTTGAACCAGCCAAAACAGCTGACAAAAATAAGATAGCATTCACCATCGGGCCGGTAATATATTGCGAGTGGAAAAGCGGCAAGACAATCGATAGTCCTAATAAAATTGGAAATTGGAAAAGAGCCAGCTGTTCTTTTGATAATGATAAAATTTTTGCTTTCATTGCTTTATTACTTTAGCGCTTTTTAATATTTTTATTTCACCTTTTAATTTCGCATTGTAACTTGTATGGCAGACCTGATGCACGATCTTATCGTTGTTTAAGAATTCTTCATAAACTTTTTGCACATCGGGATTTTCATGGGCCAGCCGGTTCTTCTTACTGAGATCTATTTGGTAAAGAGCTTCTGCTCTTTGTTTTCTGATCTCCGGACTTGTTGGCATGGGCTGGCCTCCGCCGCCGATGCATCCTCCAGGGCAGGCCATCACTTCAACTGCATCATAAGCTTTGGGGTTTTCTTCCAGCTCGTCCAGTATTTTTTTGGCATTGCCCAATCCGCTGGCCACGGCTATTTTTATTTTTACTCCTTCTATCTCAATTTCTGCTTTTTTAATGCCTTGCATTCCGCGAACCTGCTCAAAATCCAATTTTTCCAGGTCTTTACCGGTCAATTTATAATAAGCCGTTCTTAGGGCCGATTCCACCACTCCGCCGCTGGCTCCATAAATAACGCCGGCACCCGAAGGCTCTCCCCAGGGCGAATCAGCCGGCTGAGACTCAATGCTCGCCAAATCTATTTTGTTCTTTTTGAAAAGATAAGCCAATTCCCTAGTAGTCATTACGTAATCCACCGGTTTCAATCCGTTGATCTCTAGTTCTTTTCTTTGAATTTCATATTTTTTAGCGGTGCAAGGCATTATTGAAATTACCGTAATATTCTTCGGATCTATTTTTTCTTTTTCTGCCCAATAGGTTTTTATCAATCCCCCCATGATTATCTGCGGAGAACGGGTCGTGGCAAGATGAGTTATAAAATGAGGGTAATTAAATTCCAAATATTTCACCCAGGCCGGACAGCATGAAGTAAGGCAAGGCCCGGCATTGTTCTTAATTTTATTTATCAACTCTCCCGCTTCCTCTATCGTGGTAAAATCAGCGGCCACGCTTACATCGAATACCTTGTCCGCGCCCAGTGCCTTTATTCCAGCCACCAACTGGCCGGTAACGATCAATCCGGCAGGCAAGCCGAAAGCTTCTCCGATGGAAGTCCTGATAGCCGGAGCAAATTGAAAAATTTTAATTTTTCCATCTTTCTCCAAAGCCTTCTCTGCTCCTTCAAACTCGCCGACCGCTTCAATGGCTCCAACCGGACAATGCACGATGCATTGGCCGCAATAAGTGCAATCGCGGTCTTTCGCCGCCGAAGGAAAAATTTCTGTTCCCGCCCCTTGTCCTCTAGCTTCCAAGAAATGAACTTCCTGTCTGGCGCAAACCTCCACGCAATTACGACAGTCTATACACTTGGTTTGATCAAAGATTATGGGACCAAACTGGTAAATTTTACGGCTTGTTTTACGGTCTAAAAATCTTTTCAAGTCTATTTTGTACTCACGCGCCAGCCCAAGCAAACGGCAACCCATTCCCCAATTACAATCATCGCACTCCTCAACATGCTGGGCAAAGATCAATTCCAAATTGATCTTTCTGGCGCGGTTTATTTTTTCCGACTTGGTTGATATTTCCATCCCCTGTTTTACGAGAGTGCGGCAAGCCGGCACTAGGCCTCGCTCGCCTTTTATTTCAACTAAGCATAAACGGCAATTGGCTTTTATCTTTAAATCGGGATGATAGCACAAAGCCGGGATTTTTATCCCATTCTCCCTGGCGGCTTGCAGCACGGTTTTTCCTTCAAATGATTCTATCTCTTCTTGATCAATTAAAATTTTAATTTTTTCTGGCATAAATTTTATTTAAATAACCGATAAAAGGCACTGCTGCTCCCCTGCCTAAAGGGCAAAGACTGGTTTCTCCCAAGACGAATAAAAGGTCGTTTACCGTCTCTTGGTCAAAATTCTTTTTCTTCAAGACCTCATTAAGGCGAAAAGTCCCTTCACGGCAAGGAACGCACTGCCCGCAGCTTTCATTCATAAAAAAATTAGCCCATTGCCTCATCAATTTCATAGGATCGGTTGATTTTCTATGGATGATGATTGATCCGGCTCCGCCAGCCGGTCTTTCCAGCTCTTCCAAGGTTAAAATTTCCCCGCTCATTCCTCCCCCGGATTGGACAAAAAAATCAAAATTCGGCCAATTTCCGGTCTGCTCCAAAATTTGTTTTATGGCTAAATTTTCAGGAAGCCTAAAAACTCCCCTTTTCTTGATCTTGCCTCCTAATGTATAGAAACGGTCAGCTTGATATTTTCCTTGCGCTATCTGGGCAGCCTGGTAAAAAGTTTCAACATTATTAATTAAAGTCGGCCGGTCCCACAAGCCTTTTTCGGTTGGAAAAGGAGGTTTTAAACGAGGCAGTTTAGGCTTGCCTTCAATAACATTCAAAAGAGTGCTTTCTTCTCCGCAAACGTATCCGTGCGGTTTTTTAAACAAAACTATCGGAAGATCTCCTATTATTTTTTTTAATCTTCTTTCAAGCTTTGGAAAATACTTCGGATTAAGAAAAATATAAGCCGAACTGTTATCGATCTCTCTCAAGGCTATTTCAATTCCCTTAACCACTTCTTCGGGGTATTTTTTTAAAAGAAAAAAATCTTTAAAAACGCCTGGTTCTCCCTCTGAAGCATTGCAAATGATGTATTTTTTATCCGCTTTAGCGTTTTTGACCGCTTCCCATTTTAAACCGGTGGGAAAACCAGCTCCGCCGCGCCCTTTCAGGCCGGATTGTTTTAGCTGTTCAATAATCATATAAAATATTATACCAGATTATCTCCGAATTTTCACCTTGTTATATAAGTTGGGAATTTTGAATAAAATACCCCGCAGAAACTGGCGGGGCCTTCCCTCCCTGCTGGCAGGCAGGCTCTATCGCTGTAAAAAACTTGTTTAATCTTCTGCTTGCGCCGGCCTCAAAATTAAGGCTGGAATAAAGTATCCGGCTGAAAAGAAACGCTATCGACCCCCGGAAATTGTTTAACGGTTTTTTCGATTTGGGCCCAAAGCAAACCGACCCGGCAAGAACCTCCCGTAGTTTTATTTCCATTATCTTCAAATTCCAAGGTTAACAAACCGTTCTTTAAGTTCGCCCCCTTTAAAGAAAATCCTTCCAAAGGAAACTCTGTAAAAAAGCCCTCTTGTTTTTCGCTCTCCGTTAATCCGCCTTTCAATAAAAGATCAACTGCGTCCTGAATCGGCGTTTTCGTTATTCCAACCTCCCTTTCCACGGGTAAAACCGCGTCTTTACTGCAACCTATGGCCGGATCTAATTCTTGATCTTTGATTTTATTGTAGTAATAAAGATCAATCTTTGATTTTTGCGGATCAAGCTGGTAATCGCTAAAAATTACCGGAATGCTGATCTTGTTCTGTTCACTGCCGTCCTTGGCCGAATTTTCAAACACCTCAATAACCCCTCTTGGAGAAGAAGGCGCGTTATAAAAAACATTAGCCAAAAAAGGATAAAGCTTGTCCATCCAGCCGTTGGCATTAGTAAAGGTATCAGCTAAAATTTTTCCGGCCTCATCTTTAACTATTATCCGGGTGTTTGTTTCGAAAAAATTAGAATTTCCAGAAACAGAAACCGGACTGGTTATTTTTTGATACGGTTCCGGCGCTGTCACTTCTAAAAAATTATTTTTCGTAATAACTTTTAGATTGGAAAAGCCGTTATTCTGCCCTCCCTGTTTTGCCGGAAAAAAATTCTGCCAACAAAATAACGCTCCGGCGGCCGCAACCGCAATTAAAAAAATGGCAACGCTTACCTTTATATTTTTGGAGACTGCCATATTTTTTAAGTTTAAATATCAAAGATTTTTTATCTCTATAATTTTCCCCGGCTCGCGGAAACCCTTAATGATTCTCACTCTTGCTTCCGGAACTTTAAAATACCCAGCTAAAACCCTGATAACTCCTTTATTCGCTTGTCCCATTTGAGGTTTTTCTTTTATCCTAATATCAAAGCTGTCTTGGCTTTTAGCAATGATCTCTTCCTCTCTAGCGCAGGGGAAAACCCTTACTTTGATCAGCATTTTATTTGATCTTTTTAACTGTTACCTTCCATGACTTTCCAGACGGTTTCAAACCGATAAAATATTTTTCTACTTTGGCATTTGGAAAATTTTCCAAAACAATATCTTGAGCTTTTTTTAAAATTTCTTGATAATAAGAAAATTCTTCTTTCTCGTCCTTAAAATTAGCCATGCCGCCGAAAGCTCCGCAATCATGATGGGCGGTCAGCGCAACGATCTTGGAGTTATGCAACCTCTTGGAAATTTCAATCTGCTTCAAAAAGAATGCCTGCGTTTCTTTTTCCAGTAAACCCTTAACCGAACCAGCTGTATAAAAAAGATCAAAAGTTTTATATTTTTTCTGAAAATATTTTTCCGCATCAAGGTGCAACCGCCAATCGATACAGTTAAATACGATGGCTTTACAATTATGAACAGGATGGTTGTTTTTCATACAGTTTTTCCTACAAGGATTTATACAAGCTACCCTCCTTCGCCCCGCACGCTTGCGGGGCTTCGGCGGGCAAAGCAAGCTAGTTCAGCTGCCAGATGGCAAAATTAAGAATGGCCGCAAAGCTTACCCAAATTACATACGGAACAAATAGATAAAAAGCTTTTTTTGATATTCTGTAAAAACTGGCCATATTCCAAACAATAGCTGCCCATAAAGCGATTATGCCGATTAATCCCATAACCGGAGAATTCAGCCAGAAAAAAAGATAAGACCAGGCTACGTTTAAAAAAAGCTGGATCGTATAAATTGTCAAAGCGGCATCAACAGCTCCTTTATTTTCTTCGCGCTTGGCCCAAACCAGCCACCCTGATAGGGCTATCAATAGGGCTATCAATATATAAAGGATAGACCAAACCGGGGCAAACAGCCAATTGGGCGGGTTAAAAGATGGCTTGATCAACTCCGGATACCAATTCATCACTGCTTGAATAGTGAGAAAAGAACCAATAAACTCTACGGCCCCAACGACGCCGACAAAAACCAAGAGACTTAATTTATTTTGCATTTTTTCCATAATATTTTTCAAAATTACATCTTTATTATATCAAAACCCCGCATAGAACAAAATACTCCATGCGGGGGCTGCTTTCTCCTTGACGCCTCTTCTCTCTATCAATGGCTAAGACTCCCTCCATGGCCCTATAAATAAAAACGGAGACAGTATTTCCCTCACTTCTTCGGGGCTAGGATTGCATCCCGAAATGATTATTTTATTATCAACTAATATTGCCGGCATTTTGACAATGCCCATTAAAGTAATAGTCGGTATGTCTGTTATATATTCAAGATCGGCTTTATTCTCCCCGATCTCAACAGCTTGCTTAACCGCTTCATATAATCCGTCGCATGAAGACTGGCTTGATCCCAAAACTTTTATTTTCATATAAGATAATTATATTACAAATCCGAAAAATAAGTAAGCTTGTCTTTCCACTGCTGTTCCCAAAAAATTTGAAAATCAATCTTCCATCCAGGCGATGGCCATGGCATTCGGCCCGGCAACAATACCGACGACATCGTTGACTAAATTCAAAAAAACTATTTCCACTCCTTTAATATCTCTCTCTGCTATTTCTTTTAATTTTTTAGCTCCCGAAAGATCGTCCCCGTGGACGATAGCCACTTTAATCTTTTTATCGAATTTTCTTTCTTTGATTCCTCTTTTAAGTTGTTCGAAAAGGACATTTGGGAAGTCTTTTGCATTGTTTTTTATTCCCGCCGGCACCAATTTTCCTTTTCTTATTGTTAAGAGAGGCCTTAATCCCGACTTGGCCATTCTCTTTAAAATAACGGCGGCCAAACGAGAGATCCGGCCGCTGGCTTCCAACCATTTATAGTCTTCCAAAATAACAAAAAATTGAATATGTTTTACGGTTTCCTTCAACTCCTCCATTACCTCCCCGATATTTTTTCCTTGCCCGGCCAATTCCGCTGCTTTTAAAACCGCCAAGCCTTGGCCGCCGCTAACAGTAAGAGAATCAATGTTAAAAATCCTCTTTTGCTCTTCGGGCTTTAAAAAATTTCTAGCCTGGATGGCCGAGTTATAACTGCCAGAAAACTTGGAGCTAAGGCTTACGCAAATCACCTCTTTAAACTCAGCCAATTGGCGCCTATACTGGTCCAAATAATCTTTAGGGCTGGGCTGGGAAGTTTTTCCAAAACTTTTTATTCCCCGTTTCTCGGCCTCCCTCATTTTTTGAAAAGTATTTTCTCCAGGCAAAGCTTCGACGTCGGGCCAATCCAATTTGACCGGCACGATCGCGATCTTATTTTTTTCTATTATGTCCAGCGGCAAATCCGCTGTTGATTCCGTAACAATGCCGATTTTTTCCATAATTATAGATATTAAATTTTTATTGTTTCGGTTTATCGAGCTTATCTAGCCCCAAAACCTTAACGCCGAAATAGACAACAAAGGCGATTACTAAAAAGTCTATCAAGACTGCAAGGAAATCGCCCCACATGATCTTGGCTGGACCGATGGCCAGATAAGCCGACTTAAGCTCGCCCGCCTTGCCAAGGAATACTCCGAGCAAAGGATTGATAAGGTCTGTAACAATGGCTGAAACCAATTTAGAGATCGCGCCGCCAAGGATAAAACCGACGGCCAGCCCCACTACTCCCTGTTTGCGGATAAAATCTATGAAATCGTGAACCATAAATTTAAATCTATTTAATTTTAGTTATCATTTTATATTTCGGCCAATAAAACGACATAATTTTTCCCGTAAATCTTGGCGCACTTGGGACAAGTCGTATAGTAAAAATATAATTTTTTGGAAGCCTTGCCCTTTGATACTACGAACTCTTCCATCTGTTTTATCCAGTTACCAATCTCCCTATATTCCCCCTCAAAAACCTTGGCCAGAAAAGTTCCCGAGATTTTTGCCATTTTCGCGCTGGGCACATCTTTATCGACGGCGATATAAACATCCGAGCCCCACATCGAATTTTCATCGGAAATCATCAAATTATCGATATTTTGCGCTCCGGCCTTGCCGATCTTTTCCATATTTTTAACGATTACCTGTCCAAAATTAAGCGGCATATGAAAAACGCTTAAAACGCGGTCTTTTAAGAACAGCTTATTGTCCCAATTAAATTCTTTGCCATCCCAAACCTGCGGATCGAACTTCGGACAGCAAAGTTGTTGGTTTGTCATTGCCATATATTTTTATTTGGCTTGTAGGAATTAGCTTCTTAGCTTGTAGGGCGACGAACTATTTCTACCAATAATTCCTCTAAGGGAGTGATACAAGCTACAAGTTAATTCCTCGCTTATTTTTATTGGTCATATTCTACCAGAAAAACCTTTTTTGATTAAATGCCTTTATGATATTATTTACTTATGCAAAATCTCTTAATAAAAAACAAAATTATTATTGCCCTGGCTTTTTTATTTATAGCAGGAGCAGCCGCTTTTTTTCTTTTTCCGCAAAAAACAGACCTAAACGGGAATAATGACAGCCAAACTCAAGAACAGAATGAAAACCTGACCGAAAAAAATATCCAGGAGAATGAACAGGTCAAAAAACAAGTTCAAGATCAAAGCGAAACAACAGTTCAGGACAAAACGGAAGAAAAAAACCAAAACCAGAATAAAGATCAAGATGAAGCCTTAAAAGAAAAGATCGGACAAATGCTCATTGTCGGATTCCGAGGCACAAAGATCGCGGCAAAATCAGTCATCGGCGATCAAATAAAAAATTTAAACCTCGGCGGGGTCGTTCTTTTCGATTATGACAATCCCTCAAAAAGTTTTCCGAGGAATATCACAAGCCCAGCCCAAACCAAACAACTCATAACCGATCTGCAAAGCTTCTCTCTGACCCCCTTGTTCATCGCTGTTGACGCCGAAGGCGGGCTGGTCAACCGTCTGAAAGAAAAATACGGTTTTATCGATCTTCCCAGCGCCCAAACATTAGGAGAGCAAAACGACCTTGCCAAAACCCAGCAGACGGCAAGCGAACTTGGGAAAGAGCTTAAACAGCTGGGGTTCAATATCGACCTCGCGCCGGTCGTTGACGTAAATATAAACCCCCAGAATCCGATCATCGGAAAAATGGAAAGGTCTTTCTCGGACGATCCGGAAAAAGTTGCCAGCCAAGCTTTGGCCTTTATAGATGGCCTTCATGAGAACAACATCATCTCAGTCATAAAACATTTCCCGGGGCACGGCAGCTCGCAAAACGACAGCCATCTTGGACTGGTCGACGTCACAAAAACCTATCAGCAAAAAGAGCTTATCCCCTTTCAAAAGATCATCGAGCAAAATCAAGCCGACATGGTGATGACCGCCCACATAATGGATACCTCCATCGACCCGGATTATCCGGCCACGCTTTCTCCTCTTTTTCTGCAAAATATTCTAAGGAACAAGCTCGGCTATCAAGGCGTCATCTTTTCCGATGATATGCAGATGGGCGCCATAACGAAAAATTACGGATTCGAGGACGCGCTGGTCAGAGCGATAAACGCCGGATGCGACCTGATCGGCCTTTCAAACAACAACGATTCTTATGACGAAAATATTGCTTCCGAAACGATTGACATCATCGCCAAGGCCGTAAAAGACGGACGGATATCCGAAAAAACGATTGATGGCTCTTACAACCGCATCATGAATTTAAAAAAGAAGTTTGAGATGATCAAATAAAATTTAAAGACCCTGCTTATTTTTCATCCCAGCTTGGCCGGCTGCCGCCGGTGATCGGTATGGCCTCGCCTAAAAACTTCGGCTTGGCTTGGGAAAAAACATCCAGCCAGGCTTTAACCCGAGCTAGCGCTTCGCGCGTCTCGTAAAATTGTTCATTGCCGTAAGTATGCTTGTCGGCACTGACGCCCCAGGCTTCGACCCCTAATTTCCTGGCAATATAAATTGCGCGGGGCAAATGGAAATTCTGGGTTGATATTATTAAAGTTTTAATTTGAAAAATATCGCGCGCCCGATAAACGCTGTCGTAAGTATCAAACCCCGCATGGTCCAAAAAAATATCTTCAGCGGGAATGCCTTTTTCTAAAAGATATTTTTTAGCCGCATTGACCTCGTCATACTCAATGCGGCCGTGATCGCCGCTAACCAGAATTTTTCCAGCTTTATCAGACCTATAAACCTCTATGGCTGTGTCTACCCTGTCTTTATACATATCGCTCAAAGAGCCGTCATCGCGGACTTTCGCCCCCAATATCATTACCGCTTGTACCGGCGAAGCAGAATCAAAATCGGCATGCAAATATTTTTTAGAAAAATTCACGACTTCAAAATTCATCGCGATAAAAACCGCTGTTCCTGTTGCGGCTAAAATAAAAAAAGTTTTTACCCAGAATAAGATTTTCTCTTTTTTTGATCCCTGCTTAAAAAACATGCTATTTTGTTTCAAAATAATAATCGCATTCGCTGCCCCACAAGCCTAGACGGCTTTCTTTGGCCTGCTTTTCCAAACCGTTAAAATAATTTAAATATTGAAAATTTTCGTAAGCATAGTTAAAGGCATAACCGTTTTTAACCAGATCTGCGTTAATAAATTCCCCATCCGGCAAAAAAACATACCGCAACAGCCGGCCGTATTTATCCCTATCGGAAACGGAAGAGTCCGAAATTAAAGAAACTTTTTTACCGTTTAGAAGATCTTTTGTTTTTAAAGAAGCTTCCTGCCCGAAGCATCCCTCTTCCCTATAAGGTCCGGTGATTTCCGGCGTATCAATCCCTATCAGCCTAATCGCTTCCAGCTTGCCGTCTATTTCAACTTTGATCGTGTCTCCGTCTATCACTTCCGCCACACTGTAAAAAATTTTGCCTTCTTCCTTAACTGGAACACTGTCCAAAACCGCAAAAAAATAATAACCGGCCATCCCGGATAAAATTAACACCAAAACGTAAAGCAAAGATTTATTTAATTTTAATTTGGCTCGCATCTTTTAAAATAATTTCCGGCCGGCCTTGATAAGTTTTGACCAATCCGGTTATCTCGATCGTTTTTCCCTGGTACTGTTTTAAATCCGTAAAGTTAAAAGAATCAGGCTTGAATATCACGGCACTGAAAGGGCAAGTTTTGTAATCCGGACAGAAATCAAGGAACGTAGTCCCGCCTGAAGACATATAAACATTATCCACTTTTCCAAAAACGCATTTATTCTCTCCGACAAAATTTCCGGCATCAGTATAAGATACGCAGCTTCCTCCTTGCGCGGCTGCGGACGATGATCCTTCTTCTCGGACAATAAGAGCGCTGCCGCTTTGTTCTTGAGAGGTGGAGGCCTCCCAAGAGGAACTTTGGCTGTTGGCTAGCTGGGCGCCCGCTGAACCTTCGGATAAAAAAGTTTCTGTGCCGCTTTCCGGTCGGATCGATTTTGCAGCGGAATAAATAAACCCTCCGATCGTAAAGCCGGCTATAATGATCGCTATGAACAGTTTATTCTCCTTAAAAAATCCTAAACCTTTCATCTCCACTTTATTTCTCAAAAAATTACTTGCCTTGGACGAACTTAGAAATGCGATCGCTAAAACGGTAATACAAATAGCCGGCCAGAAGCAGAATGCACCCTAAAGTGATGAAAGAAACGAAACGGTAAAAATTATTCAAGTTTGATGTATCGAACAAAAATACTTTTAATATCACTATTCCCAACAAAAAAATTGCAAGGAATCTTTCGTATGTCGATTTTTTGATTATGCCGGCTATAGAAAGCGCTATGCCGTAAACCGCCCAGATAACCGACAAAGAAACATTTTTAATGTTGGTAAAATAATTTCCCTGCGCGATCCTTTCCTGGACGGTAAGCCCGTATATCTGCTTATTGAAATAATCAAGCGCCTCGGCGCTGATGACCCAAAGTAAAAGAAAATGAAAGGCGGAAAACAATATCGGCTTTACGATCTCATCCTCTCCGCTGCCATCTTCGTCTCTTCTATTTTTAAGCACCATTAAAAACATTCTCATGGCTGCGGCAGACAGAAGAAAAGCCAAGACCCGTCCGTTAAAAAACGGAGCGTAAGCCGCAATGTTCGCTCTTCCTTCAAAAAACAACAGGCGGAAAAAAGCAAAAATGAAAAGGATATAAGCTATACAGCGCAAAGGTGCATCCTTTAATTTGGAAGCTATCCAGCCGGCAAGCAAGCCTCCAGCCGACCAAACGATCGGCAGCCAAAATTCTTTGAAAAAAGTTTCAACCTCAAAACTAAAAATGGAAATGATGACAATTGCGGCCTCAACAAGCAAAATGGAAAAAAATACTTTTTCCTCTTCTCCGATCTCCGCTTTGCGGCGCCAATAGATATAGGCTGCAAGAGACAAAGCAGCGAAAACGGAAAGGAAGATCAAAAATCGAACATTGAAAAAGGCTATTTCATCTCCTAACATCCCCCTTTCAAAAAGAAACAAACGGAAGATCGAAAGGAAAAAAGCGCATTGTCCCAGCATCCTCACAAAAGCAAAGCGCAATTTGAAGCCAAGATAGGCCAAAGCCAAAGCTTCAGCGGCCCAGCCTATTGTAATCCAAGATTTGTGGAATTGGACAGGCACGGCAACCACTAAAAGAACAAATCCGATCGCTATAAGAAACTTATGGAAAAGATCGGAAGTTCTTTCTTTTGATCCAGCCGTAAATGCCAGTAGAAGATAAAAAGAACCAAGTAAAAAAGTAAAAAGACCGGCATAGTCGGGGTAGCTTTGATTCATTATCGTGAAGCTTGCCAAAAAGTATAAACCAGGATTGGCGGTCGTGAGGCCGAGATCGAAAGAGTCCTGGCCCGATTTCCTGCCTGAATTTTGAATGAAAGAAACGGCCAAAAATATAAAGAAAAAAAGAGCGGAATAAAATACAGCAACGGCGAACTGGGTTGGTTCATAAAATCTAACAAACCACAACGAATAAAGAAAAACCGTTCCCAAAAAACTTTCAAGAGTAAGCATTCTCCACAATTTTTTATAAGAAATGTAAGCCGCTCCCATGTTAAGCAAAACTAAATAAGGGAAAAGAACATGCGGAATGTTCTCTCCGGTCGAAAGAAGCAAAGGAGTGATCAATCCGCCGAATTGGGCGAAGCAAGCCAAGGTCGTTGAATTATACCGCAACGATAATAAGATACCCATAACAGTTACCGCGGCCATCGCGATAAAAGCGAATGGCTGGCTGACAATGTGGTAGAAATTGAAAGCGGCGTAAAGCGACAAATACAAAACTCCCAAACCGCTGCCGGTAACTACCTGGCTATAGCTCGAAAATTTCTTTCTCGTCAATTCTCCTAATGCCAAAAGGGCCGTTCCAGCCAATAGTCCTAAGAAAATACGCGCTGTTTCGCTTATAAGACCGTTCTCAAAAGCATAACGAAGAAAAAATCCGATCGCAAAAATTATGGCGACCGCTCCAACAGCTGTAAAGACCTTGCTGCCGAACTTAAGCTCAAGCCCTTCTTTATTTTTTTCTTGCGGTTTTTCGACGATACTGGCCGCGGCTGGCAAAGGCATCGGCAAATCCGGCTCGCTTTGGACTGGCGAAAGCAGCGTTTGATCTTGCAGCGCTTCCTTCATATTTCTATAGCCTCCTGCTCCAACGGCCTCGGAAATACCACTCGCCGGAAATGGCGATGGCCGCTGCTCCTGGCCAAGCCTTTTTTCCAGATTATTGATACGCGATTTCAAATAAAGAAAAGTAAATACTATCCCTGCAAACAATAAAAAAGATACTGGCATGGCAATTGATTAAACTAATTATTAAAAATAATTATACCATTAAAAAAATAGGGACCAAAGGCCGTTAAATCCACACTTAACCTCGCAACATTTTCCATCTTGTTTTTCACCAACAAAAAAAGAAGCCTTTCGGCTTCTTTCCTGCTCTTAGATAAAAGTAATGGCGCTGCCTTTATTCTGGCATCTGCCGGTCCTGCCGATACGATGGATATAGTCATCGTAAGTAGCGGGGACATCGTAGTTAATCACATGAGTGACATTGTCGATATCCAGCCCTCTGGCTGCCACATCAGTGGCCACTAAGATCTTAACTTGGTTCGCTTTGAAAAAACCGAGAGCTTTTTGCCTATTGGACTGGGTTTTCCCGCCATGGATAGATTCAGCCTTGAATCCTCTTTCGGATAAATCTTCGGAAAGGCTTTCCACTCCCCATTTGGTCCTGCCGAAAATGAGAACCTTGCTGAAATCTTCCCCAGCCAATAACTCGCACAATTTTTCCATCTTCCTGCCTTTATCTCCGCCCGTCTTGATGACTTCATGGGTGATATTCAAGGGCATCTCACGGGTTTTAACCGAGATCTTGACCGGATTCTTGGTGAATTTGCTGGCAAGCTGCTCTATAGCGCTCGGAAAAGTCGCCGAAAAGAAAAGAGTCTGCCTATCCGCCGGCATTTGGTTGATCAAAAATTTAATTTCATCCACAAAACCCATATCAAGCATTCTGTCGGCTTCGTCCAAAACCACTGTTTTCATCTTAGACATATCCAAAGCTCTTCTTTGAACTAAGTCCTTGATTCTTCCTGGAGTTCCGATAATAAAATCATATCCTCTCTTGAGGCCATAAAATTGATTTCTAATTCCTGTGCCGCCGATACAAGTCACGGCATAAACTCTCAAGCCAAAGCTGAAATCTTTGAATTCTTTTTCTATCTGTAAAGCCAGCTCTCTGGTCGGGACAATGATAATGGTTTTATTCTCGCGATGCAAAAGAATGTTGTTGATCGCGGGGATCAAAAAAGCAGCTGTTTTTCCTTGGCCGGTATTAGCAATGCCCACGACATCCTTGCCTTGCAAAAGCAACGGGATCACCTGGTCTTGGATCGGAGTAGGATCATTGTACCCTTTCTTGGCGATGTTATTTTTTAGATCGTTCTCAATTTTAAAATCGGCGAACTTATGAACCGGTTTATAAACTTCCTCATCTTTCACGGGATGATTTCTTATTTCCGCTTCATTCTTTTGAATAAATCTAGCGATATCTAATTTGTTCCCGCTGAATCTTCCTTTACCGGAAAATCCGCCGCGGCTGCCCGAAGATGATCCTCCCCTTCTAAAATCTGAACGGCCTCCGGAACGAGATCCGGATCTTTGGCTGTTTCTAGAAAATGTTCTTGTCTGCATAGATTGTTTTGGCTTTTTTTAGATATGCTTCAGCAATTTCATTGCCGCATACTTTGCCAGCTCTTCAAGAAACTATTATAAAATAGTTTCCTTCCAAGCGAATGATCCTTTTGGCGCATTTCCCCGATGCGTAACATGCGGAGTATTGCCCCAATAAAAAAGCGAAGCCTCTTTTTGTTAACTCTGAATAACAGACCGACTTTTCAGCCGGAATATTCAACCTCGCTTAAGGTGTGAGATCGAATATTTTTAACAAAGAAAGGTTTCGCTTTTTGAAAAATATATAATCTCAATTATTTATACTAAAATTATATTATATTTTTATTATTTTGTCAAGCCTAAACTCCCATCCCCGTCATTGAAGCTATTATCGATATGGCATCCGTCACAAAAAGGCTTATTGCTGGATTTGCCGCAACGGCATAAGGTAACGCGATTCCTGATCTCGTATTTTGTTCCATCCGCTGATTCTATCAAAATCCCTCCCTTGGCCCAGATCGGCCCGCTAACTTTTTTAGCAGGATCTTCGACCAAGCTGATCGACTGCTCAAATTTCGGCTCTATCTGCTCCCCTGTTTTTTTATTTATCGCCACCAGCCTGCCCGAAGGGCAATTGCAAGATTGCTCAACGGCGGTTTTCTTTAAGCCAGGATCGTCAGACTTTTGAGTATTATCCCAAACATCGTTGAATTTATTGTGGCAAAAACGAGCCCGAGAGCAAAGATCAGGTACATCATCCAGGTCCAACTCCGGCCCAAGAATCTTTTCGCATTGGTCTGAATAGTTTTCCTTGCTGGCGGTTTCCGTTCCGTCAAAGCCTATCTTGGCATGAGTCCCGTCGCAAAAAGGTTTATTTTTGGAATGACCGCAACGGCACAACGCATATTTTTCCTGTTTAGGATATTCATCTCCCTTTTTCCATGCGCCTGAATCGCCGTTCTCATCAACGGCTATCATTTCTTTTTTTAAAGGCAAACTCCCGGACACCAAATACGGTCCGTTCTTGGCGATTTTAATTTCGCCGTTGTTTTGATGTTCGCTTGAATTATTTTTTTCTTGAGCCATAAATTTAAAAAATATTATTTATTTTTTAAAAATCCGGCAGCGCTTTGGCCGGCCAAGTATCCGGTGCTCCAGCAATTCTGCAAATTAAAGCCTCCTGTTTCCCCGTCGATATCGATGATCTCTCCGGCAAAAAATAAATTACTGATAATTTTTGATCTCATTGTTTTGTCGTCTATCTCTTCCAGCGAAACTCCGCCGCTAGTAGCCATGGCCAAATCAAATCCCAAAAGGGATTCCACAGTCAGCTCTATTTTTTTCAATAAAAGAAACAGCCGGCCGCGCTCTTCCTTGGTCAGTCCGTTCACTTTTCTCTCCGGATCAATGCCTGAAAGTCTGGCAATGGCTAAAACCATTTTGCGCGGCGGAAAATCAGCCAAACAATTTTTCAAGCTTTTATTATGATAATTTTTAAAATTGTCATTGATCTTCTCTTCTAACTGGTCCCGGCTTAAAGCTGGGTTCAAATCTATGAAAATTTTCACTTCTCCAATTTTTAACAGATCTCCGACAGTCCGGCTCAAGTCGATAACAGCCGGACCGCTTAAGCCGAAATGGGTGAACAAGCAATCTCCTATTACGGTTTTTATTTTCTTGCCGGATTGCCAAATACTGATGCCGACATTTTCCAAGCTCAATCCCTGCAGCTCTTTGATCCAATCTTCTTTTATTTTGATCGGAACCAATGCCGGTTCAAGGGCGCTGATCTTATGCCCCGTTTTTTCGATCATCTGAAAAACCTCCCCGCTGGAACCGGTCAAAGGATAGGATTTGCCGCCAGTGCAAAAAATATAGTTTCGGGCGGTTATTTCACCTTCGCTTAAAACAATTTTTTTAATTGATCCTTTCTCGCAGACAATATCTTTAACTTCCGCATTGCATAGAACAACAACTTTGTTATTTTTTATCTCTCTAAACATCAATTCCAAAACATCAGCCGCGCTATTGCTTGCCGGAAAAACCCTATTCTTCCCTTCAGTCTTCGTTTTAATCCCGATCTTGTTAAAAAAGGCAATGGTTTCCTTCGGACCGAAAACGGAAAAAACATGGAAGAGAAAGGAGCCTTTTTTACCGTAATGGCTTACTAATTTTTTCAGATCAAACTCAGCGTTGGTTAAATTACAGCGGCCGTTTCCAGTCAAAAGCAGCTTCTCTCCCAAGCCTTTATTCTTTTCAATTAAAACTGTTTTCGCTCCCAGCTCCGCCGCTCTGATCGCGGCTATCATTCCAGCCGGCCCGCCGCCGACGACGGCTATATCAAATTCCTGTTTTTTATTTTTCATCTTTTTTATATTTTGTTTTTTCTTTCTTTAAAAATTCTACTATTTTCAAAACATCTTCCTTTGGAACGAAATAGTTGCTTTTCTTGATCACATAATTCTGAAACCCTTTATCTCCTATCCAAACATCGTCTTTCCTGAAATTCATAGACTCGTCCACATCCGCGTTCGGAAAAATGATCATCGGCACCACAAAATATCTTTTCCCGAATTTTTTAGATATCAAAGCGCTCAAAAAATCCGCTTCTTTTTTCGCTTCTCCGACAAAATCGTCTTTCATCTTCCGGCCTTCCACCAAAAGATGGCCGTCGTAATAAGCGAGTATTCCCCTGTTCTCTTTTATCTCAATTGTAAAAATACCCGTAGGGCCGACGCAGATATTATCAATTTGTCCGGAATCAAGTTTAAAATTATTTACTTCAAAATATTTTTTTCCAATATTTCCAAAAACTTTTTCCAGCCTCAAGCCTTCTCTTTTAAGGAGCCTCCTTGGCCTAAAATCATTTTCTCCATATTTTTCATAAATGATCTCCCACCAATGCTGTCCTTGGAAAAATCCGAATAAAGCGCCCAAAAAGAAAAAAACAATAGCGCCCATGCTATAAGCTGAAAGCCACCAATCTAAAGACATTCCCAGGCTGTATTTTTGAAAATCATTATTCATCAAAGCAATATGCCCCGCTTCTATCAAAAAATAGACCAAAAACTGAAGCTCTATGCCTAAAAAAACGAATAAAGAAATATAAACCGCTTTCTTAAACGATTTTTCCATAGCTTCATCTTAGCAAAAAATATCCTTGGTTAAAATCGATAATATTTTACACCAAAAAAAATATTAATTTTCTGGAAAATAAAAATAATCTTCAACTCCGCGCTCTTCTTCCGTCTTCTCATAAAACTTTTTCTTCAACGGTTCTTCATTGGCTGGATGGGCAAGATGGTATCGGTAGTCATCATAATTCCCTATATGCATTTCCATTTTGCAATCTTTGATCTCCCAAATATGGTCGCATACGTTGTTAAGGATATAACGGTCATGCGAGACTAAAAGGATCGTTCCTTCAAATCTTTTCAAAACATCCGTAATGATCTCCTTGCTGGGCAGATCCAAATGATTGGTCGGCTCGTCAAGCAAAAGAAAATTTACATTTTGCAAAATCAACTCGGCCAAAGCCACACGAGCCCTCTCTCCGCCGCTCAATTCGCTGATCTTTTTTAGAACATCATCCTGCGTGAACAACAGGCTGCCCAAAACCTTTCTCACTTTATCTCCTTTTTCCAAAGCCTTAGAGCAAACCTCGTCCATGATATCTTTTTTCGGATCGAGGTCTTCGTGCGCCTGGGCGTAATAGCCTATGATTATATTTTCATTAATTTTGATGGTGCCTCCTCCAAGATCTTGCCTGTTCAAAATAGTTTTTAAAAGCGTAGATTTTCCGAATCCATTACGGCCGATAACGCCGATCTTATTCCCCCAAAAAACTTCCACTTTTCCAGGAGCGGAAAAAAGAATTTTGCCTTCCGGGCCGATTTTTATACCATCCATTTTCATCACCCTAGTACAAACTTTTTCCACCTTATCAAAACCGATCCTTATGTCCTTGTAGCCTTTCGGCAGTTCCTTCATCTCTATTTTATCCAATTGCTTGATCCGGCTTTGCACCCGGCTGGCGGTTGAAGCCTTAGATCTAAATCTGTTTATAAATTCCTGCTGTTCTTTCAAATATCTCTGCTGGCGATAATATTCATCCTCTTTTTTTTCAAACCGTTTTTCCCTTTCTATAATATAATCCGAATAAGAACAATAGTATTTTTCCAGCCCGTTTTTTGTCAGCTCAAAGATCTTATTGCAGATCTTATCCAAAAAGTATCGGTCATGGGCAACGCAAACAACGGCTCCTTCCCATTCCTTCAAAAATTTCTCCAGCCACTCTATGGTCTCGATATCCAAATGGTTAGTCGGCTCATCTAAAACTAAAAGGTTTGGCCTTGAAGTTAAAACTTTAGCCAAGGCCAATTTTGTCCGTTCGCCGCCGCTCAAAGTCTCCACTTTCCTCTGCCAGGATTCTTCCCTGAAGCCAAAATCATTAAGCAGCTCCTTGATTATCTCTTCATAACGGTAACCTTCTTTTTTATTGTATTTTCCCAGAACGCTAAAAAATTCTTCTGTTTCCTTATCGGAAAGGCTTTCTGTCTTTTCCTTGGATTCAAAATAATTTTTTCTTGTTATCAGGTCGTGCATTTCTGGATTAGCGGAATACACTTCTTCAAAAATAGTGTTGTCTAAAGAATCCCAATGGGTTTCTTGCGGCAGATAGCCGATCCTCAACCCTCTATGCCTATCAATTCCTCCAGAATCTTGCGTTTCCAAGCCGACAATGATTTTTAATAAAGTGGATTTGCCTGTTCCATTCGGTCCGGCGATGGCGATCCGATCATCAAAATTAATTGCCATGGTCGCGCCGGAAAAAAGATTTGTCCTGAAATAAGATTTGGCGACCTCTTTTAAGGAAACCAAAGATTCCCTGATCGGGGCCGATCTGGTTTTATAAAGGCTTTTTAAAATTTTATTCCTATCATTTTCCATATCCGTTTTTTTGCCGGACGGACACTTCAACTAAAAGGCTGGCATTGAACCAGCCTGCAAAAATGTCTTTTTATAGAGCAAATCAATCCGGCAAATATCAACAAAACTTACTATAGCACGAAATCTCCGATAAACAAGATGGCTTTATCTATTATCGCCCTCTCCGTGAAGCTTGCCCCGCTCTTGACGCGATCTTAGCTTTTCCATATTCCCTTTCGCGACATCTTCAAGCTTAACCCCTAGTTCTTCGGCCAAATTAGCGATATACCATAGAACATCTCCCAATTCTTTGGCCAATTCCGCTTTTTTTTCTTCGGAAATTACGCTATCTCCGTCACGGATGATTTTCTTGATCTTCTCTGCCACCTCTCCGGCTTCTCCGACCAACCCTAGCGTAGGATAAATAAAATTGCTCCCCTTGTTTGGATAAATAGCGGTTTTGCGGGCTTCCTCTTGATATTGGTTAAATTCCATAATCTAATTTTTTACTTTTTATTTTTAAGATCAATATTATTCTACCAAAAAATCGGCTCGCATAAAACGCCGCGGAGCTATTCCTTTTTTAAGCTAAATTATGTATATAAAAAGTAGTTTATTTATGGAATTTCTTTATCCTGCAATTTTTGCTGTTATAACTTTCTTCTCCACCTTCTTGGGCGGGCTTTTCGCTTTAAGGTTTAAAAATAAAATTCATTTCATAATGGCTTTTACCGCCGGCGTTCTAATGGGGGTAGTTAGTTTCGATGTCCTGCCGGAAATAATAGAACAGCTGAAAACAAGCGATCTCGGCTCTATTGAAGTAATGGCAGCATTAGTTTCCGGTTTTTTACTTTTCCACATTTTAGAAAAAACAATCCTTATCCACCACGCCCACGAATCAGAATATGCTGACCATAAGCACCCTGATGTCGGTGTTTTTTCAGCTTTGGCTCTGGCTGGACACAGTTTTATGGACGGAGCCAGCATCGGCATCGGTTTTCAAATCGATCCCTCTTTAGGATTTTTGATCGCTATTGCCGTCATCTCCCACGATTTCACCGATGGCATGAATACTATAACCTTGATGCTGGCCAATAAAAATAGCATCAAAAAATCAAAAATATTTTTAGCCATCGATGCAACAGCGCCGGTTCTTGGCATGGCTTCAACTTTTTTCTTCAAATTTCCCGCTAATTTTCTTGTCTTGTATCTGGGTTTCTTTGCCGGCTTCCTGCTTTACATCGGAGCCAGCGATATCCTGCCCGAAGCGCATAGCAAACAAAGCTCCCTCAAAATGGTCGGGCTTACCGTTTTAGGAGTAATCTTTATTTTTATCATCACCTGCCTTGTCTAGCCCTAAAAACAAAAAACCACCCAAATCAAGGCGGCGTAAATTTATTCTATAGCTTTCTGCTATTTTTTATTATTCTCTCTTTTCTCCTTGATTATCCTTTCCAGCTCAACAACCGTTTCGCTGACCTTCCTTCTTCTGTTAATAACGATATGGTCGAATCTGTCCCGATACAACCTCCACATTTCTTTATCTCTTCCCAGCTTGATTAAAAACCATTCCTGATTGGCTTTGCTTTCCCGGGCGAAATATTGCTCGCGCAATTGGCTCCACTCCTCCGGAGAGATATAGATTGTTATTGTTCTGGCGATCATTTCTTCGGCCAGATCGGGCATGGTTCTCCTGAATATCTCTTTTGTATGCGCTCCGGAATCTTCGTCAATTTTCCAAATGATATGCTTTCCGGAAAAAACCTCCTGAATGGCTTCCCTGCTTGTTCCCTTGTATTCCTTTGGCCGGACCTCTACATTCTCTAAGTAGAAACCTCTTTCCGCCCTCTTCAAAAACTCTTCGCAGGTAAAAAAATTGTAATCTTTCCCTTCTATCTCTTTCTCTCTCGGTGGACGGCTGGTATCGGTCACTAACTTTTTAAAGTCCAAATTCCTTTTTAAAAATTCGGCGATAACCGTGTCTTTACCCACGCCGCTCGGCCCGGTGATAACCAGTAAAATTCCGTTTTGGTTATTAATATTTCGGTTCTTTTCTTCTGCCATTATTAAAATAACTCCCTGGAAACCAGCGGAGCATTTTACTTAAAATGATTAGCAACGGACAGCCTTATTTTTGAATGCTTGAATAATATACTATTTCTTTTATCGGGGCAATACTCTCTTGCGCTATTTAGAAACGATATCCATTTTTTCTATTTCCGTTTTTCTTAATATAGCGTCTTGGATCTGGACAGCGGCGGCTTGATCGATCGAAAAAAGAACAATTTCTTCCTTCTTCGCAACGGGCCGATCATCATCATCTTGGACTATGGAGATTATCACATTGCTGACGCCGGCCAATTGGTCGATTATGCTTCTTTTTACCACAACCTCTTTGACGTGCCTATACGGCACCCCTATCTCTTCCACATTCAACGCTCCCCGCCTGATCTTAAAATTGTTTTCGTCAAAAAAAATTGCATAATTTCTATATTCGAGCCAGCCCCCGGCCGAAACAAGCAAAGAAATAAAAATGCAAACAAAAGCAACGATCGGCAAGGCTATAGACGACACCATAGTATAATTTTCGGGAAAAAGGCCAGGCATAGCAAAAAGAACAATCAAGATAAGCAAAGCAAGAATCGCCGGAGAGCTTTTTCCCAAGATCAACATTACCAGCGTTCTGCGCCCAAATCGCTGATATCCCTTAATTGAGTCGTCCATAATATTATTTTACCTTAAAAACAATTTTTTACCAAAACATTTCCTCTTAACTAAATAATTTTTCGTAGTATAATCAATTTATGAATTTAAAAATAAAAGATCCGATAAGCGGCTATTCACACCTTGCCGGGGCCCTGTTCTTTTTTGTCGGATCCATCTTGCTTGTTAAAAGATCTGAAGGCGCATTGGAGTTTTTTTCTTTTTTCGTTTTCGGGGCAACGGCCTTTTTGCTTTATCTCGCAAGCGCTTGGTACCATTTGTTCGGAGCTCCCAGGGAAAAGATCGGCTATTCGAGAAAGTTCGACCATGCTTTGATCTATTTCCTGATCGCCGGGACATTCACCCCTTTTTGTCTTGTGCTGCTGCGCGGACCGTGGGGCTGGATTGTTTTTGCAAGCGTCTGGATCCTCGCGGCCGTTGGCACCGCTGCCATCTTCTTTGATTCATTCTGGAAACATTTCCCAAGATGGGCCTCAACGGGATTATATTTATTTATGGGCTGGATAGCAGCAGCTCTTATCTATCCTTTACGCTCATACCCTATGATTATCGCTCTTGTTGCCGCCGGAGGTTTTTTCTATACTGTCGGCGCTGTTATCTATATCTTGAAAAAACCAAATTTTAACAAATATTTCGGCTTTCACGAATTATTCCACTTCTTCATCCTCGCCGGCACTCTTGCCCATTTTTGGTGCATCTACTGCTATCTCTCTTAATAAAATAAATATCTCGCGACAATAAAAAACCGTTTATTTCTTAAGCGGTTTTTTGCTTATGAAAATTCTATTAAGCCAAAGGCAATTCTATCGTAAATTGGCTGCCGACATTTTCTATCGAGTCAACCGATATTGTCCCTCCCATTAATTCCACTATTTGTTTCGTTATCCATAGTCCCAAACCAGTGCCGATGATCTCGTCTGTTTCTTTTTTCCTGATCCGATAAAACTTTTCAAAAAGGTGTTCTCTTTCCTTGGCCGGCATCCCTATGCCGGTATCTTTTACTAAAACCAATAAATTTTTGTTCTTTCCGTTTTTAACCAAAACTTCCACTTTGCCGGCAGGGGTATATTTGATGGCATTGCCGATAATATTTATCAAAACCTGTTTAAACCGATCTCTGTCTATTTTAACGATTGGCTTGGTTCCGGCTTCCAAAAAGCAAGCCATGGACAATTTTTTAGCGTCAGACTGGACTTTTAACTCTGTGACGGTTTCTTCAACGATAGGCCAAGCATCTATTTTTTGGAAATCCATTTTTAATTTCCCCTGTTCGATACGGCTGATATTTAAAAGGTCCTCTACTAATAAATTAAGGCGATCCGCTGAAATGCTGATCATCGAAAGGAATCTTTTTATTTCTTCGCTGGCTGAAAAATTATTCTGGTCTTCGATTATCAACGAAGCATATCCCTTGATCGCCATAACCGGAGTTCTCAACTCGTGAGAAGCCATGGAAATAAAATCGTCTTTCATAGCGTCTATTTCCTTTATCTTATTATACAGTATGGAATATTCAAAAAGATGAGAGTTAACAAATAAAAGCAAAATGATCAACAATACGGTAATGATCAAGATAAGATATGATCGGACAAGCACAACCAATAGAAGAGTGCTAATGACATCAGAGGATAGTTCCATTGAAAGCAATGCTTTCTTTTGTCCTTGCAAATCTTTTAGCGGCATTACCACCAGCCAATAATCTCCGGCGATTTTTTGCGCGGTCGGCCAGTTATTGTTCCAAGCAATCGCGTAAGCCGTTGAATTTTCCAAACGGCCGACTTGTTCTTTATCTAGGCTGGCTATCAATTTAAAATCGTCGTTTTCCCGATAAAAAACATTCAAAGATTTGGTTGATGTCGCCATCTCTTTGTAGCTATCTGCAAATATTTGGATATCCTCTGGAGAATTTAATTTATCCGCCAATCCGACATTAATAGCCTCTCCGATCCCTATGGCCTTATCTTGAAGGCTTAGGTCGATAGTATCCTTAAAAAAACTCGAGAATATCCAGGTATTCAAAATAACGATCCCTGGAATGAAGATCATTAGGGCAATAGAATAAACGACCTGTTTGTTGTCTTGCAAAAATTTTACCTTTGACCTGTTTGCCATAAATTTTTATACCAGCTTTTTCCTGATAAAAAGAAAACCAGCGATTAAGAGAAAAATAAAAATACCGCCGCCGATCAAATAAATATTTATCATATCGTTTGATGCGTCGGGAGCCGCGGCTGGTTCTTGAATTCCGATAAAGTCGCCAACGGTAACAGCTTTAGCTTCCTGGATAAAAAATGGCGTCGGCAAACTGGCTTCAATAATACGCCCTTCGCTATTATTCACGGCCGCGTAAACTTCATGCTTGCCGTCAACTAACGATTTGTCCAGATCGTATATCCAATTTCCATAAGCATCAGCCTTGGCGGTCAAAACAATAGGCATAACGCTGTAAATGAACAATGTAACCACTTGATTCGGTTCAGCTTTGCCTTGAAGCCTTAGAATGCCGCCAGCTCCGATATTATCGGCTTGGACGGTTTCAACAAAATTTACGGCTAACGATTTACTTTCTTTTAGATCGTCTCTCAATTTTGGCTGCTCCAGCGGCTTGCCGTTGATCAAAGCTTGATCGACTCCGCTCAAAGAAGATAACTCTTTTTGGCCTATCAATTTAACATCCGACGGGACTATGCTCATGCGCTTTTCCGTATCGTCAGGGATCCCATTTTTATTAGAGTCAAAGACAATAGCAACTGGCGACAAAATTTGTTGTTGAGCTGTAACAATTATAGGAGACAAAATGAAAGAAGCTTTACTGTCCGAAGCTGCCAAAGAAAACCCCTCAACTTTTACTTCCTTGCCTCCGGCTTCTCCTCCTTTGCTGCTCGTACTGTTATCATCCGCTTTCTTCGGGTCAATAATTAAAACTTTATTTACAGGATCGACAACAGCCGTGCGTCCAGAATAATCGACTAAAGCCTGGCGGGTCTTCGGATCGATCTCATCTTTAAGATCGGATAGGATCAGATCGTTTATCAAAGAAATGCAATTCTCTTCACTCATTCCCTGGCACTTCGAAGGCTTTCCGTACTTTTCTAAAAAATATTGGCGGCACTCATCTTGTTTTTTAAAATTATTAGACAAGCACTCTTTAATAATTTTACTTTGCTGAGAATACAAATCGCATCCGTTTGCGTCTTCCCATCCCAACCTGGCGCATAATTGATCCTGCGTTTCATTTGCCGCTTGGCTTTGATCACCTTGGCTAGCCTGTCCGCCGGATTCGCTTGAGCTTGTATTTCTTTGGCTATTAGAAGTATTGGCAGAAGCCAAACATTCTCTCGACATCTGCGGTTTCGTTTCGGAAATAATAACGCAGTTAGAAGCCAATGAGCAATTCCTATACTGTTTTGTGGTTGAAACACAGCTGCTCCATTCTCCGCATTTCCAATCGCTTTCAACGCAATTCCCTAACGTCTCGCATTTTTCCTCAAGAACCGGATTACCCGGCAAGCAATTTAAAGAAACGGAGGCGACGCTCCTTGTTCTTTTGCCGCCAAGACAATCGCTCCAAGCGCTGTAGTTATAATAACAAGTTTTTAAAACTTCGGATGTCGTGCAGCTTCTCACTAACGGTTCTATTGTCCTGTCTATACACCCATCCGGCAAACGGCTGATGATCTTGCGGGATTGATTGCCGTTTTCGCATGCGCCATATTCTGAAAAGCCATATTGGCAATAGTTTACGGTCGTTGAAGCGGCTGTTGAAGTGGTAATTGCTGTACAGGCTTGCTTTATTGCTGGAGAAACGCTTGTAATGTTTGGACAATCTAAAATACTTTCACAAAAACGAGTTTGAAAACCGCCTATGCATTCTCCCCAATTTTTACAAAGCCAGCTGTCTTGCAAGCAAATTGAATTGGTGGAACTCGAAGCAGGAGAGCTGACACAGCTTTGCGACAAAATCGGAATACCTCCCTGGCAGCCTGCTGGATAAAAATTCTTTGCTGTTCTGGTTTGGACTCCGTTTTGACAGGCAGACCATCCGGAATAATCAAAAGAGCCGCAGATAATATTTTCTATGGTCCCTTCTCCGAGATCGCTGATGCTGCTATTCACAGTAAAAGTAACGCTAGGATAGTAATCTTTAACTTCGCCTGTGGCGTAAGAGACAATCACTTCATTCACTCTCCAAATTCCAGCCTCAACTCCCTTAGGAATGGCTAAAGTTCCAGACCAATAACCTTGCGATTGGCCGCTTAATTTTTCTATCTGGATAGAATTCACCCCCGTTGGGCTTTCCACTTTTATACCTACGGAAACCACTTCCGCGACAGCATTCGAAATAGACAGATATACCTTTACCGAACCGCCAGCCTCAACCACTGAAGGAGAAATATGGGTGTTATTAACTGTTGAGCTTGATGTATTTCCGCCCGTTTCCGCTAAAGAAAAACCTTCTTTTCCTAAAAAAAACGATCCGGCTGCCATCAGCGCGCCCAAAAAAACGTATTTTATCAATCTATTTTTTTGGAAAAATTTCATAAATCGGATGTAACTCTTAATTTATATTGATGCCTTTCGGGACAGATAAACTATTATTCGCTTGGCCGGCTGCTGTTTTTTTAGACTCAAAATCTTTATTCTTTTCCGCGGCCAAAAGCTGGGCAAGAATGTTATCGTTGGATCCTTCGGGTATCAAAGTCAGATCATTGCCTCCCTCGATGATCCGCTGGCATTCAAGAATGTCAAACATCGTTGAAAGAATTTCCGGATCTTTTGATATTTTTTTGATCGTATCGCTGACGATCTTCGGTCTCATACTTGATGCTCTGGCAAATTCCACCGAAGCTTCCTGCTCTGCTTTGCTTTTAATGATATTGACCTGGTTCAAACCGTCTTGCCTTATGGCGGAAGTTACCTGCCTCAAACGATTTACCACCTTGCTTTCAATCTGCCTGACCATTTCATTGTCACGGAAATGAACCTTGCGGATATACACCGAACCGAGCTTATATCCCCATTGGATAGACTCGGAAGAAACATCTTCGCGCACCGCCTGGCTCATCGGGTGCCTGTTAACAAGCATCTCCAGCAAAGGCAAATTGCTTAGATGTTTGATCGTCGCATTTTTAACATTGGCGCTAAGAGATCCTTGAGGATCAACGTTTTTAAAAATATGAGCCACTGGATCAGAGATGAACATCTCGCACCATACGCCGATTCCCATAGGGGTTCCTTCTTCGGAGTTGACCGGAATGCTTCTTAAATATTCCTGGTCAAGCCCTAAATTCCTTTTATAAGATCTGCCCAGCCAATTCACAAAAAAAGCCCTCCAGCCGAGTTCAATCCATAAAAAATGGAAGCCGGGTTCTTTAATCACGCCCACTATATCCCCGAACAGAACATAAACCCTGGCCTCTTTTTCTTGGATGACCGCGTAAAAACCGAAAATATGCCCCAAGGTTCGCGCGAGAAACTCCAATAAAAAAAACAATGATGCGATAAAAATTGCCGTGAATAGTATTGGTGCTGTCATATTATTGTTTTTTTGTTTCTAAAATAATTCTTTTTGCTTTAGACAGGATCGCAAGCTTTACATTGCGCAAATAAGCAGGCAAGGTCTTTTTGTCTCCCGCTTTGATCTCTCCCAGCTGCGCCGCCAGCTGATCCAAAAGCTGGACCTCTGCCTGGGCATTCAGCGTTTCTATTTCCACCGCTCTCTTCGATTGCACTATCCTTTGGTCCGCTCCGGCTTGCGCCAAACTAATTTCCGAAGAAACTTGGTTATGCGCCGTATTGATCGCCGCGAGCGCCGATTCTACTTCTTGCGGCGGTTCAATATCGGTAAGAAGCGCGGCATCAAGCGTAATGCCGTAGCGAGCAGCCGACGACCGGCATTCTTTTTCCATATGGCTGTTAAGATCGCCTAAATTTTTTCTTAGATCATTGATAGAAATTCCGTAAACGCCAGGCAAAGAAGCTGGAATGGAAACCAGCTCCGCATTATCTTTTTTAGGGGCTTCAAAATTGGCGATACGCTCACGGAGAATGGATATGAAATAACCCATCACATGGGCAATGGGATTTCTAACGCCAAAGATAAAAGCGTAAAGATTCCGCTCGGAAACGGCATAGCGCATTTGGCCTTTTAAATTAATATTCAACTGGTCTTTGGTAACCGCTTCCAAAACAGTATTATGATTATTCACAGAAGGATCTTCCGGATCATAAGCGATACTGACCAAATTGGTAGCTATCGAAACTTTATAAACTTTTTCCCAAGGAAATTTAAAATAAGGCCCGCCTGGCTTTACAACTTTAAGCTGCGGAAAATTATATCTATCCCGCTCGTCTTCATTCAATGAATTTAAAAATTCCGGGTCATCCAGCGTGCTTGCCGAACCAAAACGCTGGGCGCGGCCAAACACGGTTTTTACAGCTCTTTCGTTTTGCTCCACCACAAAAAACCCGGTAAAAACAAAACGGACTGCTATCCATAATAAAATTCCTAAAAAAATTGTTCCAAAATCCATAGTTTTAAACAATTAAATAATTATAAACCAGGCTCGCAGCCGAAATTAAATCTATTATACAATAGTTTCTAAAAAATCCGGTAAAAAAGTTATGCACATCCGCAAAAACCGCCTAATTCCCTAGGGATCGGGCGGTTCGTAAAAGATAAGTTTATCATCTACTCTTCGTTCCAAACTTCCATTACGCACTTGGCGCAATCAAAACTTAGCTGGAATTTCCGGCCGTTATAGACTAAGGACAGAGGCTCTTTGAAATCCGGCTTTCCTGCTTCAGGATTTTTCGGGCAAGCTCCCAAAAAATAACGCAGACAATGCCTGGTCGTCATTAACTTTTTGCCGCCGGTATCTTTCTGCTGTTCAAAAGACTCTTCCAAAACTTTGGCTCCGTGTCTTTGATAAAAATTTCGCGCCAAGGCGTTTGCAACATTAAACGAATAATCAAGCTCTTTATGCGGATAAGGATTGTCCGTCTTTTTATGCTCAACTGAAATTCTGCGATAATTTTCAATCCTTGCTTTAAAAAAATCTGAAATAAATTCCCTCCTCCAATCGTTCAAAACAGACATCGGCAAAAAAGATAACCGGCTGAATTGAAAAGAAAAATTTCTGGCATAAAACGGGCTGTCTCCCAATTTTGAAAACTGCTGTTTCCAGCTGCTCTCCACCAGTTCCGGCTTCTTGGCTAATTTTTTCTCAAAAGCGAATTCTTTTTCCATCGCATTGCCATCTTCATCTTCGGCCGATATGCTAAATCCTTTTTCGGTTTCTTTGATGATAAAATCAACAGCCATTCTCCTGTCAGCCCCGTTCAAAACTTTTTTCCCGAAAGCCGTATCCAAATTTCTGTAAATATCCGTTCCGATCTTCAACGAAAGCCATTTGTTCGGATAAACAATTCCATCTTCAACCAGGTTAATATTGGTTCCTGTTAAATTATCTTTTTCGTCAAACCAGCACAAACCGTCTCCATTCTTCAGATCATTTTCACGGTCTAAAATAAAATAGCCGTCTCCCTTTTCTTTCACTTTCCCCATAAACTTGCCTAAAGATTTTTGGCTGTCTACAGAAACTATCTCTTTTTTTCGGCCATGGAAAAAATAATCGGTATATCCCCTGTTAAAAGTCCTTTCCAGGTCAGGCTCAAAATCCAATTTAGTGATGCCGGAAGACGGCCTTTTATATTTCCCGTTGCTGGCGGTAATAATTTTGTCTAATTCTTGGCGGTATTTGGCAACTACATTGCCGACATAAATCTCGCTTTTCAGCCTGCCTTCTATTTTGAAAGAAGAAACTCCGGCATCAATCAACTCTTGAAGCGAAGCGGAAAGGTTAAAATCTTTCAACGACAAAAGAAATTTATCTTTCGCCAGCTCTTTGCCGCTTGCGTCAACCAGCGAAAAGGGCAAACGGCAAGCCTGGATGCACTTTCCCCTGTTAGCGCTTTTTCCGCAAATGGCCTGGCTTAAATAACACCTGCCCGAAAAAGAAACGCATAAAGCGCCGTGCACAAAAACTTCCAGATCTACTTTGGTATTTTCTCTTATTTTTTTAATTTGCTCCAAACTGCATTCTCTGGCCAGGATTACTCTTGAGAAACCTGCTCCTTCTAAAAATTTTACCTGCTCCGATTCATAGTTATGAGCCTGCGTGCTGGCGAAAATAGGGATAGGAGGCAGATCCATTTCCATTATCCCCATATCCTGAATGATGATCGCGTCCACCCCTATCTCATAAGCCTTGCAGATTGCTTCTTTCACCGCCGCGGCTTCCTCGTCAAAAAAAATAGTATTGATAGGCAAATAAATTTTAGCGTAATATTGGTGCGCAAATTTGACCAGGGCTCCGATATCTTCCCAGGAATTTCCAGCTGCAGACCTTGCACTGAATTGCGGCCCTCCTATATATACGGCGTCCGCTCCGGCAAGGATCGCCAGCCTGCCTGCATTAAAATCCTTGGCTGGCGCCAAAAGTTCCAAATCTATCGCTTTTTTATTTTCTTCTTTTTTCTTAACAGCCATTCCTCAATAATAATACTAAATCAAGCAAAAAATCAACTTTTCGCTTTTGGACGCAGCCATTAAAACCCCTTGCTCTGCTCTTTGTTCTATCCGCTTCGCCAGCTATATCAAAATTTTTATCAAAATATGGTGGATAAAAATATATTGTGCGCGGACAATAGTGCTATATAATGTGATAAAGATTGTAATAAAAAATAAAATTAAAAAATATCCGATGAACCAGAAAAAAATAATTTTAATTATCGCCATAGTTATCGCAACAGCGGCAGCGGCGGCTTCAGGCTTATTTTTTTATTTCCAAAATAAAAAAGATGCAAGCCAAGCTCCAAATCAAATAAAAGAGGAGGCGAAAAAAGAAGAGGTAAAAAAAGAAGAAGCTATCAACCCTCTGCGCCTGGATTACGCTGTTAACAACTTCGGTCCCGGCGGAGCCAATGCATTCTCATATTACATAGAAAGCAAAAAAACATGCGGCGATCGCGAAGCTTATTTGGGATTGATGAAAGTCCAAAATAATAACGATCCGTCCCGATCCCAATACGCAAAATTTTCTATTTATGCCGACAATGGACAAATGGCTGCCAGCCAGTGGAACAATGAATCAAATATGGCCTTTGACGATGCCGCTCCTTTTTATAATGAAACAAGCCTGCCCCTGGCGATAAGCGAAATATTTGCCTACGCTGGAAAAAATTTCAGCTCTAATGAATATTGGGAGGCAAAAGATCCGATAGTTTTAAAAAATGTTTCAACAGGCAGAAGCACGGGCAGCTATTCCGTCATTCCCCTGGAAGAAGACAATAGCGGCTTGGTTCCGTGCAAAAAATTTAAAGTCGTCGCCAAGACAACCAATATGGACGGCTATTTTACCGCCTGCGTAGCAAGAGGAATAGGAGGAATCTCTTTGCCGATCATGGTTTCTTTTGCTTTTCAAGGCGAACAAGGCCCAAGCTGGAATCTTAAAAGCTTCACCAATGAAAAATCGGGTATCGCCTGGGTGCCCCAATGTTTAAAACCAGTTATCTGCAACTATGTGGCTGAACCGTCGCAAGCGGAAAAAATATCATGCAACTCCAAAAAAGGAAATTTTGAAAATGATTTTGACAGCCAGGGTTGCATAAAAGAATATAAATGCCTAACAGAGATCGAAAAGGCTAATGCAGAAATTTCCAAAATGCAAAATCCGTCATGCCAAATAAATCAAAATGTTTTGAATAAATATTTGCAGTGCCGAAAAAACAACAAACCGAATTTTGAACAAACGGGATATAATGACCAGGGATGTTTAACTGATATAAATTGCCGATAGTTAATTCCCGCAATAGTTAAAACAAAAAATCGCTTTAAGGCGATTTTTTGTTTAGATAGCAATCTGCAATTAATCTTTTACTGGTGCAACAACCGGCGTTAACCCGGAGTTAGTTTGAACTTTATAGAAATCCTTATCGATCGTGGAATCAAAGCAAGTCTGTCCCGCGTCATGCACCCAATTTTGAGGAATAGTGGCGATACCTCTTGGAGAATAATAATATAAAGTATTGGCATTATTATTCTCTGTCTTAAAGGCTGCTTTGAAATCAGCGCATAGTCTAAATGAAATTTCGCTGGTTGCTGAATATTCATATTGCTTCCCTGTTTCAGGGTCGGTAGGCGTCCCATAACCAAGCTTGTTCATTTCTTCTAAATTTTGCGGTAACTGGTTTTTTTGCTGCCAATATTCAACAGCTGAATTTTGAATCTGTTGCAAGCTGCTTACCCTTTGCTCATCAAACCGTAAATCTCTTTGTTTTGCCGGAGATCCAACAAGGAAAAATCCGTAAATTATACTAGCAAGAATAACTGCTCCGGCAGCCCAGGTCATTTTTTTGGGCGCATCCGAAATATTTTCTCTTTTTCTAAGATCCCAAAGATAGTAGCCGAAAACCGCCGCGGCTACGGCTAAAATTACAATCAACTTCAAAAAAAACTGGATAGTCAAATCGCCTTTTAAAAAATTAAAAACCAATGTTACCAAATCGATAATAATCGTCATGGCTGAAACGAACAATGTAATATACCACAGCCACTTGCGAACAGATGCTTCCCTCTTTAATGGATAAATCTTAAAATCGCGGCCGATTATCCAAGAAACAAGGACATAAACAGGAAAAGAAACAACCAGCGCCGAAGTCCCCCAAATAAGCGAATTATATATTGAGCTGCCAAAACCATTCGCCGCGTTCAGCTTATCGGGAAATAAAAAATTAATTATCTGCCACCAAAGCGTGATAAAACCGATAATGCTTAGATAAAGCGTCGCAGCCGACAAAAGATGCAAAAATAGATCTTTTGATCTGTACCCCGTTTAGTGGACACGGTTTAAAAACCGCTCTAAACGGTTAGGGCGAGCAAATGATCCCTGTATTCAACAGGGGTCATTTTGTTTTTGCCCCACTGCGCGCGTTCATTATTGTAGT
>JBBABZ010000001.1:0-98836 GCA_041657385.1 Minisyncoccota bacterium | reverse complement strand
TCGCGGGCGGCTTCCCGGGTGCCGGCGGTGGAAACCAAAATGATGGAGGCCAGGATGCCGAGGATGGTGATGGTGATGAGGATCTCGACGAGGGTGAAGGCTTTGGAGTTTCCAGGCTTAACTTTCTGCTTGATGGACGGCAGAGGGAAAGGATTGAAAGGATTGGAGAGGTTCATGTTGATTTAATTATATGTAGAAAAAAGGGGAAGGGCTAGGCCACGCTATACACAGGTGCCGCACATACAAATTCCCTGGAAAGGGTCTAACCCTTTCAATCAAATATTTTTTATTCTGCCAATTCCGGCTGAAAGAAATCGTTCATCTTTATCTTTTGGGAAATGACCTTGGTTATTTTTTTATTTTGGACGGAGACTTCCAGAGCCAGCCCCTCCATGGTTTCCTTGGAGAAACTTTGGTCAAAAACAAAATTACCCAAGGAATAAGCGATATATTTACCCTTATACTGTTCCATCTCCTGCGCCACATGGGGGTGATGCCCTACGACCAGATCCGCCCCGGAATCGATCGCCAAACGGGCAAATCTTTTTTGTTCGTCATTGGATAAATTTTGGTACTCATCTCCCCAGTGGAACATCACTGCAACTATGTCCGCTTCGGTCCTCGCCTTCGCGATACTGCTCTCTAGGTTTTCCTGGTTCAGCCAGGCAAGGCCTGCGGAGCTGGTTTGAGCTTCCCAGCTCTTTGGCCCTAAATTAGAAAAAGCCAAAAGGGCGATCTTTGCTCCGCCAGGCAGCGCCATAATTTTCGGCTCCAAGGCTTCTTCCTTGGAAAGGCCTGCTCCGGCATATCCTATTCCCGCATCTTTTAAGCGGATAAATGTATCTTTTAAGGCGGCGCCGGTATAATCAAACATATGATTATTGGCCAAGCTGACCAGATCAAAACCAGCTGATTTCAAACCGTCTATGGCTTTGGGGTCGTCCCTAAAAGAATAAATACTCCCGACATTATAGCCTTTATCAGACACCGGCCCTTCCAAATTGCCGACAGTTAGATCTGCTCCGCTTAAATAGCCGGCAATTTTTGAAAACGGAAATCCATAATCGCCGCCGCCGTATTCATTTATCGCCGTTTCCACTCCCCGATCAAGCATAATATCACCCACAAAAATAATTTTTTCGCTTTTCGGCGTTACAAAACCCGTCGAAACATAATTATCCGCGTAGATCGCTTCAACCTCCTTTCTGACGCTTATTGTTTTCTGGTATAAAAAAATACCGGCTAAAAGAGTAAAAGCCAAAAGGATCATCATTCCCTTGTAACGCAAATTAAATTGTAAAATGCTTTTCAACTCCATAATTAAAAAAGTTTCTTTTGAGCGATGGAATTATTCTTTTCCTTCTCTGAAAATATTTTTATTTTGCCAAAAACCCCATCATAGCCCGGGTTGATCGAAAGCTGGCCGTTCCTTGCTTTTTCTACACCTTCGGCAATTCTTGCCGGAACGGTTTTGGACATATCTTCAATCGGCGTTTTCAATAAAATATTAAATTCCGAGCCGAATTCTTTGATCATTTTATCATAAGCCGCGCCGACTTTTTTTGAAACAACCCCCACCCCCAAGGATTCGGCTATAATTTCCTGCAAAGGCACTAAACTTTTGAAAGGGATAGCGTTTTCCGGCTTAAATCCTTGCGGACGGTCAGCCAATTCCGTGGCACGGTTCAAAACCCCTATAGTCAATGGACGGCCGCAAACCGGACAGATATTATTGTATTTTTTCGATTCAGCCGGGCTTAAAGAGATATTACATTCGCGATGGCCGTCATAGTGGTACTTGCCCTCTTCTGGATAAAATTCTACTGTATATAAAAATTTCTTGGGGTCTTTTTCTTTTAAGGCTCCAGTGATAGCTTCGTAGCTTAGCTCTGTGTCAAAAACCGTGGCTTCTCGCCCCAGCTTAGCCGGAGAGTGGGCGTCGCTTGAAGAGATGAGCGCCAGCTTGTCCAATTTGGAGTTGCGCCAGCTCATAGCCGGATCAGATGACAAACCGGTTTCTCCGGCATAAATATATTTGGAATATCCTTCAAAGCATTCTTCCAAGGAATCAAAACCCGAACGGGAGCCAAACAAAGAAAACCATGGGGTATAGATATGCGCCGGAACAACAAAAACTTTCGGGTCTGCATTCAAAACAATCTCCACTAGCTTTTCCGCGTCCAAGCCTAAAATGGGCCGTCCGTCCGATTTTAAATTTCCGCCGGCGGCGGCCAGATCTTTATTGATCTTGGCCACAGTTTCAAACGACGGCGCAAAAAAAACAATATGGATCTTCCGCACCTTGCCATTTTTGGTATAAATACAGCTGATCTCCGAAGTTAGAAGAAAACGGGTTCTATTTTTAAAATCGCCTTTATCATTTTTTAAAATAAAAAGCCCTGGCTCCGCCGGCTCCAATTTTTGGACCAGATTTGCAAACCAAAGCGGATGAGTAAAATCGCCGGTTCCTAAAACCTGGATGCCTTTTATTTTGGCCCATTGATCCAGCGGCTCCAGCTCCATTTGGCTGCTGGTAGCCCGGGAATATTTGGAATGGATATGAAGATCAGCAATAAACTCCATTAATAAAAAACTGATTAACTTATTTAGTTAATTTTCAATGCCGACAAATATAAAACCCGGCTAAATTTTATAAACTTTATAACCTTCCCTGGCCTTGCCTTTCAGCTCCATCCCTATTGCCTGCCCCTTTTTAGCCTTGCTGATCTTTTCATGCTCAAGCTCCATTGATTCAACAGCCTGTTTAAAATCAGTTTCTACTCCTCCTATGATCCTAATAACATCACCCACGATAAGCTCTCCATCCAGTTCAACAACTGCCACGCTGATCTTGTCGAAATAATGCAGTATTTTGCCGATCTGCCTTCCGCCGTCTTCTTTGCGTGGTCCTGCAGCTGGAACCAAAACTTTTTTTGCTTTGCTGGCATGTTTTTTAGCTAATGGTTTGGTCTTTTTGGTAGACTTCTTCGCAATCTTTTTCACAGCTTTCTTGATCGGCTTTTTCGCGATTTTTTTTGCCGCTTTCTTCACAGGTTTTTTCACAGCTTTCTTGGCAAGCTTCTTAACCGGCTTCTTAACTGATTTAGCTGGTTTCTTAATCGGTTTTTTTGCTTTTTTTATTTTTTTAGTTGCCATATTTCTTCGCTTCGCCTCGCCGTAGCTTTAGCGAAGGCGGGCCTCGCCGCAATCCTTCGATAAGCTCGGGACAAGAACGAATTTTTATTTGCAAAATAAACGGGCAAAAACTATTGTCCGATGTCGACCTTTCCGTTGACTTTTTTCTCTTTATCTATTAATTGGATCAATCTCTCTACTATTTTATGAGGATCTTTTTCATAGATTATTTTATTAACTCCAGGACAAGGCGTGTCCGCGATCAGCCTGACTTTATCAGCAAAGCCTCCTGTCCCTTCTAGTACTGCCAAAGGTTTTTTAGTTTCAAAAGCAGTGGCAAACTCATGCATCGTGCCCATTCTGCCGCAAGCAATAATTACTCCATCGGCCGATTTGGTCATCATCACATTGCGGCCTACATAATCAGCGCCGGTATACACCATTACATCAAAGGGCTTAACCGGCAATCTGTAAGCTTTTAAATGGGATATCTCTGAATCGGCCGGCGAAAAACCGATATTGACCCCGCCAGCGTCTTTAGCTCCCAAAGCCGCAAAATAAGGAACGCCCGTAGTGGCTCCGGTTACTAAAACACAGCCGTGCTCGGCCACTTGGCGGCCCAGCTCCCTGGCAATCTCTTCAATGGCGTCGCAACATGGGCTGGTAGTAGCCGCTCCAGAAACAACAATTTTATAGTTTCGTTTAATAGCAGTCATAATAACCTAAATTTATCACAATTTTTCCAAAACAAAAAGCTTCCTGCCCGGCAGGAAGCTTATTTTTTTTACGCAAACGCACAAGTCTTAACCGCTTTTATTTCTAACGGATATGTTCCCGGTCCATCATATTTTAATATGATGCTTACCTTATAAAATCCGAACTTCTCGATCAGTCTGTTGGCAATCCTTTCTATCATTTCTTTGTCTCCTTGATTTCCAATAAGACTAAGAGACGAACAAGCAAAAGCATCGCATTCTTCCGCCTTCAAGCTCGCCAAGAATCTTCTTTCCTTCCCGCCAAAAAACAAAGGCCTGTAATTATGGTAGACTTCCAAATCAACATATCCCTTTTGGGCATTCTTATTGATCGGCTCTTCCGAATAAAAGCCCTGGCCATCTATCTCCCGGGCAATCAAAACAGCCATCGGTTCACGGTTAAAAATTTTGTCCATATTTTTATTTAAATTTACAATTTTTTTACGATAAGGCTCGCAAAAAGCCCGACGATTTTATTAAGCAGAATAATAAAGGAATCCCATCATTAAGTCAAATAAAAAAATCTTCGCATTGCCCCCTGCCTTCGCTAAAGCTACGGCGGGCGAGCAAAATGAATGGGCGGCGTTAGCCGCCGCGCACGAAAAAATCGGCCCCAAACCACATTGGGTTCGGGGCCTTGCCCAGAGTTGTGTTTAAAATTCTACAAGCTACAAGCTAATTCCCTGCCTACCGGCAGGCAGGCTAATTCCTTAGTTAGTGTCCCTGACAGGAATCGGACCTGTATCTAGAGCTTCGGAGGCCCTTATCTTATCCATTGGACCACAGGGACAAATTTATTGCGGCTTTCGGGCGGTCAAATAAATATTCGCCAGCTTCCCTTTACCGTCCCGCCATATTCTTTCCGTTTTAAAACCTGCGGCCGCCGCTAATCCTTTCAACTCTCCCATCCGAAAAAGGTGGAAGTATCTTTCTCCTTTTTGGTTCTGCTGGAAATCTTTCCAGGGCATCATCAGATCAAAAAAATCAATTTTTGTTTTTCCGGCCAATTTCAAAAACGAATATTTCAAAATCAAATTTATTCCTTTGTCTATTTTTAACAAATCCCAAACTCTTAAAATAAATTGTCCGTTTGGCTTCAAAACCCTGCTGATCTCGCTGAAACATTTTTGCCGGAATTCTTCGGAAGGAATATGATGTAAAACTGAAATAGAATAGACCTTATCAAAAGCATTATCGGGAAAAGGAATGTTCAAGGCATCTCCAATCTGGAAATGGCCGGCCGGATAAAGCTTCTTGGCGATCTCAATCAGCTTCCCTGAAATATCAACTCCGTGATATTCTATATTTTTCGGATCAAACAGTTCTATCATCCTGCCGTTGGCGCAGCCCAGATCCAAAACTTTTTCGCCCGGTTTGGCTAAAACGGCCAAGTCGATCAGGTCTTGCGAATTGTAACGGCGCGTGCGAGCATAATCAGAAGCGATGATATCGTAATTTTTCGCTCCTTCTTTAAGCAGATACTCGGCAAAATATTTTTCCATTTAAAAAAATATGGACAATAACCAGTTTATAATCAAAAATTTATTGAAAGACAGGGCCAAGACCTTGAACGATTTGGCGCGCGCCAAAAGAAAATATTCCAAGCTTTGTAAGACCGCCTGCCCGAGCAATATGGATTTGCTCAAAGCTTATCACGAATTATTGCTGAGCAAAAGCATCAAGCCTTCAAAAATACTGGAGCTTATTTTAAAAACCCGGCCGGTCCGCTCTCTTTCCGGCATAGTCAATGTTTCGGTTTTGGCCAAGCCTTATCCCTGCCCCGGAAATTGCCTTTACTGCCCAAACGAAACCGGCATCCCCAAGAGCTACCTTTCGGGAGAACCGGCAGTGGAGCGCGCCAGAAAGCTGAAGTATGATCCTTATTTGCAAGTACGGCAAAGGTTGGAAATGCTGGAAGCCGAAGGCCATACTACTGAAAAAATAGAGCTAAGAATCATCGGCGGCACTTGGAGTTTTTATCCTAAAACCTATCAGGAAAGTTTTATCAAAAAATGCTTTGATGCCTGTAATGATGCAGAAAACAGAAAAAAAATCGCTTCTAAAAATCTAGAAGCTTCTCAAAAGAAAAACGAAAAAGCCAAACATCGCATTTCGCGGCTTTCTGTTGAAACCAGGCCGGATTTCATAAATGAAAAAGAGATAAAAAGACTAAGAAATTATGGCGTTACCAAGGTCGAGCTTGGAGTCCAGTCCCTTTATGACGATGTTTTACAGTTAAGTAGAAGAGGACATTTAATAGACTCAACCGTAAAAGCCACCCGCTTGTTAAAAGATGCTGGTTTTAAAATTTCCTACCAGATGATGTTGGACCTTCCCGGCTCTAATCCGGAAAGAGATGCGGAGATGTTCAAAGAGCTTTTCTCTAATCCTGATTTCCAGCCGGACAGCTTAAAAATTTATCCTTGTGCTTTGGTCAAAGAAGCGCCGCTTTACCAATGGTATCTTGATAAAAAATACCAGCCATGCAGCGCCGAAGATCTGATCGAGACCATCGTGAAGATCAAAAAAATAGTGCCGCCCTATGTAAGGATCGAAAGGGTCATCCGCGATATCTCTTCCAAAACCATAGTGGAGGGGCCGGCTAAGATCTCCAATTTAAGACAAGTTATTGAAAAGAAGCTCAAGTCTGAAAACTTTAAATGCCAATGCATCCGCTGCCGGGAAATAAAATCAGAATACGACCCCAAAGAAAAAGTTTTTCTTTTCCGCCACGACTACCCTGCTTCCGGCGGGCAGGAGATATTCTTAAGTTTTGAGAACAAAAGCAGGGAAAAGATATTCAGCTTGTTAAGATTACGGATCCCCTCGTCCAATTACAACAAAGGTCAAAAACAGATTTTCAAGGTTCTTGAAAATACCGGAATAATCAGGGAAATGCACACTTACGGCATACTTACTCCTATTTCCAGTAACAAAAAAGTTTCCGCCCAGCACAAGGGCCTGGGAGATAAGTTGATAAAAGCCGCTGAAAAAATAGCCCAAAAAGAATTCTGCTTGAAAAAGCTAGCGGCCATCTCGTCCGTCGGAGCCAGAGAATATTTCAAAAGATCCGGCTTCAAGCTCAAAGAGCTTTATATGGTCAAAAACCTGTAGCTTCCAAAAAACAAAAAAGCTGCGCCCATTTAATGGACACAGCCTTGTAAAAACATTGTTGAATTTATTTTTTGGCCGGCTTCTCTTTCTTCTCAGCAGCCGATTTTTTTATTTTTAAAACTTTTTTGTAAAGTTCATCGACGAGTTTCTTCTTTTCGTCCGTGCTGCCGATCAGCTTGCGGATGCGGTTTTTCTCGGTACGGACATGCTTGCTTAAACTTTTAGGTAAATTGAGTTTTAAAAATTCCATAATGTTCAATAAAAAATTATTAATAATGCCATTGTTCCCGAATTCCTCAACTTTAGAGCTTAAAACAGTAAAAGTCAAACTTGTAGCCAATAGCGACACGAGGAATGCTTGTGTAAATCCTGTGGATAACCTGTGGGCTATAATATTTCTATTAGTTCTTTCGAGACTTTGCTCATTGGCTTGCACTTGCCGGCAATCAAACACAAATCTTCGATTCTAACACCTCCAAAATCTTTATAGTAAAGCCCTGGTTCTATTGCCACAACCATTCCATCTTCAAAGCTACCTTGATTATCGTATCTGCCGATATGAGGCAATTCATGAATCTCGACCCCTACCCCATGGCCCAAAGCATGAATAAAATTTTCACTCTCTCCATATTTTTTAAAATCATCCACAACTGCTGAAAAACTTCCACCAATTGAAGAGCCGGCATTGCATCGGCTAATCGAATTTTTTTGAACTTCCAAAACAATTTGATAAATATTCTTAAATTTCGGGGTGGCCTTGCCGATAAAAATTGTTCTGGTAAAATCCGCACAGTATTCTTTGTATTTAGCGCCAATATCGATAATAACCATTTCTCCTGTTTTAATCTTTTTCTGGGAGCAAGTGTGGTGGATGTCCGCTCCGTTCTTTCCGCTGGCAACAATCGAGTCGAAGGCGGTGCCCTCCGCTCCCATGTCTTCCATTATTTCCCTGATTTTGCGGCCAATAAAAATTTCACTTACTCCTGGCTTAATAATCTTTAAAGCGCTTTCAAACGCTTGATCGGTTATTTTAACCGCTTTTTTTATTTTCTGAATTTCTTTTTGGTCTTTTATTTTCCTGATCTTTTCAACCAGCCCAGCGCAAGGCACAAGCTCTTTGCTGCTTAAAACTTTTTCAAAAAATTCATATTCAGCGTAAGACAAGCTCTCTTTTTCAAAAGCGATTTTATTTATTTCTCCCGCCAAGCCTAAAAGTTTTTGAGAACGAGAAGCTTCTGCCGAGCACATTATTAAATGGCTTGCCGAAACCTTCTCCTCGATTATATTTTTATAAAAAACAGAAGTTATCACCCAAAAATTATTCTGGCAGACAAAAACCCAGAACCCCTTTCCTACTTGATCCCACAAGCCAGTCAAATAAAAAACATTGGCCGGATCTGTGACCAATATTGACTCCAATTTTTCTTCGCGCAGAACCTCCTGAAGCGCAACTATCCTTTCATACATAAAACAAAGAAGTTAAGCCTTCCCGCAAGTTAAAGATTATTTAGAAAATAATTTTTGATATTCTTCCAGCGTAACTTTTTTTTCGTCCCAAGCAACTTTTTTGCCGTCAGCCACGCAGATCCAAGGCTCGCAACCCTTGCCGGTTAAAATGACCACATCCCCTGGCTTGGCCAGCTTCAAGGCTTGGCCGATCGCTTCGCGCCTGTCTAATATTTTCCTAGCCTTCTCTCCCGCGCCCTTGGCCACTTGATCAATGATCTCTTGCGGATCCTCGTCATAAGGATCTTCATTGGTAATAATGATCTCATCGCAATATTTTTTGGCGATCTCGCCCAAAATCGGCCTCTTCCATTTATCGCGGCCGCCGCCGCACGATCCCAAGACGCCGATCAGCCTGCCTCCCCTGGCCGCTGCCTTGGCTTTCAAAGTTCCTTGGACTTTTTCCAAAGTGCTCGGAATAAAAGCGTAATCAACAAAAACGGAGAATGGCTCTAAAATTATTTCTTCCATATGGCCCGGGACTGTCGCTGTTTTTTCTAAAGCTTTCTTCATTATCGGCAAGCTAATTCCTTTGGCCGCGCCCACGCAAATAGCGGCCAAAGCATTGCAGACATTAAAATCTCCTTGGAGCGGTAAATAAATTTTCATTCCATTGATCTCAAATTCAGATCCTCCTGCAACACTTTTAATATTTTTGGCAGAGATAATTTCCACTCTTTCTATAGCTTTTCCTTTAATAGTATAACCGTACTTTTTTTCGGCTGGGTATTTCAAAAAATGCTCAACATTATCATCGTCAAGATTAAGGATATGGATCCCTTTTACAGCTTGAAAAAGCTTTTCTTTGGCTTTGCGGTAATTCTCAAAACTGCCGTGGGATTCGATATGCTCCAAGGCCAGATTATTGAATAAAGCCATTTTAAAATTTATAAACCGGTGGCGGTGCTGGACAATGCCTTCGGATGTTACTTCCACAATTGCCGTTTTACAACCGCTGTCAGCCGCTTCTTTTAAAAACTTCTGGATGCGCCAGCGGCCAGGCATGGTCATTTTTAAAAGGTTGGGCTGTTCCTTTCCATTTATTCTAAACCTGATAGACGAGGTCGATGCAACCATCCCCCCCGCTTCTTCAAGGATATTTGAGATCAAATTGACGGTCGTGGACTTGCCGCTGGTGCCGGTTACACCGATAACCTCCAGCCGGCGCGCAGGAAAACCGTATCTCAAAGCGCCTAAAAAGGCCAGTTTGAAATGGTACAAACTGATCAAAGACTTAGGAGCAAATTTTTTAACAAAATTTTTAACTGTCATTTATTTTTCTCTTCAAGGCTTTTTATTTTTTCCTTTAGCTCCGCCATTCTAACTTCCCTCCCCACAGTCAAATTGTAAAACTTGGTCAGCTCTTCTTCTCTCTCTTTCAACCCCTGGTTGGAAGCCTGCAGCTCTTTGGTTCTCTCGGCGACTTTTTCTTCCAAGACCTCGCTTTTTTGGATCTCTTTTCGATTGGCCTTGATCAAAAGGTAACCGATAAAACAGAATAAAATAAAGCTGGCCCATTGAACAAAAATGTTCCAAGAAGGGCCTTTAAAAAATAATTGGGCGAGCAATAATAAGCCAAAAAAATAGACCAGCACTTCGGTTAAAAAGAATTTTATATCAAACAGCTTGTTTCTAAATATGGCATAGACAGTCAATCCGACCCAAGGGACGGAAAAAAGAGCAGAAATATCCACAAGGTCAAAGTTTGGATTGAATATAGGAATAACCCCTCCCGCCAAAACCCCCACAAAAGTATAAAAGACCAATCCAGCAATAAAATATTGCAATTGTCTTCGTTTTACCGGATCTTCAATTTTTAAATAATGTTTCCACAGACAAAATAAGCTGAAAAACAATCCCGCCACTATGTAGATCCTTCCCAAAAAAGCCAATGGACCATAATCCCCGCCGGATTCGACACCGACATAAGGATACTGGTTGGAAATATTTCTCACGATATAAGGAGTAAAAATGGCTGTTGCAATTATGGCAATAGCTAAAGAATACCAAGCAGCGGATTTAAATCTGAAATTCTTTAAATTACCCGTAAAAACATAAACAAAGCTCACGTAAGAAGCGACCACTAAAACCCCCGTCCAAGTGCAGCGGACCCAAAAAAGTCTTTGCCAATCGAAAAAGAAAAAAAAGCCATAAGTAAAAGAAAACAGCGCGGCAAAGAAAGCAAGAAATCCTAAATGAAAGGCTAATCTGTTTTCTTTGCTTTTGCTCCAAACGATCAAAGCAAAAAACAGGTCGATAGCCGCACAAATAAACATTATGAACCCTCTGGTTTGAGAAATGTCCATTTTATTTTCTCCCTAATATTTTTAACGCTTCTTTTACTCTGGACCCTGTTTCTTGCACGTCCGTCGGCAAACCTGCCAAAGCCTCTTTAGCTTCCTGTCTGGCGAATCCTAAAACCACCAACGCTTCCAAGGCGTCGTCCTGAACTGCGGACTTGCCGCTTTTTTGCTTGGAAATTTCCTGAATTTTGCCGGTCAGCTCTAAAAGAATTTTTTGCAGTCTTTTTTGGCCCAAGCCCTTAACATCGGCCGGGATCCTTCCATTCTCCAGATCGTCTTTGATCTTGTCCATCGGGCCGATGGCTGCCAAACCCAAAGCTGTCTTTGGGCCGATACCGGAAACATTATTTAAGAGGTGAAAAGATTCTTGTTCTTCTTTAGTTAAAAAACCATAAAGATCTAAAGCCCGGTCGCTTACATTTAAAAAAGCATATATCTTCGCTTTTTGCCCGACAATCAATTTCTCCAAGGTCTTAGCCGAACAAAAAATCTCAAACCCGATCCCTTGGTTTTCTAAAACCGCTTTCCTGCTGTCTTTATCTGTGATGGTGCCGGAAATATAGTTGAACATTATTTACATTATACATTATCGCGGAGACCTTGCCATCTTCCCTAAAAGCGTAAAGCTAAAAAAGCAAAGCGTAAAATAACAGCGTAAAGCTAAAAGCAACGAATGACGAAGAAGCGAATATTTTAAATTTTACGCTTTTGTTTTACGCTTTTCGCTTTTCACTTTACGCTTTCACGCATTTATGCTATGATTTTTTTGTTAATCGTTAAATTACTTAAATTCCGCAAAAGAATATGGCCATAACAAAATCAGCCAAAAAAGCACAGCGCCAATCCGTAAAGAGAAAACTCGGAAACCTGCAATATAAGAAAGAGATCAAAGAAGTTTTGAAACAGGTTAGGGTTTTGGCTGCTGCTAAAAAGGGCGAGGAATTACAGAAAATATTACCTCAAGTCTACAAAGCTCTTGATAAAGCCGCTAAAGCCGGCGTCATCAAAAAAAACAACGCCAGCCGCAGAAAATCAAGGATCTCAATATTCGCCGCTAAAGTCGGCAAGTAAAAAAACTAGATCTGGGCCACAAAAATATCTAAAGCAATTTCCGGGGTTAATTCTCCGGTTTTTGTTGCCAGATCTATTTTAAAAATATTTTGATATATCTTTTTAAGCTCTTCCGTTTTAAAATGCTGGGATTGGTAAAAAGCCTTTCTGAAAACAAAAGGATGCATTCCGAGCTCTTTGGCCCAAATATTGAATTGGCCGGGAGCATCCGGATCCCCTTCCTGGCATTTGGCTTTGGCCATAATTAAATTTCTAAACTGGAAATTGATCATTGAAAAAATGTAGAAAGGGGATTCTCCTTTTTCTAGATGCTTCTTTATCAAAAGAAAGGCGTTTCTTTTATCCTTTTGGCCGATATAGTCGATGGTTTTAAAAATATCTGTTTCAATTTTGGGCCTTACTAGCAGATCGACATCTTTGACTGTAATTTTTTCCTTATATCTGAAACTGGCCAATTTTTTGATCTCGTTAGACATTTGCCAAAGGTCTCCGCCGACATCCTGGACTAATTTTTCAACAACCTGGGAATCGGCTTCGGATTGATATCCGTCCAACTCCTTTTTTATCCAATTCTTAAGCCGGGCTCCGGATAAAAATTCGAACTCTTGGCTTTTTGAAGCCTTTTCCTCTAAGAAAGAAGCTAAAGCGTCTTTGGCTGGCAGCTTCCCTTCTTCAAAAAAAACAACGATGTCCTCTGTTTTTAGAAAAACTTCTTTGTCGTTCAAAAAATCTTCTTTAAATTTTTTGTTAGCCAGGGCGTTTTTAACGATCGCTAATTTCTTTTCTCTAAACATCGACATCGATTGCATTTGACTCTTCAATTCCTGAAAAGAAAGATTCTGCCCCTCAAAAATGCTCAAACTCAAGCCGTTTTTATGGGCTTTTTTATAGCTTTCAATAATTTCGCCAAGTTTTTTCCGGCTGCGATAAGTATCCGGACCGTATAAAAAAATGATCATAATTTGCGAGCTTGTAGCTTGTAGGGGCTTGCCTTCGTATTTTTCCTTTCGCGAAATGAAACGCCTACAAGCTAATTCCTAATTCCTGGCTCCTAACTCCTTACTTCTGGCATACAGGACAGAAATGAGCTGACCGGCCTCCTATTACTTCTCTTTTTATTTTCCCTTTGCACGCCGGGCATTCCTCTCCGGTACGGCGATAAACCTTTCTCATCAATTGGAATTTTCCTTTTTCCCCTGAAAGCGTTCGGTAATCGGACATGCTGGACCCCTTGGCTTTAATGGCTTTTTTTAAAATTTCTTTCATCGCTGAATAAATTAATTCCATCTCTTGATCGGAAATCTTGTTCGCGGGCCTGAAAGGACTTATCTTTGCCTGCCACAGGATCTCATCGGCATAGATATTGCCTATTCCCGCTATCACGCTTTGATCCATAAGGATCTGCTTGATCTTCCCTGTCTTCCCTTGAATCCTGATTTTGAAAATTTCCAAAGAAAATTTTCGGTCCAGCGGCTCCGGGCCAAGGTCATTAAAATATTTCGAAGAGTAAAAATCTTTAGCCTCGCGCAATTCTACTTTGGCAAATTTACGCACATCGGACAAGGCAAGCATCTGGCCGTTGTCCAGCATAAAGATCAAATGCAAAAATCTGTTCATCGGATCATCGGCTATCGGCCCAAAAACCGCAGCCCTCCAGCCTAATCCCGCTTTTTCCCATTTTCCCAATAATAAATGTCCTGTCATTTTTTGATGGATCAAAAGAATTTTTCCTTCCGATAGATCAAAAATAATATTCTTTCCGCGGCGGCTGACATTTTCGATCTTCAGCCCGATAGCCGATTTTTTAAATTTACTAAAATCTTTAGGAAATTTTATTAATTTTTCCGCGTCCGTCCAAAGATCAATAAAGGTCCTTTGAAGGACCTTTGATCTCAAACCCTTGACTATTGTTTCCACTTCAGGAAGCTCGGGCATTGCTATTTTAAATATTGTTCTATCTTGTCGATGATCTCTTGCGGTGTGAAGTGAGCCTTAACCAGAAAATCGACTGCGCCAAGCTTAAGAGCCCTATCTATATCTTCTTTTTGTCCAAGGTTGGAGAGGATTATTACCGGTATTCCGGCTGTTTCCGGGTCGGCTTTGATCTGGCTTAGAACGCCAAAACCATCAATGCCCGGCAACATTAAGTCTAATAAAACTATCTCCGGTTTTTCTTCTTTTGTTTTGCTCACTCCTTCTTCTCCATCAACAGCAACAACCAAATCATTGCCCATTTTTAAAATCTTCTGGCTCATTAGCTCTCTCAAAAAACGGTCGTCTTCTACTAACAAAATTTTATGAGACATACTTTATTTTTAGCTAAATTAATTATGGCTTCGGTCCGGCCCCCCGCCAAGATTTATTCTCCAAACAATTTTTTGACTTTGGCTATGACCTCTTGAGGGTCGAATTCGGTCTTAACCAGCCAATCTTTGGCTCCAAATCTTTTAGCTTGGTCTATTTCTACCGGCTGGCCGGAATTAGAGATAACAATTATGGGAATTTTTTTAAGCTCCGGATCTTGGCTCATTTTTTCCATTACTTCAAGCCCTCCCAATCTCGGCATTATGATATCCGATAAAACCAAATCAAAAGATTGGCTTTTTAATATATCTAAACCCTCTTGGCCGTTTTCCGCCGTTACGACGTCGTAACCAGCTGTCTTAAGTTTTTTCTCAAGCAAATTCAGCATTATTTCCTCGTCTTCGATGATCAAAATCTTTTTAGCCATAAAATTTCACTAAGATATAATATATTTTACTTATTTTTTCGCTGGAAGTAAATAGTTTGTCCACATACTTAGGCCTGCGGGAGAGGCAAGACAAGATAAAATGTGGTTCCCTTTCCCTCTTCGGATTTAAACCAAATTTTTCCTCCATGCGCCTCAACAATATTTTTAACCGTATAAAGTCCTAAGCCGGATCCGTCAACTTCCAGCCTGACAACGTTTTCCCCTCTAAAAAACTTGGTAAAGATTCTGGATTGCTGGCTTATCGGTATCCCCAACCCATTGTCTTTCACCTCAACTTGCGCCTCTCTTTTTTCGTTCTCTCCAATGGAGACTTCTACTTTCCCATCTTTATTGTTGTTGTATTTCAAGGCATTGGTAATCAGATTGTCTAAAGCCATTTTCATTTTTTCTTTATCAAGCTTAACCATGGGTAATAATGGCTTGCCGGCGCTAGTGAAACTTAAAGATATTTTTCTTCTTTCTGCCTCCTCTTGCAGGTTGTCAACGGTTACTTGGATCAATTCTTCTATCTGGGCCAGCTCGGGCTTCTGCAAAAAACGGCCCTCTTCAATGCGAGTAACATTTAAAAGATCGTTCACTAAATTGATCATTCTTTCGTTGCTGGTATAGCTTTTTTCCAAGATCTCTCTCTGTTCCAATGTGATAGATCCTACGTCTTGATCGAGAACCATCCTTAATGTCCATTTTATCGCCGAAAGCGGCGTGCGGAGCTGATGGGCGGAGATCGAAACAAACTCAGTTTTCATTTTCTCAATATTTTTCTCTCGAGTAATATCGTGGAGAACCAATAGCGTTCCTTTTGGTTTGGAATCTATTATCAGTATGACAGATGTGACCTCTAAATAAAAATTAGGCCTGGCTATAAATTCCTTTCTAAAGACCTGCTTGATCGGCGACCCTTCTAAAATTTCCAAAAGAGCCATCAGTCCTTTTGTTTTCGGCAAGATTAAAAGTTCGTCCGTTCTCTGGCCTATAAGGTTCTCTTTTTTTTCATCGAGGTAATCCTCCGCTAAGGGGTTCACCAGCTCAAGAATATTATCTTCATCAAAAACCAAAATAGCATCGGAAAAATTCTGGACGATGGCCAAAGTTTTATTTTTTTCCTCAACGGCGATCCTTCTGGCCATTTCTGTATCGTCCAGAATATTCAAAAGGGCGCTGCGGGCCACCCTCAAATCATTTTCCGTTTCCTGATAAGATTCTCCGCCAAGGTTGATTTCTTTTTTCTCTTCCTCCAGGGCCATAGCTCATTTAAGCTAAAAGCGTAAAGCTAAAAGCGTAAAATAAATGAATTTTTATCTATTTATCGTTGTTGGTTGTTTTTATTTCTTTTTGCTCTCTTTTTCCGTTAATTTTTTAATCTCATTTTTCAACTCGATCATTCTTAACTCGCGATCGATCATCAATTTATTGAATCTTTCCAGGTCTTTGATCTTGCCCTGGAGCTCAACTGTTTTTTCCTTAACTTGTTTTTCCAAGGTTTCGTTGACCTCTTGAAGCTGTCTGGTCCTGGCTCCCACTTTGATCTCTAATACTGTGCGAGCCTCCTCTAATTCTTTGGTCCTTTGTTCAATGGCGTCCTCTAAAGAATCATAAGACCTATAAAGCTCTTTTGACATTTCATTGAGCCCCTTCGCCAGCCGGCCGAATTCATCTGATCCTTTTTCTTCGATCTTATAATCGAATTTCCCTTTGGAAAAAAAGCCTATCCCTTTTTCCAACTTTTTTATCGGCCTCAAAACTAGATACTCCAAAAGAAGAAATAGAAGCAATGCCAGAAGAACCAGCCCCAATGTCATGATTTGCAATGTTTTTTCCTGGACAATGTTAAAAGACTTCTGAAAAGACCCGAGAGATATAGATATCTCATAGGTGCCGTAGCTGACGCCAGAAAACATAATAGGAGTGATAATTTTAAAAAAACTCTTTGAGCCGCTAAAAACAGGTGCGGCAGATTCCATTTCTTCCGATGTGCCAGATCGGAAAACCTCATAGTTCTCAGGGGTCGCTTCTTTGCCGATCGATCCGAATTCCAGAGAGGAAACGGTTATTATCTTGCCGTTTTGCATCAAATTAATATCAGCTTTGGCTAGATCGGGATAAGAAGATTTTAAACTGTAAATAATTTCCTGCACCCTTGTTTTGTCAGTGAAATCTTTCGGCTGGGTAAAAACGGATTGCAAATGCTCGGAAGAAGAGTAAGCTTGTATTTTTTCCAAATCAAAAAAAGTCTCTTTTTGATAAAAAATTATCAGATAAAAGACCAGGAAAAAGATCAAAGAGCAAAGAAAGACGATCCCTCCGATTATTTTAAAACGCAGATATCCGAATTTCATTTTTAAAATATGGACTTAAAATAAATTTTATTAGCTTGCCAAAATATCCCGATTTTCGCCGATTAGCGGACGGCAAGGACTAGCCATACGGCATGGTTATTTTATCTTACCACAATTTCAAATTTTTTTTAAAACTAGGGGGCGGGTCTTTCGGCTTTTCAATTTTGTCCCCGACCCTGATCCTCTTGGCCAAACTGAAAAATTCAAAATTTTCTAATGTTTTTGCTATTTTTTCCTTATCTAAATCATGCCATTGGCAATCTTCAAGATCAAAACCGATCGGGACATCGGTCACGATCTTCCCGAGAACGCGGCTTGTCAAACACTCCCCTTTTTGGGATAAAAGCATCTCTCTCATTTTTAGGCTTATCTTTCCCCCCTTCAATCCTTCCTCGATTTCCTGGTAGACCCGGTCCAAATTTTGAAATTTTTGCAATAGTTCTGTGGCGGTTTTTGGGCCGATGCCTTTTATCCCGGAAATATTATCTGTCGGATCACCTCTCAAGGCCTTATAGTCAATAAGCTGAATAGGCTCTATCCCGTATTTCTCTATAACAGCCTTAGCATCAAAAAGCGCTGTGTCTTTAACCCCTTTTCTCAATAGGCAAACCGACGTATGGCTGTCAATTAATTGCAAAACATCATGATCTCCGCTCAAAATAATACTTTCAATATGGGAGCCGGATCCGGCTGAAGAAGCGCGAGCGATCGTGCCGATCAGATCATCAGCCTCGAACCCTTGTTTTTCAAAAACTTTTACCCCAAGAGCGGTTAATATTTTTTTAACAAGGGGTATCTGCGCGTAAAGCTCCGGATCGGCCTTTGGCCGGTTGGCCTTATAGTCTTTTGATATTTCCCTCCTAAAGCTAGGCGCGGGAAAATCGAAACAAGCAGCCAGATAACTTGGGTTGAAATCGTTAAGGGTTTTGAAAAAAGCAAGCAAAAATCCATAAGCCGCTCCCGTCTGCTCCCCCGATTTATTTGTCAGCGGAGGCAAGGCGTGATAGGCGCGATGGATGATAGCGTTGCTGTCAAAAATGACTAATGTTTTTTTATCGGCAATCATAACTTGTTAAGCGTAAAGCTAAAAGCGAAAAGCGTAAAGCAACAAACGGATATTTTAAACTTTACCTGCCTACCGGCAGGCAGGCGCTATTGTTTTGCGCTTTTCGCTTTGCGCTTTTCGCTTAACACGATCTTCCTTTTGTTCGGGCTCACAAAGTCAAAATTCAGCCAGATGGTTTCTTTCGGCAATACCTTCTTAACTCTTTCCGCCCATTCCAGTAAAATAATATTTTTAGGGGATGAAACAATCTCCTTAAATCCCAACTCTAAAATATCTTTCGGCCCCAAAAGCCGATAACAATCGAAATGATAAAAACTTTCAAAATCTATTTTTTGAGGAACCCTGCCGCGGACCAAACTGATCTTAAACCTTTTAAAAATCGTAAAGGTGGGGCTTGTTATTCTATTTTTGACTCCCAGCCCCTTCGCAAAACCCTGGGAAAAAGTGGTTTTCCCTCCTCCCAGGTCGCCAGATAATGCTAGAACGACCGCTTTTTCCTGCGGCCCCTTCCTTAAAATTTCCTGGGCAAAAATATTGCCAAGTTCTTGAGTTTTTTTATACCCGGTCGTTTGTATTTCCATCAATTTTTCTGCAGAGTCAGACTCATTTCCCAAATTGACTTTTAAGCAGGAATGAAGTAGTTTGGATTAAGTTTATGGATGATTTTAAAAAGATAAAAGAGGCCATTTATGGCGCCAATAGAATAGCCATCCTTACTCATGATGATCCTAGCCAGGACGCCGCCGGCGCCGCCTTGGCTCTTTTTTTTAGTTTAAAAAATATTAATAAAATTGTAAACATCCCCTCTCTGCGAAATATTCCCGAACCGATCGCCCTTCTCGCAAGGAAAGAAGAGCAAAAAACTTTTTTGATATCGTTAAAAAAAAATGTTTCCGAAATTTATTATGAAAAAAAAGACGGCGAAGTTAAGCTGTATATAAAATCAAAAAAAGAAAGTATCAAGCTGGAAGACTTCTCTTTCGGGGCCATCACCAGCCGCGATATCGATGGCTTTTCAGAAATAAACCAAGAAAAAAAACCGGCTGACCTTTTAATCTCTCTGGGCATAGAAAATTTTCAGACTATTGAAAAAACGATCGAAAAAAATCCGGATCAATATCTTCCTCAAATAAAAATTATCAACATCGACAACCGCGACCTTAACCAAAAATACGCTGATTTTAACTTGGTGGAAAAAAACTCCACCCTCTCTCAGTCTTGCGCCCATTTTTTAAAAAATTTCGGCAGCAGCCTCGTCGATAAAGATGTTTCTAATGCACTTTTATATGGATTTGCATCTTTCTTAAAGGGCTCAAAACAAGCCAGCCGGCAAGGATCGATATTGTTTTTAAGCTGGCTCGCAAAAAATGGAGCAGATTTTTCTTTGTGGGCGGACGAGGAAAAAGAGGCTCCCAAGCAAAACCTTTTAGCTGAAACTTTTAAAAAAATAGAATTTTGCGGCGATGCCGGTTTTTACTGTTCCGCTTTGGCTGAAAAAGATTTTGAATCGGCCGGAGCGTCGCCAAAAGATCTTGGGTTTGTTATCTCCAAGATCAAGACACGGCTTTTCCTCCCGTCTTTTCTGCTCCTATGGAAAGCGGAAGCTAAAAACGGATCAAATAAGATCATGGGTATTTTTTACTCGGACAAAGAGGAATACGTTGAAAAAATGAATCAATATTTCGAAGGGAGGAAAAAGGGAACGGGCCTTGTCTTTTTGTCCCGGCAATCAGATCTGGCGTCAGCTAAAAAAGAAGCGCTGAACGCTATCGGCCGCCAATAAGCTAGGCCGCCGGCTTCATCTGTGGTAAATTAATCACATGCAGCAAATCAGCGGAAAAATTCAAATCGAAAAAGACCTCTTGGACCAAGTGGACATTGAAGTCAAAAATTTAACTGATTTCCAAGGATCTATTAACGCATCGCTGGAAAAAGATACTTCTTCTATCCTGAAAACTATTTTAGCCGGGGCCATCTCTCTCGGCTGCTCCGACTTGCATTTGGAAGCCCAAGAGAAACAAGCCAAATTAAGGGTCAGATTAGACGGCTGCCTGCATGATGTTATAATTTTCGAACCTGAAAAACAGGCTTTATTGACTTCAAGGATCAAGCTCTTATCCGGGCTCAAGCTCAACATTGAAGACAAACCTCAAGATGGACGGTTCTCGATCTCTCTGCCCGACCTTGAGATAGAGATAAGATCCTCAACCCTCCCCACTCAATACGGCGAAACGGCTGTCTTAAGAATTTTAAATCCGAAAAGTTTGATCAGTTTGGAAGACCTTGGGTTAAGAAACGATCTTTATGAGATATTTACTAAAGAGATCAAAAAACCCAACGGAATGATCATCGTTACCGGACCGACAGGATCAGGAAAAACAACCACCCTTTACGCCTTTTTAAAAAAGATAAGGGATCCTGAAATTAAGATCATTACCATTGAAGATCCGATCGAATACCATTTAGACGATATTTCCCAAACGCAGGTAGCTCCGGAAAAAGGCTATGACTTCGCTTCCGGCCTGAAATCGATCGTGAGGCAGGACCCCGACGTCATACTGGTCGGAGAAATAAGAGATTTGGAGACTGCCGAGATATCCCTTCAAGCTTCCTTGACCGGACATTTGGTTTTCAGCACTCTACACACGAACAATGCCGCCGGCACTATCTCCCGTTTGACCAGCATGGAAGTAAAGGCTTACAACATTGGGCCGGCTATCAATTTGATCATTGCCCAAAGACTGGTTAGAAAAATTTGCAAAAAATGCGCAGAGCCTCGGCCGGCCGCTCCGGAAGAAATTAAAAAGGTGGAAGAATTTCTGAAAGACGCTCCAGCAGAGGTCCTTAAAAACTATCCAAAAACAGAAGACCTTGTTGTTTATGAACCAAAGGGCTGCGAATACTGTAATTCTACCGGATACAAGGGCCGGATCGGCATATACGAAGCTATTAAAATGGATAGCGAGCTGGAAAACTTCATAGCCATTAACCCCACTATCTCTGAGCTAGCCAAAAAAGCTAAAGAAAAAGGGATGATCCCGATGAAAACAGACGGATTTTTAAAGGTCTTAGAAGGATCAACCACTATCGAAGAGATAGAAAAAGCGGTCGGTTAGTTTTTATATAAAAAAACAACCCCTGGACTGGGGGACTTTAGTATAGGCTTACTAAGGCGCAGAATTTCTTTGAGGAGCAGCCCAGACGAATCCAGATTGTCCAAATCAGAAGAAATCCCTACCCCCAGTCTAGAAGTTGTTTTTGTTTTCCCAATATAACACAATTCAAAATGTCTGTCAAGAAAAAACTCTCAATCGAAGAAGTGGACGAAAAAATAGATTCAACTTTAAGGCCTCAAGCTTGGAATGATTATATTGGCCAGGAGAAAATAAAAAAGAATGTTAAGGTGATGATCGACGCGGCGAAGAAACGAAAAGAACCGCCCGACCACCTGCTTTTTTACGGCAATGCGGGCTTAGGAAAAACCAGCCTAGCTTATCTTATTGCTAAGGAGCTAGATTCTAACATAAAGACAACCTCCGGTCCAGCCATCGAAAAAATCGGAGACTTGGCCGCCCTTTTAACCAACCTTTCCGAAGGGGATGTTTTATTTATTGATGAGATCCACCGCATCTGCAAAACCGTTGAAGAATATCTCTACCCGGCCATTGAAGATTTTAGAATGAACATCGTTCTTGGCAAGGGCCCGATGGCTAAAACGCTTGAGCTTAATTTGCCGAAATTCACCTTGATCGGAGCCACCACCAGAGTGGGGCTCATCTCCCCTCCTCTTCGCAGCCGCTTTGGCGGAGTTTATCAATTGAATTTTTACGGGCAGACGGAGCTGGAAAAAATATTACAAAGATCAGCCGACATTCTCAAGGTAAAGATCGAATCTGACGCTTTGTATATTTTAGCCCGCAGTTCCCGTTTCACTCCCCGCATAGCCAATAACTTGTTAAAACGCGTCCGCGATTTTGCCGAAGTGGAAGGACAAGGGATCGTCACTAAAGAAATCGTCAAAAGCTCTCTGGGATTTTTAGAGATCGACGAGATCGGGTTGGGACCGTCCGATCGAAGGCTTTTAGAAATTCTGATCAATAAATTCCAAGGGGGGCCGGTAGGGATAAAATCATTGGCCGCGGCCTCGGCAGAAGAAGAAGATACTATTTTAAATCTCTACGAGCCTTATTTAATGCAATTAGGGCTGGTCGAAAGGACAACCCAGGGCCGCGTCGCCACTAAGCTGGCATATGACCATCTAAAAATAAAATGGCAGCAAGACCAACAGTTTTACTTGATCTAATCTTGGTTTTTGTTTTCTCTTCTTGGGTTTTTTCCCTGGCTTCTCAATGTTCTGCCGCGGAAAATAAAGAAATCGCAATTAATGAAGTGTCCTGGATGGGAACCGAAAAAACAGCCAGCGACGAGTGGCTGGAGCTTTACAATAACGCTAATTATGGTATAAACTTAAACGGCTGGAGCTTAATGGTCCAAGACTCTTTTCAGGTTAATTTAAAAGGGATGATTCCCGCTAAGGGTTTTTACCTTTTAGAAAGATCTGACGACCAAACTTTACCAAATATCCCAGCTGATATGATCTTTAAGGGCTCTTTAGTTAATAAGGGGCAAAAAATCGGTCTCTATAATAAGGCAGGAATTCTTGTTGACGAAATCGATTGCTCCCAAGGTTGGTTTGGCGGCGACAATGTCTCCAAACAAACCATGGAAAGGATCAGCCCTGAAAAAGATGGATCCTCCGCCAGCAACTGGCAAACGAGCATTCCCCTCGGGGGCACGCCTAAATTTCAAAACAGCTTGGTTGTCCAAAAAGCTAAGCTTGGATCAGCAAAACTGGAAAAAATCGAAACGATTAACTCTGCCGATCTTAATGCCAGTATGGATAATAGTGCCAAGAATTTCCAAATGATCAGTTTGAAAACAAAAGTTTGGGCGTTTATCCTTGCAATTTTCAACGGAATAATTATTATAGTTTTAAAAAGGAGTTTAAAACAAAAAATTAATTAAATAATTAAAAACCCGCCTTCGTCCTTCGATAAACTCAGGACTACGGCGAGGCGAAGAACTTATGAGCGGTCATTCTCATTGGGCAGGAATAAAACATAAAAAAGGGTTAGCCGATGCGCAGCGCAGTTCTGTTTTTTCCAAATTAGCTAGGGAAATTTCAGTTGAAGCTAAATCCGGCGAAAACCCGGAGACTAACTACAAGCTAAAAGCGGTCATTGATAAAGCTCATGGCTTTAATATGCCTCGCGAAAATATTGAACGCGCAATTTTAAGAGGAGCCGGCAAACTGCCGGGAGCGGCCCTTGAAGAATTTTCCGTGGAAGCCTATGGCCCCGGAGGGATAGCGATAATAGCAGAAGGCATCACCGACAACAAAAACAGATCCTTGGGCGAAGCAAGGATGGTTCTTAATAAAAATAATGGCAAGATTGTAAATGAAGGAGCTATCCGCTGGATGTTTGACAACAAAGGATATATAGTTATCGATGCTAAAAATCAATCCCCCGAGAACCAATCGAAAGAAGATCTTGAAATGGTGGCTATTGAGGCTGGAGCGGAAAATACCAGCTGGGATGAAGACATCTTGGAAATTTACACAAAATCAGAAGAACTGGGACAGATTAAAAAAACTATTGAAGCAAAAGGAATAAAGACCGAAGAAGTTTCTCTTGGCTGGTTTCCAAAAGAAGAAGTTGCCGCTGATGAAAAAATTATGGCTGCCAATCAAAAACTTCTGGAGGAGCTAGAGGGCGGAGATGATATCTCAAGGGCTTTCTCAAATTTAAAATTCTAAATAAATTGTTTGTCCCGCTATGCGGGACAAATTGCTAATTGGCCCAAAAATGATCATTCTGGGAATCGATCCGGGCACAGCCACTACCGGCTATGGGATCATTGAAAGCAAGATCCCAAAAAATAAAAAAGAAAAAACTTTGGCCTGTATCGGCTATGGCGTCATTAAAACCAGTCCGAAGATAGAAACGGCAAAAAGACTGATGCAGATCAGCTCTGATCTGATAAAACTGCTGGAAAGATACAAGCCGCAAGCCGTAGTTGTTGAAAGCCTCTTTTTTTTCAAAAACTTAAAAACAGCTCTGCCCGTCAGCCAAGCGCGCGGGGTTATTTTATTGGAAATAGCTAAAAAAGGAGTTGATATCTACGAGTTCACTCCTTTGCAAATAAAAAGCAGTGTTTGCGGATACGGACGGGCGGAAAAAATGCAAGTCCAAAAAATGGTCCAGCTTCTTTTAAATTTAAAAGAGCTGCCAAAGCCCGACGATGCGGCGGACGCTCTAGCAGCTGCGATTTGCGGATCTGATGCCTTGAAAATTATAAAACGCTAAACTTTTTTAATTTTAGCAAATTTCCTTTTTCCCACCTGGATGATCATCCCATCCTCGATCTTTATTTTCTCCTGCCAATCTTCTTTAACTATAAGGTTTTCTCCTTCTCCCATTTTTACTCCTTTTTGCCCTATTAAGCGCTTGGCTTCGGCTTTTGACGGCGCCAAACCTAAAGCCACAAGCAAATCTGAAATGCCAATATCTTCTTTACCGCTTATTCCTATTTGAGTAATTTCCGAAGGGAGCTTTTTGTCTTTAAAAACATTCTCAAATTCCTGCTCGGCTAAAGCCGCTGCCTCTGGCCCGTGGAAGATATTTACGATCTCCCTGGCCAGCTCTTTTTTAATGTCGCGAGGGTTGATCTTTTCTTCTTTCATTTCCTTTTTTAATTCAGCGACTCTGGACATTGGGACGCGGGTGCATATCTCAAAATAATCAAACATCAGCTCGTCTCTCATAGACATGATCATCCCGTATATTTGCTGGGGAGCATCAATAATATTAATAACATTCCCCCAACTCGTTGACATTTTGCGCCCATCCGGCCCGATAAGCATTTTTAAAGACATTATATCTTGCTGTTTTTGGCCGAAAAACTTTTGAACCTCGCGGCCCGTTTGAATATTAAATAGCTGGTCATACCCGCCCACTTCCAAGTCAGCCCTGATCGCCACTGAATCATACCCTTGGAAAAGAGGATATAAGAGTTCGTGCAGCCCGATCGGCTTATCTTGGTCCCAACGCTCTTTAAAATTCCTGCGCTGGATCATTTGCTGGGCGGTAAAATTCTGCGCGATCAAAAATAGGTTTTTGATGGCAAGACGGCTTAACCATTCTCCATTATAATAGACCTTCGTCTTTTCCATGTCCAAAACTCTTCCGATTTGAGGCAAATAATCGGCCATATTTTTCTTTATTTCTTCTTCTGAAAGATCTTTCCGCATAGCTGTTTTATCGGAAGCATCGCCAATCTGGGCGGTAAAGTCGCCGATGATCAAAATGATCTGATGTCCGAGGTCTTGCAGATCCTTTAATTTCAAAAGAGCAGAAGCTCTGCCTAGATGGATCTTCGGCCCGGTCGGGTCCACGCCATGCTTAATATTCAATTTTTCGCCAGCCAGCGCTTTTTTCAAATGCTCAAGATCAAAAACCTGCTCTACTCCCCTGGTTAATATCTCTTCTATTTTTTCTTGTTTAGAAATGTTGTTTTTCATATAATTTTACTTTTCCAGCTTATCTTAAAAAATAGTTTTTGTAAAAATTTTCCGGTTGATGTTTTGGCTTATAGTGATAAAATAAATCTTATAATTTCCACGGATTCCTCGATCGGGGTCTTAGCCCCGATCTTGCGGCCAAAGGAAACCGCCCCTTTGGAATCCTCTTGGTGCAAGCCTCGAATGCTTGCCCCAACAAACAAAGTTAAAAGGCCTAAAATATGGTTCAGAGAAAAAGATCTTTAATAGTTTATAAAACGATAAACGGTCTCGGAAAAGGCCTGTTTTTTATTTTAAAGATCACCCTTGGCGCGATCGTGCTTGGGGGCCTCTTGACCGCAACTTTATTTTTTATTTACACAAAAGACTTGCCTAGGCCTGAAAATTTCAACGAAAACATAATCAATCAAGCGACAAAAATTTACGACCGGACTGGAGCAATTGTTTTATCCAGCATTTACGGAGAAGAGAAAAGGACATATTTGACCATTGATAAACTTCCTAAAAATTTACAAGAAGCGGTAGTGGCTGTTGAAGATGCCAGATTTTACCAGCATCACGGCATTGATTTTCAAGGATTAGCCAGGGCGATAAAAGTAGACATCGAGACCAAAGAAGCTAAGCAAGGAGCTTCCACTATTACCCAACAGCTGATCAGGTCTTCTCTATTAACTAATACAAAAAGTATCGACAGAAAAATTAAAGAGGCTGTCTTGTCGATTGAGCTGGACAGTAAATATTCCAAAACGCAAATATTAGAATGGTATTTAAACCAAGTGCCGTTTGGCGTAAATATTTACGGCGCTCAAGAAGCTTCTTTATCTTATTTTAATAAGCCTGTTTCTGAAATAAGCCTGGCCCAAGCCGCCCTTTTAGCTGCGGTTATTCAAATCCCTAGCTATTACAATCCTTATGGCAGCCACTTGGACGGTCTTTTAATAAGGAAAGATTATGTTTTAGACAGAATGGCCCAAGAAAACTATATAACAAAAGATGAAGCTGAAACGGCTAAAAAAGAAGTTTTAACTTTTGACAAACTTCCCAAAACCCTTTCCCCTCATTTTGTTAATTACGTTAAACAGCAGCTGGAAAATAAATACGGCCAATCCTTTTTAGAAACCAAAGGATTAAAGATCTATACCACCCTTGATTGGGATCTGCAGCGCGCCGCGGAAAAAGAAGTTAAAGAAGGAACAGAAAAGAACAAAGCTTATGGCGCATATAACGGCGCCCTAGTTGCAATTGATCCAAAAACCGGAGAAGTGCTCGCCATGGTTGGCTCGGCCGATCCAGAAGGAAGTCCTTACCCTGAAGGATGCGATCCGGCAACCACCTGTAAATTCGTCCCCGACTTTAATGTTGCCACCCAAGGAAACCGCCAGCCTGGTTCATCTTTTAAACCTTTTGTTTACGCTGAAGCTTTTCGCAAAGGCTTCACCGGCAACAGTATTGTTGTTGACGAGCAGACAGATTTTGGAGTTTTCGGAGGCAAACATTATATCCCTTCAAATTACGATGGCAGGTTTCGCGGCCCCATCACTTTAAGAAACGCGCTAGCCCAATCATTAAATATTCCAGCCTTAAAGGTCTTACGGGATATGGCTGGACTAGATGATAGCATCGCCCTGGCAAAATCAATGGGTATTTCGACCCTCAATGAGCCGTCTTCTTTTTATGGCTTGCCATTAGTGCTCGGCGCAGGAGACGTTAAATTGATCGATATGGTTTCCGGCTACAGTGTTTTTGCCAATGGCGGATACCGCATTCCCGCCTCGGCCATATTAAAAATAGAAGACGCCGACAAAAATGTTCTTTACGAGAACAATCCCACTCCAAAAAAAGTTTTGGAAAAAAATGTCTGCGACCTTATGACCGATATTTTGTCGGATAATAATGCCCGGGCTCCGATATTCGGGTACCATTCAAATCTTTATTTTGAAAACTATAAGGTTTCAGTTAAGACCGGAACCACCCAAGAGAATAAAGACGGCTGGACCATCGGATTCACCCCCCGTTTAGCTGTCGGAGTTTGGACTGGGAACAATAACCGCGCCCCAATGCAAAAGATCAGCGAGGCCATGGCCGGCCCGATCTGGCGAGCATTTATGCTCCAGGCGCTGCCTAAGCTAGGAGAGCCGATGATAAACCTGCCAATAGAGAATAACTCCTCTACAACAGCCACAACAACAACCGGAACGCCCATAACCGCCCCGGTCAAAGCCCTTTACAATACTACAACTGGAGAAAAACTCTAAAAAAGTAAAAAAATCCGCTATAGCGGATTTTTTTGTTTGAAAATTGATCCGCCATTCGGCGGAATTAAAAATTCTAATCGCGATTAGTCAGGATTGATCGGCATTACCACGTAAAGATAGCTTGCGTCGCCGATCGGCTTTAATATCGCCGGGCCCTTATTATCATGCAGGCCGAAAAATACTTCCGAGCTTTTAATATGGGCCAGACCGTCTAAAACAAATCTCCAATTAAAAGAAATATCCGCTTTTTCCCCTTCTATTTTGGCGGCAATATTAGACTTGCTTTCTCCCAGGTCGGGGTCTTGGCTTAAAATTTCAAATTCTTTCGTTTCGGCATCGGCTTTTATTTTTATTTCATTTATTTTCCCTCCAAATAAGCTGGCTATTTTCAACTGTTTGATAAATTCATCTTTATTGATCGTTATTTTTGTCTGGCTTTCTTTTGGGATGATCTCTTGATAGGTCGGGTATTCCCCTTCTATTAGGCGGGAAACCAGATTAACTTCCGGGTGGTCTGTTTCTTGCAATAACGTTTCAAACATAACCTGCGATTCGGATAAATAAATTCTAGTGTTTTTTACGGTATCGCCCAGAATAGCAATTAATTCTTTTGCTGTTTTTTGCGGAAGTATAAAGTTTATTTCTTTCTCAAAAAGATTTTTATATTCTTCTTTTTTTTCCGAAAAGGTTATTGTTTTTTCAGCTAAACGAAAACTGTCGGTAGTCACTAGTTTTAATCCATCATTGTTGAATAAAAAATAGACTCCGGAAATTTCCGGCCTAACTTGGGACAGGCTGGTAAAATCAATAACTTCAGATAATCCGTCTTTTAGTTTTTTACTATTTATTTCAATAAAGGTATCTTTGGAAAAAGAGGGGATAATTGGAAAGTCGTCGGCGGAAAAACCCTTAATTTGGGTTTTATAATTTTTGCTTTCAATAAAAATTGTTTTATTTTTCTCTTCAATCTCTATTTTCTCATCGCTTAAGGAGTTTACCAGTTGTGAAAAAAACTTGGCCGGAATGGTTATTTTTCCGTCTTTTTCGGTCTTGCAAAGACCCCACCATTGAGCTCCCAACTCCAAATCAGTTGTGGATAATTTTATAAAATTCGGAGACACCTCAATTAAAACGTTATTTAAGATGGGCAAGGTCGAAACCCTGCCGGCAATTTTTTCGACCACGGCCAGCCCTTTTTTCAGAGTCTTGGTTAATAAAGTAATTTTCATAATATAATAATTTATTAAAAATTTATTTTATTTATTGTTATTATATTGAGCTTTTTTTCTGTGGATAATATCTGGAAATCCAATCTTTGAAAGCCTTATGGTAAAAAATATTTATGGATAGATGGTGGAAAAATAAGTGGGAAGCCGTGTTGAATTAATGGATAGAAATCGAGGTGATAATTTAGAAAAAAAATAAGCCCTTTTTATCCCCTATTTCTCACAATGAGTTATGAATGTTTTCTTAACAAATAATCCACAGTTTTTTAAAAATAACTATGCGTCCAGCGTGTAAATTTTTTGCAGGATCAAATCAACTTCCTGGGAAAATTTTTCACTTTCTTGTATTTCGCGGTCTATTAATTGGCAGGCATGCATTACAGTTGTGTGGTCTTTTCCTCCGAATTTTCGGCCGATAGCCGGAAAAGAGAAGCTTAATTCTTTTCTCAATAAATACATAGCCAGTTGGCGAGGTTTAACAAACTCTTTTTTGCGGGAAGAATAAAATAAATTTTTGTCGTCAAGGTCGTAAAATTCGCTTATGGTTTGGAGTATATGGGTTGGATTGGTGAATTTAGACGGAGAAACAATAATATTCCTTAAAAGTTTTTTTGCTTCTTCAAAACTGGGAACCTTATTGTTTATCTTTTGAAAAATCAAAAGCCTATTCAAAGCGCTTTCAATCTCTCTGACGTTTTTTTGGATATTAGCCGCGATATATTCCAAGGCCTTTTCCGGGACTTCAGCGTTTTTTTCCACTGTTTTTTGCTTTAAAATAGCCAGCCTTGTTTCGTAATCCGGCAGGCTGACATCGGCCACCATCCCCCCCTCAAATCTTGATTTTAATCTTTCCGTGATCGCCGGGATGGCTTTAGGAGGGCGGTCGGAAGAAAGGATTATTTGTTTTCCTCTTTGGTAGAGATCGTTAAACGTGTGGAAAAATTCTTCTTGGGTTTTTTCTTTTCCGGCAAAAAATTGGACATCATCTACTATTAAAACATCAACCTTTCTTAAGCTGGCTTTTAAATCTTCAATGCTATTGTTTCGGATAGAACTAACGATAGCGGAGATCAATTTGTCGGACGGGACGTATTTAACCTTGCACGGCGGATTTTTTTTAGACAGCTCGTTCCCGACAGCTTGTAATAAATGGGTTTTTCCCAATCCTACCCCGCCGTAAATAAACAGCGGGTTATAAACCTTTCCAGGCTCCTTAACAATAGCTTTGGCTGCGGCATATGCCAATTCATTAAAGGGTCCGACTATAAAATTTTGAAAATTATATTTTGGATTAAGGTTTGTTTCTTTATCTGTTTCCAGCTCGGCAAACCCGAGCTGCTCCATTGGAAGTTCTTGGGGCTCGGGCTGCTTTACTAGCTCCTTTATTTTTACCGCCGGAAAATCTATTTGATAGCTTATTTCTTTAATGCTTGAATCTAAGGCCCTTAATATTTTTAAGATCTCTTTGTTGTATTTTTGCTCCAGCCATTCTTTGGCAAAGGAGTTTGGCACAGAAACGATTATCATCCCCTCTTCCTGGGAAGCGATCTTGGTGCTTGCGAACCACGTCGCGAAATTAGCAGGAGAAATATTAAGCTGGATTTGCGCCAATACGGTTTGCCAGAGTTCTTGGTATGTCATAGATTTGCCTTAAATCTTAAATGAAGTTACCTGTTAATTTTTAGGATCGGCTAATCGCTGGGATGATTTTTAGAAGATATTTCAGCAAAAAATGAAACTTTTAGCGGGTGAAATTATTATAGAGCATAAGCTGTGGATAAGTAAAGAATGAGGCATTCTTTATGTTTTTTAAATTTCTGTGCAAGAGCTGTGGAAAAACTGTTATTATCTTTTCTCTGGTAAAAACAAATTGACAAAAACCCAATTTTTGCTATATTTAGGTGCATGAGCGTAACCTATAATCCCAAAAAGAAAAAAAGAGCAAGGACCCATGGATTTTTGGCTAGAAAAAACACCAAAGGAGGCCAAAGGACTTTAGCAAGAAGAAGACAAAAGGGCCGCTGGCAATTAACCGTCTAGGATCTTTTTTATCAAGGCGGTTTTAATTTTAGTCAAAGCCAAAAAGACTCAATATGCTGCCGAAAGAGAACAGGCTAGTAAAAAAGAGGGACTTTGAAAAAGTTTTGAAACAAGGAAAAGGGTTTAAACAAAAAACCCTTTTTTTAAAAACCGTTGAAAATAATCTTCCCCAGAGCCGTTTTGGGATAATCGTCAGTAAGAAGACGGCGAAAAAAGCGGTTGACCGCAACAAGATCAAGCGCCAAATAAGAGAAATTATTTGGAAAAACATTAATAAAATAAAGAAGGGATATGATCTGGTTTTTATAGCCTGGCCCCTTATAAAAAACGAAGGGTATCAAGAAAAGCTTTCTATCATAGAAAGCAGCCTTCAAAAAATCAGTTTTTTAAAAAAATAACCTATGTTTCAGTTTATCGGCAATTTTTTTCATCTTTTTTTCTATCAGCCGCTGGTCAATCTTTTAATAGCTCTTTATGTTTTTATCCCCGGCCAAAATTTAGGAATCGCGATCATTTTGATCACTTTATTGCTTAAAATAGTCCTTTTCCCTTCCACCCAGCAATCTTTAAAGTCCCAGAAAACAATGAATGAGTTGCAGCCGAAGATAAACGATCTCCAAAAAAAATACAAGGATGACAAGCAAAAACAGGCAGAGGAGATGATGAAGCTTTACAAAGAAAAAAAGTTCAATCCCTTTGCCGGATTTTTACCCCTTTTGATCCAACTGCCGATTTTTATAGCGCTCTATCAAATATTCCAAACTGGAATAGGCCAAAGCCATTTAGATCTTTTGTACTCTTTCGTGCCGAGGCCTCAAGAGATAAACCAGATGTTCTTAGGCATGGATCTTTCCAAGGCTAATATTTTTCTTGCGGTTGTAGTCGGCATTGCGCAATACTTTCAAACTAAAACCAGCCTGCCAGCCAATCCTCCAAAACCGGTTAGCGGCGACCAAATGGGCCAGTTCTCTTCTATGATGCAAAAATATATCCTTTATTTCTTCCCCATTATGACTATAATGATATTAGCCTCCCTTCCATCCGGCTTAGGGCTTTATTGGCTGGTGAACACGGTTCTTTCCATCGGCCAAAATTATTTGGTTTTTAATAAAAAAACAGTTCAATAAAATGGACATAAAAATTTCAGAAGAAATAGTAAGAACTTTTTTTGAAAAAATGGATTGCCTTGTGTCCGCGGAAGTTTCTTTAAAAGACGGAGTTTTGAATATTGGCCTAAAATCGGAGGAAGCCAGGATCTTGATCGGGCAAAACGGCCAAACATTGGCCGACCTTCAGCATCTTTTAGCCAAGATCATTAAAAAAGCCTTAAAAGAAGAAATATTTTTAAATTTAGATATAGAAGATTACAAAAAAAGGAAAATAGATTATTTAAAAGACATTGCTCGAACCGCGGCGGATGAAGTGGCTTCATCTAAGAGAGAAAAGTTGATGCCTCCCCTTTCCGCTTTTGACCGCCGCATAGTCCATATGGAGCTGGCCAACCGAACCGATATAAAAACAGAAAGCGTGGGAGAAAATCCAGAGAGGAGAATCGTGGTCAGACCAGTTTAATTTTATCGGGGCGGGCTTCCGCCTCGGGGAGCGAGTTGCCCCTCCCGACAGCAGAGCCAAATGGAAATTATAAAATTTATTCTGAAAACAAAAAAGCCCTTAAGGGCTTTTTTGTTTTCAGATATTTTTTTTAGCTTCTTTGATCTTTAAGATTTGCTCTGGACTGGAGGTTATAATCTGGTCCTCTGTATAAGAAGCGACTATTTTAATAGATACATGTTTTTGTCCGGCGAAAAAAATTCCCTCTCCTATCGGCGTTTCAAGCAGTAAAAATTTTTCTTGGTCGGTCAGGTTAAAAGTTTGCTGAAGAATATCAACAGTAGCTGGGCTCTGTTTGAGAAGAAGCTGGAGAGAGGAATTAGTGATGATCGGTTTGCCATAGGAAGATTTCATAAAATCGGAAACATCTTGAGTGATAGTGGTTACTCCCAGCCAATATTTGCGGGCGCGCTTGGCCATGCCATATAAGAAAGAGGCTCCGTCTTCGGACTGCATCAGCCACCAAGCCTCATCGATCACTAATATCCTTTTTTTCAATTCGGATCGGATCTCGTTCCAAATATAGCGCATAATAATAAACATTGCCATCGGCCTTAACTCGTCTTCCATATCTCTGATCCCGAAAACAACCAACTGTTTATCCATAGAAATATTGGATTGCTGATTAAAGAAAGAAGAAAATGTTCCGCGAGTGAATTTTCTTATTCTTTGGACCAGTGATTCCGCTCCTTGCATTGTTTCCAAAACTGATTCCAAATCCGATAAGATCGGGGTATTCTCTTTCCATTTTGATTGGTCGGAATCCGGCGTGATATCTTTGGCGGCATAAGTTTCAGCCAGCGCGCGGTCGATGATCGCATCCTCCTCCGGGTTCAGCCCTCCAAGCATGATCCTGATAAGCCCAACAAGGTTGATGATGTTTGACCTTAAAACATCTTCCGCTTTTTCATCTTCGCGGGGGATCGGCAGATCAAAAGGATTGATATGATCATCCGAGCTTAAAGAGATTTTAAAAAAGGAGCCTCCAACCGAATCGGAAAGCATTTCATATTCGTTTTCCGGGTCAACGATAATCCCTTCCACTCCCATCATTAAAGATCGCAATACCTCTAGTTTGACCGCGTAAGATTTTCCTGATCCGGATTTGGCGAAAATGACCATATTGGCGTTTTCCAGGGTAAAGCGGTCGAACAGAACCAGGGAATTATTATGCTTATTCATGCCGTACAAAATTCCTTCATTAGAGCTAAGGTCAAAAGAAACAAAAGGAAAAACAGAAGACAATGGGCCGGTATTGATGCTGGTGTGGACTTGCAATTGGTCTATAGCGTATGGCGAGACAGAGATAAATCCTTCTTTTTGCTGGCAGAGAGCCGGCTTTAGATAGATCAAACGCGATTCAAGCACTGATCTTAGGGTCGTCTCAACATCTGTGAGCTGGGCTTCGGTGTCGGCGTAGACGGTAATATATAATCCAAATTTAAACATTTTTTCTTGCGCGGTTTGGAGGCTGTCGCGCAGGTTCTCCAAGTCATTGTAAGCGGTTTCGAGCGAAGGATCGCGAACCAACCCTTTTTCTTCCCTCTCTAAAAGTTCGGCCTGTATTTCGGTAACTTTGCGACGCATTTTTTTTAAGACATCGCCGGTTTCCACTGGATGAAAAAAGAAAGAGATATCCAGGGGAATATCTAAATTAATGATCGGGGAAAGCCAGCCGGTAGTAAGGTATCTTGGATAGGAAAAAACAAAGTAGGTTTTAGCTAATTTTTCGCCTAACTTTATATTGCTTTGTTTGATCTCGATCGAGGCGGGGGCGATGATGTCTTTTGCGTCCATCTTTTCCGCTTCAAAAAATTTCTCCCGTTCACCTTTTTTAAGAAAATTCATTGAGATTAAGGCTTTTTAATATATTAAATTAACATTTCCGGGGGCAATTCAGGATAATATCCGGATTCTGCTTCTTTTGGATGATGATGGGCCCAAAGCAATTCGATCAGTTCAGGGGTGTTGAGAGGGCTTCCTCTTAAGCCGCAGCGCCTTAACCCCAAAACAACATATTCCATCCTTTGCCATAACTGATATTTTCCGCGCTGGAATTTTTCTTCGGTCAAACTAGCCCTGCTGGCATCTTTTTTTTGTTTTGCTCCAGGAGCTCCAGGAATATCTATTAAAGGATAATAAGGGACAACGGTATAAAAACTTTTTGACATGATCGATCCCCCGCTTATTATTTGTTCAATGAATTTGCGATATTCAGCCGTCTGCGTTTTGAGAAGTTCGTTTTGCTGGGCCTTTTCTATCTCTTTGAGCTTTTCGAGGTATCCGGTTATGTTTAATTTTCGAGATTGAGCGATTATTTGGCAGGAAAAATCCAGAGAATTTAGGAAATTTTGGAATTGGTAGATGATGGCCGTTTGTTCATCTTCCGATTTCAAGGCGAAATTCAAAGAAGAGATCATAATGACCCCCCTCATAGATCTGTCTTTTAAGAGCAGTACTCCTTCTCTGATTTGGTCGATGGGAAGAAATTGTTGGGTTGCGATCTTTGCCATAATAAATTTATCCGCCGAAATCCAATTTTTTACTTAAATCTTTTATATTGCTGCCTTTCACTATTTTAAGCGGAGAGTTTTTCGGCTCTTCTTTTCCAACGGGCTTAATTGGAGATTTTTCAAAATATACCGCAGTCTCCTTCCTTTTCCAAAGATAGAGTTTCGGGGCTAGGCTGAAAATGAAAAAATTTTTTACGATCAAAGATAAGGTCTGCCCGCTAATTTTGACAAAAGCCAGAGCTGCCGTTCCTCCTACGATCAAGATAGATGACAAGATGAATAAAAAGAAATTAGTTTTGCCAAAAGCAAAATAAAGCATAAAGCAGACCATGGCGGCAATGCCCATAAAAATAGTCTGCCTGAAAGTCAGGGGTCCTAAAATTTTTGCTTCGTGTTCTATGAATTGAGGAACTTGGAATTGCATAGTTTGATTTGAGGTTAGCCGATTGGCTCGCGGTAGGAAACAGAAGAAGACTTTTCTGTCGCCGATTTGGCAGGGATAGGTTTTTTGTCTTCTTTTTTAGGATTGTTACCTAGTACATCTTCAGATGAAGGTTTCTCTATTTTTGGTTCGACCTCTATTTTTATTTTTGTTTCTTTTCTCTCTTCATTATTATGGAGATAAAGCTCTGCGAGCTGCGAGCGGACTGGTTCAAAGATAGTATTATATATCGCTTGGCAGATATTTTCCGATGCTTGCGACTCTAAATTTAGATCAAGTTCCAGCGTTGGCTGTAATTGTTCAGGAGAAAGAAGGCCCAAAAGGACATCTCCGACGTTTTTAGCGACCTTAGATATTCTTTCATCTTCTATGCCATTTTCGACACAAGCATTGAAAATGGCTTTTGCCGTTTTTTCGGAAAAAATCGCATCCTGCAATTCAGCGGGGATAGCATCGTATGCCTCCCAAAATTGTTGTTCTGAAATTTCTTTTTGCATGCTTAAAAATATTTTAACATAAATCCGCTTTTGTCAAAAGCAGATTTTTCCCCTATCCTGTAAAAATTTCAACTTACTCGCAGAGTTGAGCGTGTTTTTTGGAGGGTTTTTAGTTTATAAAAATATTTGACAGAATAACTAAAATATTGTATAAAATAATCATCTAAACTTGGCTTAAACCAAGGCTGAAATAATAAACGTAACCTTTAAAGGGTTATCTTTTCAGCCAAGGGTAACGCCAAGGCTGAAGAAGATCTTTTAAAGAAAGAAATATGGAAGGAGAAGCAACACTAAAGTCAAAGGAAAAAATAGCTGATTATAAAAAGCGGAGATTCTATACGCAAATCGAGAATGGTTATTGCAAAATTATTGTAAGATATGGAGAATTCAGAGGAGGGCTTTTGAATTATGACGGGTATAAGTTTGATCGTGAATGGAATATAGTTCCCCTCTCCCCTGGAGAGAAAAGTCATGGCCATTTTTTAGGAGGAATAAGATTTTTCAGCATTAATCCGCTGGATTATATTTATGAATATCCTTGGGAATGGACGTCGGTCAATCAGAGAGGAGAAAAAGATCACCATGACTTGAGAATAATAGATTATGTCTTCCTCAAAAGTGACTTGTATTATGCGGATATTCTTGCGCCATTAGATTCTAACCAGGTCAGGCTAGCTTCAGTGGGGATAATTTATACGGCCAAAGTGGTTAACCCCAAGAAAGCGCTTTTCGACTGTGAAAATTGGATGGAAATGTTGGTTAACAAAACCGGACCGGTTATCCGAGACGTTATCGGAGAGAAGACGCTAGAATCAATGGTCAAAGAAAAGGGAGATTTGGGTGCTACTTTTATGAAGATGTTAAGAGAAAAAAGACTGCCCGAAGATTCTAAAGGCAACAGTGAAGAAAAGAAAAAAGGAGCCGGATATTCCAACGAAAGGTCCATTATTGAGGAATTGTTGATTGATTATGGAATAGAACTTTCCGATATTCAAGTGCAGAATATCATGCCTCCGCCAGATTGGGAGAAGATCATTGCCGCGAAATATATCGCGACCAAAGAAAAGGAGGCAGCAATCGAAAAGGCTGAAGGAGAAAAAAAAGCCGCTATCTTGAAAGCGGAGGGAAGTAAGGCGGCAGCGTTTCTCTATAAAGATGGAGAAGAGGCGATGATCAAGATGTTGATAGAAAGGTTTGGGAAGGAAGAAGGAGCGGCTATTTATCAGACGGCGTTGCTTACAGTCTCATCTTTAGTGGTGGATTTGAAGAGCGAGCATATACGCGGGATAGGATCTAATTTCCCCGAAATTGCTAAGAGCTTGACGAAAAAGCCAGACAAAAGAAAGGGTTAAAGAACAACAAAAAAGAGGCCAATTTAATCGGCCTCTTTTGTTTTGACGTTTTTATCCCTTATTTCTTTTTTCGTTTATCCTTTCGGCTGTAGATTTTCTGCCCCCCGTCCCTTCTACCTTTTCTTCTGTCGTTTTGGGAGGTTCGGGCGAGGCCTCTTTTTTCTCTGGCGCAAACCCAGCTATAGGTGGGTCCTCTTGGTGTTTTTTAACTCCGCTTATCATTTCTTGAATCGCTTTTTTATCAAGGACATTGTTGTCTTTATCCCGCAAGACGGCTTGGCCGGCGGTTCCAACTATAAACATCATCTGGCTGGCGTGGTCTTTTGCAAAATCTTCAACGCCTTTTTCATTGACCTTTTTGACATATTCTTTAAGCGCGGAGCGATGGGTTTTCGCTAGCGCCGTAAGCTGTTCAACGTCAAATTCCATTATTTTTTCAAGAGCGGCTGGGTCTTTTTCAAAGCCTGGGATAAACTGCTTCATGTCTTCCTCGCTTTTGGCTCCTCCAACGACCTTTTTAACCTCTTCTTCAGCGAGTGTGAATTTTGACTTGATATCTTTGCTGCCGCCGGTCAAATTCCACAATTTTGATTCAACAACTGTTTCGCCGATCATACTCCTTTTTAAGGCATCTGCGGTTTTTTCGTCCGAGGCCTTGAGCAGGTCCTCCACTTTCATCGTTACTCTGGCTTTTCTTTCTTTGAGATTTTCTATCTTAAAAGATCTCTTTAAAAATCCGCCGCCGTCCAAAGCCTTTTTTAAGTCTTCGCCGCTTTTGGCATTATCAACAAGGTATGAAGAAAAAGCTCTTTTTTCGAGATCTGTCTTCGGAGCTGACGAAGGGTCGTTGAAAAATTTTGAGGCGCTTTCCATATCTTCTCCGAATTGTTTTTTGTATTCTTCTTTTTTTTCTTTAATAGCCTTGGCAAGCTCTATGTTGGAAGTAGTTCCGGAGCTTCTAAATTCATTTTCTACCACTCCCGCAGCAAGAGAGCCGGCCATCATCCCCGTTCTTTTCATCCATCCTGATTTTTTGCCGCTTGCTTCTTCTGCCTGTACGGTTTTTTCTCTTGCCCGCTGGTTGACAGCGGCCCCGGCGAAGGATTGTTTAGCCCTGTTAAGAACAAAGTTTTTCCCCTTGTCTATCAGTGCCCCTCCCTTTATTCCTCCAATATCGAGGCTTGGCGAAAATTTAACTTTCAGATAAGCTAAAGTGGCAAGGTAAGCGATAAGGGCGATATAGTAGTTTACAGCTGGGCTGAGCAAATTTCCATTTGTAGCTATTTGCCAGAAAGCAAGGGGGGTTGCCATTGCAGCCATTCCAGCCGGCATTATGTCTTGAAGCAATTTAAGCCCGAGGACCAGGAAAAAGAGCAAGGGTATAGGGAAAAAGACCCAAGTGATAAAAAAGTTAGACCATTGTTTCCATAATTTTTGGGCGCCTTCGCTTGGGATGGCGTAACAGGCAAAAGCTAAAGGGAAAATTATGGTTAAAATTTTAATTACATAGATCCTTATTATAAAATATAAGGCATAAAGAAAATAAATGCCTGCCAAAGTGTTGCAAACATAAATTTGGATCTCGGCGCTGATCCTTGCCGGCGCCATTAAAATATATGTCGGCCAGGCTAATCCTTGCCAGACAGCTGCGGCTGACGGCAGGAAAGAAGCAAGAATCCCTGCGCCAAAGTAGAGTCCATAACTTATTAAAATCCCGCTAATCTGTTGTTCCAATCCGGATAGGCTGTTAAAAGCCAGGCTTGAATCAGAGGGAACCATGCTCCTTTGCAAAATAAAGGCGATATCGATCGCCATTTTTATAAAAACCACGCCAAAATTTACCAGTAGAATAGTGGTTATTAATCTGGGAAGGTATTTTTTAATAGAGTTCATATCTCCTTCGTCGCTGACGATCTGCTTTATGGCGATATAAAGGATGATAAAAATAAAGATCAAATTTGTCAGAGCTAAAGTAAAGGCCCAGCCTGTTGTCACGAGTTTATCATCAAGGCCTATGGGCTGGGTCATCGCCCAATCCAAGAGATGGGCGGATACAAAAACCATTACAAAGGCTTTGATGATCGCAGTAAAAAGACCTATTGCTTCTTGCAGGATGGGGCCGGCTATTTCTTCGATTGAGCTTAAAAATCCTTCACTGGAGGGAAGCTCTGAAATAAAAGGTATCCCGCCGGCGGAAGCTGTTTTTACAACAAAAAACAAGCCAAAAAAAGCGATGAAAATTGCGAGAAAATAATAATATTTTTTTGGGATCATGTTATTTTTAGTCCTAAAAAAAATAGAAGCAAGAAGTTAATTAATTACTCACTCACAGTACCAGGGATAACCACTCTGAATTTTTTAATCTGATTCAGTTCGTTTTCAGAATAAAGAGTATTAAAATCAGGATTACTGCCATACATTTGAAAAGCTAGAACATCCTCTGTTCCAAAGATGCTCGTCGACAAATATTTAGGGTCTTTTCTGTAGAAGTATGCAACACAGCCAGGAGGGGCATCAACAAAAAGCCCCCCACTATAAGGAAAAGGGTCAGAACCGTATTTTTCTTTTATGGCCTCGTTTAAAGTTTTTTCCGGTTTTTCCACTTGTGGTGGCCCCTGAACTCCCGATCTTACCATTTCTTCATTTGCTTTTCTGATTTTTTCATTTTCTTCCCTGATCAGCCTGTTTGCTTGGTCCATTAAGACTAATTGTTCGTCTCCTTTAATTTGTTTCAACACTTTTAAAGAATGAGGAAAAAAACTTACTTTGAAATCTATGGGAGATTTTGCGCTGTTATAAAGAACTTCTTTTGGTGGATCAAAGTTACTATCTTCTTCGTAATTTTTTTTAGGATAAATAATTATAAGATCGCAGGAGTTTTCTTTAAGTTTGCTGAAGTCTTCATATTCAATCATTTGCGTGGCTAAATCTTGGTTTGGATCAGGAATAAAAAGAGTGGTTAATCTTGGGTTCAAGAAGTTTAAAAGGATCCAAGAGCCAAGAAGTAAGCCCAGTCCCGCGGCCGAGGATTGTATTCTTTTGCGCACATTCGCAGTTTTGCCGGGATCACCGGTTGAGGTCATATACTTAACTCCGTTAATAACTATTGAAACAAAAAAAGCCAAGATGCCCAGTGTTATCGCCCATTCGTAAGAGTATTTGGTCAGCTCTGTGAGAGTGCTTTGATCTGACAGATTTGTGCCAGCCGGAGAAGCCGGCCAATCTATTTCCAGCGCAAAAATTTTTAAAGGGGCCAGTAGGCCCAAAACCATTAAAGAAAAAATAATTTTTTTTGCTATTTTCATTGCCGATATTATACCACAAATTAATTATTAATTTGAATAGAGCTTAGCATCTCGCTTCCTGTTTCTTGATAATTTTTTGACAGATCGCTTGGAACGACAACCGAAACAATGTAAAAATGTTTTTTTTCTTGATCGTCCGCAGTTTCCAATATTTTTTCCTGGCTGGTCATTTTTTCCTCTTTTTGGGTATATTCGGCTTCAAAATACAGCTCTTTTTCTTTTTCGCTTTGCAACAAAATATTAACATCTTGCCCTGTTTTTTTGTATATTTCTTCGTTTGCAGACAGAGCGTCTTTGAGAGTGCTGGTCGAGTCCATAAAAATTTCCGTGACCATCAGCTGGGCCCCGTCTTTTTTTACAGCGGCCAAAGGAATTTTTATCTGATATCGGCTGACCGTTTCAGCGTCGAAATATTTTAATATTTTTTCTTCCCCTATTTCAACCCAATCGATCGGGCACTTGATCGATAATTTTTGGTCAGCTGTTTTAAGGGTTTTATAGCTGCTCTCTTTGATAATCTCTTCGATCGAAAGAGGCGTGCTGCTTGCGGAAGAAGTTTGATCCTCGCCGTTTTGCGGCTGGATTTTTTTTATTTGATTTTTCAGATAGCTCGTTGACGCCCAATTGGAAACCAAAAGAACAGCCATAAGGCCTATAAAAATTAGAAATGTTATTTTAAGTTTAGGCATAATTTTAAAAATTCCACCATTTGCCAAAGGCGCCGAATTTAAATCCGACCAATGACAAGCTGATATTGATAATGAACCAAGATAAGAAAATAATGCCAAGGCCGATGCCGGCGGCTTTCCATAAAGACTTGATCCGCGGCAAGGGGTCTTCCCTGCCCATCGAGAAATAAAAGATCGCTCCGGAAGCCAGCATCAAGAAGAGAAGGACGATCGGCACGAGCGTCCACATCAAGAAATTTATGATCATATTCAATAGAATGAACAAGTGTTTTATCTCGCATCTTTGGCTTTCGTCCCAAGGGGTTGTTGGATCATCGGCTGACAAGCCGCAAGGGATGAATCCCTTGCCTTGGAGGTCTTTTGAAGCGACTCCTGATTTTATACTAAACTCTTGCACCGCAGACCAGCTGCCCGATGTCTCGGCCTTGCAATCTGCTTCCATACAGGCTTGAGCTTGAAGCTGGTATTTTCCTTTGCAGTCCATGATCTCTATGGCATTTGTGTTGGCTGTAATTTTTTCTTGGAGTTGGTTAAGCAGGGCTGGGCATTTTTCATTGGTTTCTTCGGCAGCCATCTCGGCGTATTTTAAAGAATATTTATAATACTTCGCGGCCGGAACCGGGTTCCAGGAAAAGGTTTGCGCTTGGCTCGTCGAAAGAACGGAGCCATTTTGAGGTTTAATGTTTGCGGGGGATGCCAGTTTGATCGTTTTAAAGTTTTTTGTCTGGCTCCAATCGCCGCAGAGCTCTCCGTTTTGATGGGCGCAGGTTTTTAAGCGGAACCAATAATCGGTTTCCTGTTTGATCTTAGTATAATCAAAACTTATTTTGTTTTGGCTGGCATCCTTTCCTTCAATGATATTTTGAAAGCCGGCATCCGAAGCTAGCTGATAATAGTAAGAAGACGCTCCGCTGACATTACCCCAATCGATCTCAACCGGAAACGATACGGCGTCGACATTGATATTAACCGGCGGCAGGCCGGTGGTTGTGAAATAATAAGTTTGGCTGAAATCTTCGCAGTCTTTTCCTTCAAAATCCCAGCAAGGTTTTACTCTCCAATTATAGGAGGACGTCAACTGTAAAGAAGGAGAGTCGATTTGCAGGCCAGTTGAGTTGAGAGTCTTTTTAATGTTCACGGGGTTCAGTTCAAAAATATAAGAGTTGGCTCCGGGTGTTTTGACCCAGCTGAAATCTACCGGAAGGCCGATGGGGGTTGCTCCTGTCGGATCGTTTGAAGGGAGATAGCCCGAAGCGGCAATCAAATTGGTGTCCTTGGTGGAAAAAGACCATTTCTGGCCGAAAAGCTCGCATTCGGAATTTACATAGCCTTTACAGGAAGAAATTTCCCAGCGGTATTCGCTGCTTTTAGTAAAGAAATTCAGGTCAGTGTCTTGGAAAACCGTTATTTCGGAATTGGTTTGAGTTTTTAAGTTGAAAGGATAAGTGGTGCATTCGGTTCCGTTCAAAAGGCTTGGATGACATTGTTCCACCCCGTTTTTTACAAGAAAGAATCTTATGTCGTGGGAATTGGTTTCGTTGATCTTGCACCATTTCAAAGAAACCGGAAGATCGACATTCTCTATTTTTTCCGGGCCGGCCCAATCTGGATCGTAAGGAGAATCCAATTCCGGTGCTAGGCTAGTGGTAAAACTCCAATTGCTGGCCGGGCCGCAAGTGGTTCCATTAGAATCGCAGCAGGCTTGGACGTGCCATTCATAAGTGCGGCTGGATTCTAAAAAACAGGGCCCTTTGTCTTCGCGGATATTGTATTCTGACTTTGTTAAGACTTTATTAATGACTTCTTTTTTTGCCTTTGTGTCGTAGATAGTCAAACGGTAAGAATTCGCGCAGTTTCTGGAGCAGGATTGTTTGTTTCCGTTTTGCGTCCAGCCGTCTTTCCAGCCGAGGACGTCATCCCAGTCCAGCTTTAAGGGAAGATCGATGCTTTGAGAATTTTGGCTTTTGTCCGGCTGGTCGGAATAAGTGGGGTTGTCGTAGTATCTTGGATTTTTTGGAGTGCCGAAGCAATCGCCGCAGCATTGGCATTTAGCCGCGCCGCTGCTGCATTGTTCCCATTCAAAACAGTCCTGTGATAAAACTTGATTGGTAAGGCAGCTCAAGCACTGCCCTTTGTCGTTATATCCGCCGCAGGATTGTGTATAAAACCAAAGATCGTCCGAGCAGGAATTGCTGTGGCCTCCTACGCATCCGTACCAAGAGCTGCCGCAAGCAGCCAGGCATGGCCCGGCCAAAGAAAAAAAGAGGATTATTATCGCGGCGAAATAAATAGAACGGCGGGTCATTTTTTAAGAATGATAGCTTTGGGTTAAATTTATCCAGTCCCCTATCGATAAAGTTTCCGCTCTTTGGGCGGGCTGGATGTTATTTTTTAAAAGCCAATTATTGATTTCTATTTTATCAGTTTTTAACGAGTTTGATAAGTTGTTAATAAGCTGTTTGCGCGGCTGGGAAAAGCCGGCTTTCAAAATTTTGAAAAAAAGATCGCGGCCAACCTCCGGCGTCGGATTTTTTGGCGTGATTCTGATGATTGCCGCGTCCACGGCCGGGACCGGCCAGAAGGAATGCCTTTTAATATAGCCGGACAGCTTGGGCTGGGCGTAAAATTGGACCGATGCGGAGAGCAGGGTCATTTTCGGCGGCAGGCTTGCGATGCGCTGGCCGACTTCTTTTTGCAAAACAAAAACCATATCTTTGGGCGGCTGGGGCATTTCCAAAAGAAGGCGGATCAAATGGGCGGTCAAATAAAAAGGAATGTTTCCGGCAACCTTATACTCTTGGCCGGCCAATCCTCCTTTTTCTAAAAATTCCATAATATCATCTTGGACGATCTCTACATTATCAATTTGAAGCTCGGCTAGCTCTTTGGATAAAATTTCAACCATTTGAGGATCTTTCTCAACGGCGATCACTTTTCGGGATGCTTTGGCCAGCTCTTTGGTTAAAACGCCGATGCCCGGCCCGACTTCCAAGACAAGGTCGGTTTTTTCTATCTGCCCGGCCTTGATCAATTTTTCAACCACTCCTTTATTTACCAAAAAGTTCTGGCCCAGCCCTTTTCTAGGGGATAAGCCGTATTTTTCCAAAAGCTCCTTAGTCTGTTTAATTGTGGACAATTGGCTTGACATTTAAGCTTAAAACCTTTAAATTATATAACGTATTTCTAATTATTTCCAATCTTTAATTAAGGGTCTGAATCTAAGAGGAACGAAAGGCGGCTTAAACAAAAAGGGCCTTCTTTTTTGCTTTTTAGGAGTCTTCGTTGTTTTTGCCTTTTTCAGCTTGGCAAAAACCGTTAACGATGGCAGCAGTTGCGTTGACCCTAAAAAAACAACTGGAAAATCCCTTACTTGCGCGCTTTTGAGCGCTCAAAACACTGTAGATTCAGCTCAAAATTTAGTTATATTAGAGGGCACCAGCTTAAAAAGCGTGCCCTCTCCTATTTTTGTAAAGCCTCAAACATTGGCGACCATGGCTGATTTGAGCGAAGAAATAAGCCAGGCAGAGCAAGGAGAGCGCGATATTATCCAGTATACCGTAAAAGAAGGAGACACTCTAGCCAGCCTTGCCGAGAAGTTTAAGATCAGCTTGGAGACGATTCTTTGGGCTAACGACTTAAAAAAAGGATCGGCCGTTAAGGCTGGACAGAAGTTGGTCGTTTTGCCGACTTCGGGCGTAATGCACATTATCAACGACAAAGAAACGATTTCCCAAATAGCCAAGCTCTATAAAGCAGACCAAGATCAAATCATCGCTTTTAATCAGCTTAATGCCAACTCCGCATTAACGGTAGGAGACATCATAGTTGTCCCTGAGGGAAAGATCTCGGCTCCTACGGCCGCCATCGCTCCGGTTCTAGCCCGAAACGTTGGGAATGTTTTACCGGATGGATTCTTTATTCTCCCGACAACCGGAAAGATCACGCAAACGCTTCATTTCTTTAATGCTGTTGATATTGCCAATCAATGCGGCACCCCTGTTTTTGCCGCCGCCGGCGGGAAAATCCAAATAGCCACCAACCAATGGCCGTTCGGCAATTATGTCAATATCATCCATCCGAATAGCGTTGTCACTATCTATGCCCACCTTTCCAAAATTTTGGTGTTGGCAGGAGAAAATGTTTCTCAGGGCCAATTGATCGGATATATAGGCAATACCGGCCAGGTTGTCGGCGTAACCGGCTGCCATTTGCATTTCGATGTCCGCGGCACTGCCAATCCCATCGCCAAATATAAATACGGCTCTAACCTGTCTTTTAAGAAATAAGTTTTTAAATTTTTTGCCGATACATCAAAGCTTCCATTATATGGGAGTTTTTTATTCCCGTTGAATTTTCCAGATCGGCTATGGTGCGGGCCACTTTTAAAACTTTATGAAAGCTGCGGGCTGAAAGCTTGCCGGAGTCAACCGCCTTTTTCAATATTTCCCTTGACTCGCTGTCTATTTGGCAAAACTCTTCTATTTGAGGAACGGCCAATTCGCTATTGGTAAATATCCCGGGGATTTTTTCTAGCCTTTGTTTTTGGATGATCCTGGCCTGACTGACCTTTTCTTTTATTTTTTCGCTTTGGTTCTTGTTTTCTTTGGCCGTAAGTTTTTCGAATTTTATTTGAGGAACCTTGATAAACAGGTCGATCCGGTCCATTATCGGGCCGGAAAGCTTGCGGCGGTATTTCAAGACCTGCCCTGGGGCACAGGAGCATTCTTTTTCGGGGTCGCCGAAATTGCCGCAAGGGCAAGGATTGGCTGCGGCTACTAAGGTGAAGCGGGCAGGCAGTTTGGCGCGGCTATTGGAGCGTAAAATGGAAATAGCCCCCTCTTCCATCGGCTGGCGCAGGCTTTCCAAAACATCGCGGTGGAATTCCGGGAATTCATCTAAAAATAAAATTCCCCGGTGGGCTAAAGTTATTTCTCCCGGCATCAAAGGATTGCCGCCGCCGATCAAAGAAGCTCCTGAAGCAGTGTGGTGCGGGGCGCGGAAAGGCCGGTTTTTGAGAATAAAATTATTTTCAAGAAGAAGGCCGCTGGCGCTGTAAATTTTAGTGACCTCTAGGGATTCCTCAAAAGACAGAGGCGGTAAAATGGAAGCCATAGCCTTGGCTAATAATGTTTTGCCGGTGCCGGGAGGTCCCTCCATCAAAAGATTATGCCCGCCGGCGGCGGCTACCTCTAAGGCTCTTTTGGCTAGTTCTTGGCCTTGTATCCAGCCCAAATCTTCTAAAAAAGAATTTTTATCTAAAGATAAGCTTTCACAGCTTTGCGGATCGCTAACAGCCGGAATAATCTCTGTCCGGCCTTCCAGATAAGCTAAAGCATCCGCAAGGGTTTTAACCCCGATCACTTCTATGCCCTCTATCAAAGCCGCTTCCTTGGAATTGGCTTGAGGCAAAATTATTTCTTTAAATCCTTCGTCTTTGGCTTTGGCGGCGATGATGAGGCTGCCTCTGATCGGCCGCAGAGCGCCGTCAAGGGACAGTTCCCCTATTATTATTTTGCCGGTTGTTGCAAAAAGAGCTTGTTTTGAAGCTAAGAGATAGCCCAGAGCAATGGGCAGGTCGTATAAGGACCCTTCTTTTTTTAGGCCAGCCGGAGCGAGGCTGACCAAAAGCTTGATCGCTTGAGATGAGGGGCTTTTTAAATGGGAGCTTTTAATAGCTGCGCTGATCCTTTCTTTTGATTCTTGGATGGTTTTGTCGGCCAGTCCGACAATATTAAAACAGCGCAAACCATAAGAAGCGTCTATCTCCGCTTCTATGATCTGCGCATCAAGGCCGTTCAGGGCAGCCGAGAAAATTTTAATAGGCATCCTCCGCTAAAAATTTTTAATTTTCAATTTTTAATTTTCAAACCTTTTTGCGGGTAAGGTTAGATATAAAAATTTATTGAATACAGCTAGAGCACCATCGGGCTTCCGGGCAGACTTCCAGCCTGGCTTGGGAAATTTCCACGCCGCATTTTTCGCAGATGCCGTAAGTATTTTTTTCGATCTTTTCCAGCGCGGCGTCGATATCTTTGAGCTTTTTTTCCATGATCTTCTCGATCGAAAGAAGACTTCCGTATTCTTCCACCTCGTCGGCTTCGTCTTCCAGTCCGCTCCCCTCAAATTGCGGGTAGCGGGCGTTCCAATCTTTTTTGTCCCCCGGGCTTTCATTGGCAAAACCGCTTAGTTCTTTTCTCAAAGCATCTTTTTTCTGTTCAAGTTCCGATTTTATTTTTTCTAAGAATTCCTTATTTGCCATTTTACAGTTGGAACAAAATGCCAGCTTGGATTATTTTTTAAATAAAAATACCGCCGCAGCTGTTATTGCCCCTAAAATTATTAAAATTAAAAGTCTGATTAAGATTTTTACGAAAGATGATTGTTTAGCCATTGCATTGGTCCAATCTATCTTCGATCGTTTTTAATTCCTTTGAGCTTTCCTCTATTTTTTTTACTGCCGATTGGTACTCTTTTTTGATCTCGCTTTCTTTCGTTCCTATCCCTTTTTTTTGGTCTTCTGCCTCCCACCTCGTTTTTTCCGTTTCTTTGCGTTTCCCCGCCAATATTTTTCTTTGAGCTTCGATCTCTCTAAGATGGATGGGTTCTTTGGTGCTGGCTTCTTGATTTTCCAGTATCTCAATTTTAGCTTCAGTTTCTTGCTCTTCCTTAGATGTTCTAACCAATTTTTCTTCCAGCTCGTTTTTTTCTTTTAAAATGGCAGCCAGGCCGTTTTTTAAAGAATCTGTCTTTTCATTTAGCTCCTTCAAGGATCGCTCCAAGGCATTTTTTTTGCCGGAAAGGATGATTATTTCTTTTTGGTTTTTTATATCAGCCTTTTCCTTAAGCAATTTTTTCTCTTTTTCTGAAATGCGCAAATAATTGTTTTCGCACTCATTAAGCTGGGCTTCCAGGCTTTTTATGCTGTCTTCAACTTGATATCTTTGCTCTTCTATTTTCTCTCGGCGCGGTTCGATCTCTTGCCTTTCAGCTTCTGTTTTTCTTTTTTCATCGGCTGAAGCAGCCGATTTTTCTTTAAGATCGAGCTGTTTTATAGCCGACTCCACCTCCGCTTCTTTGGCCAAGATCCCTTGCAGCTGCATTTGTCTCATTTTTTCTATTTCTTTGGAAATTTCTTCGGATCTGATCTTTACCGGTATTTTTTCTTGAGAGATCTTTGAAAGGTCTTTATCTATATTTTTTTCCCTCTCGTCCAATGATCTGATCATCTCTTTTTCATCAATGGGATTAATTGCCTTGGCTTGGATCGGCTGGGCCGCCGGCTTTCCTTCGGGAATATTTTCTTTTTTTTCGTTTGATTTTTGGGGCATTGGGTCTGCCGGTTTAAGCTGGACTTCTTGATTTTTCTTTGGAGATCCTTCGGAAGGAATTTTTGAGTTTTCTTGCTTCACGGCTGCAGATTGAGAGGCTTGGTCTTTTGGTTTTTGTTGGGGTCTGAAAATATTGAAAAAGGGCATTCCTTTTTTGGCAAACATTTTAGGATCTTCTGGTTTTCCAGCTGTTTCTACCGCTTCTTTATATTGATCTTTGCCAGGGTTGTTTTTAAGGGATGCCGGATCGGGAGTTTTTACGGTAATGGAAATCGGCGAGGAGGAGGTTGCGGCAGCTGGAGCTTGCGCTGTTTTGGAAGAAGCGGGCGGGACCTTTGCCGTATTAATAATATTTTCTTGGGCGGCGGAGAGAGCTTTTTCAAGCCTTTCTTTTTCTTTTTGCTCTTCTTCTTTCTTTTTTTGTTCGGCTGTTTTTTGCCCTTCCGATTCTTTTTGCTGCCGTTCTTCAAAAATTCTGGCTTTTTCTTCTTGCTCTTTTTTGATCTGAGAGAATCTGTTTGCCAGCTGTTGAGAGGCATCAGATACTGAAGACTTTTCTTCTGCCTGTCCGGGGACTGGCATCTTTATGTTTAGCGGCGGGATCGGAACAGCGTTTTTTTCTTTTTTCGGAGCATTCAAGAGCTGCTCTTTTTTGCCTTGAGTTTCCAATTCGGCAAGACCTCTCAAGTCTTTTTTCATCGTTCTAATATTTTCTCTTTGAAATAGATCTTTGATTTCTTCTGACATAGAGGTTTGCCGATTTTTTAATTATTTTTTAAGCCGCAGAATTTTTTCCAAGAACTATCTCTTGGCTTCTTTTAATGATAAATTAATTCGGCCCTGTTGGTCAATAGAAATAACTTTCACAGGGATGACATCGCCGATATTTACCACATCTGTAACCTTCTCCACCCGGCGGTCAGCCAGCTGGGAGATGTGCACCATTCCATCTTGTCCCGGCAAGATTTCGACGAAAGCGCCGAAATCCAAAATTCTTACTACTTTCCCCTCTGGGAAAATTTCTCCCACTTCCACTTCGCGGACGATGTTTTTGACCCATTCTAAAGCTTTTTTAGCCGATTCTTCATTTTCGCCGGTAATGAAAACCTTTCCGTCGTCTTCAATGTCGATGGAAACATTGCATTGGTCGATGATCTCATTGATTATTTTGCCTCCGGGACCGATCACTTCGCGAATCTTATCCGGCTTTATAACAAAGATAAAGATCCTGGGGGCGTATTTGGAAAGCTCTTTGCGGGGCTCTGCAATGATAGATTGCATTTTGGCCAGGATCGTTTCGCGGGCTTTTTTCGCCTTGATCATGGTTTCTTCCAATATCTGTTTGGTCAGTCCTAATGTTTTTACATCAAGCTGGATGGCATTTACGCCATCTTTTGTTCCAGCCACTTTAAAGTCCATATGTCCGTGGTGGTCTTCCGGTCCTTGGATATCGGTTAAGATTTTATAGTTTTCTCCGTCAGTGACCAATCCCATAGCGATTCCGGCTACCGGTCTCTTGATCGGCACGCCGGCATCCATTAAGGCTAAGCTTGCAGCGCAAGTTGAAGCCATAGAAGATGATCCGTTCGAGGAAAGGACTTCGGAAACGATTCGGATAGTGTAAGGAAACTCTTCAACGGTCGGGAGCATTGGCAAAATAGCTTTTTCACCAAGCATACCATGCCCTACCTCGCGGCGGCCGGTTCCGCGCATCGGTTTTACTTCTCCGGTGCAATAAGGCAGGAAATTATAATGGTGCATAAATCTTTTTTTCCCTCTGACTTCCATTCCGTCCATTAATTTTTGGTCGCCCGGGGCGCCTAAGGTCAAAACAGACAAGGCGCTGGTTTCTCCGCGGGAAAACAGTCCGCAACCATGCATGCGAGGCAACAAAGCGACTTCGCAAGAAAGCTCTCTTACTTGATCCAGTCCTCTGCCGTCCGGCCTTCTTTCATTTTTTAAAATATTACCTTCAAAGGTTTTCTCCACTTCTTTTTCAAATATTTCGGAAGCGTAATTTAATTTGTCTTGATCCTGATCTTTCAAAAATTCTTTCAAATTGTTTTTAAGATCGGACAAAGACATTTCGTTGGAATCGGCGGCGCCGTCTTTGTTTGCCGAGGCCATCATAACTTGTTCTATCTTTCCGCCCAAAAATTCTTTGACGCTGTCTTTAAAATTTTTGTCTATTGTTCTTTCGGCTATTTTTATTTTTTCTTTGCCAATTTCTTTTTGGATCGTTTTTTGGAGATCCAGCAGTTTTTTTATTTCCGGCTTGGCAAAATCGAAAGCTTCGAAAATAGCCTGCTCGGATGCTTCTTTTGCTTGCCCTTCGATCATATTAACAAGGATTCCTTTTTCGGAATCGACTCCCGCTACGATCAGGTCATATATGCCTTCTTCCCTTTCTTGATAATTCGGGAAAAGCTTGATCTGTTCGTTTTTGGAAAGCCGGACAGCGGCGGTTGGCCCATTCCAAGGAATATCTGAGATCAAGAGGCCAAGCGAAGCGGCAAAAAGACCCAAGGTTGCAGGATCGTTTTCTCCGTCCCAAGATAAGCAAGTGATGACTATTTGAACTTCGCGGTTGAGGCTTGTTGGGAAAAGCGGCCGCAAGGTGCGATCAATGATCCTGGAAATTAAAATGGCTTCATCGGTAGGCCTTCCCTCCCGGCGGATGAACCTGGATCCTAAAATTTTTCCAGCGGCGTAATACCGTTCGGAATATTCAACCATCAAAGGGAAAAAATCCATTTTTTCCAAAGGTTTTTTTGACATTACACAGGTAGCCAAAACGGTTGTGTCTCCATATTTGACTAAAACGGAACCGTTGGCGTTTCTGGCGAAATTGCGCGTATTGATCTCTAGCGTTTTCGGTCCGATCTCTAATTTAAAAATTTTGTCTTCCATAAAATTAAGGTATTAAATATTTTTGTTTGTTTTCTTCCAAGTCAAAATAATTGTCAGCCGCTTCTTTCAGCTTTCCGGAAGTGGTCCGGCCAAAGCCCATTACTTCTAAGCGGGTGGGAGTGGCATTTTTGATGTAATCTACCAAGGGCAAAAAGTCTCCGTCTCCGGAAACCAGAACGATCGAGTCTACTGAAGAGCTTAGCCTGACTGCATCCATGGCAATACCAACATCCCAGTCGCCTTTTTTCAGGCCGCCCGGGAAAATTTGCAAATCTTTCATCTTCAGTTCAATGCCGATATGTTCGAGAGCTTTGAAAAACGGATCAGAATCCTGGGCTTCGCTTTTGACGACATAAGCAATGGCGCGGATAAGTTTCCGGCCATTGACTGCATTTTTGAGCAATTCGGTAAAATTAACCTTCGCCTGGTATAAGTTCCGGGCTGAATAATACATGTTCTGAACATCGATCAATACGGCCACTCTCTGCTCTTTTTGTCCAAGTTTTGGCATCAATTTTATAAGCCTAATTTTTTAACAAGGGCGCTATGCCTTTTTTCGTCTTCCTTAGCTAAAACTTTTAAAAGTTTTCTTCTTTTGGCAACCATTTTTAAAAGGCCGCGCTTGGAATGAAGGTCTTTTTTGTGGGTTTTAAAATGTTCCAAAAGCCTTTTGATCTCTTCGGTCAGCAAGGCGATCTGGACATCAACGGAACCGGTATCGGTTTCGTGAATTTTATATTCGCCAATGATCTTGGCTTTTTCTTCTGGTTTGAACATATTGTGTGTATTTGTTTAATTCTTATTATCTTCTCTTTTTCTATAATGTTTGGTCTCTGGAACTCGCAATCTGTAACTTGAGATCTTTAGCCATTGATCGCGGCAATCGCTAAACATTTCAGGTTTCAGATCGTATGCCCCAGTTAATCTTTTCAATTGTCGACCTTTATTAAATATTCAATAATTTTATACAAGCTAATTCCTAATTTGTGCCCCCAACAGGACTCGAACCTGTAACCAATTGCTTAAGAGGCAACTGCTCTACCAATTGAGCTATAGGGGCTTCTTTTACTGGCAATCAATTTGGTACCACCCTTGCTGCCAGACTGTTTTTACGCCCACGGCTCTTAGTATTTCATTTACAGCGATATATGAACCGTAAATTATAAGCAACCCTACGGCAACAGCGGTTAAAGCGGCTTTAGCTTTTTTCACATTTTCAGAGTTGCCATCTCCCCTGGCTGTAATTAATAAAAATCCGCCATAAACAACAAGCAAAACGGCGATTGATGGAACCAGATAATAAAATATCTGGTTCACGATGTTCTCAACCATTTTAAAGAGATCGCAAAGAGTGCAATCCGTTCCTCCGCAAGGAACAATCCCAGCGGCTAAGGCTTCACCTCCGGAAAACAAAAACAGAGACAGGGCTCCCGCTAAGATAATGAAATTTTTTTTGTTTTTAGTCAAGACCATTGTTTGGTTGCTACCTAAAAATTAATAGCCGGCAACAGTATCCGCCCGGTCATCCGACCGGGCGTCCGGTCAAGACCGGACGTGCCCTCGGCAGGAGTCGAACCTGCAAGTCTTCTGCTTCGAAGGCAGACATGTTATCCATTACACCACGAGGGCGAAATTTCTAGGGTTATTTTATCAGAAAACCGTCAAAAAATCAAAAAAGCGTAAGGAAGCGTAAAGCAAGGAAGCGTAAAGTGCAAAGCGAAAAGCGCAAAACAAAAGCGTAAAGCTAAAAATATCCGTTCGTTGCTTTTAGCTTTACCTGCCTACCGGCAGGCAGGCGCTGTTACTTTACGCTTTGCGCTTTTAGCTTTACGCTTTCAGCTATCTCTTGCAACTGTCTTTTCACCCTTTCTTTATGTTTGATAAGGATCAATGGCGTAGCGAAAAGGGTTGGCCAAAAAAGAGTTTGATTGAGAAGGTAGATGGGAATAAGGGCTAAGACCTCTCCAACAAGACGGCCGATAATTTGGCGGTTAGCGGCTCTGGCCACTATTTTTTTGTCGATTTTTTTGCTTTCAACAGCCTCAAAGATAACGGCTACGGCCAAAAAAGTTCCAACCCAAGCTAAAAAGACGCGCCAATCGAAAAATAAGAGGACGCCAAGCAAGGAAGCAGCTCCCCTCCCTCCCCGGAATTTTAAAAACAATGAATAATTATGGCCAAGAACGGTAAAAAAGGCGGCCAGAGTTAAAGCTGCGGTCCGATCGGGAATAAAGTTCGTTGCGATCAAACAAGCGGCCACTGCTTTGCTGGCGTCAAAAAGAAAAACGGCAAGAAAGGCCGCGGTTCCCCAGAATTTCCCTTTTTCTTTGCTGACGATTCTTAAAGCGTTGGTGGCGCCAAGATTGCCGCTTCCCTCTTCTTGAAAATTTTTCTTGGTGAAAAGTTTTCCAATTAAAATAGCGGCCGGTATTGAACCGAGCAGGTAAGAGAAAAGGGATATTAAAAAATAAGAAGCGGGCATTGTATTAGTCTAGCGGATGCCAGGCGCAAATCAGGGCGCCTGGTCCGACATGTATTCCAATAATATTATCGATCGGCCCGGTGAAAATTATTTCAGATGAGGGACATTTTTTTTGGATCAAATTTTTAAGTTCGTCTGCGGCCTGCTCGTTTTGAGCGTGAGCTATGGCAATTCGGAATTTCCCCTTTTTGCAGTTTTTTTTGAAAAAATCGAAAATAACCGCGGCTTGAGTTTTTTGTTTAAAACCCAAGCTAACAGCTTCAACGCGGCCGTTTTTAATCCCGAAAAGAAGGCTGATCCCTAGTTTTTGGAAAGTGGATAATATTGATTTGGTTAAATGGCTTATCCTTCCTCCTTTTTCCAGCCATTTCAAATCTTTAAGGCTGGCCAAGGTGCAGACTTTTTGTCTGAATATTTCCAGCTCTTTAACAGCCTCCTCAACCGGCCTGCCTTGACTGATCAGCTCCGCAACTTTAATTGCGATCAAGCCTTCTCCGGCGCTGGCATTTTGGCAATCGAAAATAAAAACCTTTTTTTTATCTCCCGGTTTCAGCATTTCTTTTCCAAATGAGGCGGCCTCGGAAGTGGCTGACAGCTTCGAGCTTAGAGAAATAAAAAGAACCGAATCGGAATTTGTAATTTTTTCTTCAAAAAATTTCTTGAAGAGCCATGGCGCGGGATGGGATGTTTTAGGAAGATCGCTTGCATTGCCAGCTTCGGCATCGGCCATTTTTTGAAAAATGCTTTTCGGGTCAAGGTTATCCTTATCGGCTTTCCAATCAACAATAAAAGGGATCATGGTCAGAGAATATCTTTCCATTATTTGTTTTGGCAGAGAAGCGCTTTGGCCGACAATAAGGCTGATCTTTGTCATATATTGATATTATAGAGGAATATTACCGTGCTTTCTAGGGGCTTTGCTTTCGCGTTTGTTGAGCAGGGATTCCAGCAGTTTGAATAATACGGACCGGGTTTCTTGGGGATCGATGATCAAATCTAATTTTCCTAGCCGGGCCGCTTGCCACGGGCTCAAAAAAGTTTCGGACAGTTCGAGGATTTTTTCTTTTTCAAGCCTGTCCGGGTCCTGGCTGTTTTCCAATTCTCTGTGGAAAATTATTTTTACCGCTTGTTTCGGACCCATCACTCCGATCTGGGCGGAAGGCCAGGCAATGACTTTGTCATATCCCAGCTCTTTGGAAGCCAGGGCGATATAGGCTCCGCCGAAGGCTTTTCTTAAAATAAGACTGATCTTGGGAACGCTGGCTTCGGCATAAGCATACAGGATTTTAGCGCCGTGCCGGATAATGCCTTTGTGCTCCTGGTCGGTGCCGGGAAGATATCCGGGGGTATCGATCAAATTGATGATGGGGATGTTAAAAGCATCGCAAAGCCGGACAAATCTAGCGATCTTATCCGAAGAATTGACGTCCAGGGTTCCGGCCATTGATTTGGTCTGATTGGCCGCGATGCCGACGGTTTGCCCTCCTAAGCGGGCAAAGCCGGCAATAGAGTTGGGGGCGAATCCGGCTTGGACTTCAAAAAAAGAATCAAGATCGAAAATTTCCTTAACCACTTCTTTCATGTCGTATCCCTTCCCTTCTTCTTCCGGTACTATTTCCAGGAGTTTAGGACAGAGATCGGCCGTGCCGAAAGAGTTTTTAGCCGGAGGATTTTCCAAATTATTTTGCGGCAGATAACCCAAAAGTTTTTTAACGCCTTCCAAACATTCGTTTTCATTTTGGGAGACGAAATGGGCGCATCCGCTTTGCAAAGAGTGGACTGAAGCTCCGCCAAGATCATTAAAAGAAATATTTTCCCCGGTTACGGATTTTATCACTTCCGGCCCGGTGATATACATTTGAGAAATTCCTTCAACCATAAAAATAAAGTCGGAAAGTCCGGGGGCGTAAGAAGCTCCGCCGGCTGAAGGGCCCAGGATAATTGAAATTTGAGGAATAATGCCGGAAGCCTTGACCATCTCCCTGAAAATTCCGGCATAGCCGTCAAGGCTGGCTATTCCTTCTTGGATGCGGGCGCCTCCGCTGTCGATGATCCCGATCGTCGGGCAGCCGGTTTGCCTGGCCATTTTTATGGCGTTAATTATTTTTTGGCCGTGCATTTCTCCCAAAGAACCGCCGATTTTAGAAAAGTCCTGGCTGTAGACGCAGACTTGCCGTCCGTTGATCTTGCCAAAACCGGAGACCACCGCGTCTCCTGGAAATTTTTTTTGGTCCATTCCATAATCATTGAAGCGGGATTGGACGAATGGATTAAGTTCAACGAAACTATCTTTGTCTAAGAGGATGCCGATCCTTTCCCGCGCCGTCAGCTTTCCTTTTTGGTGCTGTTTGGCAGCCATCTCCGGACTGTCGAGCGCCGCGATCTCCTCATTTAGTTTTTTGATCTGTTTTTCAAAAGACATAGTATTCTAATTCAAAACTTAAAAGTCAAAGCTCAAAACTATAATTTAAAACTTTTTAACTTTTTATAATTTATTAAATAACGCTTAGCTTTTTGGTTTTTAGTTGTGGTTTTGAATTTTGAGATTTGATTTTTGAGCCATTTATCTGCTTATCGTCTCTAACTGTTTTTTAAGTTCTCCTACTATCTTTTCCATTAGGTCTTTATCGTCCACTTCCCTGCCTAGCTCTATTCTAAGCGAAGTGGCGATACTTGCCAACTCTTTTGGGAATTTTTCAATATTGGTATCGAGGCCTATGCCCATGACCGAATGTTTTATTTTTTTTCCGGAAATGATGTTTTCGGTCAGGATGCCCGCTATTTTTTTATTGTTCGTCCAGACATCGTTCGGCAGCTTGATAAAAGTTTGCAAATTGAATTCTTCCATTATTGTTTTTGCCGCTGCAAAAGCCGCTAAAATGGTTAGCGTTTGAAGGTCGTCGATATTGCTTTCAGGAAGGATGATGGAAAAATAAAGGCCGCCTTTTGGAGAAAACCAGCCGCGCTGGTCTTTGCCATAACCGTTGGTTTGTTCATCGGCAATGACAACAGTCCAAGGCGCGGCGCCGTTTTGGGCGAGCTCTTTGGCCTTGGTGTTGGTAGAATCTAGCTGAGAGAATGATTTTATGATCATAAGCGTGAATTTTTAATTTACAATTTTCAATTTCCAATGAAATTACAATGTTCCAATGCTTCAATGACGATAACGGAATTTTTGAAAATTGAAACATTCATTGCCTGCCTGCCGGTAGGCAGGAAAATTGAGAATTGTAAATTGAAAATTTACGCAGTTATTCAAGTTCTGCCAGCAGCTCATTCGCCTTTACCAGCTGCCCTTCCTTTACATTGATTTTTTTAATCTTGCCTTTGCCTTCGGAAATTATTTCGTTTTCCATTTTCATGGCCGAAAGGCTTAAAATTTTCTGTCCCGGTTCGATCATCTCTCCTTCTTTGGTAAAAATTTTGGAAATAGTTCCCGTTATCGGCGCCCTAATTTCTTTTTTAGCTATTTTCGCGCTTTCATTAGACCCTTTGATCGGTATATTTTTAACAGTGTTTTTTTCTTGGAAAACAAAATTTTGATCATTAACCTTGATCATAACGATCCCCTCTTGCGATTCGGAAATCTCAATATCGTAAATTTTATCTTTGATCTTTATTTTCATAAGCTTATTTCAAAACTCAAAAGTCAAATCTCAAAACCATATAGATTAAAGCCTTTTACCTTTTAATGTGATTAGGCTCGCGGCGATCATTTTTGATATCTCATCGTCTTCAGCCAAGAATATATTTATTTTTTCTCCGTCAAAATTCAAACCATCTCTTAAAAGTCCAAGCCAATATTTTGTTTCATTAGCGGATTTTAGAGCGATTTCATAAAATTTAATAAAATCCCTGCGGGAGCTTGAAGATTTTACCTCAACAATATTCGCGCCTATACTGGTAGAACTTCTTAGCAACTGTTTGGCGATAATATCAAATGTCCGTTCTTTCGGGAAATCTTTGCTGGCATTGATAATATCAATGGAAAAGCGATAACGGCGAAATTTTAGTTCGTTTTTAGGATTTAAGCTGTGGTTTTGACTTTTGAGATTTGACATTTGATTTAGCTAATTGTCCAGCATTTTCAGCCTTTGGGACAAGATCCAGTTGGAAATTTTTTGCGGTGATCCGGTCTTTTTTTCTTTTTTCATTTTTTGATAAACCTGAAAAATGATCTGGGCGATGTCTTCTTCGTCTAGGTCGCAAGAATCGCAGATGATCTGGGCCGGCCCTTCGGCAAGTTTTTGAACGATCTCTTCCCGTTCAATAAAATTAGTAAAAAAATCTCCCCCTAGAAAACATTTGTCCGCGAGGACGATTTTAAAGAACGAAGCGGTAGTGGGTACTCCTTCTATGACCAATTCGTCCAAGGCGCGGTTGAGCCTGGAAATAGCCTCTTGGCGGGTTTTGCCGCAGGCGATCAGCTTGGCCAGCATTGAGTCAAAATGAGGATATATCTTCTGGCCTTGCTGCAAAAAGGTATGCATAAAAATTCCCTGGCCTCCCGGCGGCAGGTATTTTTGCACCGTGCCCGGCCCGGGCTGGAATTTTTTTTGGGGATCTTCGGCGTTGATCCTGGCCTCTATAGCCCAGCCGTTCAAGCGGATATCTTTTTGCTTGAAATCCAGCTCTTCGCCTTGGCTGATCTTTATCTGCTGGGCTACGATATCAACTCCGGTAATGGCTTCGGTGATCGGGTGCTCTACTTGAAGCCGCGGATTGACCTCCATAAAATAAAAATTTTTGTTTTTATCTATCAAAAATTCCACCGTGGCGGCGCCCTTATATCCTAATTTTTTGGCGAGGCCGACCGCCAAGCTTCCCATTTTATTCCTTAATTTTTCATCAAGAAAAGAAGACGGGGCTTCCTCCAGCAATTTTTGAAATCTTCTTTGGATGGTGCATTCCCTTTCTCCCAGATGGACGAAATTTTTTCCGTCGCCTAGAATTTGAAATTCAATATGCTTGGCTTCGGTCAGATATTTTTCCAAAAAGAAATCGGCGTCAGCAAAAGAAACCGACATCTGTCTTTGGATATCGGAAGAGATCTCGGAGATTTGGTTCACTGTGATTTTTCCATCAATAATTCTTATGCCGATCCCCCCGCCGCCGCGCTGGGCTTTGAGAACAAAAGGAGAGCCGATCTTTTCCGCCCATTTCATAAGATCTTTTTGGGTTTTGACAGACCCGGCGCTGGCCGGCAAGGTGGGCAGGCCCGCAAGCTTGGCGAATTTTTTAGCCTTGATCTTATCCTCAAAAATTTTCAAAATTGCCGGACTGGGCCCAATGAAGGTGATCTTATTTTTTTGGCAAAGTTCGGCGAATTTCCAATTTTCGGAAAGGAAGCCATAGCCCGGATGGATAGCGTCGGCTTCTGCCTCTTTCGCTATTTCGACGATTTTTTTGGCATCTAGATAGCCTTGAGCCCCTTCTTTATTTAAAAATCGATATTCATCGGCTAATTTTGTTTCCAAAAAGAATTTTTCCTGGCCCGGCATCGGGCAAAGGGCGACCGTTTTGATCCCCATCTCTTTGCAGGTTCGGATGACCCGCAGGGCCACCTCTCCCCTGTTGGCGATCAATATTTTTTTTATTTTTGGCATATCTATTATTTTATCAGATCGGAAATTTTTACCATTACTTTATCGGATATCCCTTGGCAAAGTTTTTTATATTTTTCTGACTGGTAAGACAAATTTTGAGCGGCTTTGAATTCTTTTTTAAAATAAATAGGCCGGCCGATCTCGACTTCCACTATGCGTTTTATTTTCAATTTTCCGTGAGGAGGGAATAATTCGAAAGTTCCTTTGATCGCTATTGGAACGATCGGCGCGCCGCTTCCCAAAAATATTTTAGCCACGCCAGGCTTAGCTTCTCCCAATTCGCCGCTGCGAGTACGAGTGCCTTCTGGATAAATTCCAATGATGTAGCCTTTTTTTAAAGATTCTACAGCTTTTTTAATAGCCGATTTTTTAGATCCGCTGTCGCCCCGGTCTAAGGGAATAACTCCGAAAAAACCGTAAAATAAATCAACCAGTAATTTACTTATTCCCTTGTGCCCATCCACCTGGCCTATGAATTTGAAACTTCTTGGCACGCAAAACGATCCGATGATCACATGGTCCAAATTGCTTTGGTGATTTGCGGCTAAAATGAAATTACTTTTTGGCAGATTTTCCAATCCATTCACTTTTTTAATGAACAATTGGTCGATCAGGGGTTTGAGCAATACTTTACAGATCGTTGATACGGCTTTGTTCATATTTTTTTAAAGAGCTGGCGATCTCTTCAATGATCGCTTGGCAAGATTTTATATCTTTAATGCTGGCCGCGCAAAGCCCGGCTAAAAGAGGGATATTATCGACATTTTCTCCTCCTAGGGATCCGGCGATCTTTCCCGCGTTCAACTCTTCGGGAAAAACATTTTTTGTTTCCAATTTTTTCATATCTTCGGCCCATTTGTTTTTGATCACGCGCAAGGGATGGCCGGTAAAAGCCAGAACAATTTCAATATCATCGGCTGAAGAGTCGACGATCTTTTGCTTATAGCTTTGGGAGATGATGCATTCAGGGGTGGCCAAAAAGCGGGTGCCTATTTGGACGCCGTCAGCTCCGGCAGCCATCGCCATCGCCGCGGTTTGTCCGTCAAAAATGCCTCCGGCGGCAATAATCGGGATTTTTTTAACCAGCTCTACGGTTTGCGGGATCAAGCAAAAAGTGGTGTTGGGCCCAAGATGGCCTCCTGATTCTACCCCTTCAACAACTATTGCGTCGGCGTCGTTTTCTTCCATTTTTTTGGCAAGCCTGGGAGAAGGGACGACCGGGATCGTTTTGATGCCCGCGCTTTTTAAATAAGGCATAACCAGCATCGGATTGCCGCCTCCGATGAAGACGATCGGAACTTTATTTTTGATGATGGCTTTGACTATTTCTTCAATCTTCTGGTTTTGCATAAAAAGATTTACGGCAAAAGGTTTTGAAGTCAGCTGGCGGGTTTTTTGGATCTCCTGCTCCACCCAAGAAGCCGGCATCAATCCTGCGCCAATGGTGCCTAATCCTCCGGCATTGGAAACAGCCGAAACCAGTTTTGATTCGGAAATGCCAGCCATACCGCCTTGGATGACGGGATACTCAATGCCGAGAAGTTGTGTCAGTTTGTTAGTTTCAAACATAGGAGATATTAAGTGCAAAGCGTAAAGCGAAAAGTGTAAAATATCCGTTCGTTGCTTTTAGCTTTACACTGTTGTTTTGCGCTTTTCGCTTTGCACTTTACGCTTTTTATTTATGATATTAACGGCTCCTTAGCCAGTATTTCATTCGCTTCATCTACCAGTTCTTTTATTAAAGCTTTGACCGTTGTCATTTTGTTTACTCTCCAAACGTTGGCTCCGGCAAAGACCAGGCCGTTTTCCAAGTCTCCTTTCCGGGCGTTTTCCAGTACTTTCAGGATGCAATAGCTTTTGTCGCAAACTGGTCCTATACAGCCTTGGCACTCGATCGGGTCGGGCTTGGGCGCAGTTCCTTTCAAAAGTTTTTCAACAAAAGGGGTTTTGATCGCTCGGCCGGGCAGGCCCACTGGCGAATGGATGATAACGATGTCTTCTTTTTTTGCGTTGATGTGCGCTTCTTTGAATTTTATGTCAGCATCGCATTCTTCGGTCGAAACGAATCGGGTCGCCATTTGAATGCCTTTCGCTCCGGCTCTTAACATTTCTACAATATCCTTTCCATCAAAAATGCCTCCAGCGGCGATAACGGGGATGCGCACTTCTTTAACGACCTCCTTTATGATGTCTATGGTTTTACGGAAAGGATGTCCATGAGGGAATCCAAGGTGGCCGCCGGCATCGCAACCCTCAACAACAACGGCCGATGCGCCAGCTTCTTCCGCCCTTTTAGCTACTTTCGCTGATGAAGCCATGGCGAAAACGGGGATGGAGCTTTCCCTGGTCATTTCGAAAATGTCCGTGCGGAATCCCGCTCCCTGGATTATCAGGTCGACTTTTTCTTCAACCGCCGCGGTTACCAGCTGTTTGAATTGTCCGACAACTCCCATTATATTGATGCCGATCGCTCCGTTTTCTCCGGCAATTGCGCGCGCTTTTCTGATCTCATCTTTTACTTCCTGCGGATCCTTCATTCCCGAAACGGCGATTATTCCTACCCCGCCTTCTTTGGCGACATTGCCAGCCAGTTTATGAAGGGAAACGCGGACAGCCATTCCTCCTTGGATGATCGGTAATTTTGCGGTAAATCTTCCTACTTTTAGCGCTGGAAGCTCGAACAGTTTTTTCTTTTCCGGCTGGGAATTTGTTCTGTCGGCCAGGAATTTTTCCTGCATCTCTTTTTTGTCGAGAATGGCCGCTGAAAATCTAAGCTCGCATTTTAAAGTATCTGCCACATAAGCTTCTCCCACGAAGTTGGCGATCTTGGAGCCGTATATACCGAGCAATCGGACCTTGTATTTGATCTTGTCTCCGGGCAGTATCGGCGAATAGAATATAGCGCTTCTTACTTGATAGGCTAGGATATGTTTTTGCTGGTGGCTGCTGCCAAGCCTTTCGCGAAGTAAAAGAGTTCCAGTTTGGGCAAGCCCTTCTACGACCAAAACGCCCGGCATGATCGGAAAATCAACGAAATGACCCTTGAAATACGGATCTTGGGGAGAAGTTTGCTTGGAACCGAAAATTGTATCGCCTTCGATCTTCTCGATCTCATCGACCCAAAGGAAGGGGTCATCATAGGGAATGATATTTTTGATTTGGTCTTTGGAATATAACATAGAGATTAAGCGTAAAGCTAAAAGCGCAAAGCGTAAAGCAACAGCGAAAAGCTAAAAACAGCGAACGAATATTTTAAATTTTGCACTGTTGTTTTGCGCTTTTCGCTTTGCACTTTACGCTTTTTCACTTTACCTAGTTTTGCCAGTTATTAGATCAGTTCTATTTCTTTTCCCACTCCCTCTTTCTTGGCCAGCTTCATTACTTCCACGGCGGTATAAAGATCTTGGAGCCCGAGACCGGTGGAATCAAAGATGGTTATTTCTTCGGCGTTGGTTCTGCCTTGTTTTTTCCCGGCAATTATATCTCCTAATCCGGCCCAAATATCTTCTTTGGTTATAACGCCTTGTTTAAGAGGCACATTGATCTCTCCCGAGTGGCTGGCCTGCGCCCAGTCATCGATAATTATTTTCATTCCTTTCAAGGCTTCCGCTTCTATCTCTTCTTTGCCTTCGGCATCGGCTCCGATGGCGTTGATGTGGGCTCCCGGCTTGATCCATTCTTTTTTGACGATCGGTTTTCTAACGGGAGTGGTTGTGGTGACGATATCCATTCCGCAAGCTTCTTCGATGCTATCGGCGGCACGGACTTTTATCCCTTCTTTGGCTAAAATTTTGATCAGGTTGTCGGCAGCTTTTTTATTGGGATCGAAAACAGCAATGTCTTTTAATTTGCGCACTTTGGAAGTGGCGGCTATTTGATAGATCGCTTGGACGCCAGCTCCTACTATTCCGAGAGTGGCCGCGTCTTCGCGGGCCAGGTATTTGGCCGCAACAGCCCCGGCGGCGCCGGTTCTCATGGCGGTGATATAACTTCCATCCATCATCGCTACGGGCATGCCGTTTTTCGGATCGTTCAAAATAATGCTGGCCATGACAGTGGCTAAGCCCTTTTTAGGATTGTCTGGATGAACATTGACTATTTTTGTTCCGGCCATTTTTAAGACGGAAGAATAAGAAGGCATGACCCTTAAGTCGCCGTTATTTTCGGTGAAATAAAGGTATTGCTTGCAGGGCATCTGGACCAGCTCGCGGCCATAATCGCCGAAAGCGTTCTCTACCGCTTTAACTACGATTTTAATATCGCTTAAAGGAAGAAGTTTTTTGACCTGTTTTTGGTTTATCACTAACATTTGCTTAAATCCAAATTTCAAAATCCTAATGTCAAATAACCTTTGTTTATTTATTTGATACTGGCTGTTCGATTTTTGGAATTATTATTTATTATTTTAATCTTTAAATTTTTGGAAAGCGCCTGCCTGCCGGCAGGCAGGTAAAGCGAAAAGTGCAAAACAAAAGTGCAAAGCGTAAAATATTCGTTCGTTTATTTTACACTTTTCGCTTTTAGCTTTTCGCTTAAATCGCCAGCCCTCCATCAATGTTCAGAACCACTCCAGTCACAAAGCTAGCATCCGGCGAAGCAAGAAAGGCAATTACGCTGGCCACTTCTTCGGGCCGGCCGAACCTTCCTAAAGAGGTCAGCTGCTTAACGGTAGCTTTCAATTGTTCGGGAATGGCTTCAGCCATTTTTGTTTCAATAAATCCGGGAGCAACCGCATTGACCCTGACGCCGAACCTTCCGACTTCTTTGGCCAATGATTTAGTGAATCCAATAATGCCAGCTTTGGCTGCGGAGTAATTGGTCTGTCCGAAATTTCCTTCCTGCCCGACTACCGAAGAAAGACTGACTATGCTTCCTTGGTTCGGGACAAGCATTGGCAAAGCTAGTTTGGAGCAATTAAAAACGCTAGTCAAATCAATATCAATCACTTTTTGCCATTCTTCAACGGTCATTTTGGCTAATGTCCTATCCTTGGCAATGCCGGCGTTGTTCACCAGAACATCCAGGCCTCCGAATTTTTCTTTAATGCCGGCCATCATTTTTTCCACTTCATCGAATTTGGAAACGTCGGCCATAAAATATTCGGCTTTGGCTCCGAGCTTTTCTATTTCCGATTTGGCGGTCTTTAAATTTTCTTCCTGGCTGGGAATGTCGTTAAGCGCGATTTGCGCGCCAAGCGCTGCGAATTTCAGGGCGATCGCTTTGCCTATTCCCTGCGACGCTCCGGTTATCAAAACAATTTTGTTTTTCATAATTTGTGTTTGACCATTAAATATTTTTGTTATCAAATTGGGCTTCTTCAATTGTGCGTCCGACAATTATAACCTCTCCGATTTTAACATCCGACAAGATTTCTGGCAAAGCTTTAGCCGGGCGGAGCTGGCTGAAAACGGCATCTATATTAAGGGAGCTGGACCCTGCCAGCGCTAGCCCCAGGAAGCTTATGAATTTTTCCGGAGTTTGCACCCGGTCGGCCTCGGCTATGGTCAGAATTTTAGGCAGGGCGCTTTCCATTTTTTCAAAAATTTCTTTTTGGCCGTAAAGATATTTCAATCCCAGGTAATTTTCTTTTTTCAAAAACTTAAACAGATTTTCGGAGGCGCAGGCCTGCCCGATCTTCAGCGCGGCAAGGTTGATGGCCAAGTCCGCTGAAAAAATATTTTCAGAGATTTCCAAGCCATTTTTTTTAGTAAAAGCGTTTTTTGCCAGATCAAGCGGAACAATATTGTATTTCAAGCAGACTTTGAGCAGTCCGGACTTTTGGGCGCAAGCTTCGATCGGAATATCGTTGAAGCTTTGGCCGGCGACCTGGATGTTCTCTTTTCCAGCGCCGCGGCTTATTAAATATTGGATAGTTTGTTCTAAAAATTCCGGGGTGGTGTTCTCGCCGAAATAAGAATGTTTGGGAGCGTTTAGAGCAGGAAGGACCAATATTTTCGTTTCGGGTGTTATCTCCAGCCCGCCAAGCAGATCAACCAGCTTTTCAATGGCTTCCAGCAGGTCGTATTTAATCCGCCAGATCGCTACGGCATTCGGGTCTTTTGAAGAGGCATAAGAAAATTCTTGGCCTGCTTGATATTCTTTAAAGCTTTTTTGCGCCCATTTGTTGCCCGCTTCGTCTTCCAGGATCAAAGTAAAATAAGGGATTTTCGGGTGGGCCAGCGAAGGCACGCTGATCTTGGAAACAGCGGAGACTTTGATTTTTTGGCTGGCCATCCTTTCCAACAGCTCAAAACAATCCGGACATTTTTCGATCGGGTGCTGCCAGGTTTTTTTACATTTCGGACATTGATAAAACATAGTCTTTAATTTTCCTGCCTGCCGGCAGGCAATTTTTAATTTCTATTGATTTTGTTTTTTAAACAGGGTAATTTTTAATCTGTTGCCGATATCTATGCCTATTTTTTTTCAAACATATATTTTGCCGGATTCTTTAAGGGGAGAGCTGCAAGAGCCTATTGGCTTGCCTGTTTTCGGTTCGGATAAAGAAGTGGCGGTAAAATTTAATCATCTTGCTTGGCGGAAAAAATTTAAGAAAGTGATCACGGTCGGAGATTATTGCTCCTTGAATTTATCTTCCAACGTTAAAATTTTTGACGGCAAGACCCGGAGGATGAAGATACCTGAAGATATAAGCTATGATCTTTTTCTAAAAAATCCGGCTGGAACCATCCAGTCAGAGGCTTGGGGGGTTATCAAGGAAGCCGTCTTTTTCAATAAAAATGTTTTTGTTGAAGGGGAAGAAGACTTGCTTGCCATTCCTTGCGTGCTTTTATCCGAAGAAGGAACGGCCGTTGTCTACGGCCAGCCCGGTAAAGGCGTTTGCGTCATCGAGGTCGTCCCCTTGATCAAAAAATATTTCAACGATCTTCTTTCTAGATTCAAAACTATTTAACCTTTCTCAAAATATTCACGGTAATGCTTCCTCCCGCTCCGCCGATATTCTGGCACAATCCGATGCTGGCGTTTTTTGCTTGGCGTTCGCCGCACTGCCCTCGAAGCTGTTTCGTTATTTCGTAGATCTGCGCCAAGCCCGTAACCGAGATCGGATGGCCTTTGGCTTTTAATCCGCCGGAAGAATTGATCGGGAACTCTCCTCCCAAATTTATCTTGCCGGATCTTATAAGCTCGGCTCCATGGCCTCTTGGCGCGAAACCCAGATCTTCGTAGGAAAAAAGCTCTATCGGCGTGAAAGCATCATGCAGTTCGGCGACATTAATATCTTTTGGAGAAATGCCCGCTTGTTCGTAGGCGATCTTGGCTGCCAATTCCGTAGCCTTAAAATGGTCGGTTTCTTCGCGGCCGAAAGTAAGCAAATAATCGGTGGCAAAACCGGAGCCGGCCACTTCCACTTCGGTTTTTTCCTGGGTTAGGACCACGGCCGCTCCCCCGTTGATCGACATAGAGCAATCCATCAAGCGCAAGGGCGAAGCGACTTCCGGAGATTTTTTAATATCTTCCAGGGTCATCGTTCTTTTATAGTAATAAGCTTTGGGATTAAGGGCCGCATTTTGGTGATTTTTGTAAGCAATCAAGGAAAGATCGTCCATTGTGGCTCCGTATTTTTTCATGTAGTTCTGCCAGATAAGGGCATTCTGCGCGGGAAAGATCATACCCTCTGTTTGTTCTACTGTGCGTTCGGCGGCCGACATGATCAGGTCGGTTGTAATTTCAGTGCGGTTATCCACCGCTTTTTCTCCGCTCAAAACCAGAATGTTTTTAAAGCCGAGCCGGTTAGCCGTCCAAAAGGCCACTCCTCCGCCCGAGCAAACGGAAGGAGTTTCAATGATAGGGACGTGGGTTTTGAATAGATCGGAGATCAAAGAAATTTTATGAGTTTGATGCTCTCCGCCTCCTGCATTGGAAATAGTGCTTAAAACAATGGCATCAAGCTGGGACGATCTCATCTTTGCATCTTCCAGCGCTTCCAAAGCCGCTTCATAGGCAAATTTCCACCATGGTTTTTGGCTGTAATCGAATTTTGTCATTCCTACTCCTTTTATATACATAAGTGTGAATTTTTAATTTTCAATTTTTTGATTTTTAATCGATCTCCGTCCATGCCGCTATCAATGCTCCCGGGCCCACATGGACTCCGATGATCGAGTCGGTCAAATTGACGAAAGAAACTTCGAAGTTTTCCTGCCTTAGCATCTCTTTAAGTTTTTGGGCTCCTTCCAGATTATCGCAATGAGTGATGACCACTCGGATATTTTTGTTCTCTTTTCTAAGTTTTTTAGTTTCGGAAAGAATTTTTTTAAAAATGGCTTCGGACATTTCTTTCGTTCCGGTGCTGAATCCTATCTTTTCTATTTTTCCATTTTTGATCCCCAGCAAAGGGTTAACCCTGATCTTTTGAAGGCGCCTTAGCCATTGGGCTTGGCTGTGGCTGATGCGGCCTCCCCACTCCAGCCATTTCGGATCTTGGGGCATTCCGTATAATTTGACCCGATCGGATTCTTTTTTAAGCTCAATTAAAATTTCTTTTATATTTTTCTGCATTTGGATAAATTCAATGGCTTTTAAAACGATCAAAGCCTGGCCCGCGGCGGCATTAAGGGAGTCGAATATATGGATTTTTTGTTTTTGCTCTTCGGGGAGCAAGTTCCTTGCCTGGCAGGCGGAATTGTATCCGCCGGACAGCTTGGAAGAAAAATTAATACAAAGGACCTCTTTATATCCCTGGCTAAGCCTTTTCTTGAAAGCATCCAGAAAATCTTTGGGGCTCGGCTGGGAAGTTTTTGGCAGATTGGCTATTCCCTTGCTCGCGGCATCTCTCATTTTTTGATAGATATTTTCTCCTCGCAGCATATTTTCTTCCGGCCAGTCGTAAACGTATTGGACGATCTCTATATCGTAGCGTTCGATGATCTTATCGGTTAAATTAGCGAGAGGATCGGTGATCAATCCAATGGAAACTTTTTTTATCGAAGGCTCGCCGACAATTTCTTTAGCCATATCTTCCGTCCTCAAAGTAAGAATTTGGCCTTTTTGTTTTATGGCGGCGATCACATCGTCCGGCAGATCGGTATGGATATGGATCTTCATTTTCTTTTTGATCTGGACGATGTCCAAAGAGTTTCCGAAGCGCGATAAAGCTTTGCGCATCTCAATATCATTGAGCCTGGGATTTTCGATAAGAGCTACTACTTCAAAACGGGCGGAGATGATCTGAATGATATTTTTAACTTTTTCCGAAGGCTTTGCCTCGGCAGAAGAAGACATTTTTTTGTCTTTTAAAGCCTCAAGGTAGCTTTCCATGACCATTAAAAAACCCAGGCCTCCGGCATCAACCACATTCGCTTTTTTAAAAATAGCCATTTGCTCGCGGGTTTTTAGCAAGGCTTCGTTTGTGGCTTTGATGGCTGTTTTTAGGGCAGAGGGAACATCGCTTCCTTTTTCCGCTTCTTCCTCAACGCTTTTAGCCGCGGCGGCGATCACGTCCAGGATCGTTCCTTCTTTTGGATTTTGGACCGATTGCCTTGCCCTCTCCGCGCCTTTGCGGAAAGCCATTCCCAAAATTTTAGCGTCAATTTCATTTTTGTTTATTTGCGATAAAAATCCGGCCAAAAAGCCGGTGTAAATAACTCCGGCGTTTCCTTGGGCGCTGGCCAGAGAGGCTTCTAGAATATCGTTGGCCAGAGTTTCGGCCGAATCGTAATTTTTATTTTCAATTGCTTTTTTTATTCCCCCCAGCGTCTTGGCCAGATTGTTCCCGGTGTCTTGGTCGGGCACGGGAAAAACGTTGATCTTGTTTATGCTTTCTTTATCTCTTTCTATCCTTTGGCAGGAATAGATGATCATTTTTTTAAGCTCTTTGGGGGTGATGGTTTTCATAATAAATTTTGTAATTTCCATTTGGCTCCGCGATAGGGGGTATTGCCCTGATAAAAGCAAAAGAGAGGGGCGCGCCCTCTGTCTGATTATTCTTTATGGTCCGCTGTTAACATTTTTAGGAAAGCTTGTTTTTAATTTCATCCAAAATTTTCTTGGCCAGATCTTTGCCGCCGATGCCGAAAGAAATGCCGATGGCCAAAGCCAAGGTGGCCAGAAAAGCGATGAAAATGCTTAATACCAAAGCTTGGGCTATGTTCAGCTGGTATAGAATTGCCAAAACAGCAAGAACCCGGATGGAAAATCTGAGAACCTCTCCTAAAATTTTGGAATAAACAAGTTTTTCGTCTTCAATATTGCCGACGATGATCTTTCGGGAAAAGTTTTCTGCGAAAAGGGCGACGAAGAAAATAAAGAGGGAGATGTAAATGTTTGGCAGGAATTTTATCATAGAAACTAAAAATCCGCTGACTTGTTGCAGATCCACGATGTCGGTCGAGATCATCAGGGTTACCAGTAAAAGGGACCACTTAAGGATTTTGCCCAAGAATTTGGGAAGATTGATGCTGATATTTTTTTTAACCAGCGCGTCATTTAATTGGCTTCCTTTGGCCAGGTTGTTGAGATTTGTCTTTTCCAAAACTCGCGACAATTTTTTTTCAAGCCAGCAAGAAAAGGCCCAGCCGATCAAGAAGAAGAAAACCGCCGCCGCAATCCTGAAAGAAAGCCTTTGGTCGAAAAGAGCTTGCGCTTGCAAAATGTATTGTTGAATGTCCATAGTTTTTGTATTTGACGGGTTAAGTTTAGCTTTTGTTCTTGCCAGGGGTCGGAAGGGCTTCCAACCGGGCAAGCGTAATTATATTTGAAAGAGATTTTAGGTCAATGAAGATTGTCCACATCATCGCTGAAAATTGGAAACAGCATTTTCGAAATGGACGATTTTGGTCCGGCCAATAAAAATCTTTACGGCAATTATATCAATTTGCCAGGGCTTGTCCAAACCGATTTCGTTTTTTATCAACCAATTTTCTGCGGCCCTGGCCAATTTCCGCATTTTTTGGTAATTGACTTTTTCTTCGGGCCGGATAAGCGGCTCGCTTCCCGACTTTTCGTCTACCCTCAATGTTTTGACCTCGACAAAAACAACTATCTTATTTTTTTTGGCGACAATATCTATTTCTCCCATCGGCGGCCCTTGCGGAACGCGGAAGACATAATTGCGGTCCAGTATTTCGTAGCCTTTGTTTTCCAAATATTCAATAGCCATCTGCTCCCCTAGCTGGCCGGTTTCTTTAGCTGTTGGCATAGTGTGTTTGGCTGTTGAAAAATAATGTATAATTAATTTATTGAAAATTTGCTTTAAGGCTGATTTTGATATATTTTAATTTTACAGCAAATAAACGGAATTAAAAACAACTTAGGAAAATGAACAAGAAAATAATTCTTTCAACCGCGATCTTTCTTCTGGCATCCGTTGCCGCTATTTTTGTTTTGGCTTCAGAAAAGCCCTTAGCGGCAGAAGCCAAGCCAGTCCTTCCGGCGCCAGCCGGACAGATAGTTCTTTACTACGGTTCAACCTGTCCTCATTGCAAAGATGTTGAGGCTTGGCTTGAAACTAATGATGTCCAATCAAAAGTTCCCTACCAGACAAAAGAGGTCTATGAGAATATAGACAATTCCAACGAACTTGTTTCTACGGCCAAGGTTTGCGGTATCACCGACCCAAAACAGATAATGATCCCTTTTTTGTGGACCGGCTCAAATTGTCTTATCGGCTTGCCGAAGGTAGAAGGTTTTTTTGAGCAGAAAATAAAAGATCAAGAAGCGAAAAATTAGCCATTTAACCTAACACGTCCATGAAAAATAAAGCATTATTATCTTTCGTTACCGTAGCGGGTTTGTTGTTTGCCGAACAAGCGCTGGCAGTATGCCCTTTATGCACGCTGGCCGTAGGAACAGGCCTTGGATTGTCCCGCTGGCTGGGTATAGATGATACTATAAGCGGCCTCTGGATAGGCGGTTTATTGCTTTCCCTTACCCTTTGGACGATCAATTGGCTTGCAGGGAAAAACATCAAATTCCGCTTTATGGGGACTGTTGTCGGCGCCCTTTATTTCGGCATGACCATCGGATCCCTTTTCTTTAGCAGGATCGTCGGCGATCCGATCGCTTTTTTATGTTCTTGTTTTAAAGATAAGCTTATCATTGGCATCATTGTCGGAACAGCCGCTTTTTACTTTGGCGCAACTTTGTATGAATATTTGAAAGGAAAGAACGGCGGCAAAGCCCATTTCCCCTTTGAGAAGATGGCGATGCCGATAGCCCCCCTTGTTATATTGAGCATCGTTTTTTATTTTTTAACAAAGTAAATATCGGAGATATTTTTTAACAAAATAAATAAAGCGTAAAGTGTAAAGCGAAAAGCGCAAAACAACAGCGCCTGCCTGCCGGTAGGCAGGTAAAGTTTAAAATATCCGTTCGCTGCTTTACACTTTTCGCTTTTAGCTTTACGCTTTTAGCTTTACGCTTTTATCGCTATGCAAACAAACAACCCCATCAAAGACCTTAATGAGTTCGTGGCCAAAGTCGATGAAATGAAGAAAAAAGACAAGATGGACCTGTCTTCGGACCAGGATTTAAGCTTGGCTATTATGAATTTGATCAGTATCGAGGAGCACTTCTTCTTTACCGGCGCCAAAACCGGCAAGAACGAGTATTACGACTTGATAAATATCGTGAGGGAGATGAGAAAGGAGCTGTTGAAAGAGATCATCAAAGAATACGAAGGCGAAGTTTGGTGCATTTCCAAGCATTTGCTGGCCGCTTCAATGAGATTAATGGAAGTTGGGACCAAACAGCTTTCGATGGGTAAAAAAGATGTCGCCTATGGTCTTTTCAATAAAGCGTTCAGCCTTTATTCCCTGTTTTGGGGATTGAATATGAAGCTGATCAATATCGGCGATGTGAAAAAGATGGATGATAAATCCGTTGAGCAGGTTGTAGCCTCTGCCGCCAGCGATGATCTTGTTGAAAAACAGCCAGATCCGCAGAAGAATGGCCTAATGGCCAAGCTGAAAGAGATGGTCAAAAAAGCCGTCAACTGCTGCATAGAATAATCTGCTGGAATCTGGAATTTGGAATCTGGAATTTAGAATATGGAATGTGGAATCCGAATTCTAAATTCTAAATTCTAGATTCCAAATTCCAGTCTTGAATCCGTATTCCAAATTCCAAATTCTAAATTCTAGATTCCAGTATTTTGAATGTTTCGGGGTCTATCTTTATGCTGTCGCTGGTTTTGAGGTTTCCGGATAACATTGCTTTGGCAATGCTATTCTCAACTTTTTCTTGGATGACCCTTCGCATTTCTCTTGCTCCGAATTCGGGATAAAATCCGATCTCGGCCATTTTTTCAACCAGCTCCGAAGTGATCGCGAGGTCTATTCCCTTTTGGTCGAGGCCGTTTTTTATCTCTTCAAGCATAAGCCGGGCGATTTTTTGAAGGTGTTCTTTCGTGAGGGTTCGGAACAGAACGATCGCATCGAACCTGTTCAGGAATTCCGGTCTGAAAAGCCCCTTTTTCAGGACTTCATCGATGAATTCCTGCTTGTATTCGGATAGATTTTTACCTTTTCTAACGGCGTTTCTCACCAATTCCGCCCCCGCGTTCGAGGTCGCGATGATAATGGTGTTTCGGAAATCAACGGTCCGGCCCGATCCGTCGGTTGATCGTCCTTCGTCCAAGATCTGCAGGAAGAGATCTAAGATATTTGGATGGGCCTTTTCAATTTCATCAAGCAGGATCAGGGAGAAAGGGTCTTCCCTGACCATTGTCGTAAAGTATCCGGGGTTTTCTCCGTCGCCGATCAATTTTTTGATCGAACCGATCTCTTGATATTCGGACATATCGAGCCGTATCATTTTTTTTTCCGAGCCGAAATAAGCTCTGGCCAGGCATTTGGCGGTTTCTGTCTTGCCAACGCCGGTCGGGCCCAGAAAAAGAAAACTGCCCAAGGTTCTTTTGCCGTTTTTAATATCAGCCCTTGCGCGGCGCAGGGCATTAGCGATCTCGGAAACGGCTTCTTCCTGGCCCACGAGCCGCTGGTGGATGATGTCTTCCAGGTTCAGCAGGACATTTTTTTCCCTTTGACTCGCTTCTCCTACCGGTATCTCGATCTTTTCGGAGACCAAGGCATCAACTTCTTTTTTTAAGATCAAGTTCGATCCCCTTCTGCCGTTCCTTATTTTATAAATAATTACTCCGTCCAAAATATTCAGCGCTTTTTTGGGGAACGGAGTATCGGAAATATAACGGTCGGCAAGCTCGATTATTTCTTCAAGGGCCGGAAAAGTGATCAAAAATTTCGTTTGCCTTTCTATTTCCAAAGCTGTTTCTTCCAAAACTGCCAGCGTTTCTTTCGGGGTGGCTGGCGGCACTTCTATTTTCGCGAAATGAGAGAGGACTTCTTGGGTTTGGTGCCAAACGCGGTTGAATCCTTCGGGGGTCGCGATGCCGATAAGGCGGAACCCTGGCAGAGAGGCATATTCCGCCAGTATTCCGGAAATGTTGACCTTTGCCACATCCCTGGCCCCGAAATGAGATCCTATGTAATTATGGATCTCGCGGATGACGAGAATGACGTTGCCAGCCCGCATCGCTTCGTTGAATATTGATTTCAAAATGACCTCGAGTTCTTCAATGCTCTGGGAAGCGGTTATCAAAGAAGGCATATTGATCTCGACCATTCTGTTGAAATTAAGCGGACGGTAGCTGCGCCCTTCTGAAATTTTATTTGCCAGATTGGATAAGATCATCTTTCTTCCAACGCCTGGCTCTCCGACCAGCAAGGCGGAAGTAGCGCCGCTGGAGCCTATTAAAGCGTCTTCCAGCTGTTTTATTTGTTTTTCATGCAGAATGACTCCAAGAGAAGGAAGCGTCTTTCTGAAATTTGCAAGATCGCGCGAGTAAAGATTAAGGAAGTAGGTATGCCCGGCCGCCCAGTGCCTGCCGATGCTGTCTTCTTTCAAGAGATTTTTTTTCAGCCAGAATTTTTTTGCGATCTTTCGGGAGTTCAAAGCTTTTTCTTGCCATAGGACCGTTTCCACGATATCGTTTTTAGAAATGCCGAGCGAAAACAAAGTTTTTTTGGCTAAGGGGTGGCTTTCTATAACGGCGAACAGCAAGCGGGAAGCAGGAATTCTTTCCAAATTTTCCGAAGCCGCCATTTTAAGCGCGGACATAACAACCTGTTCCGCTTCTTCGAGCCGGTTGCCTTCGCCAGCCTCCCCCTTTCCCCATATTTCTTGGGCAGACTTGCAAATTTTTTCCCGAGACAATAAAAGTCTTGAAAAAGCCGGTTTGAATTCGGGCATTTCCGCCAATATTAGAAAGAGAGACAGGCTGAAAGAATATTTTTTAGAATGGATGGCTTTTGTCACGGCTTTGGCCGAGTTCAGATCTAAAAAATCAGCCAAGTTATCGGATTCTTTTATCGCAGGCTCTTTCAGTTTTTGGCTGAAGAAGCTTAGAAAAAGCCAAAGGAATCCCCATAAAGAGAACGATATCCAGGCGGCCCCCAAGATGGATTCTTTTGAAAATGGAATGGGACCTAGAAAAGAATAGCTAAGGTAGGAGGCTGAAAACAATATAAAGATTAACTCAAAAAGAGTCTTTAGAGGGCCAAGCGCTCCAGGAAAGAAATATTTTTCAATGAAGATCGCTTTTGAGATCCGCGAATTTTTAAGATCAAGCATAAAATATCCTAATTTAATTGCCCGTATTTAAATAATATAAATTAAACCCCCTGCGAAAGCTGTTATCAAAGCCAAAGGAAAAACCAGCCAAAAGACCAGGAAAAGAAGCCCGGAAACAAGAGTGAGAAGCTCGGCGATCAGAAAGACCGCTATCAGGAAGCTTCTAAAAAGCATGCCCATGAAGCAAGAGAATAAATTCAAAAGAAGAGCGGAAAGCCATTTTTGGATATTGAACCCGGAGCCATAATTTTCGTATATCCTTTTCCAGGGAGAAAAAAACGTTCGGAGAGTGTCCCCCAAAGAAAAGTAATAACTCCAAAACCAGAGATAGTTTCTCCAGATTCTGTAGAATTTTTGAGGAATATCTTTATAATACCATTCAAAGAAAAGTAAAATCGTTCTCATTGATTTAATTTTACGTTTTCAATGGCAAAAGTCAAAATTTAGCGGCCTGCATAGCTTCTTGATCCGTAAGAACTATGGCCGCGGATTAAGCTTTGTTTTTAGGTTCAAAAGTAGAAAATCCTTTAAGCTGTTTCAGGTTCTCGTAGAGCAAGAAAGAATAAGTTGCGAAGAAAGGCGTTAAAAAGGTTGTTATCAGAAAATTAATAAAATCGGAAAAGATCGAAGCGTTTGCTTTGCCGGCGGTAAGAGTTATTCCGGCCGTAGCCATCTCTAAGATCATCGCCAATATTATAAACGGCCCGATCAAAATCAATCCTAAAGTAATAAACCGCCAAAAAATATCCCACCAATAGCCTTGGACATAAGCCCGGCTTCTTGTTAAAGCACCCATTCCGCCGATGTTTTCGCTTATTAAGATATAAGAAGCAAAGCAAAACCAGATAGAGAAAATAATGCCAGGGATTATGAAAAGCATTAATCCTCCCATTACGATAAGCCCTGTTAATATTGAAACCCAAGCAAAGGAGTTTATTTTTGGCCAAGCGCGGCGGAAAGATTCCCCGGCTTCTATCTTTTCGTTCCTGCCTTTAATGGCGCAGAGTAGGGCTATTTGCGACCAAAACTGGATAGACAGGGAGATCAAGAACCATAGAAGGCCCATCATTGGAACGAAAGGCGCCTCCAGTGCTTGTATTTTTGCTGATAGGGAGATAGAAGCAAGGGAAAAGAGAAACATCAGCAAAGCGGGAACAGCCGATATTCCGATCAGCGTCCAAAAGCGGGATTTGTAAACCTTAAAAGATTTTTTCAATAGCGAGAAAGCGTCGATCAGATTGCCATCTTCGATAGGATTAGTATCGGCAGCCATCGGCGCCCTGGGGGCCGGTATATAATCTGGCGATTCAACAGCCGCGAAAGCCTCGTCGATATCGGCTTCCCGCCAGCCGGCGCTTGATAAGCCTTTTTTTATCTGGTTTTTTGACGATCCCTTATTGGTTTCTTGCTTGATATAATCAAACAGTTGTTGGTTTGCCATAGAGTTAAAAAGTGTAAAGCGCAAAATAACGAATGATATTTTAAACTTTACCTGTCTGTTGATAGGCAGGCGCCGTTGCTTTGCGTTTTTAGTTATTTATTCTCGCCGTTATTTCTGGAATCAAGACTGGAATTCAAAACTGGAATTTAGAATTTAGAATATGGAATGTGGAATCCGAATTCTAAATTCTAGATTCTAGATTCCAAATTCCAGCTTGAGGTCCGGTAATGGCCGGTGATGGGCGTGGGCCAAGTTAACAGCATATTGTCTTCAACCGTGCCTCCTCCGTGGTTATGCACCAAAAAAGGGACCATTGCTCCTCCGAGGTTGTTATTTTTTTTCGTTTTATTGGAAACAATGGCAATGTGCCATAAGCTTTCCGGAATTTGGTCAAAGGTTACTATGTCTCCTGCTTGCCAAAGACCTTGCGCAAAACATTCGGATGTGATGCAGGTAGATAACTTTTGCGCGTGGTTATCTAAAAATATTTTTACATTCGTTACCCGACGGAAATTGATATTCGGATCCGATGCGTTCGGATATTTGTCCGGATATTCTGCCATATCCGCGTCGATCTTTTCTTTCAGATCATAGCCGTTGGTTTTTAGAGCCCGTGCTATAACATCAGTGCACGCTCCGCGGTCTGTTGGCGGATATCCGTCCGGATAGTAGCTGGTGTCATATTTCGTAACAACTCCGATCTGTTTTTTCGCCGCCTCGACCAGCGGGTGGCTTGGAGAATATTTGATATCCTCCCCTATTATTGTTCCCGTTCCTTGTTCCAGAGTCTGCCAGACCGGCGCAATTCGCTCGGCCAGCGGAGAATCTGGTTTTCCCAACCAAAGAAAAAATACCGCCCCGGCGGCCGTTAAGATTATCGCGGCAATAAGAAATTTTGTTTTCATAGCCTCCTAACTTTTAGCTGGCCTTATAAAAACCAATTCAAGACTGGAATTCAAAACTGGAATTTAGAATTTAGAATATGGAATGTGGAATCCGAATTCTAAATTCTAGATTCTAGATTCCAAATTCCAGCTTCCAAATTCCAGCTGTGGTGGACCTGGGGAGAATCGGACTCCCGTCTCTGCAATGCGAATGCAGCGTGTTACCACTGTACTACAGGCCCCTCCTTCGCTCTTGCTAGAGCTACGGCGAGGCAAAGCCCTCCTTCGCTCTTGCTAGAGCTACGGCGAGGCAAAGCCCTCCTTCGCTCTCAGCGTGGCGATGCCATCCTTTACTCTTTTTTTTGAAACTAAAGTGCAACGTTGAAATCTTATTTAGTTTATCAAAAAAATCTTGGTTTAAAAAGGGCTGGCAATTATTTTGGTAAAAAAAACGGGGTTGCAAGCAATTAATGCCGGCAAACCCCAAACGCGCCTTTGAAAGGCGCGCATTGCGAACATTGTAAAAGAACGGCTTTTATCACCGATTCAAAACGCTATTTTAGCGTTTTCTTCTTTCTCCTTCTTGAAGAGAGTCAGCGTTATCGCCTAGAGGCAATTTCTTTTTAGATCTCCCATTTCTACAATGTTTGGGATCTCTTTTTGACCGCTCTTCTTCAGAATATGGACATGCCATTGCTATCGCTTCCTTTTTCCTTTTTTAATGAGTTATTAGAGGGTATCAACCCTTGAAAAACCTGTCAACGGATGTATTCTCCCAGTTTTTTCAAAGAATTTATTCTTATGATGCCGTTCGGCAAAACGCTTATATCTTTGTTTTCCCTGTTAATCAAAAAGGCTTTCATCCCGAGGCCGACGGCCGGGATCAGATCCCTTTCGACTTCGTCCCCTATCATCGCAGCTTGTTGAGGGCTAACGCCTAGCTGTTCGAGCACAAAAAGAAAAGCCCTGGGATCGGGCTTGAGATATTTTGTTTCCAGAGGCGTAAAAATTTTAATATCTTTGGGAATGTCGCAGCCTTTTAATAAAAAATGATCGGCGGCTGTTAAAATCGCTTTTTGGACAGGCAAAGCAAAAGCTTTTTGGGCGTCGCCAAAAAGCTCGAAGCTTAAGTTGCTCATGTCTTCAAGAAGTTTTTGGCCGCTTATCTTGCCGTAAGCCAAAGTGCCGGAGAAATCAAAAATGGCTAGCTTGGTTTCCATTGATAAGGACTTTAATTTAAGCAGTCGGGGTGCTGGGAATTGAACCCAGTCTTTACCCTCCCGAAGGGCACGTACTGCCGGTATACTACACCCCGTTGACGTCTCTATTCTTAGGACGCTTAAAAGCTTAGCAAATTTTTCGGAATTTGTGAAACCAAGAAGCGTAAAGTGTAAAGCGAAAAGCGTAAAATAACAGCGTAAAGCTAAAAACAAGGACGAAAAGCGTTTGCAAACGCTTTTCGTCCTACGATCGTTCGCTGCTTTAAGCTTTTCGCTTTGCACTTTACGCTTCTAAGTGACCCAATACTTCTTCTTCGTCATTTCGTCCCGCTTCACTTCGGTTTTGCCGCGCTCCTCTTTGGCTTTTTGGGAAAAAACTGCCAGTTCTTCATCGGACATTTTTCCCAATTTTTTGATCTCCCCTTCCAAGAATTTTTTGGTATTTTTTTTGGGGTCCAATAAAACTATGCCCAAAAGAATATCCAAAATATCGCCGATCTTCGGACCGGGTTTTATTTCCAATATCTTCATCACATCTTGGCCGTCGGCTTTGAGCATTTTGGCCGAGATCGGGTCTTGGGCTACTTTATCGACGATATATTTCAAATGCCTTAGTTTATATGGCTCTGCCTTGGGACAGCCCGAGCCGATACGGTCGGCCATCCGGACCTGCAATAGCTCTTCCATATTTTCCGGCCCGACATTGCGCACCAAGCGGCGGATGGAAGATTCCCCTACTTCGTCCACATTGTAATAAAACAAATGGTATCGGACCAAAAGCGTAACTTTATCATTATCTTTTTTGGAAAATTTCAAGCGCTGTAAAGCTTGGGCGCACATTTTGGCTCCGATAATATCATGGCCGTAAAAAGTGGAATTAAGGCCTTCCCCTCTTTTGGAACGCGGCTTGCCGATATCGTGGAGCAAAGAGGCCATCCGAACATGGAAATTAAAATCTTTTTTGGCGGTAAAGTCCAAACAGCGCACGCAATGTTCATAAACATCATAGACATGGTGCTTGTTCTGCCCGACTTTATACCCTTCCATTAATTCCGGAAGGATATATTGCAGCAATCCATATATTCTTAACGTTTCTATCCCCTGCGCCGCCTGCCTGGATTTTATTATTTTGCATAGCTCTTCGCTGATCCTTTCTTGAGAGATGGCTTTTAGCCAATGGGCGTTTGATTCGATGGCTTTTTGGGTTTGAGGTTCGATCTTCCAGTCTTCACCCAAAGTAGCGGAAAAACGGATCGCCCTTAGCATCCTTAAGGCATCCTCGTTGAATCTTTCCTCGGCGCTTCCGACTGTGCGTATAATTTGATCACGCAGGTCTTTTTGTCCGTTGAATAGATCGATAATGCTTATCTTCCCTGCCGTTTCGTCCAAAGCCAAGGCATTGACCGTGAAATCCCGGCGGCTTAGGTCTTCTTCGATAGTTTTGGCCCATTTAACTTCATCCGGGTGTCTTTTGTCTGAATAGTTTTGTTCGGTGCGGAAAGGCGTAACTTCTATTTCGCGCAAAGCCGGATCTTCGCTTTCGACGATCACCGTAACCGTGCCGAATTTATTATTGCTGAAGCTTTCCAAAAAAATCGAACCGATCTGCTCGGGAGCGGCATTGGTCGTTATATCCCAGTCGGCAGGTTTTTCCCCTCTTAGGATGTCGCGGACGCAGCCGCCAACGGCATAAGCTTGAAAGCCTTTTGTTTTCAAGCCATCAAGGACAAATTTTACTTCTTTGGGGATTTCCAAGTTCATTGCCAGTTTCGTGAAACTGAAATATTTTTATGGTTAGTTTCTTAATTATACTTTAGTTGAAAAAAAACGAAAAGAGCAAAGGAAGAAAGAGTAAAGCTAAAAGCGAAAAGCGTAAAATAACAGCGTAAAGCTAAAAATAACGAACGACTGGAAAACGAATATTTTAAATTTTGCACTTTTGTTTTACACTTTGCACTTTACGCTTTGCGCTAATCTTGACAGTTTTCCTCTTTCTGTTATTATATTGACAGTTAATGACAGATTTTGATGACCATGCCCGGTTGAACCCGGTCTTTTTTTTAAAAAAATAGTATAAATAATCGTAAAACATAATTAGTGAAGCCAAAAGGCCGTTCCGGCCGAAGGCTAGCAAAACAATATGGATCTAAAATCATTCGCGTCGGCGATCGCCCAGATCGCGGAAGAAAAGGCTTTGCCCCAGGAAAAGGTGGTCGAGATCACCGAGCAGGCTTTAGCTTCAGCTTATAAAAAGGAATACGGCCAAAAAGGCCAGATCATCAAAGCCAAGCTTGATCCTAAAAACGGCAAGGTTAATTTTTGGCAAGTAAAGATCGTGGTTGATGATTCAATGATCTATTCCGAAGCCGAACTGGAGGAGTTGAAGAACAAAACTGAAGCCGAGCTGGAAGCAGCCGAGGCTGTTGCCGATGGAGAGGTAAAAAAAGTCAGGTTCAATTCGGAAAAGCATATTATGATTGACGAAGCCAAGAAAATAGACAAAAAAGCCGAATCCGGAACAGAATTGATCTTTCCTTTGGAAGAAAAGACCGATTTTGGCCGTATTGCTTCGCAAACAGCGAAACAGGTCGTGCTTCAAAAAATAAGGGAGGCTGAAAGGATCGGTATCATGGAGGAATATAGGTCCAGGGAAGGGGACATCATTTCCGGCATTATCCAGAGAGTGGAATCCGGCGGCCTTTATTTGGATCTCGGCAAAACCTTGGGCTATTTACCCAGGGAAGAGCAGGTGAGAGGGGAATTCTATCGTTCCGGCCAAAGGCTGAAAGTTTTTGTTTTAAAAGTAGAAGAGAGCTCCCGCGGGCCTTTTATTCTATTGTCCCGCGCTTATCCAAAATTGATTTCCAGGCTTTTTGAGCTGGAGGTGCCTGAAATTTCCGCCGGCCAGATCGAAATCAAATCAATCGCCCGCGAAGCCGGGTCCAGAACCAAAGTGTCGGTAGCTTCTTTAGCCGAAGGCGTTGATCCTATCGGCGCTATGGTCGGCCAAAGGGGAGTAAGGGTTTCTGCCGTTATATCCGAGCTGGGCGGAGAGAAGATCGACATTGTCGAATATTCCGACCAAACAGATAAATATGTAGCTAATGCGCTTTCTCCGGCCAAAGTGATCGAAGTCAAGGTTTTGCCTAGAAATACCGCTTTAGTGGTAGTGCCTAGCGACCAATTGTCTTTGGCTATCGGCCGCGAGGGGCAAAATGTCCGGCTGGCGGCCAAATTGACCGGCTGGAAGATCGATGTTAAAAGCCCGGAGCAATTGGAAGAAAAGGCAGCTGAAGGCCAACAAGAAAATGCTGAAGAAATTTCAGAGGCTGGGCAAGAAGAAAAAGAAACACAGTCCGTTGCGCAGACAGAGAGCAAGGAAGAGGAAAGCAAAGAGATCAAGATTGATAAAAAAGCCAAAAAACCGGCCAAAGCCAAAAAATCCAAAATTAAAACCGAAAAATAATGCGCGACAAATTCCAGAAAGGGTTTAGCCCTTTCTGGCGGACGCGCGACACGACGCGCGACAATGCGCGTCAATTATATTTTGGCGCGACACGGTGCGCGACAATTGTATTTTGTCGCGACATAGTGCGCGTCAATCATAAAAAAGCTTAACTTCTGTGCAAGGGGTTAGACCCCTTTAAACTTTTTGGAAGATTATAAATAGTGAGATCAAAATTACATGAAACTTACAATTAAAGAAAACAAAAAAACAAAAGTTAAGATCGAGATCGAGCAGGCTTGGGACGAGTTCAAGCCTTTTTACGAAAAGGCTCTTTCCAATTTCAGCAAAGAGATCGAATTGCCCGGCTTCCGCAAGGGCCAAGCTCCGATTTCTATGGTTGAAGCCAGCTTGGACCCGGCGAAGCTTTTAGTCGAAGGCGCAACTTTGGCCATTGATAACCTTTGGCCGAAAGCCATTAAAGAATTGGCCCTGCAAATGATAGAGGTTATTTCCCAGCCCCAGATAGAGCTGTTAAAGATGGCCAAGGAGAATGAGCTTCTTTTTTCAGCCGAGTTTGAGATAATGCCGGAATTTAAATTACCCGATTATAAAACCATTGCCCAAAAGATCGAAAAAAAAGAAATTAAAATTGAGGATAAGGAGGTGGAAGAGACCATTTCCAATATCCAAAAATCCAGAGCATCTTTTGCCGATAAGGCAGATCCTGCTCAAAACGATGATTTTATAGAGATAGATTTTTCTTCCCCGGAGATCGAGGCAGGAAAAGTGCGCAACGACGCTTTTATACTCGGCAAGGGCCAATATCCTAAGGAATTTGAAGACAGCTTGGTCGGAGTGATTACCGGCGAGTCAAAAGAAGTCGGTTTTAGATCCAAGGAGGAGCCGGATAAGGTTTTGCAGGTTAAGGTGGTCGTAAAAGCTGTTAAAAAACTTCAATTGCCGGAAGTCAATGAAGAATTCGTTAAAAGTTTAGGCAATTTCGAAAATGCCGAGGCCTTAAGGAATAATATCAAAGAGGGGATCGCGGAAGAAAAAAAGGCGGCCGAAATCCAAAGGCAGAGAGAAGACTTTCTGGCCAAGACTGCCAAAGAGGTCGAGGTTGAATTGCCTCAAGTTTTAGTAGAAAAAGAGGCTCATCAAATGATGCACAGCGCCAAAGATCAGATCGCGCAGAATTTAGGCATAAGCTTTGAAGAATATCTCAAACAGATCAACAAAACCGAGGCTGATTTGGAAAAAGAGGCGGAAGAGGCCGCTAAAAAACGCGTCAAAAGCTTTTTGATCATGGGCGAGATCATCAAACAGGAAAAAGTGGAAGCCAGCGCCGAACAGATAGAAGAAAAGATAAACGCAATGATGGATTATTATCCCGACCTTAAAGCCGCTGGAAAAGGAGCCAATCTGGAAAGGCTTTCAGCCTACGCCGAAGACGAGATCAAGCAGGAAAACGCCTTTAAAGCCTTAGGGCTTTAAAAGCGTAAAGCGCAAAGCGTAAAGCGCAAAACAACAGCGTAAAGCTTAAAACAAGAACGAAAAGCGTTTGCCTACAGGCAAACGCTTTTCGTTCTACGATACCTTACACTTTTCGCTTCCGCCACTCGTTCGTTGCTTTACGATTTTCATTTTTAGCTTTACGCTTTAATCATGGCAAGTGAAAAACCGGAATTAAAAAGGAGGGCTTACTTTTACGCCTTGAGAGTGATTAAGTTTATTGATTCTTTGGACAAAAGAGATTTTAGCGCGCAAATAATAGCAAAGCAGCTTTTAAGATCAGCAACCAGCATAGGAGCCAATATTATTGAGGCTCAAGCGGGGAGCACGAAAAAGGATTTTACCAATTTTTTCAGTTATGCCCTGAAGTCAGCCAATGAGAGCAAGTTTTGGCTTGGACTATTAAGAGACTCCGGAAAATCCGACAGACAGACAGCCGATAAATTGCTTACCGAAACAAACGAAATTTCCAATATCCTCGGTTCAAGCATCATTACCCTAAAAGGCAAGAGATAATTTTAAATTTACGCTTTTGTCGTTATTTTTAGCTTTTCGCTGTTGTTTTGCGCTTTTCGCTTTACACTTTGCGCTTTACACTTTGCGCTTCCGTTCGTTGCTTTACGCTCACTTCCGTTGTTTTACACTTTTCGCTTTTCTCTTTATTTGCTACAATATGAAGACATAAAGCTGTAAGCCAAGAAACTTATGCAAAAAGTTGAAAAAATAAAAATTAAATTAAAAAAACTGGCGCCGCTGCTTAAAGAAAAGTTTAAGGTAGAAAGAATTGGCATATTCGGCTCCTATGCCAGGGGAGAAGCAGGCGATAAAAGCGACCTTGATATATTGGTTGAGTTTTGCGAACCAGTCGGACTTTTTACTTTTATAGAGCTTGAAAATTTTTTGGCTCAAAAAGCGGGGATTAAAGTAGATTTGATAATGAAAGATACCTTAAAATTAAGAATAAAAGACAGAATACTTAACGAGGTTGTTTATGTATAAAAGAGATTACAGACTTTACATTTTACATTAGCTTAATAAACGCATAAGGTAGGAAATTACAAATTAACTCTCAATATCATGAATCTAATCCCCACAGTCATCGAAAAAACCCAGTCCGGCGAGCGGGCTTATGATATATACTCTAGGCTTTTGCGCGAGCGGATCATTCTTTTATCCGGGCCGGTCAATGACTCTTTGGCCAGTTCCATCATCGCCCAGCTTTTGTTTTTGGCGTCAAAAGACCCCAAAAAAGACATACAGATATATATCAACAGCCCTGGCGGTTCAGTAACTGCCGGTTTGGCCGTTTACGACACAATGCAATATGTGAAGCCTGAAATATCAACGGTTTGCGTCGGTATGGCCGCTTCAATGGGGGGATTCTTATTGGCCGCGGGCCAAAAAGGCAAGAGATATTCCCTTCCCAATGCCGAAATTTTATTGCATCAAGTGGCCGGAGGAGTAACCGGACAGGCATCAGAGATAGAAATTACCGCCAAGCAGATATTAAAGCTTAAAGACCGGCTGAACAAAATTCTGGTCAAGCATACCGGACAGCCATTGGAACGGATCGAAAAAGATACTGACCGGGACTTCTATCTGACCGCGGAAGAAGCCAAAGAATACGGTGTTATCGATGAAGTGATAAAAACAAAAGATGCAAGCGCCTAATAGATAAATCAAAAAAACGGACAAGACAAAATCTTGTCCGTTTTTTTAAAAGAGAGATTAAAAATTAAGGAATTGAGGGGATAAGCTTTAAGGCTTATCCCTTTAGCACCTTAACAATAGAAAAAGGACAGGAGGCTTTATGGCTCATTATTGGCTGTGCTCTTACATGCAAAAAAAGATCGATACGGATGAAACAACGGGAAAATGCTTGTTCCAAAACTGCAGATGCGAGCATCTGCAGTTAAAAAGCGAAGAGGGAAAAAGATGCGAGAGAAATGGCATTTTGCAAACCCAGCTTATGGTTAAGCTTTGAGAGGAGTGATCCGAATGGCTGAATACAGGTGCAGTCTTCGCTGGAAAATGCTGGACGAGCAAGAGATAGCGGAAAGATGCGCCAAAAAGGGGAGAAAAAAGTGTTTTTTCTTCCAGCCGATAGAAGAGGCAAAATAATTTCGGGCTAACGCTCGAAACTCTATATAAGGGGAAAGATCATTAATGATCGAGTACCCTTTTTTGTTAAGCGTAAAGTGCAAAGCGTAAAGCGCAAAACAACAGCGTAAAGCTTAAAACAAGAACGAAAAGCGTTTGCCTGCAGGCAAACGCTTTTCATTCTACAATACCTTACACTTTTCGCTTCCGCCACTCGTTCGTTGCTTTGCACTTTTCGCTTTGCACTTTACGCTCGTTCGTTGCTTTACACTTTTCGCTTCCGCCACTCGTTCGTTGCTTTGCACTTTACGCTCGTTCGTTGCTTTACACTTTTCGCTTTGCACTTTACGCTTTATAGTTATCCACACCCCCTTGCATTGCTATATGGTCGGCGTCTGCTAAAATAAAATGGCAGAAATATTTTTTGCTGATTTTTTTAAAAATTTTTTAAAATATATAACTCCCCGCACGGATATATTCCAAGCCGGAGAATAAACATAAAATTAATAAAGCAGACAGTTATGCCCAAAATACTTTTTAAAAAAATTCCTCAAAAAATATCTTATTTTTTTCTTTTTTCCATTTTAGCTTTAGCTCTTGGAGCATTTCTTTTTATTTCAATAACCAAAAACATCCAGGCAAAAAAAGAAGCCGAGATAACCAATGCCTTGGCTATCTTTCAGCATCCGGTTCCGGAAAATTTAAAATGGGAAGAAGAGAACGGCTCCTATAAAGTGTCTCAAGACAGCAATCTTTTCACTCCTTACCAGGCGAGTTTTTCCCTTGAAGGCGTTACCTTCCAAAGAAACGACAGCTCCGTTCCTTTAAAGCTGGATTTTTTCGGCCAAAACAAACCCCAGAAAATGGAAAAAAGAGACAATCGGATACTTTATTATTTCTCCGATTTTTTAGTGGTTTACAGCCCGACCAAAGACGAGCTTAAAAATGATGTCATCTTTTTCAAAAAACCCAAAAACGGTTTTTCTTTGTCTTGGCAGATAAATTCCAACAATACTCTTGAGGCGAGGCAAAAAGATAACGGCGATGTTGAGATCTACGGTTCCGACAAGTTTTGGCAGAAAGTTGAATCCAACGACCCGGCCTTGATCCAAGAGATCCAGGAAAAATCAGAAAAAACAAAACTTCTTTATACTGTCAAAGCCCCTTATATCATCGAAGCCAACGGAACTTCCCACCAGGACCTTTCTTTCTATGAAACAAAAGAAAATATTTTGACCTTGAAATTAAAAGACAACCTGCCGAACCTTGTTTACCCCATAAGCATTGACCCGACTGTTTCCTACGGTTCAGAGTATGCGTTTAACCAGGGAAGCGCTGGCGACTATACTGCCACCGCCCGCTTGGACGCCACCCATTTTGTAATGGTTTATGTAAATACCAATAACGGCAGTTACGGCACCGCCATCATCGGCACCATCTCCGGCACCACTATCACCTACGGCTCAGAGTATGTCTTTAATTCGGCGGCCACCGAGTATCTCTCCGTTTCCGTCCTGGACGCCACCCATTTCGTGGCAGAGTATTCAGATCTCGGTAACGGCTATTACGGCACCGCCATCATTGGCATTGTCTCCGGCTCTACCATCACCTACGGCGCAGAGTCTGTCTTCAATGCGGGAGTTACCACCTATACCTCTGTTTCTGCCCTGGACGCTACCCACTTTGTGGTGGGGTATAAGGATAATGGCAACAGTAACTACGGCACCGCCATCATCGGCGTCGTCTCCGGTTCTACCATCACCTACGGCGCAGAGTCTGTCTTTAATGCGGCAAATACCAGTTATACTTCTGTCTCACGCCTGGACGCCACCCACTTCGTGGCAGGGTATTCAGATCTTGGTAACAGCTATTACGGTACCGCTATCATCGGCATCGTCTCCGGCTCTACTATCACCTACGGTTCAGAGTCGGTCTTTAATGTGGCGGCTACCTACGATGTTTCCGTCTCCACCCTGGACTCCACCCACTTCGTGGCTGGGTATAGTGACAGCAATTACTACGGCACCGCCATCATCGGCATCATCTCGGGCACCTCCACCATCGCCTACGGCTCAGAGTATGTCTTTAATGCGGCGACTGTCAGCTATCCCTCTGTCTCCGCCCTGGACACTACCCACTTCGTGGCAGGGTATAGGGACGGCGGCAACAGTACTTACGGCACCGCCATCATCGGCACTATTTCGGGTACCACTACCATCACCTACGGCTCAGAGTATGTCTTTAATGCGGCACGGTCCGACTATGTTTCTGTCTCCGCCTTGGACGCTACCCACTTCGTGGCCGGATATAAGGATTTTGGCAACAGCAGTCTTGCCACAGCCGCGGCTGGCACGGTTTCGGGCAATGTTATCGCCTACGGCTCGGAGTATGTCTTCAATAAGGGCAGCGTCGGCGCTTATGCCGCAACCGCCCGTTTGGACGCCACTCATTTTGTAATGGTTTATAAAAATACCAACAACGGCAGTAAAGGCACCGCCGTCATCGGCACCATCTCGGCTGGTGCTATTTCCTACGGGTCAGAGTATGTCTTTACTTCGGAATATATCGAATATCTTTCCGTCTCTGCCCTAGACGCCACCCACTTCGTGGCAGGGTATAAGGATTATGGCAACGGCACTTACGGCACCGCCATCATCGGCGCTATCTCCGGTACTGTCATTACCTACGGCTCAGGGTATGTGTTTAATACGGCAGAGGTCTACTATCTCTCCGTCTCCGCTTTAGACTCCACCCACTTCGTGGCCGGGTATAGGGATATTGGCAACAGTAGCTACGGCACCGCCATCATCGGCACTGTCTCCGGTTATGCCATCACCTACGGCTCGGAGTATGCCTTTAATGCGGGAGTTACAGACTATATCTCAATTTCTCGCCTGGACGCCACCCACTTCGTGGCCGGGTATAGGGATAATAGTAACAGCAGCTACGGCACCGCCATCATCGGCATCGTCTCCAGCTCTACTATCAGCTATGGCTCAGAGTATGTTTTTAATACGGCACAGACCAACTATGTCTCCGTCTCCACCCTGGACTCCACCCACTTCGTGGTGGGGTATATGGATTTTGGTAACAGCAGTAAGGGCACCGCCATCATCGGCATAATCTCCGGCACCACCACAATCACCTACGGCTCAGAGTATGTCTTCAATGCGGCAAGCACTGTCTATACCTCCGTCTCCGCCCTAGACTCCACCCACTTCGTGGCAGGGTATAGCGATGAAGGCAACAGTGTTTACGGCACTGCCATCATCGGTATCATCTCTACTACCACCATCACCTACGGTTCAGAGTATGTCTTTAATTCGGGAGCTACCTCCTATACCTCCGTCTCCGCCCTGGACTCCACCCACTTCGTGGCCGGGTATCAGGATACCGGCAACAATAGTCTTGCCACAGCCGCGGCTGGTACTATCACCTCCGGCACTGTCATTGCCTATGGCTCAGAGTATCAGGCCAATACGGGAGCTACCGAAAAGATTTCCATTTCTCGTCTGGACGCCACCCACTTCGTGGCCGGATATAAGGATACTGGCAGCAGCAACTACGGTACCGCCATCATCGGCACCATCTCGGGCACCGCCATCACCTACGGCTCAGAGTATGTTTTTAATGCGGCAAGTACCTACTATCCCTCCGTCTCCGCCCTGGACGCCACCCACTTCGTGGCCGGGTATAGGGATGACGGCAACAGCAATTACGGCACCGCCATCATCGGCACCATCTCCGGCACCACTATCACCTACGGCTCAGAGTATGTTTTTAATACGGCAAATACTGGTTATATCCCCATCTCCGCATTAGACTCCACCCACTTCGTGGCAGGATATGCAGATTATGGCAACAGTGGTTACGGTACCGCCATCATCGGCATCGTCTCCGGCACCACTATCATCACCTACGGATCAGAGTATGTCTTTAATGCGGGAGGTACCGATTATATCTCCATCTCTCGCCTAGACGCCACCCACTTCGTGGTTGGGTATATGGATACTAGTAACAGCAATAAGGGCACCGCCATCGTTAGCAGCGTTTCGGGCAACGTTATCGCTTATGGTTCAGAGTATATCTTCAATGCGGCAAGCACCGACCAAGTCTCCCTCTCCGCCCTGGACTCTACCCACTTCGTGGCCGGGTATAGGGACAATGCCAACAGCAGTTACGGCACTGCCATTATCGGCATTATCACCGGCACTTCCACCATCGCCTACGGCTCAGAGTATGTTTTTAATGCGGGAAATACCGACTATCTCTCCGTCTCCTCCCTGGACGCCACCCACTTCGTGGCCGGGTATAGGGATGGAGGCAACAGCAGTTACGGTACCGCCATCATCGGCACCATCTCCGGCACCGCCATCTCCTACGGCTCAGAGTATGTTTTTAATACAGCAAATAGTTGTTACATTTCCGTCTCCCTCCTAGACGCCACCCACTTCGTGGCCGGGTATAACGATGTTGGCAACAGCAGCTATGGCACCGCCATCGTTAGCAGCGTTTCGGGCAACGTTATCGCCTACGGCGCAGAGTCTCTGGCCAATAGTGGAATTACCACCTATCCCTCCGTCTCTCGCCTGGACGCCACCCACTTCGTGGCCGGGTATATGGATACTGGCAACGGTAGTTACGGCACTGCTGTTGTTGGCACAATTTCCAGCTCTACCATCACCTACGGCTCGGAGTATGTGTTTAATTCGGCGGCTACCCTCTTCTATCTCTCCGTCTCCGCCCTAGACTCCACCCACTTCGTGGCCGGGTATAGGGATGAAGGCAACAGCAGCTACGGCACCGCCATCATCGGTACCATCTCGGGCTCCACCATCACCTACGGTTTGGAGTATGTCTTTAATGCGGGGCTGATCAGCTCCGTCTCCGTCTCCGCCTTAGACTCCACCCACTTCGTGGTAGGGTATGCTTACAGCTCCGGCATCGCCATCATCGGCACCGTCTCTGGTACCACCATCACCTACGGTTCAAAGTATGTTTTTAACACAGCGGTAGTTACCGAGTATGTCTCTGTTTCCCCCCTAGACGCCACCCACTTCGTGGCTGGGTATAGAGATACTAGCAATAGCGGTTACGGCACCGCCATCATCGGTATTATCTCCGGCACTTCCACCATCGCCTACGGCTCAGAGTATGTCTTTAATGCGGCGCAGACCTACTATCCCTTTGTCTCTGCCCTAGACTCCACCCACTTCGTGGCAGGGTATATGGATAACAGCAACAGCAGTTACGGCACCGCCATTATCGGCATCGTCTCCGGCACCACTACTATCACCTACGGCTCAGAATATGTCTTTAATGCGGGAGTTACCGACAATGTTTCCGTCTCTCGTCTGGACGCCACCCACTTCGTGGCTGGGTATAAGGATGTTAACAATAGCAACTCCGGCACCGCCATCATCGGCACTGTCTCCAGTTCCGCCATCACCTACGGCTCGGAGGATGTCTTTAATACAGCGCAGACCTACTATCCCTCCGTCTCCGCTTTGGACGCCACCCACTTCGTGGTGGGGTATAACGATGTTGGCAACGGCCAATACGGCACCGCCGTTGTCGGAACATTTACTCCTCCGGTTCCTCCAACCGTTACCACTCAAGCGGCTGCTAATATCACGCCAACCCAGGCCACTGGCAATGGGAATATCACCGATATTGGCAGCGGCACCTGCGATAAAAGAGGTTTCGTTTATGGCACGGCGAGCACAACCGTTCCGGGAAATGTTGCCCCAACGAGTTCCGGTTATGCCCTTTATGTGGAAGATACTGGCTCCTTTGCCGCCGGAGCTTTTACCAAAACCCTGATCAACCTATCGGGAAGCACTTATTATGTCAGAGCCTATGCCCATAATTCATCAGGGTATGCTTACGGAAACGAGGTTAATTTTTTAGCCGATGGGATCCCTTCCATCACTTCCGTCTCAATTTCTACGGCCAACTCAAATATTTGCAGGACAGTAGCCTCAACCACTGTTTGCCAAAGCGGGCAGACGATCACTTTTGAATCAACAGCCCCGGCCGATCCGGATGCGGGCGATACCATTAAATTGTATGTCTGCAAGGCCGGAGATTGCGCCAACTGCCAGCCCGGCACCGTTACCAATTGCTGGGCGGTTTCAGCCACTGCTTCCTCAACCAATCCTTCGGCGAATTATAATTCATCAACGGCCGGTTGCGGAGGTTCGTCTCCCTGCGAATATTGCGCAAGCTGTTCCTATTATGCCAAGGTCTGTGACAGTTATAACAGCTGTTCGGAGATAATCGGCGGGGAGTGAGATTGGAATCTGGAATCTTGAAGCTAGAATCTGGAATCTAGAATCTAGAATCTGGAATATAGAATTTAGAATATGGAATTTAGAATTTAGAATTTTGAATAACGATTAACTGGAATTTAGAATTTGGAATATGGAGAATAAGCAAAACAATTACGCGTTTATTGACAGTCAGAATTTGAATTTATCAATTCGCAATTTAGGTTGGAAATTGGATTTTCGCCGTTTTAGAGTTTATCTTACGGAAAAATTTAATGTTTTAAGAGCTTATTTGTTCGTGGGGTATAGCGATTTAAAAAATAATTTGGAGTATAAAAAAAGGGCCTCATAGGGATTTCCCCTAAGAGAGCCTTTTCGTGATGATTGTATTTAAATGATAGCGAGTAGTGCCATGATGTCAAGCCAAAAGTTGGAGTATGTAAAAAAAACCGCTAAAGGACGGAACCTTTAGAGGTTTTTTTCATGTGAATTCTATACTTAGAATAGCTTTTCAGATTTTTTTGTCAAGGCGGTTAACGGGAAGCGAGAATCTTGAAGCGAGAATTTAGAATATGGAAGCTGGAATTTAGAATATGGAATTTAGAATTTTGAATATAGAATATGGAGAATAAGCTAGAATCTGGAATATGGAGAATAAGCAAAAAATTCAAAAATTTACGGATTTGAATGTGTGGAAAGAAGGGCATGAGCTGGTTTTGTCGGTTTACCAAATTACCAGGAAATTTCCCAAAGAAGAACTTTTCAGTCTGACAAACCAAATAAGAAGAGCTGCGATTTCGATAACATCAAATATTGCGGAAGGATTTTCAAGGCAGGGATATAAAGAAAAATTGCAATTTTATTATATGGCCCTTGGTTCTTTGACTGAAATTCAGAATCAGCTTTTAATAGCCAGAGACTTAAAATATTTAAACCAAGCAGAATTTAATAGAATTACAGAACAAGCAACAACCGTCCACAAATTATTAAATGCGTTTATTTCAAAGACAAAAAGCATTCTAAATTCAAAATTCTAAATTCTAAATTCCAGTTTTTAGATTCCAAATCAAAGCCATGAAATTCCAAATTCCAAATTCCAAATTCCAAATTCCAGCTTCCAAATTCAAAATTCCAAATTCCAAATTCCATATTCCATATTCCAGCCTCAAGATCCCAGTCGCCTTGGCAGCTGTTTTGGTTTTATCTTTTTTCATTTTTAACTGGCTGAAAAATAGCGGGATCGGCACCGCATATGCCACTGGCGGTACAGTCAAAGTTTTAGTTGTCGGCGGCGGCGGAGGAGGCGGAAACTCTAACGGCGGCGGCGGCGGTGCCGGCGGTTTTGTTTATAATTCCGCTTTTACAGTTACCGCACAGGAATATCCCGTAACCGTTGGAGATGGAGGGCTAGGAGGAATTTATAGTGATGGATATGCAACTTATACGCAAGCTACAAAGGGGCAAAATTCAGTATTTTCTACTATTACTGCTGAAGGCGGCGGTTATGGCAGGGGCCAAACCTTAGGTGTTGGCGGAGATGGAGGCTCTGGAGGCGGAGGCAGCGGAGACGCAACTGCTGGGACGCCCAATGGAGGTAACGCCACCTCCGGGCAAGGATACAACGGTGGGAAGGGAGGTTTTCGTTATGCAGGCGGCGGCGGCGGCGGAGCGGGAGCAGTCGGTGCTGATGTATCAAGTGGACAGGGAGGTAATGGAGGAATTGGATTAGCCAACCCGATAATTGGTTCGACTTCAGGACAAAATGTTTCTGGCACTTATTATTTTTCAGGCGGCGGCGGAGGAACAAAGGGGAGCAACGGCTCAATCTATGGTGTCGGCGGATATGGAGGCGGTGCGGTTAGCTCTTTGAATACGAGGAATGATGGAGTTGCAAACACCGGCGGCGGCGGCGGCGGAACTTATGAGGCTGTAATTGGCATGGTTGGCACTGGCGGTTCAGGTATTGTTATCATTTCTTGGGTAACCGCCGATTATGGCACTTGCACCGTTTCAGGAGCAGGAAATACAATAACAACCTCTGGCGAGAATTCGATCGCCACTTTTATTACGAGCGGTAATTTTACGGTGGTAGCGGCGGCAGAACCGCCGCCTTCCGGCGAAGGCTGGCTTGCGGGATATTCCGCAAGAAAAAAAGTAACAATAGCCCATCAGACCGGTGCCGGAACTAATTATCAAGTCAAGCTTTTAGTTGGAAAGACATCTGGTGCGACTGGCGAGGATTTTGATTTAGAAGGAAATTGCTTGGATTCAATGTTTGATATGCGTTTTACCGATAATGATGGAGCAACTCCAATCGATTACTGGATCGAAAGCGTTGCGGTAAGCGGAACTTCATATTTGGCAACTGTATGGGTAGAGGTAGCCGACAGTTTGGAATCATCAGATGCAGATATTTATTGTTATTACGGGAAAGCTGGGGATACAGACGGAAGTAGCGGGCCAAATACTTTTATCCAGTATCACGGAGCGGCGAGTAGTGCTTTTGAGGATAGCAATATAATTCCTCCAAATAATATAGCATTTGAGTCAAAATTCAGAAGAACATCAGTTACACATAATTTAGGGGTTCAGCTTTGGTCTACTGCTGCTGATTCTCAATTATGTTTTCAAAGTTATAGTGGCGGCGCTAGCCGTTATGCTTACACAAGGAGCAGGGGTACTGGCACGCAAATATCTGAAGCATCTGAATTTCCATTAAATACTTATGTGAGGTTGTTAATGACAAGTCTTCCAACAGAAGCACATTTTTATGTTGACGGTGATGAAATAGCTTCTGGGTCAACAACGAATCTTCCAATAGACAACCTTGGATTAGATCTATGGATAGCGAATGGCACTTGCGACCAAGAATTCTCATTTGCCCGTAAGTATGTAGCTACCGAACCAGCATACAGTTTGGCTGGGGCGGAGGAGGCGGAGGCGGCAGAACCGGAGTCTTCTGTTTTTACCATCAGTAAATCAGATAGCTGTTCTTGCGCGAGCAACAGTGAATGCTATAGCGGATTTTGCAGCCAAGGCGTTTGCAGTCCGTCTAAGCCTTTTGCCATCAAAAAATCAAATAGCTGCTCCTGCACCGATAGCGAACAATGCTATTCCGGGAACTGTGATGCCGGAGTTTGCGCTTCCCTCGGCCCGATCGCCGTTAATTTGACTCCTCCGGCGGATAATTCCGATAACTATTGCGGCGACAGCGCATCTATGAGCGTATTTTTTGAATGGCTGTATCAAGAACCGGACAACCTTCCCTTATCCAGCTACCAATTCAGGGTGAATACAATTGATGATGTTAACGCCGCGAATCCGGCGGTCGATCTTTCGGTCGGCAGCCGCAGCGATCCTGCGGAGAGTACGATCACTCAGGCGGTTGGGATTAGCGGTAGCTTAGCCTATGACAGCACCTATTATTGGTGGGTGAAGGTTTGCAACCAAAGCGCTGTTTGCTCCAATTGGATCTCGGGGCCGAGTTTTTCCACTCCCAATAATCATTATCCGATAACCAGAGTCGCTTGGGACAAGAAAACAATTTCTGTGGGAGATACGATCCAATTCTGTTCAACGGCCGATGTCGCCAGTTCGAGCGATCCATGTTATTCGGTTTGCTGGAAAGGTTCTACCGCGCCGGTAGTGGATCCCGGCAACGCGGACTGGACTTGCAGCGTTTGTTCCAATTCTTCAAACGAGTATAGGGCCTGCCAAGAGGTCGGATCATCTTATTCCTGGGATTTGTTGGATATGACCGAAGGAGTTGATTACGAATTCGTCAGCAGCACGGCTGCATCTTCCAATCCCCAGATCAAATTTTTGACAGCCGGCCAGAGCAGGGGAATAGGGCTCAATATCACCGCTGGCTCCTACAGCTGCGTTGGAGGCGAATCATTAAACGCCAACTTGCCGATCCCAAACTGGAAAGAGGTCTCCCCGTTCTAAGCGAAGCGTAAAATAACGAACGATATTTTAAATTTTACCTGCCTACCGGCAGGCAGGCGCTTTTATTTTACGCTTTGCGCTTTTCGCTTTACACTTCCTTGCCCCAGCTGGGTTTTTTTGTTATAATTTCGTTATTATCATTTATAAAAATAAACCTTGGATTTTTGGTATTTAAGATTTGAGCCGCTTTTCCTTTATTTTTCCGCAGTCCAGCGTCTGCCTATCGGCAGGGAATATTCCATTCGCTTTATAGCGGAGCAGCCTATTTTTTTTCGTTCTCAGAAGGTGTTGCTGGCTATCAGGAAAATATTATAGTTTCAGCTGCAAAAGTTGATCATCTCGCGTTTAAAAATTTTCAGGGAAGATTTTTTCTTTAGAAAATTGCAGAAGAAGCTATCGCCGGTAAAAGAGGCTCCAATCCAAACCGTAAATAAATCATTTTTATGCCATACCAATCATTCAATTTAATCTATGAATTCGCCATTCCTAATAACCTTAGGGATTTTTGGTGCATTAGCTGCAGGCTCTGTTCTGGGCTATTATGTTCGCCAATCAATCGCCCGCAGAAGAGCGGGATCGATCGAAGCTAAGCTTCAGGAAAAGCTTATCCAGACCAAAAAAGAGGCTGCCGATATTTTGGCCAGGGCTGCTGAAAAAGCCGAAAAAACAGAAAAAAGAGTTCTTACTGACCTGGATAATCGCCAGCAATCTATTATCAGGACGGAAAATATCCTTTTAAAAAGAGAGGAATTATTAGAGAACAAGCATCAAGATTTTGAGAGAAAAGAAAAAGAGCTGATCCAAAAAGTAGATAGGGTCAAGGAGATCAAGGAGAGCGTGGAGGTTTTAAAGCAAGAAGAGATCAAGAAATTGGAACAGATCGCCAATCTTTCCCAGGAAGAAGCTAAAAATGAGCTTTTGGAAAAGATCGAAAAAGAGTATCAAGTCGATGTCGTGGCCAGGATAAGAAAAATGGAAGCTCGTGGCCAGGAGCAATTTGACAAGCGCGCCAAAGAAATTTTAGCGCACGCCATTCAAGGATTTGCTTTGCCGCAATCGCAAGAGCTGACCACTAGCACTATCTCTTTGCCGTCGGAAGAGATCAAGGGAAGGATCATCGGCAAAGAAGGGAGGAATATCCGTGTTTTGGAAAAAATGACCGGCGTTGAGTTGATCGTCGACGAAACACCGGAAACAGTTATCGTGTCTTGCTTTAATCCTGTCAGGCGCGAAATAGCCAAGGTTGCTTTGGAAAGATTGATCAAAGACGGCCGCATCCAGCCAGCCCGCATTGAAGCGGAAATAGAAAAGGCGCAAAGCGAAGTTGCTAAAAAAGTGAAAGAAGCCGGAGAAGCCGCGGTTTACGACACAGACGTTCTGGACCTTCCGGAAAAGCTTATCCAATTGCTTGGCAGGCTTCATTACCGCACCAGCTATGGCCAAAATGTATTATTGCACTCAATGGAAGTTTCCCGCTTGGCCGGCTCTTTGGCCGCCGAATTGGACGCGAATATTGCGGTTTGCAAGAAGGCCGGGCTTTTGCATGACATCGGCAAAGCCCTTGACTGGCAAGTAGAAGGGTCGCATACTGATATTGGAGTTAAGATCCTTGAGAAATTCAAGATAGATAAAGAGATCGCCACGGCGATGAAATCGCATCACGAGGAATATCCTTACGAATCGATCGAAGCCATTATCGTCCAAGTAGCCGACCAAATTTCCGGAGCCAGGCCAGGCGCGCGCAAGGACACTTTGGAAAATTATTTGAAAAGACTGGAAGAACTTGAAGGAGTTGCCACTTCTTTCCCCGGCATTAAAAATGCCTTTGCCATTCAAGCGGGGAGGGAGATCAGAGTATTTGTTAAACCCGAAGAGATAGACGATCTGGCCGCTCATAAATTAGCCAGAGATATTGCCAGAAAGGTGCAGGAAGAATTAAAATATCCGGGAGAGATCAAAGTAAACGTGATCAGAGAATTGAGGATCACCGAATACGCGAAGTAGCCGCGGCAGGATCAAAGAGAATAATTAAAAAAGGTCGACTTGCATATTTAAGCCGTTTAAATTAAAACAAATCTTTAAAAAATACACACCTATGACAAAAGCAGAATTAATCGAAGCATTAGTTAAAAAATTGGCTGTTTCTAAAACTCAAGCCAACGAGTCCATTGATGTTATTATTGATGAAATTACCAAAGCCTTATCAAAAGGAGACCAGGTTACTTTAACTGGTTTCGGAACTTTTAAAGTTTCCAAGAGAGCTGCCCGTGCCGGCCGCAATCCGAAGACCGGAGAAGCCTTAAAGATCCCAGCCATGAACGTTCCTAAGTTCAAAGCTGGAAAAGGCTTAAAAGACGCCGTCAGATAGTTTTTACAATATTATAATGCAACTAAAAACCGCCAAGAATGATCTGTACCCCAAAAAGTGGACACAAAAAGTGTCCGCTTTTTGTATTTAGGAAGAGGATGAGATAACATAATTAACGATCAAACATATGAGCAAAAGAATATTCACCAAAGAACAAATTAAGG